>NZ_JBEBMF010000004.1:0-419474 GCF_040081925.1 Mesorhizobium quangtriensis
GTTCGCAGGCCTGTCCGCCTTCCGCGTTCAGCACCGTCACCCGGTCGCCCGCGCCGACCTCGACCAGCAGCGCCCCGCCCCCCGGCACGACGTAGCGCTCCACACCCGCCGGCAGCGAAAACCGCCCCGGCCGCACAATCGCGCTCGCCCGCGGAGGACCGGAGACAACAGTGGGGTAAACAGCCAACGGCATCTTCAATTCCTTCCAGTCCCTGCCAGCCTCATGCAAGTCCGAGTTGCTTCTTGCGGTGCCGCGCCCACGCACCGATCAGCCGATCGGCGGTGATGCCGATAAAAGCGATACCCATGCCCGCGAGCAACCCGCGTCCGGTATCGGCGCTCGGCAGCGCCTTGTAGATTTCCTGGCCGAGGTCGCGAGATCCGATCAGCGCCGTGATCGCCACCATGGCGAGCGCCATCATGATGGTCTGGTTGATGCCGAGCAGGATTTCGGGGAATGCGATGGGCAATTCCACCTTCCAGAGCCGCTGCCTGGCGTTGGCTCCGGATGCCGTCGCGGCCTCGATCGTCGCCTGCGGTACCAGGGTCATGCCGAGATACGTATAGCGTATTGCCGGCACCGTCGCATACGCCAGCATGGCGATCACATTGGAGAGATCGCTGGTCTGGAAGAGCATAATCACCGGTATGAGGTAGATGAAGCTCGGAAAGGTCTGCAGCGTATCGCACACCGTCATCGTGACCTTGGCGCCGCGCGGATGGCGTGACGCCCAGATGCCGATCGGCACGCCGATCAGGATGGCCAGGATGGTACAGCCCGTGACGAGATAGATCGTCAGCATGAGGGGCGTCCAGAAACCGGCGATCATCATGAAGCCGAGAAGGCACACCGGCACGAGCGCCAGACGCAGGCCGCCGAGATACCAGCCGATAAGCGCAAGGAAACCGATGAACGTGGTCCAGGGCAGCCAAAGGTAGAAGTCACGAATGGGCAGCAGCACCCAAATCGTTATCGTGTCCCGGACCGGCTTCACATAGGCAAACAGATTCTTCGATATCCATCGCACGGCTTCGTTGATCTGCTGGCCGAACGACAGCGTCATGTCGCGCGGGAGGACGGCAATCTGCGGCAGGACCTGTGCCGCGGCGACCGCAGCGACCGTGATCGCCACAAAGGCCACCAGATGAATGTGCCGCGCATACCAAGGTGTATCGATCGGCCAGCGCCGGGGTACGCGATACATGGCAGCCTGCGTCATGCGGTCGAGCACGATCGCGATCAGGGTGATGGCGATGCCTTGCTCGACGGCCTTGCCGATCTGCAATTGCTGAAGCGAGAACAGCAGCTTCTGACCGAGGCCCGAAGCCCCGACGAGCGAGGCGATCACCACCATGGCGAGCGTCTGCATGACGACCTGGTTCAGGCCAAGCAGCAGCGTCTTTTGCGCCGAGGGCAATTCCACCTTCCACAACAGCTGGCGCGGGGTGCAACCCGACATGCGCCCCGCTTCCATGATGTCGGAAGGGACGCCGCGTATGCCAAGGATGGTGCATCTCGCCATGGGCGGAAGCGCAAAGATCAACGTGGCGATCATAGCCGGGACCTGTCCGAACCCGAAGAGAACGACGATTGGTGCCAGATAGGCCATGTGCGGCGTGGCCTGCATCAAATCAAAGGTAGCGTTGAGCACCTTCTCGACGCGTTCGCTGCGGGTTGCCCAAACGCCAAGCGCCAGGCCGGTCGCAGCGGCCAGCGGCACGGTAACGAGGACGATGGAAAGTGTCTGCATCGAGTCCTGCCACAAGCCGAAGACGGCAAGGTAGGCGGTGCACAAGCCGCAGAGCAGCGCCAGCCGGGGCCCGGCAATCCAGTGGCCAAGGATGGCCGCCCCGGCGACCACCGCCACCCATGGCACAGGCTTCAGCCCCCACGATGGAACGCCCCGAAACAGGATCGTCTCGACCAAGGCAAGCGGTTGGGCGATCAGCCATGCGAGCGCTCGCGTGACCGGCTTGGCAACCACGCCGAGCCAGGCGAAAGCTTCGGTGACCCAGCCGCGAACCGGAATGACCCATTCCGCCGGCCACGTATCAAGCGGCGGAAAAAACCATGCCAGCAGGACCGTGGCGGCAATGAAAACGGCAAACACAACCAGCGGAGGCGCGACTGTCCTGACGGGAACGCGGCCATCCGCCACGCGAATCGTCATCTCGCTCACGGTCGCGCGTCCGGAAACATTGCGGCGATCATGTGTTCGCGGCTGACCGAACCGACGGCACGTCCCTCGTCATCGATGACAGGCAAAGGCATGTCCGAAGCAAGAACCCGTGCCGCGGCCTCACCGATCTTGGCGGACGCCCGCACGCCTTCCGCCGCAACGGCGACCAGATCGGATGACGCGATAGAACCGACGGACAGCACGCGATCACGTGGCGCATTGCGCGTGAACTGACGAACATAGTCGTCGGCTGGCTGCGAGATCATCTCTTCGGGCGTGGCCAGTTGCACCAACCGGCCTTCCTTCATGATGCCGATGCGGTCGGCCAGGCGGACGGCCTCCTCGAAATCATGCGTGATGAAGACAATGGTCTTCCTGAGCATCTTCTGCAGGCGGATGAACTCGTCCTGCATCTCACGGCGGATCAGTGGATCCAAGGCCGAGAACGGCTCGTCGAGGAACCAGACGTCCGGCCCCACCGCGAGCGAGCGGGCAATGCCGACACGTTGCTGCTGGCCGCCCGAGAGTTCGCGCGGAAAATAGGACTCGCGCCCCTCCAATCCGACGAGCTTCAGCATTTCCAGCGCGCGCTGCTCGCGCTCCTCGCGCGAGCTGCCTCGCACCTCGAGCGGGAACGCCACGTTGGCGAGCACCGTTCGATGAGGCAGCAAGCCAAAATGCTGGAAAACCATCCCCATCTTGTGCCGGCGCAGTTCGACCAGTTCCTGGTCCGATGCCTGCAGCAAGTCGGAACCTTCGAACCTTACCTCTCCGGCTGTGGGATCGTTCAGTCTGGTTATCGCGCGGATGAGGGTCGATTTGCCCGAACCGGACAGCCCCATGATGATCAGTATCTCGCCGGGATAAACGTCGAAGGAGACGTCGCGGACCGCGCCGATCATCCCTTCCGCCTTGAAATCTTCCGGCCGTGGCGCGCCACCGTGTCGGGCAAGAAAGCCGCGCGGGTCTTGACCGAATATCTTCCAGATGTTGCGGCAAGAAATCTTGGCCGTCTGCTTCATCTCATCTCCTGGGACTATGACAGCAAGCTGTGGAGGCAGTTTCGCCTGCCTCCACAGAGATTCAAAGAGGTGCGCGACCTCTTCGGCTTACTGTACCCAAGCCTTCCAGGTGGTCTCGTTGTCCGCGATCCATTTGGTCGCGGCTTCTTCCGGGGTAAGACCCTCGACATCGACCAGCGCTGCCGCGGCCGCGAATTGCGGATTGGTCAGGTTTACCCGCTTGAGAAATTCGGTGGCGTCTGGCCATTTTTCAGCAAGCTGCTTGGATCCTGCCTTCTTGAGATATCCCTTGGCCGGAGCGCCGCAGTCATAGATTGCGTCGGGGTTCTGGCCCCACTTGGGATCGCTCCAGCAGGCCGGCTCGAATTCCGGGAATTCGACGAACTGTCCCTCGAACTTCGCCTCGATGAAATTGGGCGTCCAGTTGAACAGCACGACCGGCTCCTTGCGGTCATATGCGGCCTGCAATTCGGCCCAGAGCGTGGCGGCCTGTCCGACCGGCACTTCCTGGAAGTTCATCTTCAAAGCCTCGATGCGCTCCGAATAGTGCTTTCCCCAGTCGGCGGGCGGCCCGACGAAGCGGCCTTTCGTGCCGGTTTCAGCCGTGGCGAACTTCTCGGCGCAGGCGTCAAGCGCCTTCCAGTCGGGGAGGCCGGGGCAAACCTCGTTCAGGTAGCTCGGATACCACCAGTCCTCGCGGGTGACTGCGTCGTGCGCGCCGAGATCGAGGGCACCGGCAGCGACAGCCTTGTCGAAGGCTTCTGCCTGCGATCCTTCCCAGACCTCGATCTGGAAGTCCATGTCGCCATTGGCGAGCGCGGTGTACTGCAACTGCGTGTCCGAAGGGACGTATTCGACGGCCCGCCCCTGCTTTTCGAGCAGCTGGCCGACGACATTGGCGAGCACGACCTGGCTCGACCAGTTGTTCATGACGATCTTGATCGGATCGGCGGAATCTTCCGCCTTCGCCCCGCCGAGCGCGGCGGCGACGAACGCTGCGCCCAGCATGCCGGCGCGCATGTATTTGGTGACGATCTGCATTTCGGAAAAGCTCCCATTGCCGGGCAACGCTATCTCGCCACTCACTGCGCTTTTTGCCCGAGGTGTGAACTGTGAGTGCAACGAAAGATAACGGCCACCTGTGAAGCGCTGGACGCATTATGGTGAAAGCGATGGACTGACTTGTGAAAAATTGTTAACAATGCTCATGCGTATTTCGCCAGCCCATATCCTGATCGTCGAGGACGATCCGGTCACACGCGCCAAGCTCGCGGCCTATTTCACGGCCGAAGGCTATCGGGTGAGCGAGGCGGAAGACGGCAACGCCATGCATGAAGTCCTGAGGTCCGATCCCGCCGATCTCCTGATGCTCGACATCAACCTGCCCGGCGAGGACGGGCTCATCCTCACCCGCGAGCAACGCGAACGTTCCGAGATCGGTATTATCCTCGTCACCGGCCGCACTGACACGATCGACCGCATCGTAGGTCTGGAGATGGGCGCGGACGATTATATCACCAAGCCGTTCAACCAGCGCGAGCTGCTGGCGCGCGTGAAAAACCTGCTTAGGCGCGTGCGCCGCAGCCGCAGCGAGGCGGAAACGAAGACCACCCGCAGGTTCCTCGGATGGTCGCTCGACCTCGGCAACCGGACGCTGCAGGACAAGGCAGGCAACTTTGTCGATCTGACGCGCGCTGAGTTCAAGGCGCTCGCACTGCTGTCCGCCAACCCCGGCCAGGTCCTTTCCCGGGATCGGCTTTTGCACGAGATCGCAGGGCGCGACTGGGATTTTGCCGACCGTACCGTGGATGTCGTGGTGCGCCGGTTGCGGCAGAAGCTCAACGACGACTCGCGTCAGCCGAAGATCATCCGCACCTCGCATGGCGAGGGCTATCTGTTCGCGACCAAGCTATCCTGATCCGCCTCGGCTCGAAGCGCAATGCGTCGGCGGGCTTCGCGCATGCCCAGATCGTACGCCGCTTCGCACTGGGCCAGGTGCCGTTCGACAGCTTCCCGGACATTGCAGCGCGCTGCCTCTTCCAGCTTTTGCGCGGCGGCATGGAGAGATTGCAGGCCGGCCGAACCGGCTGAGCTCTGGGTGGCGTGCGCCAAGTCCACGATTCCTTCGAAAGAACCCTGCAGCAACCGGCGGCGAATCTGCCGGAAGCGTCCGGGGATGGCATTTTCCGCCGCATCCAGGATACGTCCCACCGCGGCGGCGCCCAACTGGTGCAGGTCGGCATCGAAGGATTGCAGGTCAAGCTGAGCAGCCACCGTGGCCGGCTCGTCCGTCATGGCCCGCGCTATCGCCGCCTCCAACGCCTCGGGAGTGAGTGGCTTGGCAATGTAGCCGTTCATTCCCTCCGCAAGATAACGGTCGATCTCGGCCTTGAACACATGCGCCGACATTGCGAGCACGGGAAGCTCCGCTGCGCCTTCGAGCATCCGGATCCGACGCATCGTCTCGCCGCCATCCATGCCCGGCAGGCTGATGTCCATCAGGACGAGGTCCGGCAGGTCTTCTTCGATCGCCGCCATGGCTTCGTATCCATCCTTGGCCAGGATCACGCGGTGGCCGAGCTTCTCAAGGAAGGACGTTGCAACAAGTCTGGTGGCGTCGTCGTCTTCCACGACTAGGACGTTCAGCGCGGGCAACGTCGTGTTCCGCCTGGCCGAAACCCCGGTATCGGCCCGCTCACCACCGGCCTTCTTTAGCGGCACGGTCAGCGTGAAGGTGCTGCCGCGCCCGGGTTCCGACTGCACGGTCAGCGATCCACCCATCGCCTCGGCGAGACGACGGGAAATTGCCAGCCCAAGCCCGGTGCCGCCGAAGCGGCGCGTGATGGACGGCTCCGCCTGCGTGAATTCCTCGAAGACGCGTTCCTGGTCCTTGGCGGAGATGCCGATACCGGTGTCGGTCACCGAGACGGCAATCCACTGCGTGTCGCCAGCGGCGCTGGACAACCGGGCAAAAATGGCGACCCTGCCGCGCTGTGTGAATTTGATTGCGTTGCTGACAAGATTGAAGACGATCTGGTTGAGCTTGCCGGCATCGCCCGTGTGACCGGGCCAGATCCTGCGCTCGCAGGAAAATTCCATCCACAGGCCCTTCTCCGATGCGGAAGGACGCATCAAGTCGGCAACGCCGGAAAGGACATCCCGGAGGCTGAAGTCCGAGACGTCGACGGTCGTTGTTCCAGACTCCACCTTGGAGTAGTCGAGAATGCTGTCGAGAATGCCGAGCAGTGCCTTGCCCGCTCCGGCAGCGACTGCAAGCTCTCGCTTCTGCTTGGCAGGAATTGCGCTGTCTTCGAGGATGCGCAGCATGCCGAGCATGCCCGTCATAGGCGTCCTGATCTCGTGGCTCATGGTGGCGAGGAAGCTCGACTTGGCGCGGCTGGCGCTCTCGGCGAGTTCACGCGCCTTGGCATGCTGCACGACCTCCAGCCGGAGCCTTTCGTTCGCATCGCGCAACTGCCTCGTGCGTTCGTCGACCAGCACCTGCAAATCTTCCCTGTGGCGGCGAAGCGCCTCGTTGGTGCCTTCGCGCTCGATCTCCAATGCGCGGCGCTGCGCCGATTCATCGTGGAAGGCGCGTACGGCATTGCTCAGGGCCTGAAGTTCGGGAGCACCCTGCTCCGTCACCTTGACGTCCAGGTCGCCTGCGGTAAGCCGTTCCATGGCCGACGTCAGCCGCCGCAGCCGGATGACGATGCCGCGTTCCACATAAAGCCAGATCAGCGCGCCGCACAGGACGAACGCCACAAGCGAGCCGAGCAGCAAGGCGTTCAGCCTGCCGATGGACCGGTTGGCCTGCAACGCGGCGTCGCGCGCGAAGGCCTCGGAACTGACGAACATCGCTTCGGCGATCGACCCCACCTCGCCCGAAAGATCGGTGTTGTTTTTCGCCACGAGGTTCAGCTCGTCGGCGATGGAGATGAGGCGCTGCTTCTCGTCGAAAAGACTCTGCCCCCGTGGCGATGCGGCAATGGCGCCGCCCAGGACCTCGAGCTGGCGCGACGCCTCAGCGCGCCTGACCGGATCGTCGATGCTGGCGACGCGTCGCCTGACGACCCGAAGATGCTCGGCGGCGGCGATCTCCATCTCGGTGACTTCCGAATTTTCGATGGCGCGCGTGAGCCTGTTGACGAGCAAGGCGATCTGCGAACTGCGAAGGCGCAACTCCCACATGCGATCGAGCTGGTAGATGTCCTGCTCGATCAGCCGATCGAGCGCATCGTAGGTCTCGTTGTTGCGGGTTGCGTCCTCTACCAACCCATAGAGATTTGCGATGACGGCCGAAGCGCCGGCCGACGCGTTGGAGACCAGCGTCTCCGAGAGATCGACGATAGCCGTACCCGCTTCGATCGCCGCCCGCGAGCGACGCGCGAACTGCTCCTCGATCACCAGGCGCTCGCCGATCAGGCGGCTTTGCGTCGCGAGGTTGGACACCAGCAGGTCGAGCGCGTGGCTGAGTTTCTCGGCGGTGGCCTTGTCCAGCAACGAAGATCCCACGGCGGAGGCCGACCGCTGGATTTCCAGCGTCAGGGCCGAGAGTTCCTGTTCATACGCCGCGCGCTGGCTTTCGTTCTGAGAACGAATGAGAGCAGGTGTCGCTGCCACGAGTCGCGCGCTCGCGTCCGCAGCGCGCCGTGTCGCCGCGACCGCCGGCAATGCTTCGTCGCTCAGTCTCGTCTGCGCCTGCGAAACCTCCCGCAGCATGAACCAGCCGACGAAGCCCGACGACAGCGAGACGGCCATGACGCCGATGAAGGCGAGGAGAAGCCTTGCTCCGATACCTAGCCGTGAGAAGCCCTGCATACCCTTGCCGTTGTCCCGGAAGTCGCTAGGCTTGATGATACATGGTGTGGTTCCCGAGGGAAGATAAAGTCAGTGGCGGCAGTCCAGCGATGGTTTTTTCTGGTGCTGTCCGTGTTATGGCCCACGCTGGCGCAATCGGCGGACGCGCCGTGGCGGGTCGATGCATGGACGCCTCCCTTCGACTATTCGAGCGAACCGGCCGAGGTCAGCTATATGCCGCTGGCGACGGCGAAAAAGCCCTGGCGGATCTGCGCGTCCTATCCTCACATCAAGGACCCGTACTGGCTGTCGGTCAACTATGGGATGGTGGAACATGCCCGCCGACTGGGCGTCAAGCTGTCGGTTGTGGAAGCCGGTGGCTACCCGAACCTGGAACGCCAGATCGCGCAGATTTCCGAGTGCTCGGCAAACGCCGACACGCTGATCGTGGGCACAGTCTCCTATGATGGACTGACCCCGACGATCCGCCAGATCGCACAACGCATCCCCGTCATTGCGGCGGTCAACGACATCAACAGCGACGGCATCACCGCAAAATCCGCGGTATCGTGGACCACGATGGGCAGCGCGATAGGCGCTTATTTTGCCCAACGCCATCCGAAGGGTCGGCCCCCAGTCAAGGTCGCATGGTTTCCAGGCCCGCGCGGGGCGGGATGGGTGACGTTCGTGGAGGATGGGTTGCTGCCGCAACTTGCCGACAGCGCAGCCGTCATCGTTGCCACGAAGTTCGGCGACACCGGCTTCGAAGCCCAACTCCTCCTGCTCGAGGAGGTTCTCGAGGAACATCCCGACATCGATTACATCATCGGCAGCGCCGTCACGGCAGACGCAGCAGTCAGTCTGCTGCGTGCGAAGGGGTTAAGCCGCGAGATTCGGATTCTCGCCGATTATTTTACGCATGGCACGTATCGCGCGATCAGGCGCGGCAAGGTCCTCGCCGCGCCCACCGATTCACCCGTCCTGCAGGGAAAGATCGCCGTCGACCAGGCCGTCAGGGCGCTCGAAGGCTCGTTGTCTATCAGTCACGCGGGACCGGTAATCCGCGTGGTCGACCAGATAAGCCTCCCCAATCTGTCTATCGAAGACAGTCTTGCCCCGGCATGGTTCAAGCCGACCTTTGTCGTGGAGTAGGCCAGGCTCGATATCGTCGTCAGCCTTTTACGGACCTGACGGCTTCGCCTATCGCCTTGGACAGAACGTCGACGATCTCCGCCAGTTCGTCCTCACTGGCATTGTATGGGGGCGCGACGATAACAGTATCGCCGTTTACGCCGTCGACATTGCCCGTGCAGGGATAGACGATCAGCCCGTTTTTGAAGGCAGCCGCGCCGATCTTGGCGTGTAGATGGCGGTCCGCCGCAAACGGTTCCTTCGTCTGGGGATCGCGCACCAGCTCGATGCCGATGAAGAAGCCACGACCTCGCACGTCGCCGACTTCCGGTATGTGCGCCAGCGCCCGGCGCAACTCGTCCTTCAGCTTGGGACCCCGTGTCCTGACGCGGTCGACCAGCCCCTCGCGTGCGATCAGCTTCTGCACGGCGGCGCCGGCCGCGCAGGCGGTCGTATGGCCGGTGAAGGTATGGCCGGTCTGCGCACCGCCGTGCGCGTACCGCAGGGCGTCACTGACACGAGCAGAATACAATGCTGCCCCGAGCGGCACGTAGCCGGCGGCCAGGCCCTTCGCGACCGACATGATGTCGGGGACAACCCCCTCTGGCTCAAGCGCGCGCCACGTACCCACCCGGCCTGAGCCGGACATGACCTCGTCTGCGATCACCAGCACGTCATACCTGCGGCACACCTCTTCGACCGCCCTCGCATAGCCCGGTGGAGGCGGCACGACGCCACCGGCGGCGCCGACCACCGGCTCGAAAATGAACGCGGCGACCTTGTCAGCACCGACGCGCAGGATTTCCTCTTCCAGTTCCCGCGCCAGATGTTGCGCCAATCCATCCAGCGGAACGCCGGCAGGCGGGCGATATTCGTTGGCGGCCGAAACGAACGACGCATCGAGCAGGCTGCCCTCGAACGAGGCGCGGCGCGATTTGAAATCGGAAACCGAGAGCGCGCCCAGCGTATTACCGTGCCAGGATCGCCTTCGGGAAATGAAACGGCGCTTCATCGGTTTTCCGACCGCCGACCAGTATTGCAGCGCAATCTTCAGGCAGGATTCGACGGCCTCCGAACCACTTGAGACGAAGATCACCTTGTCGAAATGGTTTCCCGTGCGATCGAACACGATTTCCTGAAGTTCCTCCGACGCATCGCTGGTGAATGTATAGCGATAGGCATGGGCGATGCGGGCAAGCTGGGCTTGGATCGCGGCGTTTACTTCCTCGTTGGCATGTCCGATCGCATAAACCGCCGGACCGCCGGAACCGTCCAGATAGCGCTTGCCCTGTGCGTCATAGACATAGCTGCCGCGGCCGTGACTGATCCTCGGAAGGTCGTCAACGCCGAAACTGCTGATCGCGGGCGGTAGGCTTGGACGGCTGGACATGATACACCCCTGACGAATCCGCGACACACTTGCCGCGGAAGGAAGACGACCGTTTATCGTCTCATACTGCGGGTATCGAGCGCCACTCCAAGGCTCAAGGGTGAGCCAAGGCCGCGGCCAGAGTCCTGGCCTGCTGACGGATGTCAGGCACCGCCACGATCTCCCAGAACGCCCCGGTCGTGACCGGCCCGACGGCGAAAATGCGGTCCGATGTATTGCCCTGTGCATCGATCACGGCACAACCCGGCGCGACATCGACGCCCAGCCGAAGGGCATCCTGCCTGATAATACCCCGCGACAGCAGGTTCTGGAGAAGCGGACTGCGTGTCGTGCTCAGGTCGGCATTGTGGCCGCGGCACTCGATCATGTGCTGCACCGGCATCGTCTCGACGACCGAGCTGCCGCGCGGCACAAAGCTGACCCGAACGCCGTTGTCGGCTTCATCGACGCCGGCAAGGCGACCGCTTGTCACCGTCAGTTGCCCCGAAGCCGCGGCCGCATCGATCCGCCCCCGAACCTGCGGCGCCATGCGATGCCTGTGCACGTCCCACCAGGGTCTTGCATGGCGCAAAAAGCGCCGTTTCTCCACTGGCGGGAACGATTGCCAAAGGCGCTGGGTGAATGGGCGCAGTCCATCGACCACGCCGCGCCAGTCGCCTTGGTTCGCAGCGATCCGGCCACGCAGCCAGTGGAGGAGGCGTGACAGGCTGCTCCCGAACGGGATTTCGGCAGCCTCGAACCGGACGGCCTTGCAGGGGCCGTGCGGTTGCGGGAGCAGACCGCGCCGCGAAATCGCGGTTATGTTGCCGGAGTGTCCCGCGTCCAGCAGCGAAACGACGCTGTCGATCATCGACAGTCCGGTGCCAACGATCACGACTGAAGCCTCGCGGGGAATTTTGAACGTTGATCGTGTCGACCAGAAATCGTGCCGCCACTTCGCCGGCCGCAGCACCGGGCCTTCGTTGCCGGTAGCTAGGATGGCGGCGTCGGCCTCAAATCGGCCGGCTGATTTCGTCGTGACCTCCACGCCCTCCGGCGTCTCGACCACATCCACCGCCTCGTCCCGGATCACGGCAAGCCGACCTTGCGTCCGGTCCTCCCTATGGGGCGCCAGCAGGCCTGCAACGTAATCGCGATAGAGCCGACGCGGCACGAAGGTGCCCGGCGTCCAGCCGCCCACCGGCATCCACCTCTTTTCTCCTGCCAGCCAATCAAGAAAATGCTGCGGCTTGTCGGGAAATGCGCTCATGCCGGCGGCGGGAACATTGAGCAGATGGCCCGGATTCTCCGTGCCATACGCAACTCCAGCGCCAAGCAACTCACCGCGCTCGACGACGGTGACTTTTTCTGTGGAGGGATGGGAAAGCAGCTGCGCCGCGATCAGAACGCCGCTCGCTCCGCCGCCGATGATCACAAAGGTTTTCAGGCGATACTCCAATGCATGGACGTCAATGCAAATCCCTGATGCCTTCATTCCCTGGAATCGTCTGCCGGAATTGCGACCCTTTTCGTCGACCGGCCCGACCGAATCCGGGCAAGCGTAGTTTTTCATGCCACAGGCATCAACGATGACGCTGGAAATTGCGGTTGGCTGAGTTGGCAAACGGCGGGTAGGGTCAGCCCGCAATCGCTTGCGGCAGAGCTGTCGCTTGCCGCCTGCCTACCTCGATCATGTCTGCCGCCTTTTCGGCGATCATGACGACCGGCGAGGCCGTATTGCCCGAAACGATCTTCGGCATGATCGAGGCGTCGACAACTCTCAGGCCGTCCAGCCCGCGCACGCTGAGATCCGGGGTCACGACGGATTGCGCGTCCGGTCCCATCCGGCATGTCCCGACTGGGTGGAAGATCGTCGTTGCGATGTCGCCAATCCGCTTCAGCAGCGCCTCGTCCGATTCATGCTCCACGCCCGGCAGGATTTCCTGCGGGTGATAACGCTGCAACGCCTTCGCCGTCATGATCTGGCGCGCCTGCCGCACGGCAGTCACAGCGACATCCTTGTCCCTCTGCGCCGACAGGTAGTTCAGCCTGATGTTGGGCTGCACATTCGGGTCACGCCCCGTCGCATGAACGCTGCCGACGCTGTCCGGCCGCAGGTTGCAGACCGAGACCGTGATCGCCGGGAACGGATGCAGGGGATCGCCAAGCTTGTCCGTCGACAGCGGTTGCACGTGATATTCGAGGTCCGGCGTCTCCATCGACGGATCGGATTTGGTGAACATGCCGAACTGCGATGGCGCCATCGACATCGGCCCCGAACGCATCAGCGCATACTGCATCGCGATCCGTGCCTTGCCGATCGGACTGTTGAACATCTGGTTCAGCGTCAGCGCGCCAGTCACCTTGAAGACCGTGCGTATCTGCAGATGGTCCTGCAGGTTTTCGCCGACACCCCGGCTTTCATGCGCAACCTCGATACCCAGCCCTTGCAGGATGTCAGGCCGCCCTATTCCCGACTGTTCGAGGATTTTCGGCGAATTGATCGCACCTGCCGCGAGCAGCACTTCGCCGTCCGCGCGCGCCTCGTGCAAGCTCCCGCTTTGCCAATAGCGCACGCCAGCGACCCGCTTACCCTCCAGCACGAGGCAATCGACCAGCGCGTGGGTGACGAGGCGCAGATTCTGCCGCTTCAACGCGGGGCGCAAAAAACCTTTCGTCGTGTTCCAGCGGACGCCACGCCGCTGGTTGACCTCGAACAGGCCGGTGCCCTCGTTGTCGCCGTCGTTGAAGTCGGCGCGCGGCATGATGCCGAACTCCTTGGCGCCTTCCTGCACGGCGCGCAGGATGTCCCAGGTCAGCCGCTGCTTCTCGACCCGCCACTCGCCGCCCCTGCCGTGCAGGCCGCTCTTACCGCCGTGAAAATCTTCGGACTTCAGGAAATAGGGGAGGACGTCGTCCCAGCCCCAGCCGACATTGCCCATCTGCCGCCAGCGGTCGTAGTCGGCGGCCTGCCCGCGCATGTAGATCATGCCGTTGACCGAGCTGCAGCCACCCAGAACCTTGCCGCGTGGATAGGCTAGCGAGCGTCCGTTGAGGCCCGGCTCGGCGGCCGTCTTCATCATCCAGTCGGTGCGTGGATTGCCGATGCAATAGAGATAGCCGACCGGGATATGCACCCAGTGGTAATTGTCGGAGCCTCCGGCCTCGAGCAGCAGGACGCGGGTTCTGCCATCGGCCGTCAGCCGGTTGGCAAGAACGCAACCCGCCGTCCCAGCCCCGACGACGATATAGTCGTAGCGCCCTTCAAGCGTCATGCGTCCGTCTTTCTCTCTCCCAGTTCCCGCCACAGGGGGTCGACGGCCTGCGTCAGGCAAGTCCAGATAGCATAACGCCGGTCGTAATGCGCGCGCATGGCGAGATTGGGCGCGAAATGGCGCGCGGGCCGCGTCATGGCGCGCACCGCCACGACCTCATCGGGATAGATACCAACGCCGACCGATGCGGCGATCGCGGCGCCGAGCGCCCCGGTTTCGCTCGCCTCCGCGACGGTTACCGGAACGCCAAGCCCATCGGCGAACATCTGCGGCCAATGGACGGAGCGCGAGCCGCCGCCCGACAGCGCGGCGTTTGCGAAGCTGACGCCCGCCTCACCAAGTACCTCGACATGGCGACGATGCTCGAACATCACCCCTTCGAAGATCGCCCGCAGCATGTGTCCCTCGCCATGCCATCCCGCGAGACCGAAGAAGCCACCGCGCTGGTGCGCGCCGAGCCGCCCGCCATAAAGGAAGGGATGAAACAGGGGATCGTCATGTGCGGGCACGACCTCGCCGACCAGCCGGTTGACCACGCCGAAGGGATCGTCGTGATGCGCACCGCGTTCGATCAGCGTGCGCACATACCATTCGAGGTTTGCGGCCGAGGTCGCGCTGTTCTCCATGTTGACGAAGAGGTCCGGTCCGTAGGCAGCGACCATGAACACGCGCTCGTCGCGCACGGGCGTTTCCGAGAAGACCTGATTGATCGACCAGCTTCCTGCGACGATCGAAGCGGCCCCGGGACCGACAGCGCCCGAACCGAGCGCCGAAGCGACGACATCGAAATATCCCGCCATCACCGGCGTCCCCTCAGCCAGCCCTGTCGCCTGCGCCGCTTCGGGCGTCACCTTGCCCGCGACGCTGGTTGGCCGCAACAGTTCGGGCAGCAGCGCCTGCGCATCCTCCAGCCCGTAGAGCGCCCGCAATTCGGTGTCATAGGTCGTCTCTGGCAGGCGCAGCAGCCCGGCTCCCGACATGTCGGAAATCTCGCTCGCCCGCGCGCCGGTCAGGTATCGCGTCACCACGTCCTTGGCGAACAGCAGCGTGCCTGCGCGCGCGTAAAAGTCCGGCCGATGCCGCTTCAGCCATGCCAGCAGTACCGGCGTCTGCGAAGGCCACGGACGTTGCAGCGAGATTGCATGCATCTTTCCGCCCGCCCCCTCGTCCAGTTCCGCGGCAAGCGCGGCAGCCCTGATATCCAGCGACTGGATACCGATAAGCGGTTCCCCATCCCTGTCGAATAGATAGAGCCCGTTGCCGTGGCCAGCCGTACCGATGGCGGCGATGTCGCGCGGATCAATGCCGGCCTTTCGGATACAGCCGCCAATCGCCGCCTTGGCGTTTTCCCACAGCTCGGGAAGCGATCGCTCCACCATGCCGGGCGACGGCTTGTGGGTCGCGCCATCGACGCCATGCGCGGCGAGCTGGTTTCCCAGCCGGTCGAACAGCACCGCCTTGATGACGGTGTTGCCCGCGTCCAACCCGAGCAGATAGGGCCCGTTCTCAGCCACGGCTATAGATGTCCCACGCTTCGTCGCCATCAGCGCCTTGGTGAATGATCGCCATCAGCGCATTCACAACCGCCTTGGGGTTGTCGTGCTGGTAGATGTTGCGGCCATAGACCATGCCCTTGGCGCCCTGCTTCATCAGCGCCGCTGACTTCTTCAGCACGATCTTCAGGTCTTCCCTGCCCCCTCCGCGCACGAGAACCGGGACCCGCGCCGTCTCGACAACACGATGGAAATCTTCCGCGTTCTCGGTCGGATCGGCCTTGATGATGTCCGCGCCCATCTCGGAAGCGAGACGAACCAAGGTCACAATCTTTTCGGCGTCGCCGTCGACCTGATAGCCGCCGCGTATATCGTTGGGCAGCATGACCAGCGGCTCGATCATCAGCGGCATGCCGTATCTGTGGCAGGCCGCGCGCACCTTGCTGATGTTCTCGACGCACTGGCGGAACAGCTCCGGTTCGTCGGGCAGCATGAAAAGGTTTACCACGACACAGGCCGCGTCCATCTCCAGCGCGCCGACAATCGGCTCCTCGTAGTTCTGCAACAGCGCCCACATCACGCGGTGGCGCTGGGCGTTGTACGGATTGCCCATGTCGAGGCGCATGACCAGCGCGGGCTTGTCCTTCTCCGGCCGGCTTTGCAGCAGGTCGGCCTGTCCATAAGCCATCTGTATCGCGTCGGGCCTGGCGTCGATCAGCGTATCCACGACGCGCGGCATGTCTTCCAGCCCGACGAGGAAGCTCGGCTCGTTGCAGACGCCATGGTCCAGCGCGACATCGAGGCATGCGCCATTGGTGAAAAGGCGGTTCATCCGGGCCTTGGTGCTCACGCGCATGTCAAACTCCTCTCTCTGGATCGTCGATCCAGCATGTCCTTCGGGACGCCATGATAGTTTTCGAGATTGCGGAGGAAAGATGCGATCTCGCGCTCCTTCCGCTCGTCGCTCCAGCCGAGTTCGCCGGCCATGGCCTCGGCGGTGCGCACCACGATATCCGCAGACACGTCGCCTCGGATCGACAGCGGCGTCCGGCGAAGCAGCACGTCCTCGAGGCTGACGGCAAACTCGTTTGCGGCAAGGAACGCGATTTCTGCTTCTGTCGTCCGGCTCGTGTCATCAAGTGGCCGATCATCATCGCGCTGCTGGCAGAAGCGCAGGACATCCTCAGCGCGTGTCCCGTAGGCATCGGCGAGATAGGCAGCGCGCCGGGGATCAATGCCGTAGCGCTCCACCAGCTCAGCCTCGAATTCGTCGACGACATCGGAAAACCCATCCCCTCCGCCAATCGGCAGAGCGAGTGTGTCCCTGACGCGGTCGCAGCCAAGCTCCGCAAGAACCGCATCTGCGGTCTGTTCGGCTAAGGCGCGAAACGTCGTCCACTTGCCCCCGACCATGCAGAACTGCGGCACGACCCCATCGACGCGATGGATGAAATGGCTGCGCGTTATGCGACCGGTAAATTCCTGATCGCTCGTCGGCAGCGGACGGATCCCGCTGTAGCTGAAGACGACCTGGTCCGCCGCGATTCCGATGCCCGGAAAAACCCTGCGCAGCGCATCGAGGATATAGTCCTGCTCCTCCGGCTCGCACCGCACCCTTGCAGCGGCCTTAACACGGATGTCCGTCGACCCCGCCAGAACCTTGCCGAGATAGGGGAACACGATGCAGACGCGCCCGTCGGCATTCTCGAAGAAGATCATGTGCCCGCCCAGCGCTTCAAGAAGCGGCGGGCAGTCAAGAATGAGGTGCGATCCCTTGGTGCCCGACACGAAAGGCTCGTTTCTCTTTTCTCCAGCGGCCAGACTGTCGAGGGACTCATCCAGCCACGCTCCGGTGGCGTTGACGATGACCTTCGTGCTCACCTCGATCTTGTCCCCGGACTGTCCGTCAACGACAACAAAGCCGTCCCCTGCCCGCTCGACCTGCGCGTAGTTCAGCGCGACGCTTTCCGGCGCAAGGCGCTTGGTGTCGATCACCATTTCGACCCCAAGCCGCTCGGGGTAGCTGATCCACGCATCGTAGTAGGTCGCTGAGAAGAGCAGGCGCGGCGAAAGCTGCGGCCACCTGCGCAGGGTTTCCCTCGCCCCGCGAAAGCTGTGCTTGGGCAGCAGCCTCTTTTTACGCGTCGTCCAGTCGTAGAGCGACAGTCCGATCTTTATCGGCAGCGCGCCACGGCTCGACGGTTTGCTGGACAAACCCAAAAAGCCTGCCGCGCCGTTAAGCAGCCCGGAGAAAACCGACCAGATCGGGATCGTCGTCGGCAGCGGACGCACCATGTGCGGTGCGTTGGTCAGCAGCGCATCGCGTTCCCTGAGCGATTCCCGCACGAGGCCGAATTCGCCGTTCTCCAGGTAGCGTAGCCCGCCATGGATCATCCGCGACGGCGCTGCGCTGCAGCCGGAACAGAAATCGTTGCGCTCGACTAGCAGCACCCGCAAGTTCTGGAGCGCCAGTTCGCGAAAGACGCCGATGCCGTTGATGCCTCCGCCGACGACAACGACGTCGAACGCGCCGTCGCGGCGTATCAGTTCGAGGTTTTCGTCTCTTTGTGCGGACATGGCCGTTGGCAATACTCGTCATGCACCGTTTTTCGGACGGTGGCTGGTCTCGTTTCGGGTTAGTCGATCAGGCGTCCAGGTCGGTCAGATGGCGCGTGGCTGCCTCGCTTATCGTCTCTGTTTCGGCCTTCGACAGACGGATACGCCCCGCCCCGGCATTTTCCCTGGCCTGCTCCGGATTGCGCGCACCGCAAAGCGCAAACGTGATGCCCGGTTGCTGTATGGTCCACGCGATCACCAACTGCGCAGGCGTCGCGCCATGTGCATCGGCCAACGGCGCGATGTCATCCATCAGTCGCACCACCTTTTCCCGATTGGCCTTCGAGAAACGCGGATTGTCCTTGCGCTGGTCGTCGCCAGAAAAGACACGGTCGACTCCGATCTTGCCCGAGAGCAATCCGAGCGCAAGCGACGAGTAGCTCAACGTCGACACCCCGTTTCGCCGCGCGACCGGCAGCAGCGTCTTCTCGATGTCGCGCTTCACCATGGAATACTCTTCCTGGATGGCATCGAGCCCGCCGACGGACACGTAAGTCTCCAGGTCCTGCACCGACAGATTGCTCGCACCGATCGACCGGATCTTGCCCTGCGCCTTCAGCTTCGACAGCGCCTCCATCGTCTCCGCGATCGGCGTCGTCGGGTCCTGCCAATGCGTGATGTAATGGTCGATGGTGTCCGTCCCGAGCCGCTTCAGGCTCTGCTCGATCTCATGGACGATCGAGTCCGCACCGAGATAACGATGCACCGGCCGGCCGTCATAGTCGAAGAAATGCCTGCCCCTGGTCGTATGCCGGACCAGTCCGCATTTCGTCGCCAGTACGACCTTGTCGCGTCGTCCCTTTATCGCCTTGCCAACGATCTCTTCTGCCACACCCTGCCCATAGGCCGGTGCCGTGTCGATCAGGCTGACCCCCTCGTCGATCGACGCCTGGATTGCCGCGATCGATTTCGCTTCATCCGTCCCGCCCCACATCCAGCCGCCGATGGCCCAGGTGCCGAGCCCGATGGCTGACGCATGCACGTCGGACGAGCCTATCTCGCGGACGAGCATTTCATGCGACATCTTGTAGATTCTCCATGGCGTCCAGCACGGCGCCTGCGGTTTCCTCGTCGACGACAAGCGAGTCGAGGAAGCGGCCGTTCAGCACCGCGCGTATCGGCAAAATCTTCTCCGCGCCGGCCGCCACTCCAATCGTGTGCCGACACTGCGAAAGCTCGTCGGGCTCCAGCGCTACCAGCCTTGAATTCAGCGGATAGTCGCCGACTGTGCCGTCCTCGCGGATCAGATGCGCCAGGAACTCGCCGCGCACCCCGCTCTTGAGGAGGAATTGGCGGTCAGGGTTGGGCATGGGGTGCAGATCGTAATAGCTCGAACCCGGCGTCAGGATCGACCCGATGCCGGTCAGCGCCACTGACGCCTTGCGCGCAAGATCGAACACCTCCTTCACCGAGCCCATCTCCATCAGCATATCGCGCTGCTCCCGGCTCTCGGCAAACAGCGGCGCATGCACCAGCATGTTCTTGCCGCCCAGCCGCTCGGCCAGCCGCGAGGCGAGATGGTTGACGTCCGTGTAGAACTTGCCCTGCACGCCGCCCGTCAGCGGCACGACGGTCACGTCGAATGCGCGCTCCGGCTCAAGCGCTTCCACCACCGCGCTCACCGCCTTGCCGCCGGTGATGGCGATGACATCGCCGTCACGCAGTGTTTCGAGCAACTGGTTGCCGGCAGCGCGGCCAACCTGTTTCAGCGTCGTCTCCGGGCTGCCAGAGACCGTTGGTGCCACGACCGCACTGGCGAGGCCGGCCTTTTCCTTGAGCCGCTTTTCCAGATCGACCAGCCGCTGGAACGGGCTTTCGATGGCGATCTTCACCATGCCGCTCTTGCGCCCTTGCGTGATCAGCCGGTTGACTTTCGAGGTCGACAGGTTGAGCGCGATGGCGATATCCGCCTGCTTCATGCCGTCGATGAAATGCAGCACGCACACCGTGTAGATCTGCCTGATCGATTCGAAGTCTTCTTTCCGTTCAGCCATCTCAGTCAGGTTCCGGTCAGCCGCGGCGCTTGTTGAGGTAGTGGTCGATCGTCACCGCGGTCAGCAGGATCGACCCGCGGATGATGTCCTGCCAGTAGACCGACACGTCAAGCAGGGCGAGCGAACTTGATACGACCGAAAGCAGAATGGTCCCCAGGATCGCGCCGAAAATCGTGCCCGAGCCGCCGGAAAGACTGGCTCCTCCGATCACCGCCGCCGCGATGACGTTCAGCTCCATGCCGATGCCGAATGTCGGCTGCGCCGACCCGAAGCGCGCCATGTAGATGATGCCGGCAACACCGCAGAGCGCCGAGCACAGCGTCGTGGTCAGGAAAACCACCTTCTTAGTGCGGATGCCGGAATAGGCCGCCGCCTTCTCGTTGCTGCCCGTATAGAAAACCTTACGGAATACGGTCGTGCGCCGCAGCAGGAAGTCGAAGGCGACCACCACAACCACAAAGATGATGATGACAACCGGGATCACCCCGATCGACCCCTGCCCAATGAACTTGAATTCCGGTGGCAGCGTGTAGAGGCCAAGTGGCCGCCCGCCGGTCCCGAGCAAGCAGAGCCCGCGCGCGATCACCATCACGGCCAGCGACACGATGAAGTGGTGCAACCCGACCCGCGTGACGAAGAACCCCATGCCCGCGCCGATGGCCGTGCAGGCAGCAATCGCGATGCCCGATGCGATCCATGGATCGACGCCGTTCAGGAACAGCAGCCCTGCGATCACCATGGCCAGCGCCGTCACCGAACCGACGGAGAGGTCGATGCCGCCGGAGATCAGCAATATCGTCATGCCGACGACAACGATGCCTTCCACCGCGAAAGCCATCGCCATGGCGCGCAGGTTGTTCCAGGTCAGGAAGTAGGGCGACGCGAAGGACATCGCGATGAACAACGCAAGAATGATCAGGATCAGCCCCGTCTCGCGCATGCGCAGCAACTGCTTCAATCCGCCCATCAGGCCGGTCGTCACTGGGCGTTCCTTGGCGGAAGGCGTCGCTATCGAAGTCATGGTTTCCTCCGTCTTCATGACGCCAGCGCCTGTTCCTCGCCAATGGAAGCCAAGTACATGATCCTGTCCTCCGTCATTTCGCCGCCACTCACCTCTCCCGAAATGCGCCCTTCGCGCACGACCAGAACGCGGTCGCAGACACCGATCAGTTCCGGCAGTTCGGACGAGATGACGATGATGCCCACGCCGCCCCGCGCGAGATCACGCAGGATGCGGTGTATTTCAGCCTTGGCGCCGACATCGACGCCACGCGTCGGCTCGTCGAGGAAGATGACATTCGGGTTGACGGACAGCATCTTGGCGATGGCCACCTTCTGCTGGTTTCCGCCCGACAGCGCCGACACCGGCTGGCCGACATGCGCGCATTTGAGGTTCAGGCGGCTCCCGAGCAGTTCCGCCTGCGCGGTTTCCCGTTGCTCGTCGATAATCCCGAACTGCGACGCGACCTGCTCGACCGAAAGCGCGGCCACGTTCGACGCGATCGACATGTCTAGGAAAAGCCCGTCGCCCTTGCGGTCTTCCGACAGATAGACGATGCCCTCGCCGATGCTGTCGCCGTAGTTCGTGATTCTGAGTGGCTGGCCGTGCAATCGCACCTCGCCAGTGACGTCGCCCTCCAATCGACATATGCCTTTGACGATCTCGCTGCGCCCCGCGCCGATCAGTCCTGCAAGCCCCAGGATTTCGCCTTTGCGGAGCTGGAAGGAAATGTCGCGGAAGCGCATGCGTTCGGTCAGGTTGCGCACGTCGAGGATGATCTCGTCCGAGCGCTCGTCGTCGCCAAGCTTGGCCGGGTAGAGATCGTCGATCACGCGGCCCACCATGGCGCTGACGACCTCGCCTGGCGTTGTCCGCGCCACTACCTTCGTCGTGATGTATTGTCCGTCGCGCAGCACCGTCACGCGGTCGCAATTCTCGAAGATCTCCACCATGCGATGCGAGATGTAGATGATCGAGATGCCTTGGCTCGCCAGCTTGCGCATGATGCCGAACAGGATCTGCGCCTCGCGCTCAGTCAGCGCGGCCGTCGGCTCGTCCAGGATGAGCACGCGGCAGTCGAGCGTGAGCGCCTTGGCGATCTCCACCAATTGCTGCTGCGAGATCGACAACGTCCGCACCAGCACCGACGGATCGATGTCGCCTAACTGGCCGAGGATTTCACCGGCCTTCCGCTCCAGCGTAGCGTAGTCCATCAGCAGCGAACGGGTCGTGTTGGTCACGGACATGAAGATGTTCTCGGCGACAGACACGTCCGGGCACAGTGCGATTTCCTGATGCACGAAGCCGATGCCCAATTGTTGCGCCATCGCCGGCGACGTGATGCTGACCGGCTTGCCGTCCAGCAGGATCGAGCCGCTGTCGGGCCGGTGGATGCCGTCGATGATGTTCATCAACGTCGATTTGCCTGCACCATTCTCGCCGGCGATCGCATGGATTTCCCCGCGCCGCAGTTCGAAGTCGACGCCGCGAAGTGCCTTCACCGGACCGAACGACTTGGTGAGACCGGCGATCTTCAGTATCGGGTCGTTTTCAGCGTGCCCGGACATGCCGCTAGCCCTGCATTCAATTGAAACTGGCGCCCGCGCCGCCTCGTACGGCGCGGGCCTTGGCGCTTCCCGGGCTTAGCTCGGGTCGCGTCCTTCCATGTACTTGTTCAGGTCGAACGAGTCGGCATTCTCCTTGGTGATGACGGCAAAGCCGTTATCCACAAAGGGAATCTGCATCGGGTTGTAGCCGGAGACCTTGTAGTCGTTGAACGGGTCGAACAGGTCCGGATGCGCGCCGAGGAAGGTGGCGATGAAACCCATGTAGCCCTGCACACCCTGGTTCGGGTTGAGCGACATGTGGATGTTGCCGGCCTTGATGTGCTCGAGCGTCGCGGGCGTGACGTCGGCGTGAATGATCAGCACGTCGGCCTTCGCTTCCAGAACGGCAGTGACCGCGCCCTCGGCCGAGCCGGCTTCGGGGATCCACATCGCCTTCAGGTTCGGATTGGCCTGCAGGATCGAAGAGGTAGCCTTGTAGGCAGCGTTCGCATCCTGGTTGGTCGCCTGACGTCCGACGAGCTTCATGTTGGGGTAGTTCTTCCCCATGTAGTCGATCAGCGCTGTGACGCGCAGGTCGTGGTTGCTCTGGCCGGGGTTTTCCAGCACCGCATATTCCGCGCTGTCGCCGACCTGCTTGACGATCTCCTCCGCAGCGAACTTCGCTTCCGCGAGGTTGTCCGAAGTGATGTAGCCGGTGCGCTTCGATTTCGGCGAGTCGGCCGCGAAGGTCACTACGCTCACGCCATTGGCGATCGCCTGATTGATCGGCTCGATGAAGGGGTCCGACTGCATCGGATGCAGCAGGACGCCGGCCGGGTTCTTGACCAGATCCTGTTCGAAGGATGCGATCTGCTTTGTGATGTCGTAGTCGGGCGTGCCCGAGAAGACAGTCTCGCAGCCCATCGCCTCGGCCGCCTGCTTGAAGCCCTGGTAGACGGGCACCCAATAGGGATGCGCCGACACCATGACGTTCATCACGTAGGTTTCGCCCGGCTTGCACTGGAATTTGCTCTGCGCGTCTGCGGCATTAGTCGAAACGAGCGCAGCAGTCATCGTCGCCGCGGCCATGGCCCCGGCCCATCCAAACTTTTTCATGTTCTCCTCCGCTTTGGACTCCTGCCCTCGCGATCGACGCTGACAGCATTTCGGCGCGAATGCAAGAAATTTCACATTGCGAATTTTATCGCAACGCGGCGGATAAAAACGCACACCCGGCGATCTGTCAATCGCTTCGGTATAAAAATCGTTTCATGAAATTTATTTCATGTTGGGTTGATCCAGGCGATTTGCATGGGTCGGGAAAATTCGCCATCCTGTGCGGAAGATTGGACTCAGCGCTGGTTAAGCCGGCTCGCAACTTCCGACCGCCGTGACATGACCCGCAGTGCCCGCCCGCCCATGGAAAAACTTTTGTCCGCAGCCCCGGCAGCGCGATGGCTGCTTCTTTGTCTCGTGGTTTCCGGCTGCTCGCAGAGTCTGCGGCCCGTGGATACAGCGGGCTATGCGTCGATGAGTTGCATAGAACTGAACGACCTCATGAGCCGGACATCGGCGGAGATTTCGCGCACGGCCATCAACCGGGGAAATGTCGAACGCACCGACATCCCGACTTGGGTGCTCGGAGGCAGGCAGGTCGCGTCAAAAGTAGCAGCGCGTCAAACCGCGAGGATCGAGCATCTCCAGGAACAGGAACAGGCGATCGCTGCGGTCCGGCTGCGTAACTGCGGCCGCTAGCCGGTTCGCGCGACGACGCCTCGTCGCAATAGCCGCACTTGTCCGTGCCCCGTCGCTGATGCTTGTATAGACAACATCAGTTCGTCGAACGAGGCGATGCATGCAGGACGTTTCCCAGCTCTTTTCTCTTACGGGTCGAAAGGCCGTTGTGACCGGCGCCAGCCGTGGCCTTGGTCGTGCGATTGCCGAGACGCTTGCAAGCGCGGGAGCAACCGTGGGCGTCACGGCGCGCGACCTCTCGTCGCTCGACGATACGGTCGCGGCGATCGGCGCTGGTGGCGGCAAGGCGATCCCGATCGCGCTCGACGTCCGCGACGTCGCAGCGACCGGCATCGCGCTCCAGAGTCTCGCCGGGCAGATGGACGGCATCCACATCCTCATCAACAACGCCGGCTACGAGGAAGTTCGCGCTTCGCTGGACGTTGACGAGGCGCTATGGGACCGCATCGTCGACACCAACCTGAAAGGCGCGTTCTTCTGCGCGCAGGCGGCCGCGAAGCTGATGGCGGGACAAGGTTCGGGTGGCAGCATCGTCAACCTGTGCTCGCTCACCTCCTACGTCGGCATCCCGACCGCCGTCCCCTACGGTTCCTCGAAATCCGGCCTGCTCGGCATGACGCGGGCGCTGTCAGCCGAATGGGCGGCCGCCGGCATCCGCGTCAACGCCGTCGCGCCGGGCTATTTCCGCACCGACATGACGGAAGTCTTCTACGCAGATGCAGCATGGGAGCAGGCCATGCTTGGCAAGATCCCGCTGCGCCGCTTCGGCAATATGGGCGATCTTTCCGGCGCGATCCTCTTTCTTGCCAGCGATGCGTCCGCCTATGTAACCGGACAAAGCATTCCGGTGGATGGCGGCTTTCTCGCCTCCATCTGAAAAGCGGCTCGACTCCTATTGCCGAGGTATGTTGTACATGCTTGTATATACCACTCCGATGATCCAGTTGCCGTTTGAAGGAATTCCTGCGCGCCATGCCTGACCAGAAGGCCAATGACGCTATCCCGGCGGTTTCCGTCCGTGACGTGAGCATGGTCTATGACGGCCTGCATGCCGTGAAGTCGGCCTCCTTCGACCTCGCCAAGGGAAGGTTCCTGACCATCCTCGGCCCCTCCGGCTCGGGCAAGACCACGCTGCTGCGAATGATCGCCGGCTTCCTGCGTCCGACGCACGGGGAAATCTTCATCAACGGCCAGCCCGTCAGCGCGGTACCGCCGCATAAGCGGTCCATCGGCATGGTGTTCCAGCGCCTTGCGCTTTTCCCGCATATGACGGCCGCGCAGAACGTCGCCTTTCCGCTGAAGATGCGCCGGACGGACGCGACGCTCATTCCCGAGCGCGTCGATCGCTACCTCGATCTCGTGAAGCTCGGCGGCCTCGGCAACCGCCGTCCGCACGAGCTTTCCGGCGGCCAGCAGCAGCGCGTGGCGATTGCCCGCGCGCTGGTCTTCGAGCCCGATCTGCTTCTGCTCGACGAACCGCTCGCCGCGCTCGACCGCAAGCTGCGCGAGGAGATGCAGCTTGAGTTTCGCCGCATCCAGCGCGAGCTTGGCGTGACAACCATCAATGTCACGCACGACCAGCGCGAGGCGCTTGTCGTCTCCGACGAGGTCATCGTCATGGACGGCGGCGAAATCCGCCAGAACGCCCACCCGGTCGACACCTATCGCAAGCCAGCCAGCGCCTTCGTCGCCGGCTTCATCGGCGTCACCAACTTCATCTCCGGATCGGTGACCAGCACCACCGACGACAGCGTCGTCTTCGCAGAGGAAGGCCGGGAGTTCATCGGCCGCAAGGCCCATGGCGCAACGTCGCCGGCCCCGGGCGAAGAGGTGCGCGGCGCAATCCGCGCTGAGCAGATCCGCATCGCCGGCGACAGCGCCGAACTCTCCGACCTCGACACGGTTCTCCCCGGCAAAGTGGCCGACGTCATCTTCGAAGGCGACCGCGTGGTCTACGAGGTCGAGGTGCCGCTTTCCGGCGCCACCATCCTGCGCATCTTCGACCGCGATCCTGCCGGTCACAACCAGTTCGAACCGGGCGACGGCGTATCCGTCGGCTGGAACGAAGCCGACATGCACGTTTTCAACACAAAACCGGACGGTGCAGAACGCCGGTAAACCAGAGGAGAATGACATGAAACAAAAAGACATCCTGTCCAGTTCGATCAACCGCCGCACTCTGATGCAGGGCGCAGCGGCGCTCGGCGGCGCGGCAGCGCTGGGCGTCCGCCCGTCCTTCGCGCAGGAGCCGGCCAAGCCGGCCGAACTCATCATCCGCGCATGGGGCGGAAGCTGGGTCGACAGCCTGAAGGCCGGCGTGTCCGATCCCTTCACCGCCAAGACCGGCATAGCCATCCGCCACGACCTGACCGAAGACAACGAAATCCAGCCGAAGGTCTGGGCCGCCGTCGCTCAAGGCCGCGTGCCGCCGATCCACATCAACTGGGACACCACCACCAACGCCACCAAGTCGGCGCTGCGCGGCGTGACCGAAGACCTCTCCGACCTGTCGAACCTCGCCAACACCACCGATCTCGCCAAGCCGGTAGGCCTCGACGGCTATCCGATCGTCAACACCTACGGCTATGTCTACGTTCTCGCCTATCGTCCGGAAGCTTTTCCCGATGGCGCGCCGAAGTCGTGGAAGGATCTTCTCGACCCGAAGTTCAAGGGCCGCCTCGCCTTCTACAATGACGGCATTGGCTTCCATTTCCCGGCGCAGGTCGCCGGCGGCGGCAAGCTCGAGGACATCCCGGCCAACATGCAGCCGGCCTGGGATTTCATCACCAAGATGAAGGCGCAGGCGCCGCTGCTCGGCGAGGACCCGGACTTCACGACATGGTTCCAGCGCGGCGAGATCGACGCGGCCTGCACCATCTCCACCAACGCGCGCGAAGCCCGCAAGAACGGCGTCGAGATCGCGTGGACCGTGCCGGAAGAAGGCTGCAAGTTCGACACCGACGGCCTCTGGATTCCGAAGGGCCTGCCCGAGAACGAACTCTACTGGGCCAAGGAATACATCAACTTCGCATTGACCAAGGAAGCCCAGCAGGGCTGGCTCGACGGCCTCGGCCTTCCGGGCGTCGTTCCCGGCGTCAATCCGCCGGCGGACCTCGTCAACGATCCGTCGTACCCGACCAAGCCGGAGGACTTCGAGCACCTGATCCGCATCTCGTCCAAGATTCAGGTCGAGAACGAAAGCGAGTGGTTCGCCAAGTTCAAGTCGATCATGCAGGGCTGAGTTCATCAGGGCCGCCGTCCCAGGCGGCGGCCCATTTTTCTATCGGAAATCTCGTGCGATCGCTCAAGGCCTACCCGATCGGCTGGCGCATCATGGACGCGGCGGAAGCAGTCGCCGCGGCACTGTGGCCGTCGCGTTTCAGCAGGGCCGTGCCCTATCTGCTGCTTGCACCCGCGATCCTGCTTGTTGGGCTGCTTGTCATCGGCATGATCCAGATCGCCGACTCCAGCCTGCGCACGCTGGATACCTCGACCTTTCTGCAATCCGACTACTACACGCTTGCCAACTACCAGCGCGCGTTGACCGAGGGGCTGTTCCGCACCGTCGCGACCCGCAGCCTGCTCGGCGCGGTGATCGTCACCGTCGTGACGCTCATCCTCGCCTTTCCCTATGCCTATCTCATGGCGCGGACGCGCTCGCCATGGCTGCGCAAGCTCCTGCTTATCGCACTGTTCCTGCCCTTCTTCATCGGCCAGGTCGTGCGCGCCTATGGCTGGCTGATCGTGCTCGGCAATCAGGGCATGGTCAACGAGGCGCTCGGTCTCATAGGAATCGCGCCGATGCGCCTGCTCTACAATTATCCGGCCGTTCTCTTCGGCCTCGTCCAGTACATGCTGCCCTTCGCGGTGCTGATGCTCGCGCCGGCCATGACCGCCATCCCCGAGGAACTGGAATCCGCCGCCCATTCGCTCGGCGCGAACTGGGTCCGCGCCATGATCCACGTCGTCCTGCCGCTGGTGAAACCGGGCCTCGTCGGCGCGGGCCTTGTCGTACTGACGCTTTCGCTCACCGACTTCGCCATGCCGGCCATTCTCGGCGGCGGCTCGCAGGACTTCATCGCCAACGCGATCTACGACCAGTTCTTCCGCACGTCCGACCAGGGTCTCGGCTCGACGCTAGCGCTCCTGCTGGTCGCCGTCGGCTCGCTGCTCGTCGGCATCGTCTTCATGATCTTCGGAGCCGGCACACTTGCAAGGCAAGGGGCGCGCAGATGACCATGCCGCTCAGCCAGCGCATCGTGTTCTGGACGATCGTCGTCTGCGTTCTTGTGATCCTGTCCGTCCCGACAGTCGTCGTGCTCGGCGCGTCCTTCACTGCCGGCAACATGATCGACTTCCCGCCCGACGGACTTTCGCTGAAATGGTACTCCAAGATTGCGGGCGCGAGCGACCTCTGGCGCGCCTTCGGCCGTTCGCTCTATGTCGCGACCGTCTGCACGCTTGTCGCCATTCCTGTGGGCACGCTCGCCGGCATCGCCCTCGCCAAATACCGCGTGCGCTTCGAGACCCCGATCCAGATCTACCTGCTGCTTCCCTTCACCATCCCGTTGATCGGCTCCGGCATCGGCCTCATGCTTTTCTTCGGCGAGATGCGCCTGCTCGGCCAGCTCTGGCCGGTCGGCGTCGCCTGCGCCGTCATCAACCTCCCCTTCATGGTCTGGGCCGTCATGGCCAGCGCATCGGGCCTTGAGCCTGACCTCGAACTTGCCGCCGCCAATTGCGGCGCGCCGCCGCTCTCGACCTTCTTCCACGTCACCCTGCCTGCCGTGACGCCCGGCATCATCAGCGGCGCACTTCTGATGTTCATCCTCGCGCTCAACGAGTTCTTGGTCAGCCTGCTGCTCGTCGACGCGCGCATCGTCACGCTTCCGGTGCAGATCTACAACTCCATCCGCTCCATCATCACGCCCGACCTCGCCGCGATCTCCGTCATCTTCATCGCCAGCGCAGTCGTGGCCGTCATCGCGCTCGACCGGCTGGTCGGGCTCGAAATTTTTCTCAAGTCGAAGTGAACTGACCTATGACAGACGTATCCTTTCACGAGATCGCCAAGCTCGACGCCGCAGGCCGCGAAGCGCTTTACCGCCGGTCGGAAACCGACCTTTCGGCCTTCACGGAGAAGGTGAAACCGATCATCGACGCCGTGCGCACGGAAGGCGACGCCGCGCTGCTGCGCTACGCCCGCGAACTCGACAAGGCCGACGTGAAGCCCGGCAGCCTGAAAGTAACGCCGGCCGAGATCGATGCCGCCTTCGACAAGGTCGATGAGGAGGTGATCGCCGCGATCCGCTTCGGCATCGACAACATCCGCCGCTTCCACGAGGAACAAAGGCCTGAAGCCATGTGGCTGAAGGAAATCCGTCCCGGCGCCTATGCTGGCGACCGCATCACACCCATCAAATCCGTCGCCATCTATGTCCCGCGCGGCAAGGGCGCATTCCCGTCCGTCACCATGATGACGGCAGTGCCCGCCGTCGTCGCTGAGGTCCCCGAACTGGCAATCCTGACGCCGCCCGCGCCCGACGGCTCGGTCGATGCCGCCACGCTCGTTGCGGCCCGCATCGCCGGCGTCGAGACCGTCTACAAGGTCGGCGGCGCGCAGGCCGTCGCCGCTGCCGCCTTCGGCACCGAAACCGTGAAGCCCGCGCTCAAGATCGTCGGCCCGGGCAGCCCGTGGGTCGTAGCCGCCAAGCGCCTGCTGTCAGGCGTCATCGATCCCGGCCTGCCCGCCGGCCCGTCCGAATCCATCATCCTCGCCGACGACACCGTGAAGGGCGGTCTCGCCGCGCTCGACCTGCTGATCGAGGCGGAACATGGCCCGGATTCCTCCGCCTATCTGGTCACCCACAGCCGCCGGGTCGCAGAGGAGGCGCTTGCCTCGCTGCCAGAACACTGGGCGCACATGACCGAACAGCGCGTCGCTTTCTCGAAGGCGGTGCTGTCAGGCGCCTATGGCGGCATCGTGCTGACGCCTTCGCTCGAGGCGAGCTACGACTTCGTCAACGGCTACGCGCCGGAGCATCTGGAAATCCTCTCCACCGATCCCTTCCGCCACCTCGCCCACATCACGGAAGCCGCCGAAATCCTGATGGGCCCGCATACGCCGGTCTCCATCGCCAATTTCGGCCTCGGGCCTAACGCCGTGCTACCGACCAGCCGCTGGGCGCGAACCTATGGCCCGCTGTCGGTGCACGATTTCGTCAAGCGCTCCTCGGTCGGTTACGTCACGGAATCAGCCTATCCCGACTTCGCCAAGACGGCCTGGACGCTGGCGCGCTACGAGGGCTTCTCCTCGCACGAACACGCCGTGTCCGACGTCCGCAAGAAATACCTCTGAGTGAATGATGAAGGCAGTCCGGCTCTACGCGGCGCGCGACCTCAGGGTAGAGGAGATCGATCCTCTCGCCCCGCCCGCACCCGGTTGGGTCACGCTGCGCACCACCGCCGCCGGCATCTGCGGCTCCGACCTGCACAACTATCGCACCGGCCACTGGATCAGCCGCTCACCCTCGACGGCAGGTCATGAATTCGCCGGCGTCATCACCTGCCTCGGAGACGGCGTCACCGGCTTCGCTATCGGCGACACCGTCGTCGCGGACTCGCGCTTCTGGTGCGGCGAATGCGATGCCTGCCGAAACGGCCGCACCAATGTCTGTGCGAAGCTCGGTTTTGTCGGCGAAGTCTGCGACGGCGGTTTCGCGGAATTCACCTCCCTTCCAGCGCGCCTCGTACACCGGCACGATCCCGGTCTTGATCCCGCGATCGCAGCCATGGCCGAGCCGCTCGCGGTGGCGCTTCACGCCATACGCAAGCAGGCGGTTCCATCAGGCCAGCCGGTGCTCGTCATTGGCTGCGGCACGATCGGCGGCTTCGTCGCGCTCTTGCTTTCCCGACTCCACGAAGGTCCTGTTCTTGTCGCCGACAGGAATGCCGAACGCGCCAGCCTCGTCGCCGAGGTCACCGGCGCAAAAATCGTCGATCTGGACGCCGCCTCGATCCGCAGCGCTCTCAACGGCCAATCTCTCCTCTATGCCTGCGACGCCACGGGCGACGGCCGCGTTCTCAAGACGACCCTCGACCTGCTCTCCGGTGGCGGCTCCATTGCGCTGGTCGGCATCGCCAACGCGCCGGTAGAGCTAGAACTCAACACGCTAGTGGAACGCGAGACGGCGCTCATCGGCTGTCACGCCTTCATCGACGAACTTCCCGAAGCGCTCGCCCTGCTTCCAAGCCTGGCTCCACAACTCTTCCGGCTCATCGATGCGGAGATCGGGCTGGACGAGGTTCCCGCCGCCTACGAGCGCCTTCTGGCAGGACAATCGAAGGGACTGAAGACAATCATACGAATTGGAGAGGCGGCCGGATGAAGCAGAAAAGCGCTTCCGCAAGCAAGGCGCCAACCACCGCCTCGCTGCCCGATTCCGCTGGCCCGCTCTACGAGAAGGTCAAGGAATATGTCCTGACCAACATCGGCAACGGTGCCTGGGGCCGGAACCAGAAGCTGCCCTCGGAAAATGAACTGGTCGCCTCGCTCGGCGTTTCCCGCATGACCGTCCATCGGGCACTGCGCGAATTGACCTCCCAAGGCCACCTCCTGCGTATCCAGGGCGTCGGCACTTTTGTGGCGCCACCGAGGCCCCAATCGGCGCTCATCGAGATCAACGACATCGCCGACGAGATCGAGGAGCGCGGCGCGCGTCACCACGCTCGGGTGGTCACGCTCGAAACCATCGTTCCCGCGCCGGACCTTGCTGCCGCGTTCGAATTTTCCAGCCGCTCGCCGGTCGGCCACTCGATCATCATTCATCACGAGAACGGCGTGCCAGTCCTGCTCGAGGAGCGCTTCGTCAATTCGCAGCTGGTCCCGGACTACGAGGCGCAGGATTTCGAAACGACGACCACCTTCGACTATCTCCAGCAGAGCACACCGCTGACGGAGGTCGAGCACGTCATCTCAGCCGTCGCCGCCGACGGCGAAACCGCCGAGCTTCTCATGATCGAGCCGGGTGCGCCCTGCCTGCTGCTGCACCGCCGCACATGGTCCGGCGCATCGGTCGCGACCGTCAACCGGCTCGTCTATGCCGGCAATCGCTATTCGCTCGGCAGCCGTTACTCGCCCCGGAGCTAGACCCCGGAGCTAGTTTCCGAAACTAGATTCCGGATCCGTAGAGTTCCTCAGCATCCTCGCCGGCCCAAGGCTCAGGCAGGCCGCCCTCATCAATCCCGGCGTCCTGGCTTGCGGTAGGGAGCGGCATCCAGCACTGAAGTTCCGGATCGGCATAGGCGAAGATTTGCCCGGGAGACGAGTCCGCGGCACGCCAGCCCTCGATGCCGAACTGGTCGGCCCTTGCCCAATAGGCCACGTCCACCTCTGCCGCCCCTTGTTCCGACGAGCGGACCGTCACCAGGATGCGGCTGCCGTCCTTGGGCGCGCTCGACATATGCCGCCAGCGAGTTTCGACCACGCAATTCCTCCTGTCTTGATATTTTCCGCGAACATCCGACTCTTGGGTTATAGTGCCTCCCCGGGTCAAGACTTCAAGGTAAGGCGAACATGAGAACCGTTAGTGCCCTGTTCGACACCTACGACGAGGTAACCGCCGCGGTCGATGCCCTGACCGAAGTCGGCGTTAACAGCGAAGACATCACCATTGTCAGGCAGGCTCGCCGCGCCTCAGTGAAGATCCTGCAGGCCATCGCGCTCGGCGCAGCGATCGGCGGCGTCTGCGGTATCCTTGTCGGCCTTGCCTCGGTCGCCTTTCCCGGCAGCGGCCTGCCGTTCAGCCGGCTGTGGGCGGCCCTCGTCGGCGCCGCAGCCGGCGGATTGATCGGTGCCGCGCTCAGCCTGATCGCGCATGGGCGCAGTCGCGCCAACCGGCCACATGCCGGCGCCAGGACGGTTTGGGCTCAGTCGATCAAGGGAGGCTCCACGCTGGTCACCGCCCGCATACACGAAGACGACTCCTCGAAGGTCTTGGACGTCTTCCGTCGATGCGGGGCTTTGAACACCAATGTCAGGCGCGGCGAATACGCTGGAGGCGAGTGGGACGACTTCGTCGATGAGGACATGTGGGACGAGGATATCGGTCGCGAGGACGCCCCTCCGCCCAAGGAATAAAGGCCTCCGCCTCTCATTGGTGCGGCCCCTGGACGCCGCCTGAGTCTGTCAGACGGACTCCAAAGCAGACTTTTGTCAATCTGGGTTTGATGTCGGATTCGACTGCGGGTAGATTAGACCCGAATCAGTCGTTCCGCGGGGGGGTCCGCGAACCATCACATCTCCAGACGCTCCGGTCACTCCGGCGCGGTGACTTGATCGGTTCGGCCAGGCTTCTCGTCTACGGCAGGATTCTCTGCGGCGTTAGTATTCCTGCGTCTTCACCCTGTTGGACAAGCAGCAGCCAGGTTTGCGGCACACGCCGTGGCCGGCACCGGATGAGTCTGGCCTAGAAAATTGACAACGAGCCTCGCCCTTCAGGAGTCGGACAGTTTCCAGCCACTGGCCCTGTCGACGCGCAGCGACCTCACAGCCTTCCTGATGGACTTGGTCGCCGAGCTTCTGGCGGATTCCTACATGCTTGTCGCGATCGTCAACGAGGAAGATCGCAACATTGCTCGCATCCTCGCCTCCAACTGGATTCACGACGCCATCGAGTTGGTCGGCCACGACCTCATCGCCAGGTTGGCGCAACTCCCGGCGGCCGCGCCCGGCGCCAGACCACGCAGCCTCCTGGTGTCGCATGCGCCCGCCATGCCGGAGCTGTTGAGCGGCGAGGAAGCAGCCCTGCTCGATGTCCTTGGCCATTGCGAACTTTATGCGCTCGCTGTCCAGGCCGGACGCCAGCGCTACTACCTGCTGCTCTCCTCGGAACATGTCGATCGCATCGACGAGAGCAGGCTCGTCAGCGCACAGATGCGCTGCGGCTACGCGCTCTCGCAGATGCCCGACCTGCTTCGGGCTGCAGTGACCCGCGACCCTCTCTCAGATCGCGAGCGTGAATGCCTGCTGTGGGTATCCGAAGGCAAGACGACGGAGGAAGTCGCGCTCATCCTTGGTGTGTCTGGCAACACCGTGAACAACTACGTGACCCACGCCATCCAGAAGCTGTCGGCAAGCAACCGCGCAATGGCAATCGCCACGGCGATCCGGAGTGGCATGATTTGACCGAACCCGCCCGCAACCTTGAAGATCCGGCGCAGGATCTGCGTCAGCCGCTGTTCGGAAATCCTCTGTTCAATGCGGAGGCACACCGGACGACGACGATCCCCGACGCCGTGCGCCGCGCCCGATGGATCGCGGTCGACATCAACGCCGAGGGCTTTGGCCTCTTCTTCACCCCGCCTTCGCCGGAGCGCCCCATCCTCTGGCCATGTTTCGACTCGAGCTATCCTGCCGTGTCGTCGGAGACCATTTTCGTCGCCGGCGAGGACAGGCCGGATCTGGTCCGGCACATACGCGCTACAAGCGTGCCGCTCTGGTGGGCCGACGAACCTGCCGCCGGCGCATCGGAATGCTTCGGCAAGATTCCCTGGATCAGGCGAATGCCGGAGCCGCTGGTTCCCGAGATGGCGGGCATCGCCTTCCCGGTCCACACCGAACGCGGTCGTTGCGGGCTGGTCGTATTCCTCGGCTTCGAGATCACGCTGACGCCCAACAGCCTGTTCGACATCCACGCCCGCTGCTTTTCGCTGTTCGAGGCCGTCGCCAGAATCCGGCCCGGCGAAGGCGCGAAGTTCCCGATGATCTCGAAGCGGGAACTGGAATGCCTGAAGCTTACGGCAAATGGCTATACGAGCGAGGAAATCGCGCGTTTCCTCAAGCTATCGGTCCACACCGCGAACCAGTACCTGACCAACACCACGCAGAAGCTCGACGCTGTCAACCGCATGCATGCGGTGGCGAAGGCCTTGCGACTCGGGTTGATCGAATAGCCGACTTTCAGGGACCACCTACCGCTTCCGCCCTGCGGATTCTGCACCGTTCCAGCGCATCGACCAGAAAAGCCGTGTTCAGCATCGGATCGGCATCCGGGCGTTCAAACGCCACGTAGTTCACCTCGACCGCCGCGCGCTCGTCCTCCAGGATCAGCGCGAAATAGACGGTTGCCCCCGGTGGCCGCAATTCGAGGTCGAGGACGATACGGGGCGGCTCCGACCACGTGACATGCGCCTCGCCGCCATGGCCGAGCTTCAATGTGCCGGGCATGAAGAACAGTTCGGATGCCGAGTCCACAATGTCCGAAACCGTAGCGAAATGCTCGAGGCGGATGAACGCGATATAGTCGGACGCATCGACGAGACGCAGCTCGCCGACCACGTCCTTGATCGCTTCCGCGACGATCGCCTCGCGCGATGCTGCATGCGGCTGTCGGTTCATTGGAGCTTTCGCTTGGCCTTGTTTGCGTACACCACACGGATCAGTTCGGCGACTGCCTGGTAGAACTGTTGTGGGATCACGCTATCCACCGAAACTTGCTTGTACATGGAACGCGCGAGCGCAACGTCCTCGAAGACCGGAACATTGTTCGCTTCCGCGATCTCGCGGATTTTCAGCGCGACCAGATCGGTGCCCTTCGCGAGCACCATGGGCGCGCTGTCCTTGTCGCGCGCATAGCGCAGCGCGATGGCGTAGTGGGTCGGGTTGGCGATCACCAGCGTTGCATTGGGCACAGCAGTCATCATGCGCCGCCTTGCCCGGTCGCGCGCCAGCGAACGCAACCGCGACTTGACGATCGGGTCGCCTTCGGACTGCTTCATCTCGTCCTTGACCTCCTGCTTCGTCATCCTCAGATCTTGACGCCAGTGGAAGCGCGACCAGACGATGTCGATGCCTGCTATCAGGCCCATCACGGCCACGATCGAAACCAGGATGTCGATCGCCATACTGCGGATGACGAGCACGAAGTCCGTCGTCTGCGTCAGCATGCCGGCCAGGAACTGCCTCAGGCTGTCCGAAAGCACGAAGCACAGCACGGCTATGGCGAACACCATCTTGCCGACCGACTTAAGGAACTCGACGAAACCCTGCACGCCGAACAGCCTGCTCCACCCCTTGGCGAGCGAAATGCGCGACGCCTGCGGGCGGATGCGTTCGCCGACGAACTGCGGCACGTTCTGGAGGACGGACGACCCGATGCCGGCCGCGACCAGCAGCAGAAGCAGGCTCGCCACCGCCTTGCCGATCTCCAGCGTCACCATGCGGGACAGCTCAACCACGTCGTTTGACGTGTCCATCGTCCAGGCATCGGGCTTTTCGAGGAAGACCGACAGAAAGGAACCAAGCTCCATGATGGAGCCGCCGGCGAAGAAGACCGTGAACAGGAGGATCGCAACGAAGGAAGCGAGGATTCCGGTCTCTTTCGATTGAGGCAGCTTGCCTTTCTCGATCGTGTCACGGATTTTCTTCTCCGTGGCTTCCTCGGTTTTACTTTCCTTGTCGACGTCCTCCGCCATGGCGATAGCACTCTGAGAGGGTCAGGGACCGGGTTGGGACTAGGCCGCCGCGCTTTCGGCGCTGGGTAGCTCGAACGCGCCTTCGCGCGCCATGCGGATCGCTCCGGCGGCGATCGCCTTGCGGGCCCGCGTGATGTCGGCGGCGTTGACGCTCTCCGAACCCTGTCCCAGCTCGGATTCGATCATACGTCGCGCGCGTGCTCCGATCGAGGACAGCACCGCTTCCGTCAGCGCCGGCGGCGCGTTGCGCAGCGCCAGCGTCACCAGTTCCGTGGAAATGCTGTCGAACAACGCGACCCGCGCCTTCTGCGTAAGCTGCACGATGTCCTCGAACGCGAAGAGCCTGGCGCGCAGCCCCTGCACGTCGGGCGCGCCGGAATGCTCGAGTTCCAGCATCACCTCGTCGAGCTTGTCCTTGTCCATCTCGTTCAGCACGCTGGCGACGCGAATCTGTCCGGCCGACGTGTCGCGCGTCGCGCTTTCCGAAAGCAGCCGAGATCGCAGCTGGTCCTCGATAATGCCGGTTGCGACTTCCGGGATCGTCGCCATCGACATCATGCGTTTCACGACCTCGCTGCGCACATCCCGGTCGAGGACGAGCAGCACGTTGGCGGCGGAGCCGGGGGAGAGTTTCGACAGCACCAGTGCGGCGGTCTGCGGATGCTCTTCGGTCAGGAACGCCGCAATCTTCGCCGGCTCCGCCTTCTCGACATCGGGCCAGACCGGCGGCGGCCCGCTTTCAACCGTCTCCGCCTGGGCGACGCCCATCAGCGCGTTCATTTCCTCCGGCGAAAGAGTCTCGTTAAGAATGGTGTCCATCTGGTCGCTGGAGTCCATCAGGCCCGCGCCTTCCGCGAACTCCGCCTCGAACTCTGCCACGATCTTCTCGAGATCGGCCTGGCTGATCGTGCGCAGCAGCCGCGCGCCTTCGACCAGAGCCTTCAGTTCCTCCTGCTTGAAGAACTTGAGGAGCTTGCTGGCCGACGGCTTGCCCATGGCCACCAGGATGGCCGCGGCCTTCTGCGCCCGCGTCATCTCAAGCGCCCTGCTCATGCGATCTCCATCAGCCACATACCAGCCAGTCAGCCCTGCTTCGTCGCGCCGCTGATCTCCGTCAGCATGATGCCGAAGCGGGATGGATCGTTTTCCAGGACCGTTATCTCCCCGCGCGCGATCCTGCGGCCGTTGACCATGACATCGACCGCTTCGCCGACGCGGCGGTTCAGCGCCACGGTCGAGCCTTTCTGCAGCCCCATCAGGTCGGAAACGGCCATCTCGGTGCTGCCGAGCACGATCTGTACCTCGACGGGAATGTCCATGATCAGCGAGGCGTTGGGACCGCCGGCAGGCATCGACATCGCGACCGGCGAGACGGTCGCTGTCTGCGGCCGCTGCTTCTCCTCTTCATGCAGCACTCCGCGCAGTTCCTCTATGGCCCGGTTGAGCTGTTCCTGCGAGTTTTCTTCGTCCAAGGCTGCGCTGCCCTGCGTCATGATCATCTCCAACTCTCGCGGATGCTGGGCCCTAACGCCCGGCAACCAGTCCTTCCATGAGATCCTGCCCTGCATCGAAGGGATGCCGGACGCGAACCGTGTAATTTTGGCCGAGTTTGCCGAATTCGCAGACGAACAGCGTCTTCTGCCGTGCGGACAGCTTGGCTTGCGACTGAGCGTCGGTCTGGAACTCGATCAGTTGCCCGACTTGCAGCGACGCGACGTCGCCGAGCGTCATACGCGCAAGCGGCATGGTCGCCTGAAGTTCCACGCCGGAGCGCATGACTTCCTCCCCGAAACGTTGCCGCCAAACGTCCGCCGGACCCGATGCGTTGGGCGAGGCCACGGCGGACCCTTTCAGGAGAAGCCGCTGCGGCATGGTCAGTTCGATTATCCCGCTGGTTGCCGACCCGGCCAGTGAAAGTCTCACCCTCGCGCCCGCGCCATCCTTCAGCGGATGCTTTCTCAACTCTTCGCCGGACATCGCCTTGGGTGATGGCGCCAGCAGTTCGAAATGGCCGTCACCCGTCCGTGCCAGCGCCGTCGCAAACTGTTCGAAGATTCTCGAGGCGACAACCGTCTCCGTCGGCGAGAGCTGGCGCCGGATCGGCGCGACCGCGATGCAGGGATCGCCGCCGAACAGCGCACTGACGGCCAGTGCGATCGCCTCCGCGTCCATCGTCATCACCACCGCGTCCGGCCCGACTCCCGAGACGATCACCGCCATGGCATGGCCATCGCCATCCGGCTTCGCATCGGCGACGCGAACGAGTTCGACGCTCGTGATCTCCATCTCCAAGTCGAGCGTCAGTTGTTGCTTCAGTGTCTGCCTGACGTCGGGCAGCAGCTTTTCGACGATCGCGCGCGCCGCATCGGTCACCCGGTCCGGCTCCCCGGTCTCTCCGGTCAGCCGTTCAATGATGTAGGCCCGCATTTCGGCCGGGCTGCTGGGGACGGCGGATTTCATGACGCGCTCATGCCGCCTTCTTGTCGGCGCCGGTGGCGTTCATCGTGCTCTGCTCGACGGCGTCGATGGACGGACGCTCATAGGCCGAGATCGTCTTGCGCCCGAACTCGATCGCCACCTGCGGCAGCGCGCCGTTCATATGGGCGAGCAACGTCTGCTTGACGATGACATAGAGCCTGTTCTTCTTCTCCCGGACGGTCTTCACCTTGCCTGCGATCGGACCGACCACGCAGTAGGACATGAAGATGCCGAGGAAGGTTCCGACCAGCGCGGCGCCGATTAGCCCGCCGAGGATCTCGGGCGACTGGTCCAATGCGCCCATCGCCTTCACGACGCCCAGCACCGCCGCCACGATGCCAATTGCGGGGAAGCCATCACCCATCACCGTCAGCGCGTGATACGCCTTAAGCTTGTCGGCGCGGATCGTCTGGATTTCCTCGTCCATCAGCGCCTCGATCTCATGCGGACGCGCATTGCCGATGATGATGATGCGGCAGTAGTCGCAGATGAAGTTGGTCAGGTCGATGTTCTTCAGGATAGTCGGGAACGCCTGAAAGATCGCTGATTCCTGAGGGTTGTCGATGTGCGCCTCGACCTCGCTTCGCGACTTGGACTTCAGCTCGCGCATCAGCGCGTGCAGCACGCCCAGCACTTCGAGATAGTCTTTTTCCTTCGGCACCGCCTGCTTGAAGGCTTCCATGCAGGCCTTGCCGGTATCCTTGACCACCTTCATCGGATTGGCGACGAGGAAGGAGCCAAGTGCGGCGCCGCAGATGATGACGACTTCCCATGGCTGGATCAGGACCTCGATATGCCCGCCCATGGCCATGAAACCGCCAAGCACGCAGCCGAGCGTAACCACCAGTCCAATCAGAATGCTCACGGAGCCAGAGTCCCTCGCAAAGATATGACATTGCAGGACTACGCCCCGTGCCTTGTGTGAGGCTTGAATCGACTTTCGTCCCTGCTGGCTTGGCTGGCTTCAGCCTCGCGCAAGCAATAGGCCCTAGCCTTGGGTGATAAGCTTCGCGGCCGGAGGCCTGTCTGGTGAATACCTATCTCAGCTTCCAGCTCATCGTCAGGGACATGGCCAAGTCGATCGAGCGCGTCGAAAAGCAGCCGACGGTCGACCGCGAGACGAAATACTATCTCGAGAACATCTCGAAGGTGAAAACCATCGACGAATTCGTCAAGGACGATCGCCTGTTCCGCTATGCCATGAAGGCGCACGGGCTGGAGGACATGACCTATGCCAAGGCCTTCATGGTCAAGGCGCTGAAAGAGGGCACGGCCGATCCCGACAGCTTTGCCAACAAGCTGCAGGACAAGCGCTACGCGGAATTCGTCAACACCTACAACTTCGCTCGCTATGGCGAGCTCGCCACCGTCTACAACAAGGCGCAGCACGAGGTTCCCGGCAACTACATCATGCAGGCTGAGATTGCCGGTCTCGACCCGGACTCGCCCTATGTGAAACAGGAGACGGCCTACTACCGCGCCAACATCGGCAAGATCACCTCCATCGAAGGACTGATGGGGAACGGGCGCCTGCTGACCTACGCGATGGCCGCCTACGGCCTGGACAGCGCCAGCGAAAACCTTGACTACATTGAGGAACTGCTCGCCGGCGGCGTGCGCGACCCGAACAGCCCTGCCAACAAGGAAGAGGACAAGCGCTACACCGCCTTCGTCGCCGCCTTCGACTTCGAGGCTCTCGGCCCGAACGCCACCACCACCACCCGCGCCCAGCAGCCTTCGATCGACAAATATCTTCGCCAGACGCTCGAGGAGAACGCAGGCGAGACGAACGAAGGCGTGCGCCTCGCGCTCTATTTCGAGCGTAAGGCATCCAGCCTCACCAACTTCTACGCGATCCTCGCCGACCCGGCCCTCGCCGAAGTCGTGCGCACAACGCTCAGCCTACCGGATTCCTTCGCCTCGGCCGACATCGACCAGCAGGTGAAATACTTCGAATCCAAGCTCGACATCGAGGACTTCACTGATCCCAAGCGCCTGGAGAAATTCCTGACACGGTTCACCACGATGTGGGAACTGGAGAACCCGACCACCACCCCACAGTCTCTCATCACGTCGCTGTTCCAACCGGTCGACTATGGCATTTCGGCCAATGTGTTGTTCGCGATCCAGTCGATGAAGCGATAGGATTTCCGCGTGCAAACCGGCCTCTACGTCGCCCTCTCCTCCCAGGTCGCGCTTGAAAAGCGATTGAACACGATCGCCGATAACGTCGCCAATACCTCGACCATTGGCTTCCGCGCCACGGGTGTGAAATTCGAGGACGTTGTTTCGGGTCTAGGCGACAAGGAGCTTGCCTTCGTCTCGACCGGCGACACCTATCTGTCCACCGCCGCTGGCCCCTTGCGCGAAACCGGAAACCCATTCGACTTCGCCATCCGCGGCGACGCATGGTTCGGCATCGAGACGCCTGCCGGGACGGTCATGACGCGTGACGGCCGCTTCACCATGACCGAGAACGGCGAACTGGTCTCCATAGAAGGCTATGCGGTCCTTGACGCGGGCGGCGCCCCGATCCAGCTCGACCCGCGCAACGGCCCGCCGCGGGCCGGCGCTGACGGCTCGTTGCGGCAGGGCGACAATCTTGTCGGCGCGCTCGGCCTATTCAATTTCGATCCAGGCCCCAACTTCACGCGTTTCGGCAATTCCGGCATCGTCCCGAAGGGCGAGCCGGATCCCGTTGTCGACCGCATCGACGCCGGCGTGGCGCAAGGGTTCCTGGAGGAATCCAACGTCAATCCGATGATGGAGATCACCCGCCTGATCATGGTGCAGCGCGCCTTCGAGAACGGGGCGGCGTTGCTGCGCGACAGCGAGTCGTCCTACGACGAGGCAATCAAGACGCTCGGCGGGAAATAGCTGACGCATGTCGCTCGCCCCGCATCCGACTGACCGCAACGCTGCCGCCGGCGACAATCCTCTCGACGCGCTCGAACGCGCGTGGCGCCGCATCTCCGACGAACACACACTTATCCGTCGCGGCGGCCGCGTTATCGAAGTTTCTCCAACGCATTTCCGCGTCCGCGGCCTCTCGGCGGTCGCACGCCTCGGCGACATGGTGGAGCATCGCAGCCGCGCCGGCGTGCGCCACGGCGAGATCGTGCAGATTTCCCCGGACGAGGTTCTGGTCGCTCCGTTCGAACGCGCAGGCGACGCCGGGGTCGGCGATACGGTCATCGACCTAGGCCCCTTCGCCATCCTCCCGCACGCCTCGTGGCGCGGTCGCGCCATCGATGCGCTCGGCCGTCCGATCGACGGCGGTCCTCATCTCGCGCATGGCGATCTGGAGGATGCCGCAAAGCTCGTTCAGCCTCCCGCCCTCTCCCGCCAGCGCGTCGGCGAAGGATTTCGCACCGGCGTCAAGGTTATCGACGTCTTCACCCCCATCTGTTTCGGCCAGCGCCTCGGCATCTTCGCCGGCTCGGGCGTCGGCAAGTCGACACTGCTCGCCATGCTGGCCTCGGCGTCCGCCTTCGACACCGTCGTGGTTGCGCTGATCGGCGAACGCGGCCGAGAGGTGCGCGAATTCCTCGAGGACACGATCGGCCCTGCATGCATGGTCAAGACTGTCGCGGTCGTCTCCACCAGCGATGAAAGCGCCATGATGCGCCGCCGCGCGCCGGATACCGCCATGCGCGTCGCCGAGCATTTCCGCCAGCAGGGCGACCGTGTGCTGCTGATCCTCGATTCCATCACGCGCTTTGCCCATGCGTTGCGCGAGGTCGCCACAGGAACCGGCGAGCCGCCTGTCGCGCGCGGCTATCCCGCCTCGGTCTTCACCGAACTGCCGAAACTGCTGGAGCGCGCAGGCCCCGGCGTCGAAGGTTCCGGCTCCATCACCGCCATCATCTCCGTGCTCATCGACGGCGACGACCACAACGATCCGGTCGCCGATTCCGTGCGCGGCATTCTCGACGGACACGTCGTCCTCGATCGCTCAATCGCCGAGCAGGGCCGCTACCCGCCGGTCAACCCACTCGCCTCCATCTCGCGCCTGGCGCCGAAGGCGTGGACGGACGACCAGCGCACCCTCGTGACCAAGCTCAAGGCGATGATTTCCCGCTTCGAGTCGACGCGCGACATCCGCCTTCTCGGCGCCTACCAGCCCGGCGCAGACATCGAACTGGACACCGCCGTCCGGCAGGTTCCCACAATCTACGACGCGATGACGCAGACGCCGCGCGACCCACCATCGGCGGATGCCTTCGCCGACCTCGCCCGCCACCTGAAGTCGAAGGACAGGCCGCATGTGGCGCAGCAAGGCTGACCGTCTGCTTGAGGAACTTGTCCGCGAGAACCGTCTCGCAGAGCTTGCGGGCTCGGACGAAAGCGCCCCGAGCTCCGCCAAGCCCCTGTCTCCTGAACAGGAGGCAAAACGGCGCGACCGTCGCAGCGACCTGACCGTCGCTGCGCTCGGCGTGACCCTCGGCCTCATCTGCGCACTTTTCCCGTGGTACATCTTCTTCAACCCGGACGAGTTCGGCGTCAGGGCCATGCGGTTTGGCGGCGGCGGCAACGGCACTCAGCCGATTGTCCTCGGCGCTCAGACGGAACGCGTCGGCGCGCCTGCGGAAAAGCAGGACATCCCCTTCCTTGACCTTGAACTCGACCTGCGCACGACGGGAACGGCGGTCAAGGACCCAGAAAGCGACGACGGCGGCCACGCAGCCCTCCCCAGCGTCGAGGAACAGCCGTTTCCCCCTCCGGTTATCGAGTTCAAGGTGATCCAGATCGCCAACGGACGCGCCATGATCGAGGACGACACCGGCCTCTTCGTCGTCCAGACCGGCTCGGTGCTGCCCGACGGAGCCCATGTCCGGTCGATAGAGGACCGCGACGGCAAGCCCGTTCTCGTCACGGACAAGGACAAGGTCCTGAAGGTCGGGGAGTAAGCCCCCGCAAGGCCCACGCAAGACTGGCGGCCTACCCTGTGCATATCCGGCCGGAGATTTGCATGGAGACCGTCAACCTATTCGCTCTCGCGACGCAGCAGTCGAAATGGCTCGCCGTGCGCCAGACGGCGGTTGCCGGCAACGTCGCCAATGTCAACACGCCGGGCTACAAGGCGGTCGACGTCGAGCCCTTCGAAAGCGTGCTCGACAAGACGGGCGTCAGGCTTGCCACGACGCAGCAGGGGCATATTGCGGGTAGCGTCGGCGAGTCCGGTTTCGCGGTCAACGCGCAGGCCGACGATCCGTCGATCCTGCCATCCGAGAATTCGGTCGTCCTCGAAGACGAGTTGATGAAGGCCGGCGAAGTCCGCCGCCAGTTCGAACTCAATACGGCGATCGTGAAAGCCTTCCATCGCATGCTCATGACGGCGTCGAAAGGCTAGCCATGGACCCGTTGGCAGCCGCTCTCAAAGTCGCAGCATCCGGCCTCGGCGCTCAGTCGGAGCGCCTGCGCGTCGTTTCGGAAAACCTTGCCAACGCGCAGTCGACCGGCGACGCGCCAGGCGCCGAACCCTATCGCCGCAAGACCATCACCTTCGCCGCCGAACTCGACCGCGTCACCGGCGGCTCGATGGTCGAGGTTAACAGGATCGGCCGCGACGACGGCGCGTTTCCGGTCCAGTTCATGCCCGGCCACGAAGCAGCTGACGAAAAGGGCTACGTCAAGATGCCCAACGTCAACGTGCTGATCGAAATGGCCGACATGAGCGAGGCCAACCGGTCCTACGAGGCGAACCTGCAGGTCATCAAGCAGGCGCGCGAACTCATTTCCCTCACCATTGACCTGATGCGGAGCCAGTCATGATAACCGGCCTCGGCGCTATCGATTTCAGCACCATCGGCAAATCGTCCGGTCTCGGAAACGGCGGGACAACCGGTCCGGGCACGGCAGCCGGCGCTGCCGATGCGGCAGGCTCCTTCGCCTCCGTCATGGCCGACCTTGCGACGAATGCCGTCGATACGCTGCAGCAGGCCGAGCAGCTTTCCGTCAAGGGCATGCAGGGCCAGGCGGACACGCGCGAGGTTGTCGACGCGGTCATGAGCGCAGAGCAGGCACTGACGGCAGCGGTCGCCATCCGCGACAAGATCGTCAGCGCCTACATGGAAGTCAGCAGGATGCAGATCTGACGGGCAGTCAGAAGACGGGCAGTCAGAAAGGGTAACAAGTCATGAAAGCGCTTGCCATCGCCGCGACGGGCATGAATGCCCAGCAGACCAATCTCGAGGTCATCGCCAACAACATCGCCAACATCAACACGACCGGCTTCAAGCGTGCGCGTGCGGAGTTTTCCGACCTGCTCTATCAGGTCGACCGCATGCAGGGCGTGCCGTCGCGCGCCGATGCGAGCCTCGTCCCCGAAGGCGTCTCCATCGGCCTCGGCGTCAAGACCGCGGCCATCCGCAATGTGCACATCCAGGGCGGCCTCACGCAGACGGGCAACAGCCTCGACCTCGCGCTGACCGGCAATGGCTGGTTCCAGATCGAAGGCGCCGAGGGGCAAACTCTCTACACCCGCGCCGGCTCCTTCAACACAGACGCCAACGGCCAGTTGGTCACCGTGGACGGCTACAACGTCATCCCGGCGATCACCGTGCCGACCGACGCGCTCGCGGTCGTCGTCAACAAGACCGGCCAGGTCTATGCGCGCATCGACGGCCAGACCGACCTCCAGGAACTCGGCCAGCTGACGCTCGCCAGCTTCGCCAACGAGGCCGGCCTCGCGCCGCTTGGCGACAATCTTTTCCAGGAAACCGCTGCGTCCGGCCCGGCAACCGTCGGCTCGCCCGGCGATGTCGGCTTCGCCACCGTCGAACAGGGCTATCTGGAGAACTCCAACGTCGATCCCGTCAAGGAAATCACCGAGCTGATATCCGCCCAGCGCGCCTACGAAATGAACTCCAAGGTCATCCAGGCGGCCGACGAGATGGCGGCCGTCGTCTCGAAGAACATCCGGTAAGGCAGATGACGATGCGGTTTCTGGCAAGGACAGTCACCCTGGTCGCCTTCGCCTGCCTCGCAGGCGGGTCGGCGTTCGCCCAGGAGATCGTGTTCATCCCGAACCGCGTCATCTATCCCGGCGAGACGATCGAGATGGCCTCCCTGAAGGAAGTCACCCTGAAACCCGACCGCATCATTCCGCCCGGCGTCGTCATCAGCCCTGCGGAGCTCGACGGCAAGGTCGCCAAGCGCACCCTGCTGCCCGGGCGCTACGTTCCCGCAGCCGCGCTCCGCGAAGCCTGGGTCGTCGAGCAGGGTGCTGCCGTGCAGATGGTGTTCATCGCTGGCGGTCTCACCATCTCGGCAACCGGCGTGACGCTGCAGCCGGGTGCTGCCGGCGACATGGTGCGCGTGCGCAACATCGACAGCGGCAAGATCCTCTCCGGCACCGTCATGGCCGACGGCTCGATCAGGATAGGAACTTCATGATCGGCCTGCGTCCCTTCACGGTCCTGCTCGCCTTCGCGCTGGCCGCCTCTCCGGCAGCCGGCGCTGATCTCATGCTGGAGGCCCCTCTCCCACCTGAGGGCGGCGGCGGCCTGGTCGACCGCTTTCCGCAGCCACAGGGCGGTGTGCCCATCGGTCAGGAGGGCGCGGGCGCCTTCAAGCAGTTTCCGTCCTCCGGCGGCCAGTTGCCACAACACGGCACTGCCGCCCGCATCAAGGATATCGCCCAGCTCCAGAGTGCGCGCGACAACCAACTCGTCGGCTACGGTCTCGTCATCGGCCTGAACGGGTCGGGCGACAGCCTGCGCAACTCGCCCTTCACCGAACAGTCCATGCGCGCCATGCTCGAAAATCTCGGCATCGCCGGCGAAGGCAGTCGTGCAAGGTCGCGCAACGTTGCCGCTGTCATCGTCACCGCCAACCTCCCGGCCTTCGTCAAGTCCGGTGCACGCATCGATGTCGGCGTCTCCTCCATGGGCGATGCATCGTCGCTGGCCGGCGGTACGCTCGTCATGACACCGCTCAAGGCCGCCGACGGCGAAATCTACGCGGTCGCCCAAGGACCTGTTTTCGTCTCGGGCTTCAATGCGCAGGGTCAGGCCGAGCAGTTGACGCAGGGCGTGCCCACTTCCGGTCGCGTCCCCAACGGAGCCATCATCGAACGCGAGGTCGCGGCCGATTTCGCGGCACAGTCGAACATGGTGCTCCAGCTCAGGAACGCCGATTTTTCGACCGCTGTCCGTGTCGCCGACGCCGTCAACGCCTATGCCGGCCAGCACTACGGCATGCGCGTTGCCTTCGAGCAGGATTCGCGCACGATCATCATCAAGAAGCCGGAAAAGGTCTCGCCGGCCAGATTCTTCGCCGAGCTGGAAAACATCGTGGTTGCGGCCGACGCACCGGCTCGTGTCGTGGTCGACGAGCGCACCGGCACCATCGTCATCGGCAACGACGTGCGCATCTCACGCGTCGCCGTCAGCCACGGAACGCTGACGGTTCGGGTTACCGAAGCACCCACCGTTGTGCAGCCCGAACCCTTCTCTCGCGGCGAGACCGCCGTCGAACCCTACACCGAGATCGACGCCGGCTGGCCAGACGCGAAGATCGCGCTCCTCGACGGCCCCGATCTCGAAACGCTCGTTTCCGGCCTCAATCGCCTCGGCGTCAAGCCGGACGGCATCATCGCCATCCTGCAGGGCATCAAGTCCGCCGGCGCGATGCAGGCCGACCTTGTCTTGCAGTGAGTCCGATGATGGCTTTCCCCCGCTCCCGCCCCTCCTCAACGCTTCGCCCTCTGGCGTTTGCGACATTGTCGGTGCTGGTTCTTTCCACCGGCGTGCTCGGCGCAACAGAGACGCTTGTCGAGCAGTTGGACGATCCCGCGCTGCTAGTGCCAGAGGAAGCACTCCTTGACGAAGCAGCCACCGGCACGGTCAGAGCCAAACCCCTCGAATCCGGCACGGACGTCGAGCGCTTCTGCTCCAACATCGCCGACGCCGCGCGCGATCGCCGCTACGCCCTGCAGAAGGACGAGTTGCAGGTCCTTCAGCAGGAGATCGACAAGCGTATCGCGGCGCTGGAGGAAAAACGCGCAGAGTATGAATCCTGGCTCAAGCGGCGCGAGGATTTCCTGGCCAAGGCGAAAGAGGATGTCGTCAAGATCTATTCCGGCATGAAGCCCGACGCCGCCGCGGAACGCCTAGCTGAGATGGACGCCGTGCTCGCCGCCAGCATCCTGATGCAGATAGAGCCGCGCAAGGCCGGCGTGATCCTGAACGAAATGGAGCGCAAGGCGGCGGCCATGCTGACCGGCGTCATGGCTGCGGCATCGCGCAGGACCGACCCATCATGATCCGCGCTCTTCTCACCCTACTCGTCGCATCGCTGCTGGCCGGTTGCGGCAGCCTCAAGGAGATCGGCCGCGAGCCGGAGCTGTCTCCGGTCGGCTCGGGCCTCGAAAGCGCCCCTCCACCGCCTGCTACCTATGCCGGCTATCCAGCAGCACCCGAGAAGCGCTTCTCCCTGTGGAACGACCGGCAGAGCCGGCTGTTTACGGACCCGCGCGCGCTATCGCCGGGCGACATCCTGACGGTACGCATCAAGATCAACGACCGCGCCCGCTTCAAGAACGAATCCGACCGCAAGCGCACCGCCAGCAGGTCCCTTGGCGGCTCCGTCGATTACGAATGGGACGGCATAGGCTCGAGTGGTGCCCTGGACGCCAGTGTCAACTCCTCTACCGCCGCGGCTGGCGATGGCGAGACGAAGCGCTCGGAGGATCTGGAGCTTTCCATCGCCGCCGTCGTCACCGAAGTCCTGGGCAACGGCAACCTGATCATCCAGGGATCGCAGGAAGTGCGTGTCAACGCAGAACTGCGCGTCCTGACCATCGGCGGCATCGTCCGGCCGATCGACATCGGACCGAACAACACAATCAATTACGAGCGCATCGCGGAAGCCCGCATCGCCTACGGTGGCCGTGGCCGGCTGACGGAAGTCCAGCAGCCGCCATACGGGCAACAGTTCCTGGACAAGGTATTGCCCTTCTGATGGCCGCCGCGGCGAAAAATCCTGCCATGGATGCGCCGCCGGCCAAGGGCGGCCCGTCGCTCGTCATCCAACTCGGCGTCCTCGTCGTGCTGACCGCCGCCGCCGCAGGCATGGGCTGGTTCTCGGGCGGTCTCCTGACCAGCGGCAAATCCGGCGAGGAAGCACACGCGCCAGCCGCCGGCGGACACGGCACGGAAGCCAAGGAAGGCGGCCATGAGGCGGCTGGGCCTGCCTCCGAAACGGTCATCGCTCTACCCGCCATCACCACGAACATCGCCTCTCCACCCGATGTCTGGGTCCGCATGGAGGTCTCTCTCGTGCTGGACGCGCCTCCCGAGACTGCGGACCTGGCAGGCGCGGTGTCGCAGGATCTCATCGCCTACATCCGCACGATCAAGATGCACGAGATCGAGGGAGCCAGCGGATTTCGTCATCTCAGGGAGAACCTCGACGAACGCGCGTCCATCCGCAGCGATGGCCACGTGAAGCAGGTTCTGATCAGGACGTTGCTGTTCGAATGAAGCGCCTCGCCCAGATTTCCGCCCTGATCGGCGTCCTGCTTTTCGCGGGCGCAACCGCTGCCTCCGCGCAGCAGCTCGATCTCGGCGCCATAGGCCAGGCGGACGGCACCACCATCGGCCGCATCATTCAGATGTTCGGCCTGCTCACCATCCTGTCGGTGGCGCCGGGCCTGCTCATCATGGTGACGAGCTTCACGCGCTTCGTCATCGCCTTTTCCATCCTGCGCGCCGGCATCGGCCTGCAGACCACGCCGGCCAACCTGATCATCGTCAGCCTGTCGCTGTTCATGACCTTCTACGTCATGGCCCCGACATTCGATCAGGCGTGGAACAACGGCGTCCGCCCGCTGATGGATAACCAGATCAACGAGACGGAGGCGTTCCAGCGCATTTCCGATCCGTTTCGCGGTTTCATGATCCGCAACGTGCGTGACGAGGACTTCAATCTCTTTGCTGATCTCGCCCGCGAGCGCGGCGACACCGTCGATCCGCAGAACGTCGACCTGCGCGTGCTGATCCCTGCCTTCATGATCTCGGAGATCCGGCGTGGTTTCGAGATCGGCTTCCTGATCGTGCTGCCCTTTCTTGTCATCGACCTGATCGTCGCCACCATCACCATGGCGATGGGCATGATGATGCTCCCGCCGACCGTCGTCTCTTTGCCGTTCAAGATCTTGTTCTTCGTGCTGATCGACGGCTGGAACCTGCTCGTCGGCAGTCTGGTGCGCTCATTCAGTTGACGCGCTTTTCGACCCCTCGATAAAAATCACAATCCGTTAACCACGTCCCTTATCCAAATCGCAGCTATCAACCTGCATTCTCTGCCCCACTAACTATGGCGGGTGAGCGCGGGGGACGCGATCATTGGCATGATGCCGTACCGCCATACCGGTCGAGCCGGTATGGGAAAAGCATTCGAGTAAGGGTACGGGTACCATGTCCAGCATTATGACCAATGCCTCGGCAATGACGGCATTGCAGACGCTCAACGCTACCAACAAGAACCTCGCCACCACGCAGTCGCGCATCTCCACCGGCTTCCGCGTTGCCGAAGCCTCGGACAACGCCGCCTACTGGTCGATCGCCACCACGATGCGTTCGGACCACAAGGCGCTTTCCACCGTTCAGGATTCGCTCGGTCTCGGCGCGTCGAAGGTCGACACCGCCTACACCGGCATGAACAAGGCCATCGAAACCGTCAACGAGATCAAGGTCAAGCTCGTCGCCGCCAATGGCGCCAGCGCCGCCGACAAGGAGAAGATCCAGGTCGAGATAAAGGCGCTGCAGGGCCAGCTCAAGAGCTATGCCGACGCCGCCACCTTCTCCGGCGCCAACTGGCTCTCGGTCACCTCCGACAAGACCGCTGCCGGCGCCAACGCCGGTACCGCCGATGCCGTCCAGCAGGACGTGAAGATCGTCTCGGCTTTCAATCGCTCGGCTGCCGGCACGGCTTCGCTCAGCACCATCGACGTCAAGATCGAAGGCATCAAGCTCTTCGACAACGGCACCGGCACCGCAGTCAAGAACGATGGTATCCTGGATCGCGAGACTCGCATCTGGAATACCACCGCTGCGCAGTCGGCATATGACACGAGCTATGCCGCATCGCTGGCTGCGGGCGATACAGACGCGGATGCCGACTTGGATGCCGACATGGCCGCACACGCCGCTGATATCACCGCCGGCGAACTGACCGGCGTTTCCGTCTATAACCTCGACGTCACGGCGGCAGGCGTCACCGACGGTTTCATCACCGGTATGCTGGCCAAGGTCGAAGGCGCTCTCAAGTCGATGACGACGGCCGCGACCAACCTCGGCGCAGCCAAGAGCCGCATCGACCTGCAGAAGACCTTCACCACCAGCCTGATGGACTCCATCGAGCGTGGCATCGGTCAGCTCGTCGATGCCGACATGAACAAGGAATCGACCCGCCTCCAGGCCCTGCAGGTCCAGCAGCAGCTCGGCGTCCAGGCGCTGTCGATCGCCAACGGCAACTCGCAGTCGATCCTCTCGCTCTTCCGCGGATAGCGCTCGAACAAGGGGCTTGGAAAAGGGGCCGCGCCATGCGCGGCCCTTTTTGCATTTCAGGACTGCTTCGGAAGGGTCGCAAAATCCAGCAAAAAGAATTCGTTAACCATGATGCTTATCCAATTCGCAGGGAGTGGCTGCGATAGTCCCGGGAGATGGCGGGTTGATCTCTTTTTTCTGGTCATGGGCATGATGCCGCTCCGTCATACCGGTCGATCCGGTATGCAAAAAAAGATCCGAGTAAGGGTACGAGTACCATGTCCAGCATCATGACCAACGCCTCGGCGATGACCGCGCTTCAGACGCTCAACGCCACCAACAAGAACCTCGCCACCACCCAGTCGCGCATCTCCACCGGCTTCCGTGTCGCCGAAGCTGCGGACAACGCCGCCTACTGGTCGATCGCCACGACGATGCGTTCGGACCACAAGGCGCTCTCCACCGTTCAGGATTCTCTCGGCCTCGGCGCTTCCAAGGTCGATACCGCCTACACCGGCATGCAGAAGGCCATCGACACCGTCAACGAGATCAAGGTCAAGCTCGTCGCCGCCAACGGCGCGTCGGCTGCCGACAAGGAGAAAATCGACGTCGAGGTCAAGGCGCTGCAGGGCCAGCTCAAGAGCTACGCCGACGCCGCCACCTTCTCCGGCGCAAACTGGCTGTCGGTCGATACAACGTCTGGCCACACGGCTGCCGGCACGTTCGACAACGTCAAGATCGTCTCGGCTTTCAACCGTTCGGCTTCGGGTGCTGTTTCTCTCGGCACCATTGACGTCAAGGTCCAGGACATCAAGCTGTACGACGCGGCATCTGCTGCGACAGGCCTGACGGATGGCATCCTCGACGCCCACCGTCTCGGCACCACCGGCGCACGTATCGCTGCCGGCGCCACGGTCGTGGCCGGCACGGACGCCGCTGGTGACACCTACACCGTTGCCACGCTCTCGGTCGCTGGTTTCTCCGATGCGCAGATCACCAAGCAGCTTGCGGTTGTCGAAGGCGCGCTGAAGGAAATGACGACGGCCGCGACCAACCTCGGCGCAGCCAAGAGCCGCATCGACCTGCAGAAGACCTTCACCACCAGCCTGATGGACTCCATCGAGCGTGGCATCGGTCAGCTCGTCGATGCCGACATGAACAAGGAATCGACCCGCCTCCAGGCCCTGCAGGTCCAGCAGCAGCTTGGTATCCAGGCGCTGTCGATCGCCAACGGCAACTCGCAGTCGATCCTCTCGCTCTTCCGCGGATAGTCCCCGAACAAGGGACTTGAAAAAGGGCCGCCATGCGCGGCCCTTTTTTTTGCATTTTGGTTGCTCGTTGTGGCCATCGCAAAGTCGAAAAAACAAGCAAAAATAGTCCGTTAACCACGCCCATTATCCAATTTGCAGCGATCGTCGGCGCATAGTTACTCCCATGGCGGGTTGATCTGGCGGGGACGCGATCATTGGCATGATGCCGTACCGTCATACCGGTCGGGCCGGTATGCAAAAAAGAATTCGAGTAAAGGTACAGGTACCATGTCCAGCATCATGACGAACGCCTCGGCGATGACGGCGTTGCAGACGCTCAACGCCACCAACAAGAACCTCGCCACCACCCAGTCGCGCATCTCCACCGGCTTCCGCGTTGCTGAAGCTTCCGACAACGCAGCCTACTGGTCGATCGCCACCACCATGCGCTCGGACCACAAGGCGCTCTCCACCGTTCAGGATTCGCTCGGACTCGGCGCTTCGAAAGTCGATACCGCCTACACCGGCATGCAGAAGGCCATCGACACCGTCAACGAGATCAAGGTCAAGCTCGTCGCCGCCAACGGAGCCAGCGCGGCCGACAAGGAAAAGATCGACGTCGAGGTCAAGGCGCTGCAGGGCCAGCTCAAGAGCTATGCCGACGCCGCCACCTTCTCCGGCGCAAACTGGCTGTCGGTCGATACGACGTCTGGCCACACGACGGCGGGCACGTTCAACGACGTGAAGATCGTCTCGGCTTTTAACCGTTCGGCTGCCGGCACCGCTTCGCTCAGCACCATCGACATCAAGGTGCAGGACATCAAGCTGTACGACGCCTTCGCAGGCGCCACCGGTGCTAACGACGGTATCCTCGACGCGACGCGCCTCGGCACCACGGGCGCTCGCTCGGCCACCGCACAGGTTCCGACCGCGGGTGCTGCGCCGGCCGCAGGCGACACCTATTCGGTCTCCAGCCTTTCGGTGAAAGACCACAGCGACGCGCAGATCACGCAGCAGCTGGCGGTTGTCGAAGGCGCGCTCAAGGAAATGACGACCGCCGCGACGAACCTCGGCGCCGCCAAGAGCCGCATCGACCTGCAGAAGACCTTTACCTCCAGCCTGATGGACTCCATCGAGCGTGGCATCGGTCAGCTCGTCGATGCCGACATGAACAAGGAATCGACCCGCCTCCAGGCCCTGCAGGTTCAGCAGCAGCTTGGTATCCAGGCGCTGTCGATCGCCAACGGCAACTCGCAGTCGATCCTCTCGCTCTTCCGCTAAGCGGAGCAAATCTCTTACCGGAAAGGGCCGCGAAAGCGGCCCTTTTTCATTGTGACCCGCCGTTCGCCTCTGCCGGCGCTTGCAACCCGGCAGTTGTTTGACACATCCTGCGCGGGGTTCAGTTCCCAGCGAGACGTCCATGCCAGCAGATCTGCCGGATCATCTCTACCTGTTCGGTCGCCTCCTTCTCGGCGGCCTTTTCGTGGTCGGTGGCATCGAACACTTTTTCATCCAACCTGTGCTGACAGGGATCATGGCCGGGCGGGGCGTTCCCGCTGCAAGGTCAGTCCTCATCCTCGGTTCGATCTGGCAGGTCATCTTCGGCCTGTTGTTCATCTTCGGCATCGTCCCGGCGCTTTCGGCGCTGGCGCTCGCCGTCTTCACGGCCCTCGCGTCGCTGATCTTTCTCGACTTCTGGAACAAGCAGCAGCCGGAGCGCAGCGCATTGCGCAACGCCTTGCTCTGCAACATCGCGATCATCGGCGCGCTCTTTATGGCCGCGGCGTCGGCTCTGTAAACGCGACCCGCCCCATTCCCCAGCCCAACCTTTTCGCGGCACCGGCGAAAAGGTTACCGGTAGGGAAATCCGCTTAATCCGCTGTTAACCATATCCGCGTAGTGATGGTTAACCAATCGCTATGGCGGGTGGACCATGACGGCAAGGCGGCATGAAGCAGCGACCGGCATGAGGCATTCCTTCAGGCGATAAATCCGGCTCGGGAAGCCGGGCAGGCTGTTCGAAGAAGGGGTGAGTATCGTGTCAAGCATCATGACGAACGCTTCGGCGATGACGGCGCTTCAGACGCTTAGCGCGACCAACAAGTCGCTCGAGGCTACCCAGAACCGCATCTCCACCGGCTATCGTGTTTCCGAAGCCAAGGACAACGCAGCCTACTGGTCGATCGCAACCACCATGCGATCCGACAACAAGGCCCTGTCGGTTGTTCAGGATTCCCTCGGGCTCGGAGCCTCCAAGGTCGATACGGCCTACACCGCCATGAACAAGATCATGGAGCGTGTGGACGAGATCAAGGTCAAGCTCGTCGCCTCGGTGGGCGCCAGCGAAGAGAACAAGGGCAAGATCCAGTCCGAAATCCAGGCGCTCCAGCTTCAGCTGAAGAGCTTCGCCGACTCCGCCAGCTTCTCCGGCACCAACTGGTTGTCGGTCAATTCCACGGTGGCTTCGGGCAACCCCTCCGCCGGCACCCACGCCAACGCCGAGATCGTGTCGTCCTTCACGCGCGACAATGCCGGCAATGTCGTGCTCTCCAAGATCAACATCAACGTCCAGTCCATCAAGCTCTATGACGCTGCCGCTACAACGGCCGAGACCCGCGGCATTGTCGAAGGTCTTCGCCTGGCATCGACCGGCGTGCGCGAGGATACCGCCGTGCAGGGTGTTGCCGGAACGTTGACGCCGGCGACCGACGGCTACTCCGTCTCGACGCTCACCGTCGTCGGCTTCACCGACACGCAGATCACGCAGATGATCACCGTCGCCGACCAGACGCTTGCCGAAATCGCGGACGCGGCGACGATGCTCGGCGCCGCCAAGAAGCAGATCGACCTGCAGAAGGAATTCACCACCAGCCTGATGGACTCCATCGAGCGAGGCGTGGGTCAACTGGTCGATGCCGACATGAACAAGGAATCGACTCGTCTGCAGGCATTGCAGGTTCAGCAGCAACTCGGTATTCAGTCGCTACAGATTGCCAACGGCAACGCGCAGTCGATTCTCTCGCTCTTCCGGAGCTAGACGCCTTCCATCCGTCAGGATTGAGCTCCCGGCCATTCGTCACACCGGACAGCTTGAACAGGGCCTGATCCGCTCTCCCTCCGGGAAGGCGTATCAGGCCCTAGCTTTTTGTTTCGCAAGAACTTTTCAGGTCGTGGCGTCAGCACTTTTTCCTGCCCTGAACGAGGCTGATTTCATCCTCGCACAAGCTTCGGGCCATACGGTCTCGGGACAAGCTTCGGATTGAATCGATCCGGCGTGAAAGCGAATGCGGGAGCAAAGGTCAGTGCCCGAGCAGTTGAACGCAATCATCCGGAACCTGCAGGAGTTCGGTCCGCGCCGCCTCGCCATGATGGGCGGCGTCGTCGCGCTGGTGCTCGCCGTCATCGCCGTCGCTTCCATCTATCTCAACCGTCCGGCTTACGAGACGCTTTACGTCGGCCTTGAACGCGCGGACGTGAACCAGATCGGCCTCGTGCTCGGCGAAGCCGGCATCGGCTTCGATGTCGCTTCGGACGGCACCACCGTTCTCGTTCCCGCCGGCACCACCGCGCAGGCGCGCATGCTGCTTGCGGAGAAGGGCCTGCCGACGAGCTCCAATGCCGGCTACGAACTGTTCGACAATGTCGGCTCGCTTGGCCTGACATCCTTCATGCAGCAGATCACCCGTGTTCGCGCGCTCGAAGGCGAGATCGCCCGCACCATCCAGTCGCTCGCCGGCATCCGCGCCGCGCGCGTCCACATCGTGATGTCGGAGCGCGCCAACTTCCGCCGAGACGAACAGAAGCCGTCCGCCTCCGTCGTCATTCGAGCATCGGAGACGGATTCGCGCCGCGCCGCCGCCTCGATCCGCCACCTCGTCGCGGCAGCCGTTCCCGGCCTCAATTCGGAAGACGTCACGGTGCTCGATTCCGGCGGCAACCTTCTCGCTGCCGGCGATGATCCGAACAACGGAACGGCCAGCGCCACCTTCGGCGTCGAGCGCACCGTGGAAATGCAGATCGAGGACAACATCCGCCGCGCCCTGGCTCCGTATCTGGGCCCCGAGAATTTCCGCGCCAGCGTCAAGGCAGACGTCAACACCGACCAGCGCCAGACAGAGGAAACCATCTTCGATCCGGAATCGCGCGTCGAACGCTCGATCCAGACGGTTCGCTCGAACGAAAACAACAGCCAGAAATCGGCGGGCGCCACGACGACCGTCGAGCAGAACCTTCCCGAGGCGGACCCCACCACCAGCGAGGGACCGCAGTCCTCCTCCGAGTCTGACCGCAAGGAGGAAACGACCAACTACGAGATCAACTCCAAGCGCATTGCCACCGTCAGCAACGGCTACTCGGTCACCAAGATGTCGATCGCCGTCGTCGTCAACCGCGAGCGCCTGACCGCCATCCTCGGCGCCGACGCCACGCCCGAGAAGATCGGCGAGCGCGTCGCCGAGATCCAGAAGCTTGTCGCGTCGGCCACGGGCTTGAGCGAAACACGCGGCGACATCATCAACGTTTCCGCCGTCGAGTTCATCGACGGCCTCGACGGCGTTCCGGTCGAAGGCCCCGGTATCATGGCTTCCGTCGGCCAACACGCCGGCACCATGATCAATGCCGCCGCCTTCATCGTCGTCGTATTCCTCGTCGCCTTCTTCGGCTTGCGGCCCATGGTGGCCGCGATCGGTGGCGGCCGTGCGGAGACCGCGTCGCTCGCCGGTCCGAGCTTCGAGGAAGTGCAGCGCTCGCTGCCCGGTCCGGACGCTCCGGAGGTCCAGGCGTCCCCCGCCATCTCGGCTCCGACACCGCTCGACGAACTGCGCCAGAAGATCCGCCCCGCCCCGCAGGACCGGCTCGCCCGCATGGTTGACCTGAATGAGGAGCGCACGGCGCTGATCCTGCGCAAGTGGGCGCATCAGGAGGAGGCCGCGTGACAGCGCTCGCGCTCTCCGATGTGCTGATGGATTTCGGAACGCGGCCCAAAGCGGCCGCGAGCCCCATTCTTCGACCTGAGCCGGCCCCGCCCCCCGCGCCCACTACGGAAGAGATCGTCGCTGCGGCCGTAGCCGACGCCGAGCACGCGACTGCGGAAAGGCTGGCCCTTGCCCACGCCGCCGAGATCGAGGAGATGCGGCAAGCCCATGCGTCTGAAATGGACGCCGTCCTGCGCCAGATCGGGCAGGCCGCCGGCGAGACGATCGCCCAGCGCCTCGACCGCATGCAGGAGACCGTGAGCCAGGAGGCTTCGGAGACGGTCGCCCGCATCCTCGGCTCATTCATGAGCGACGAGTTGCAGAAGCGCTCGATCGAAAGTCTGGCGGCATCCATCCGTGCCGCCGTCGCCGGGCGTGAAACCTTCCGTATCGAGATTCGCGGACCGCAGTCGCTCTACGAGGCGCTTCAGGCCGCGCTGGGCGAGCGGGCAGCCAATTTCAGCTTCGTCGAGCTTCCCGGCTTCGATCTTTCGGTCACGGTCGACGGCACCCTGTTTGAAACGCGACTGTCCGAATGGGCGTCGATCCTGGCGGAAATTCTCGAATGAGCACCTTGTCTGCTGGCGAGGAACCGCGCCAGGAAATCATCATCGTCCGGCGCAACCACGACCACGACGAAGGTCACCACGGTGGCGTCTGGAAGATCGCCTTCGCCGACTTCATGACGGCCATGATGTGCTTCTTCCTCGTCATGTGGCTGATCAACGCCGCCAACGAGCAGACCAAGGCCGCCGTCGCCAGCTACTTCAACCCGGTCAAGCTCATCGACCGCAACTCCAACAAGAAGGGTCTGGAGGAACTGGGCGAAGGTCCCAATGCGGCGGGCATAGCCGACATCAGCCAGTCTTCGCCGAGCACGAGTTCCGGCGAGGACGGCAAGAGCAATCCCAGCGAAGTCTCGACCAAGGACGTCGCCGACAAGGACAAGAACGAGACCCACACCGACGAGCACCTTTTCGCCAATCCCTACGCCGTCCTGTCCGAGATCGCCAAGGAAACCGGCCTCCTCCAGAACGTCAGCGCCAAGGGCGAAGGCGGCGCGCAGACCTCCGGTCCCTCGACAGGCGCGCAGGGCGGCGAGGCATACCGCGATCCGTTCGCGCCCGATTTCTGGAGCGAGCAGATGGTGTTGCGCGGCAACACCGCCGAAGGCAACCAGCCGTCCGGAACCGGGGCTGCGGAAGCCAGGACGGCGCTGCCCCCTATGGCGGGCGCGCCCTCGGACGCCGCCCCGCTCGAGCCGCTTGCCCGCGCAGAGGTAAAACCTCAGGCAAAGTCGGCAACCGAAGGCAAGCCGGCGGAAGAGATCAACGGCGAAGCAAGCGCGAAGGCCATCGAGGTCGCCGGCCAGATCCGAGCGAAGCTCGCCGCAGCTCTGGGCCCGGACAGCAAGCTCGCCGAGGGACTGACCGTCGTCGCCGACAAGAAAGGCGTCACCGTGTCCGTCGCCGACCAGTTCGATTTCGGCATGTTCGAGATCGGTTCCGCCGTCCCACGCCGCGATATGGTGCTGGCCATGGAGAAGATCGGCAAGATTCTCTCGGAGCAGAAGGGATCGCTGTCGATCGAGGGCCACACCGACGCCCGTCCGTTCCGCAACGAGACCTACGACAACTGGCGCCTGTCGACCGCACGCGCCCACTCCGCCTACTACATGCTGGTCCGTGGCGGCATCGACGAAGCCCGTATCGGCACCGTTTCCGGTCACGCCGATCGCAGGCTCAAGGACAAGGCCGACCCGCTCGCCGCCGTCAACCGGCGCATCGACATCCTGCTGGAAATCGAAGGGTAGCGGTTATGATCGCTGCTTCGCGAAACAATTCAACGCGTCGACGAAGGCTGGCCGGCCTTCGGTCCTGCGGGCTTGCCCTGCCCTTTTTCGCAATGCCTGCTTTCGCAGCGGAAAAACCGCCCGAGAACGACGCGCCGCGCGTCGTGGAGCCATCATCCCATGCGTCTGACACCGAAACCCAAGCGCATGCCGGCGCCTTGCAGCCCTATCAGATCATGCGTTCGCTCGAGCGCGTCCAGGACCGCCTCGTCCTTGGCGATCACGCCTCGCAGCCTATGCAGCACACGCTCATCCAGATGGCTGATGCAAGTTTCGCCACGCGTGAAAGCGCGCATTTCGAGAACGAGCTGAACCGCCGCGCGCTGGTCGTCTACGCGATGTCGGGCGGCAATCCCGTCACCTTGGAGGCCGCACTCCCTCTTCTCGGCAAGGATGATCCGAACCGAACCCTCGGCGAGAAGATCCTGTTCTACGTCAACGGCAAGCCGAAGGAGGCCATGCAGGCTTTCGGCTCCGTCGATCCGACAACCTATCCGCCTGACGTCGGCATGTATGTCGCGCTCATCAAGGGATCGATGATGTCGGAGGCGGAGCCGGCAAATGCGCTGGCCCTGCTGGACCGCGCGCGCCTGCTGGCGCCCGGCACCCTGGTTGAGGAAGCGGCGCTGCGCCGTTCGCTGGCTGCCGCCACCCGTCTGCAGGACGCGAGCCGTTTCGCGCGCCTGTCGGAACAATATGTGCGCGGCTACCTCCGCTCGCCTTATGCTAGCCAGTTCGCCGACGCCTTCGTGGCCGGCATCGTGGCGCTGCAGGAGACCATCGATCGCAAGCGCGTCGTCGACATCGTCACGCTGATGGACACCGAACAGCAGAAGGTCATCTACCTGCGCATCGCGCGCCGCGCCGCGATCGACGGCCTTGTAGATCTCGCGGCGTTCGCCGCCACGCAGGCCGAGATGCTGGCTGACGATCCGCGCGCCGAGCTCTATGCCGGCCTGTCGCTGGTCACCTCTGGCAAGGTCGACGAGGTCGTGGGCAAGCTGGACAAGATCGACCGCGACAGTCTGTCGGACAATGACCGTGAGCTGCTCGACGCGGCCAACGCCATCGCCGCCGGCCTTGTTGCCCGAGACGGCGCCACGATGCCTCAAAGCGAACCACCGGTCCGCGCGGTCGGTCCGGAACCCGTCGTCGCAGTCCCGCCCGCGGATCAGGCGATCGCACCGGAAGCAGCCGCGCCCTCTCCGCCCACACCAGCCGCCGGCAAGGCCGTGGACCAGACGGTCGAGCAGGCCGAAATCGTGATCGCATCGACGCGCGAGAAGCTGGCCGAGATAGACAAGCTGATTGGAGACATGCCGGAATGACGAGTGGCGTAAAGCAGGCGTTGCCGCTGCTTTCAATTCCGAAGGCAGGGGTCGAGGGCAAGGCCGTCCCCGGTCGCAAGGGCGGCCCGGACTTCATGGAGGCCCTCGGCAAGCTTGTCGAAAATGACCGCTCTGCCGACACAAAGCACGCAAGGACCACATCGCAGGAGAACGATCTCCGTTCCGGCTGGCCCCGGTTCGCGAACCGTCTCGATGCCTCCGAGGATCAGGCCACGCAGTCCGCATCGCCCCTCGCAAGATCGGCAGGTTCGACAACCGCCGAAACAGAAGACACATCAGCCGGAGACGACGCGGCGAAAACGGAGCAGGACGACACGACCAGCGTCCGCGGCTCGGTGCTACAGGCTGAAGTGCATAGCCCAGACGAAATGAGCGCCCCTGGCGAAAAGCGACAGGCAGCTCCTGCCGTCAGAGCAGACAGCGATGCATCCGCCACCGCAGAAACCGCAGCGCCCACGACAGCCGCGACAGTTCTCGCCTCCGCGAACCGTCCACCGGAAAAGCCCGCATCGACTGGACGCACCCCTGCGATCGCCGCATCCGGATCGAATGAATCGAAGCAGGCCGACGAAACTGGAGCCGACGACCCCGCCACGGTCCGAGACTCCGCGAAATCGCCATCCTTCGTGCCCATGGGCCGCGGCCAGCAGGCCGAGCCTATCCGGTTCGAGCCGGTGACCCGACCCGTCGCCGACAGCACGCAGCCGTCGTCCGGCAAGGATAAGGCAGAGACAGAAGCACTTCCGGGCAAGGACGCCGCTCCCGCGCCGCGCATAACCGTCGTCTCGCAGCAGAACATCCCCGCCCCGACTGCTTCGACGGCCGTGGTTCTGATCGAGACCATCGCCGCCAGCGATCTGCTGGAGCCCGCCGTTGCGAAATTCTCGTTCGACCCGATTCACGTTTCCGTATCATCGGCTTCCGCCCAGTCTCTGAAGATCCAGTTGCACCCAGCCGAACTCGGCATGGTCACGGCGACACTCCGTTTCGCCGGCGAGCAGCTGTCCATTGAACTCAAGGTTGAAAATCAGGAGGCCTACCGGCGTCTGTCGTCCGACAGCGACATCATTGTGAACTCTCTGCGTGACCTCGGCTACGACATCGACCGTGTAACGGTCCTCCAGCCTTCGGCCCCCGCACCGGGCGCAAAGGCGGACGCATCCTTGCCGATGACACCGTCCCAGGGACGTTCCGCGGAACAGTTCGGCCAAGGCGCAAACGGCGAGCATGCCGGCTCCGGCGGCCGTCCTTCGGGAGAAGACCGGAGCGCGCGGCACGGCGGACAGCAGGGTCCCACACTTGCGCAAAGGGAGTCGGCTGGCGGCGTTTACATCTAGGCTCAGCTTCGCTCTCGAAACACTTTAATTCAGCCTGAAGTGATGCAACCGGAGACTTTTTTCCCCTCCCGAAAAAAGGGGGGCAAAAAATGACGGTTAGGCAAGATTCACCCTGCGCGTTACGCCTTTCACATCAGAGATGAATTCTGATTCGGAGGGCGGGCCGATGATAGTGATCGTAGACGAGCGTGAGCTCGTACAAGAAGGATATAACTCACTTTTTGACCGTGAAGGCGTTGCTACGGCATCGTTCGGATCGAACGCTTTCGGCGAGTGGGTTTCGAGTGCGGCGGACGAAGATCTTCAGTCGGTGCGCGCCATCCTGATCGGCGACTGCGACAAGGCTGCCGTCTCCCCCAGAAAGATCCGGGATCGCACCAAGGCGCCCGTCATCGCTCTCAGCGAACATCATTCCCTTGAGAACACGCTGATGCTCTTCGAGTCGGGCGTGGACGATGTCATCCGCAAGCCGGTTCACATCCGCGAAATCCTCGCGCGCATCACGGCAATCCGCCGCCGCGTTCAGGAGGAGCAGCAATATATCGAAGTCGGTTCGATGCGCATCTTCATGGACGGCCGCGAGCCGGAGATCGATGGCGAACCCATGCCGCTGCCGCGCCGCGAGCGCCGCATCCTCGAATATTTGGCAGCCAACCGCGGCCGTCGCGTCACCAAGACCCAGGTCTTCAACGCCATCTATGGAATCTTCGACGACGAGGTCGAGGAAAACGTCGTAGAGAGCCACATCTCCAAGCTGCGCAAGAAGCTGCGTGAGAAACTCGGCTTCGATCCGATCGACTCCAAACGCTTCCTCGGTTACCGGCTCGTCGGCTGATGGCTGGCGTCCGGCCTCCGCAGCCCGGTCGCCATCTTCGCGCCAGCTTCGCACAAGTCCGCTCGGCTATCCTGTTCTCCGGTCCAGTGCAAAGCGGGGAGAAGCCACGATGAGTCTCTACGGAATGATGCGTACCGGCGTTTCCGGCATGAACGCGCAGGCTAACCGCCTGTCGACCGTCGCCGACAACATCGCTAATTCCAGCACGACCGGCTACAAGCGCTCGTCGACCGAATTCTCCTCCCTCATCATTCCGTCCGCTGGCGGCAACTATCAGTCGGGCGGCGTCAACACGACGGTTCGCACCGCGATTTCGCAGCAGGGCGACCTCAAATACACTAACTCTGGTAGCGACCTCGCAATCAACGGCAACGGCTTCTTCGTTGTCGAGAGCGCCAGCGGCACGCCCTACCTCACCCGCGCCGGATCCTTCGTCCCGGATGGCAACGGCAATCTCATCAACGCCGCCGGCTTCTACCTGATGGGCTACAGCTTCGCGGCGGGACCGCCTGCGACGACTGCCAATGGCTTTGGCGGACTCGAGCGGGTATCCATCGCCCAGCAAGGGTTGATCGCCGAACCATCCACTCAAGGCACCTTCAAGGCAAATCTGCCGTCCGGCGCAGATATCGCAAGCGGCCCCTTGCCTTCATCCAACGATCCCAACGCCGTCGCCACGCAGAAAAGCTCGCTGGTAGTGTACGACAACCTCGGCAACGAGGTGATGCTCGACATCCACTATACCAAGACCGCCGACAACACTTGGGAAGTCGCGGTTTACAACCAGGCCGGCGCGGCGCCAGGCGCTCCGTTCCCCTATTCGGCGGGCTCGCTGCTCACGACCTCGACCCTGACTTTTGACGGCACGACCGGCGCGCTGACCTCACCGGCTGGTGGCATAAACATCACGGTCCCCGGCGGCCAGCCCTTCAATCTGTCGCTTGACGGGATGACGCAGCTCGGCACCGGCTACACCGAACTGTCAGTCGTCGCGAACGGCGCTGCGCCAAGCGGGATCGAGAGCGTCGAGATTGCGGCGGATGGAACAGTATACGCCTACTACGAAAACGGCTCCTTTCTGGAGCTTTACCGCGTCCCGCTCGCCAATGTTCAGAGCCCCGACCAGCTTACCGTCTTGCCCGGCAACGTCTTCACCCTGAGCGCCAACTCGGGCGACCTGCAGATGGGCTTCCCCGGCAGCAACGGTCTCGGCTCGGTTGTTTCCGGCGCACTCGAAAACTCAAACGTCGATATCGCGGAGGAACTCACCAACATGATCGAGTCCCAACGCAACTACACCGCCAATTCCAAGGTGTTCCAGACCGGAGCCGACCTGATGGATGTCCTCGTCAACCTCAAGAGGTAGTGGCGTTCCGAACGTAAGCGGGAGCCCCTGATTTCGCATGTCGCTGTCATCTGCCCTTAACATCGCGCAGTCGTCGCTCAGGAACACTGCCCGGCAGACCAGTGTCGTTTCCCGCAACGTCCTCGAGGCCAGCAATCCCGACTACAGCCGGCGCATGGCGGTCACCACCGCCTCTCCCGGCGCGCGCTCCGTGGAGATCCAGCGCGCCGCCAACGAACAGCTCTTCCGCCAGAACCTGGCAGCGCTGTCGGCCTTCAACGGCCAGAGCACGCTCTTCAACGGCATGGAGCGGCTCAACCTGATGGTCAACGGGGTGGACAACTCCACCTCGCCCGCCACTGCGATCGGCAAGCTGCAGGAAGCTCTTCAGCTTTATTCCGCCTCGCCATCGAACAAGAACCTCGCCGAGAATACGCTCGACGCCGCGCGCCAAGTCGTCCGCACGCTGAACGACGGCACGACCGCCATCCAGAGTTTCCGCACGGCCGCCGACCAGGAGATCGGCACCGCTGTCAACGAACTCAACGACCTGCTCTCCCAGCTCGAAACCGCCAACAACGCTGTCGTCACCGGCACGCGCACCGGCAAGGACACATCCGATGTGCTCGACCAGCGCGACGCCATCGTCAAGAAGATCGCCGAATACGTTCCTGTCTCCACCTACACGCGCGCCGACAACGATCTGGTCGTTCTGACCAAGGACGGCTCGATGCTGTTCGAAACCGTGCCGCGAAAGGTCAGCTTCACACCTTCCGGCGTTTACGCGCCGGGCACCACCGGCTCGAAAGTCTATATCGACGGCGTTCCCGTCGCGCTCGGCACCGGCGGTAACACCGACGCGTCAGGCCGCCTCGCCGGTATGATCCAGCTTCGTGACGGCGTCACCACCACGATGCAGAGCCAGCTCGACGAAGTCGCGCGCGGCCTCATCACTGCCTTTTCCGAAACCTCGCCCGGCGGCGTCCTGCCGAACCAGACAGGCCTGTTCACATGGTCGGGCGGACCCGCCGTTCCCGCCGCCGGCACACTCGTCACCGGGCTGGCCGGACAGATACGCCTGAATCCCGCGCTAGATTCCGCGCAGGGCGGCAATCCCGAACTTCTGCGGGACGGTGGAGCCAATGGCGCCGGCTATGTCCACAACACCGGCAACAACGCAGCCTATTCCAGCCTGCTCATAGGCTACGGCGAACGCCTCGACGCGCCGATGACATTCGACCCGGCAGCCGGCCTTGAATCCAGCTCGACGCTCGGTGACTACGCCACATCTTCGATCGGCTGGTTCGACGGCCTGCGCAAATCCGCATCCAGCGCCGCCGATTCCAAGGAGGCTCTCGCCGTCCGCACCGCCGAGGCGCTGTCTAACGAGACCGGCGTCAACATCGACCAGGAGATGTCGCTCTTGCTCGACCTCGAACATTCCTACGAGGCTTCCTCCCGATTGATCCGCGCCGTGGACGAGATGTTCGCCGCCCTGCTGGGCGCGGTGAGGTAGCGCCATGAAAACAACGCTTGTCTCGACCCTTTCCAGTTCGCAGTCCCTTCGCTACTCGACGATGCGCACGCAGGTCGACCTGGTGAAGGCGCAGAAGGAGCGCGACACCGGCAAGGTCTTCGACAGCGGCATCGCGCTTGGCGCGCGCACGGCGCAGACCGTGACCTTCGCCCGCGACGTGGAGCGCCTCAACGGTATCGTCGATTCGAATGGCATCGTCTCCGCCCGCCTCAAGGCGACGCAGGATTCGCTGACTTCCATGACCGGCATCGCCGAGCAACTGCTCGGCGTGCTCACCGCCAATGCCTCGGGAGACGCTGCACCTTCGGTAACACGCGATGCCGGCAAATCGGCGCTGGCCGCGCTGACATCCGTCCTCAACACGCCGTTCAACGGTGAATACATCTTCGCCGGCATCAACACCGACGTGAAACCGATCGACGCCTTCGCATCCGGTTCGCCGGCAAAGACCGCCTTCGACACGGCGTTCCAGACGCATTTCGGCTTCTCGCAAAGCGATCCGCAGGCCGCCAGCATCTCGGCCGCCGACATGGAAACCTTCATCACGACAGCGCTGGAGCCGCAGTTCCTCGGCTCCGGCTGGCAGGCCAACTGGTCGAGCGCGACGGACCAGACCATCGTCAGCCGCATCGCGCTCAACGAAACCGCGTCGACCTCGGTCAGCGGCAACAACGACGCCATCCGCAAGCTCGCCATGGCCGCCGCCTCGATCGGCGATCTCTTCGACGCCAATCTCAGCGAAGCCGGCCGCAACGCGCTGGTCAACCAGATGGTCGGCGTCGTCGGCGAGGCGATCGCCTCTCTCGCCGCTTTGCAGTCGGAAACAGGCGTCGTCGAACAACGCGTCGACGCCGCGAGCGACCGCATAAAGGTGCAGGCCGATCTATTCGAGCGGCTCATCATCGACACGGAAGGCGTCGATCCCTACGAGGCGGCAAGCCGCGTCAGCGACCTCCTCTCGCAACTCGAGACTTCCTACGCAATTACCGCGCGCATCCAGCAGCTCAGCCTGCTGCGCTTCCTGGGATAAGGGACGGGGACCATTTCATGTATCAGTTTTCCTACGCCGACATCCAGACCGACTCGGTCGCCGACGCCAAGGATCGCGAACGCCAGCTCCTGACCCGCTCCATCGACATGCTTGTCGCCGCCCGCGCCGTGGGAACCGACTCCCAGGAAGCGGTGGAAGCGATCCACTTCCTCAACCGCGTCTGGAGTACGCTCGTCGAGGATCTCGGCAGCCCCGAGAACGCCCTGCCCAAGGAACTGCGCGCCAACCTCATCTCCATCGGCCTCTGGCTGTTGCGCGAGGCCGAGGACGTGCGCCAGGGCCGCTCCGATAATTTCGACGGACTGATCGAAGTCTCACAGATCATCAGGGACGGAATCCAATGAAGAACACGCTCAAGATTTCGCTAAAACCCGGCGAGAAGATCTATCTCAACGGCGCCGTCGTCCGCGTCGACCGCAAGGTCACGCTGGAATTGCTGAACGATGTGCAGTTCCTCCTCGAAAGCCATGTCCTCCAGATGGAAGAGGCCAACACGCCGCTCCGCCAGCTCTACTTCATCCTGCAGGTCATGCTGATGAACCCGACCGGCGCGAACGACGCCTACGACATGTTCCGCCGCTCGCTTCCACTGATGATCGCAAGCTTCAGCGATCCCGAAATCACCGGCACCCTGAAGCACATCGACCGGATGGTTGGCGAAGGCCACGTCTACGAGGCGCTGAAGGCAATCCGGGGCCTCTACCCGCTGGAACGCATGGCGCTCGGCGACAATGACGATTTCCCCGTCCCGCAACAGAAGATGGCTGCAGGAGCCGCGTTATGAGCATGGTCGTCAATCCAGCCGGCACCAGCACGTCTAACTACACCAATACAAACCAGACGGACGCGGCCAGCAAGACCCAGGTGGACTACCAGTCCTTCCTGAAGCTTCTCGTCGCGCAGATGAAGAACCAGGACCCGACCAACCCCATGGACTCGACGCAGTACATGGCGCAGCTCGCCTCCTTCAGCAATGTCGAGCAGGCGGTGCAGATGAACCAGAAGCTGGACCAGATGCTCCAGTCCAATGCACTCTCCCAGGCTGATGCCATCATCGGCCGAACGCTGACCTCGCAGGACGGCTCCATCACCGGTAAGGTGACCGAGGTGAAGCTTTATGCAGACGGCATCGTCGCCAAGCTGGACAATGGCAAGGAAGTCGTTGTGGGTGCAGGTGTCAGGATTTCCTGACATCGCTGCGCAAGACAGGGACGCCCGACCGTGAATGAAGCCGACGCACTCGATATCGTCCAGTACGCCATCTGGACCGTGCTCGTGGCGTCCGGCCCCGCGGTCGCTGCGGCCATGTTGGTCGGCGTTGGCATCGCGCTTGTCCAGGCGCTAACCCAGATTCAGGAAATCACGCTGACCTTCGTGCCGAAGATCGTGGCGATCATGCTGGTCGTCGCCCTCACCGGCCCGTTCATCGGCGCACAGATATCGGCCTTCACCAACGTCATCTTCGAGCGTATCGAGACCGGCTTCTGAGCCGATCTGGTGCCGGATTTGACAATCCTCGGATACCGGAGATGGTGACAGCATGGACAAGGCCAGCCTTTCTGACATCTACCACGGCTACATCGACTGCCTGAACGCGCAGGACTGGCAAAGGCTCGGACAATTCGTCCATGAAGACGCCGAGCACAACGGCCGGCCTTTCGGTCTCTCCGGCTACCGCGCCATGCTGGAATGCGACTTCGACCAGATTCCCGACCTCCGCTTCAACATCGCCTTGCTGGTATGCGACCCACCCTTTGTGGCTAGCCGCCTCGATTTTCACTGCTCGCCGCGCGGCGATTTTCTCGGCCTTCCCGTCGACGGGCGTCGGGTCGCGTTTTCCGAGAACGTCTATTATGAGTTCCTTGACGGAAAGATCGTGCGGGTCTGGTCGATCGTGGACAAGCTGGCGGTCGAACGCCAGCTCGCAACACTCTAAGCCACTCTCCGCGTCTCGTTCGCAAACGGACTAAGCCCCAGCCAGTTCTGCATCGCGCCGGCGATAGCCGGGTCGCCATCGAGTTCGATGGTGCCCGCGTCGATCTCGCTCCGCAGCTTGGCAAGCCCCATCCAGACCGCCGTCATCGTGCGCAGCGGCGAGCGCACGAGCAGGTCGATCTCGAAGCCCGGATCGAAGTAGCAGAGATCCACGACCGCGTTGTCGACCACCAGCCAAAAATTCTTTTTCGCGCCGGGAAGTTCGGGGTACTGAAACTGTATCGTGCATTTGCGTGGTGGCAGCGGCTTCACGATCAGGTTGCGGCGCATGTCCCACATCAGCAACGTCGGATCGAGGTTGCGCAGCGAGAGCTGCGATTCCACCCATCGCTGTCCCCAGATGCCGAGGGTCATCACGACCTCGCGCAGGTCCATGCCTGCTGGCGTCAACGTATAGTCCACCGTCCCGCCGCGTCTCTCGACGGCCACGATGCCAGCTTTTTCCAATTCTTTCAGTCGTTTGGAAAGAAGCGCCGGTGACATACGCGGCACGCCACGCCGCAGGTCGTTGAAACGCGTGGTTCCCGCCATCAACTCTCGCAATATCAGGGGAGTCCATCGCGAACAGAATACTTCGGCTGCCATCGAGACCGGGCAGAACTGTCCGTAGCCACTGTGTTCAGGCATGCTCCACCCTTGTTGAAGTGAGACCTGCTTCCTGATGCTTCCAGGTATCGGCTTATTGCCGCCGTCAGTTTCAATGCTGTTACATGCGCCCGGCAGCGAACATTCTCCCGCTACACAACACCAGTACATTTCCTGAACTGGACGATCTCGCCGGGCAGGGAGATTTTCTCGTCATCACTATACAGCGAGGAAAATGAAATGAGCACTCCCAATGCACTGAAAAAAACGCATGCAGCAACCGAGACGGTTGGAGAGATCGCGACCCGTCTGGCTCCCACCTTTGCAAAGGGCGCTGCCAAGGCCGACGCGGAAGACCATTTCGTCGCCGAGAACTACAAGGCCCTGAAGGAGGCCGGCCTAGTCGAGGCTGGCGTTCCCGTCGAACTGGGCGGACACGGCGCCGAGGTTGCCGAACTTGCCGACATGATCCGCATCATCGCGCAGGCTTGCGGATCGACTGGCCTGGCCTTCTCCATGCACACGCACCAGGTCGCTATTCCGGCCTGGCGCTGGCGTCACCAGAAAGTGACTGTCGTGGAGCCACTCCTGAAACGTGTCGCCGCCGAGAGGATCGTGCTGCTGTCGAGCGGCGGCTCCGACTGGATCGCCGGCTCCGGCCAGGCAGAGAAGGTCGATGGCGGTTATCGCATCACCGGGCGCAAGGTCTTCACCTCGGGCGCTGAAGCCGGTGACATCCTGATGACCGGTGCGATTCTGCAAGGCGAGACGCCGGCCAAGGTTCTGCATTTCGGCGTGCCCATGAAGGCCGACTCGGTCAAGGTCGAAGACACCTGGCACACGCTCGGCATGCGCGGCACCGGCTCCAACGATGTCGTCATCGACGGCCTGTTTGTGCCCGACGCCAATGTTGCGGTCACGAGAACAAGCGGCGAGTGGCACCCGCTTTTCCAGATCATCTCGACCATCGCCTTCCCGCTGATCTATGCCGCCTATCTTGGCGTCGCGGAGAGCGCACGGGTCATCGCGATCGATCTGGCGAAAAGGAAGCCTGCCAACCAGCACACGACAAGCCTCGCCGGCCGCATGGACACGGCGCTGCGCGCTGCGCAGATCGCCCACCGCCACATGATCGCGACCGTCGAGCAGAACGCTCCCTCCGCCCAGTCGGTCAACGAGATCATGATCGGGCGCACGCTTGTCGCCACGAACGCCATCGAGACGGTCGAACTGGCGCTTGAGCTTGCCGGCGGCGCAGGCTTCTACCGCTCCGCCGGTCTGGAACGCCGCTTCCGCGACATCCAGGGCGCTCGCTTCCACCCGCTGCAGCAAGGCCCGCAGGCCACCTACACCGGCTCGCTGGCCCTCGGCCTACCTATCGACAAGGTGTTTTGATCGACTGCATTCGATACCGCGCCAGAGGCGTCCAGAACAAGCGCCTCTTCCTTCTCCCCTCAGAGGGAGAAGGAAGGCCGGCAGCGCAGCGTGGAGGCACCTTCTGCCCAACCTATGATTTCATCCGGCCAAGCGAAAAAATCTGCCGGATTTATCCACGCCCCTCAGACCTCCCGCATACTGCCCCCATCGCCCTCACGGGAACCTGGTGCGCACCGGGTATCAGGGAGGGCGGCGGCGCCGGGTCGGTCGACGCTGCGGTAGCGTTGGCTGGGTGATGAACCCCCAGGTCCGGGCCCTCATGGAGACCAGCGGCAACGGCCGTGTCCTCCGCCGGGGCAAGAACGCCGGCGGGGTGCGGGAACCGCGCCACGTATAACTAACTTAGAGGCTCGGCCCCGTGCCCCGCTTCCCGACTTCTGCTCCCGTGGCGAGCAGCGCTCTTTGAAATGGCCAGACTGCGACAGCAGGGCGTGGCAATGATGAAGTGCGTCTGTCACCCTCCCCTTGAGGGGAGGGTCGGCGCGCAGCGCCGGGGTGATGTGAGGAACGCGCCGCCCTCAGCGATTAGCGCATCCTCAAACGCTGCGAAGCTGGGGAGAGGTGGCGCGACCCGCAGGGTCGTGACGGAGGGGGGGAGCAACCTCTTTGAGGGACGCGCCAACGTCGCCGCAACACCGGCTCTCCATCCGCTTCGCAACCCCCTCCCCACCCTCGCACAAGCTTGACCTCCTACCCTCACCGGGCCTGTGCCTGACGCGGGCCGTTTGCGGTTGGACGAGACATGGCAATATCGGAATCGATCGGAGCAGTACCCGCCGCCAAGAATGGCCGCGACGTGTTCTTCGCGCTTGGCATCGTCATCATTCTGGCGGTGCTGTTCCTTCCGATCCCGGCCTTCATGATCGACGTCGGTCTGGCCTTCTCTATTGCGCTCTCCGTCCTCATCCTGATGGTATCGCTGTGGATCGCGCGCCCGCTAGACTTCTCGTCCTTCCCAACGATCCTGCTCATCGCCACCATGCTGCGCCTTTCGCTCAACATCGCGACGACGCGCATGATCCTGTCGCACGGTAACGAAGGCACCCACGCGGCCGGCTACGTTATCTCGGGCTTCTCGAACCTCGTCATGTCCGGCGACTTCGTCATCGGCCTGATCGTATTCATGATCCTGATCGTCGTGAATTTCATCGTCATCACCAAGGGCGCGACGCGTATCGCCGAGGTCGGCGCGCGTTTCACCCTCGACGCCATTCCCGGCAAGCAGATGTCGATCGACGCCGACCTTTCCGCCGGTGTCATCGACGACAAGACCGCGCAGCTTCGCCGCCGCGAGCTGGAAGAAGAAAGCTCCTTCTTCGGTTCGATGGACGGTGCGTCGAAATTCGTGCGCGGCGATGCGATTGCCGGTCTCATCATCACCTTCATCAACATCGTCGGCGGCATAGCGATCGGCTATTTCCGTCACGGGATGGACCTAGGCCACGCCTCCGACGTCTTCGTCAAGCTGTCGGTTGGCGACGGCCTCGTTACGCAGATTCCCGCTCTCATCGTCTCGCTCGCCGCCGGCCTTCTTGTCTCCAAGGGCGGCACGCGCGGCTCGGCCGACAAGGCGGTCTTCGGCCAGCTCGGTGCCTATCCGCGCGCCCTTTACGTCGCTGCGTTGCTACTTCTCCTGCTAGCGTTGATGCCGGGGTTGCCAATGCTGCCCTTCGTCACGCTCGCCGGCGCCATGGCGTCCCTCGCTTACTTCATTCCGCTGCAGGAGAGCCGTCGCGTGGCCGCGGCCGAGGCCGTCAAGAAGCAGGAGGCCGCCGCCAAGGTCGACGAGGAAAAGAACTCGGTGAAGGCTTCGCTCGCCACCGCCGAGATCGAGCTTTTGATTGGCAAGCAATTGTCGACCAAACTGATGGTGGCGCATCAGGAGCTTGCCTTCCGCATGTCCAAGATGCGCAAGAAATTCGCCCAGCAATACGGCTTCGTCGTCCCCGAGGTGAAGCTCACCGACGATTTCGGCATCCCGGCGAAGAGCTACCAGATCAAGGTTCACGGCACCGTGGTCGCCGAACACGCCATGCGCGTCGGCGAGGTTACCGTCCTGCTCGGCAACCGCGACGCTCCCGACATTCCCGGCGAAGAAGTGCGCGAACCCGCCTTCGGCATGCGGGCATGGTCGGTGCCGGAAATGTTCTCGGAGGATTTGAAGCGCGAGCAGTACACTTTCGCCGACAACATGTCGGTGCTGCTCACCCACCTGTCGGAGGTGATCCGCAACAACCTGCCGCAGCTTCTGTCCTACAAGGACATGAAGGCGCTGCTCGACCGCCAGGATCCAGAATACAAGAAGCTCGCCGACGAGATTTGCACCACGCACATAACGTACCCCGGCCTGCAGGCGGTGCTGAAGCTGCTTCTGGCCGAGCGCGTCTCGATCCGCAACCTGCACCTCATCATCGAGGCCATCGCCGAAATCGCGCCGCATGTGCGCCGCACCGAGCAGATCGTCGAGCACGTCCGCATCCGCATGGCGCAGCAGATTTGCGGCGACCTCTCGGAGGCCGGCACGCTCAAGGTGCTGCGCCTCGGCAACCGCTGGGACATGGCGTTCCATCAGGCGCTCAAGCGCGATCCCAAGGGCGAGGTCCGCGAATTCGACATCGACCCGCGCCAGCTCGAGGAGTTCGGCCAGGAAGCCACGAAGGCCATCCGCAGCCATCTCGATTCCGGCGAGCGCTTCGTGCTCGTCACTGCACCCGACGCACGCCCCTATGTGCGCATGATCATCGAGCGCCTGTTCCCGACGCTTCCCGTCCTGTCGCACGTCGAGATCGCGAAGGGGGTGGAACTGCGCATTCTGGGCACGATCTCGTGACCTTCAGCCTGGAAGGCGCGGTGATCGCAGCGTTCCTCGCCTTCTGCCGCATAGGCGCCTGCTTCCTCGTCATGCCGGGTTTTTCCAGCGCCCGCGTCCCAATGCAGATCCGCCTCTTCGTCGCAATCGCCGTGACCGGCGGGCTGCTCCTGCTGTTGTGGGACCAGATCTATCCCTACGCCGACCGCAGACCCGCCGTCCTCGTACCGCGCATAGCCTCCGAACTTCTCATCGGCGTCCTGATCGGCTTGCTGGCGCGTCTCTATATGCTCGCTCTGCAGTTCATCGGTACGGCGATCGGCATGCTTGTCGGCTACGGCGGCATGGCCGGCCCCGGCATCGAAAACGGCGAACCTGAATCCGCACTCGGCTCGATCATTTCCTTTTCTGCGCTGATGCTGCTCTTCGTGCTTGGCTTCCATCACGAGATCATCAAGGCGCTGGTCATGTCCTACCAGGTCGCGCCGCTCGACGTGCTGTTCAACCCGCAGGCCGCCCTCGTCGACGTCACCGACACGATCTCGGAATCCTTCCTCCTCGTGCTGAGGCTAGGCAGCCCGTTCATCGCCTACGCGCTTCTGGTCAACCTCACGATCGGCTTCGTCAACAAGCTCGTGCCGCAGATCCCGGTCTACTTCATCTCGCTTCCCTTCGTCATCGGTGCCGGCCTCATCATCTTCTACTTCGCCATCCCGACCATGCTCAGCCTGTTCGCCGACGGCTTCATCGACATCACCATCGGGAGATAGCCATGCCTGAGCGCATGCAGCGATTGAAGAAACTCCTGGCGCTCCAGGAACAGCTGAAGGCTATGCACGAACTGCGCCATGCCGGCTTCGTCTCGCAATCGATCGCCGCGAAGAAGGAAGCCGAGGAACTGGTCGAGCGCTTCAATGCCGAGGACTCGCTGTCAGGGCTTTTCCCGGACGTCTATCACCGCGGCATTGGGTCGGCGCTGTCGCGCGAAGACGCCAGCCGCAAGGCAGCCAGCAACGAGGCAGGCAAGGTGGCGACCGCCACCGTGCGCACCAACATGGTCGAGCGAAACTATCGCGAGGCGCGCTCGGCCTATGAGCGCGAGCGCGGCGACCGCGAGCGTCTGGAAATCATCGGCCAACGTCCGAAAAAGCCGCCGGAAGGCAGGTAAGGCTGCCACAAGCTTGTTTTGGCATAAGCAAGGCACGAGGAAAACAGGGACGGCATGGTGCCCATCGCTCCGCCAAGCCATATAGGACTGGACCTGACGCGCGCGCCGAGCTTGTCGGAAATCGCAGCCGCGCGCACGGACCTGCTGCGCAATACCGGCGATGCCTCGGCACCGCAGTTCAGCATCGACACAACCCCGGTTGCCACCACCGATGAGGCACCCGGCACTGCTTCCCCGGAAAGCTTCAAGCGCTTCGAGGCAATGGTCCTGCAGACGTTTATCCAGAACATGCTGCCGAAGGACGGAGCCGCCGTCTACGGCAAGGGCATGGCCGGCGACATGTGGAAGTCGCTGCTTGCCGAAAAGATCGCCGACACCATGTCGGAACGCGGCGGCATCGGCATCGCCGACCGCATGCTTGGCCAACACTACACGCAGTCCGCCGCTGGTCAGACGGAAACTGCGCCGGCTGAAACCATCGACCGATCCACAACGAAGCGCGGATAGCAAACATGTCGTTTTACGGTGCATCGAGCCAGAGCCTCGCAGTCCGCCCGGCCCCCGAGCCTTCTGCGCCTGCGATCAATCTCGGCGCGCTTATTGGGCGCATAGAGGAGGCAATCGGCGAGGAAACGACAGCCATCCGCACCGACGTCCATTTCGACATCAAGGCTTCGAACGCGCGCAAAAGCCGATATCTCTACGAGCTGACCCGCGCACTAAAGGGGGCACGCGAAGGCGCGGTACCGGTAGAGCATCGTGACGGATTGATCCGCCTGCGCGAGAGGTTGGCCGACAACGAGGCTGCAATCCGCGCGCATCTGTCAGCCGTCAACGAAGTGGCCAACCTGATGCAGAATGTCATTCAGCGCGCCGAGAACGACGGGACCTATTCGGCCGGCGAATTCGGATACGGCCGGTGATCAAGTTCATCGTCGCCGCGCTCTGGCTTTGCGCCGTGGCGATCGGCGCAGTGTTCTATTCCTTCCAGACCGCTTCGGCCAAGATGGATGCTCCACCGCCCCCGGCCTTCCTGGGCGGCCTCGATTCCATCAAAACCGAGATCGTCTCCGTGCCTGTCGTCAGGGACGGGCAGGTCGCCGGCTATTTTCTGACCCGGCTCGTCTACACAATCGAGCCAAAGAAACTCGCCGCGCTTTCGGTGCCTGCCGAAGCCCTGATCATCGATCAGGTTTATTCCTACATCTATGCCAACCCCGACCTCGATTTCGCCGGCCCCGACACGCTGGACCTCGACGTGTTCCGCGCGGGGATACGCACGAAGATCAATGACAAAGTCGGCGAGGATCTCGTCCACGAGGTGCTGATCGAGCAGGTTGATTTCCTCTCCAAGGAAGAGATTCGCGACAACACGATCCGCCGTCGCCTGCAGGCCGGAACAACGGCAAGCGAGATGTCGAAGAACTTCAAGGAGCCGCCCGAGGCCGACGGACATTGAAGACGGCTCTTCACCTGACGTAATGGTCAACCGGGCTTGAGGTCGCGGACTTTCGCGCTATCCTGCTACACGAGTTGCGGGGTTCGCCCGTGAAGACAGATGAACGGGAGAGTTCCATGGGCGTCCAGCAGATCGCCGATCAGATCAAGTCGAAGGTGGAAAGCGCGGGCTTCGAGCGCTCCGTGAAATTCGATACAGGCGCGGACGGCGTTATCGTCATCGACGGCGCAACGATCTCGACCAAGGATCAGGAAACCGACTGCACGATCAAGCTTTCTCTGTCGGACCTCGAGGACCTGATCGCGGGTGATCTCAGCCCGACAGCAGCCTTCATGACAGGCAAGATCAAGATCGAGGGCGACATGTCGGTCGCCATGGCGCTCAGCCAGCTGATAGGCTGAGCGCAGAAGGCTTCTTCAGGCTGCCTGCGCCAGACGCGGCGTCTTTGCCTTTCGGCCGGAGGTCTTGAGGACTCCGTGCGCACCATCGAGCGCGCCCTCCACGAGTTCAAGCCCCAGGAAGCGGTCGCGTTCGTACGGGCCGGGCATGGAAAGCATGCCGGTTTTCTCCGCCGAGAATCCGAAGCGCGCATAGTAGGGCGCGTCGCCGACCAGCAGGATTGCGCCATGACCGAGGCGCTTCCCCTCGGCTATTGCCTGCGCCATCAGGGCCTTGCCGATGCCTGCGTACTTCAGCGACGGATCGACGGCAAGCGGTCCGAGCAGCAGCGCTGGGCGACCGTCGCCTGTAGCGACATCCCATAGCCGCACGGTACCAACCAGCGTGCCTGCCTCATCGCGAGCGACGAAGGCCAGACCCTCGGACGGGCGGCGCCCACGGCGAAGCTTCTGCGACGATTTCTTCTTCCAGTTCCGGCCCATGGCGCGGCCGAGCAAAGCTTCGCGCGCCGCGACCAGCGCAGGCGACTCCAGATCGGTTTCAACGACGATCGAGAATGCAACGGATGCCTTCCCGAATATTTCAACGGATTGCATGTATCCAACCCTTTGCGAGCAGCAGGACGTTCACAAGGTGCGGAGGCCAGAAAGGTTCCGGCTTCCGCGAGTCATCTGAGGTAATTGCCCTCAGATGACGTAGGATCGGAGCGGCTCGAAGCCGTTGAACGCGACAGCCGAGTAGGTCGTGGTGTACGCGCCCGTCCCCTCGATCAGCACCTCGTCGCCGATGGTCAACGACAGAGGCAGCGGGTACGGCGTCTTTTCGTACATCACGTCGGCCGAGTCGCAGGTCGGGCCGGCGAGCACGCACGGCGCAACCTCGCCGCCGTCGCGCGGCGTGACGATCGGATAGCGGATCGCCTCGTCCATCGTCTCGGCCAGACCGCCAAACTTCCCGATGTCGAGATAGACCCAGCGCACATTGTCGTTATCGGCCTTCTTGGAGATGAGGACGACTTCCGACTTGATGACGCCTGCGTTGCCGACCATGCCGCGGCCCGGCTCGATGATGGTTTCCGGAATCTGGTTGCCGAAGTGCTTGCGAAGAGCGCCGAAGATGGCCTGGCCATAGGCCTGCGCGACCGGCACGTCCTTCAGGTAGCGCGTCGGGAAACCGCCGCCCATGTTGACCATTTTCAAGACGATGCCTTCCTCGGCAAGCGTCGCGAACACCTTCTTCGCGTCGCCGAGCGCGCGGTCCCATGCGGTCAGGTCGCACTGCTGCGAGCCGACGTGGAAGGACACGCCATAAGCGTCAAGGCCGAAGGCCTTGGCGTGACGCAGCACGTCGACCGCCATCGCGGGCACGCAGCCGAACTTGCGCGACAGCGGCCACTCTGCGCCCTCGCCATCGGTTAGCACGCGGCAAAATACCCGGCTGCCGGGAGCGGCGCGCGCCACCTTCTCGACCTCTTCCACGCAGTCCACTGCGAAGAGGCGGATGCCGAGCTGGAAGGCGCGCGCGATGTCGCGCTCCTTCTTGATGGTGTTGCCGAAGGAAATGCGGTCCGCGGTCGCTCCCGCGTCCAACGCCATCTCGACTTCGGCAACGGACGCGGTGTCGAAGGACGAGCCCATCGAAGCGAGCAGGCGCAGGATTTCCGGCGCAGGGTTCGCTTTCACCGCGTAGTAAATCCTGGAATCCGGCAAGGCCCTTTCGAAGGCACGGAAATTGTCGCGCACGACGTCAAGGTCCAGCACGAGACAAGGGCCGTTCGGGCGTCGGGTGGCGAGGAAGTCGAGGATACGCTGCGTTGCCATGGTCTTCTCCGTGCACGCCCAGACGTGCTCAAGCTTGCAGGCACGCGCGCCAATGGGCGACACGCGCTTGCGGGTCAAACAAAGGCGGGACGACCATCCATGGAACCAGCCGGTGGAGACCCCGGAACCATGAAACACCGTCTCGCGGCGATGGAACTCGACCAGCCCGGTCAAATTCCGCTTTGTCTGCCTTGGCTTGGAGGGAGAACCCTACCGCACTGCCGGCAATGAAGGTGTGCCTCTTCAGTAACCCCGGTCTTTGGACGACCGGAAGAGAACCAGAAAGGCCCGCACCGTCGTTGCTTCAAGGTGTCCTCGGATGTGAGGTTGGCCACTCATCCGACCGGAGGGGTTAGCTCCGGATACCTTACCGATTTCCTCGCCATTCGAGGGACCGGCGGACACCCACAGGCACGTGCGACTTTGGGCAAGCGCGGATATAGAGATTCGTCCTGTCACAATCAATGGATTTTTTGCAGAAATCGAAAGCCCGTACTGACCCTATGCCCACGGCACATTCTGCCAGATGACATAAGCGGCAACGGAAAGAACGAGCGTGGCAAAGACACGGTTCAGAACGTTTCGGGACTTCGCCAGGCGGGCCGCGAGAAGAGTCCCGGCGATACCGCCGGCAAGTCCTCCCGCGACGAATTCCATCGCGACGATCCAGTCGACGTTGCCCGCCCGCGCATAGTTTAGAGCCGTCGCAAGCCCGAATGTGCCGACGGCAAGCAGCGAGGAGCCGACAGCGCTAATCACCGGCATGCCCGTTGCAAAAACCAGCGCCGGGACGATGAGGAATCCGCCACCGATGCCGAAGAAACCGGAGGCTGCTCCGGTGACGAGCGCCATCGCGGCGGTCAACAGACACATCCGGCGATCGACAGGCCGTGGCGCGGAAACCGACGTCCTGATGGGACGCAACATCATCAAGCCGACACCCATCATGACCAGCCCGAAAAGAAAGAGCAGGTGCTGCCCATCGACCGCGAGACCAAGGCTCGAACCGACGATCGTGCCCAGCGTGCCGACGGCGGCGAAAATGGCCGCGCAGCGCCACCACACGTGCCCCTTGCGGGCATGCACGACGAGATTGGCATAGGCATTCACCGAGACGGCCAAAGCCCCGGTGCCGACGGCGACGTGCGGGCTCGACACGCCGACGACATAAAGCAGAAGCGGGGTGGCCAGGATCGAACCGCCGCCGCCAACGAGGCCGAGCATGAAGCCGACCGCGCTGCCGGAGCCGACCGCCGGTAGAAATTCGAGCAGACTCACTTCGTCCTCGCCATAAGACGATCGTGGAGCATCATGCCGGCCACCATTGACGCGACGAACAGGACAACTGGCGCCAATCCCATGGACAGCGCGGCAACCGCCGGGCCCGGGCAGAAGCCTGCCAGCCCCCAGCCAGCGCCGAAGATCGCCGAGCCGGCGAGCAGCCGGCCGTCGATACGATCAACCGCGGGGACATGGAACGTCCGGTCGAGCAACGGCCGGCTGAAGCGGCGTTGCAACAGCACGCCGGGCATGGTGACGGCCACCGCGCCCCCAAGCACGAACATCAGGCTCGGATCCCAATGTCCGCTGGCGATGTCGAGGAACCCGATCACGCGCGCCGGATCGACCATGCCCGACAAGGAAAGACCGAAACCAAAGACGGCGCCGGCGACAAGCGCGACCAACACGCGCGGCAGGGCGTGTATTGTGGAAGGGGTGCCGTGGTGGCCAATGGCGGTATGCTCGGTCATGACACCGCCCCGACCACGGTAGCCGTCGCAACGCCCGCCACCAGGAAAACGAGAGTCGCGGCAATAGAACGTTTCGAAAGGCGCGCCAGCCCGAGTATTCCGTGACCGGACGTGCACCCGGACCCCATGCGTGTGCCAAAGCCGACGAGAAGGCCGGCTACTATGATGGCAGGCCAAGAGGCCGCAATGGTGACCGCGGGAAAACTGCCGTAGGCCGCCGCGTAAAGTACCGGCCCAAGCAGCAGCCCGACGACAAAGGCAGCGTTCGCGGCAAGCTGGTGACCCGCCAGCAGGCGGCCGACAATGCTGCTTATGCCGGCGATCCGGCCATTGACGAGGAGCAGCAGCAAGGCGGACACGCCTAGCAACATGCCGCCGAGAAGAGAGGGCCAGTAAGGAGTCATGATTCATCCTTGCAGAAGATGGAATAAAGGGCATCGATGAGCTGTGCCGCCTTCTTCTCGGTCAGGCGGTAGAATATCTGCTTGCCGTCGCGACGCGTCTCCACGACGCCCGCTTCGCGCAGGACCCCGAGTTGTTGCGACAGCGTCGGCTGATGGATATCCAGCCGCTCTTCTAGTGCGCCGACAGAGAATTCGCCTTCCGCCAGCGTACAGGCGAGCATCAGCCGGACGGGATGCGCGAGCGCTTTAAGCAGCGTCGCCACCTCCCCCGCACGGTCCTCCATCGCTGACACCGTAAGGGGAAGTTCTGCAAGCGAACTCACCATGCCGCACCCTCCAGTGCATCGAGCGGAAACTTCAGGTAGCGCCGTCCATTCGCTTCGGGCTCTGGCAACCGGCCACCGCGCGTATTGATCTGGAGGGCGTGCAGGATGAGCTTTGGCATCGGCAACGTCTTGTCGCGCGCATCGCGCAAAGCGACGAAACGCTTCTCATCCATTCCGGCAAGATGCGGATTGAGCCGCTTCTGCTCGCCGACAGTGCTTTCCCATTTGGGATTGCGTCCGCCGGGCTGATAGTCATGACCCGTAAAAACGCGCGTCTCATCCGGCAGAGACAGGATTTCCTGGATCGACGCCCAGAGCACCTTCGCGCTGCCACCTGGAAAATCCGCACGCGCGGTCCCTGAATCGGGCATGAAGATCGTATCGTGCACGAAGACCGCATCGCCTATGACGTAGCTGATGGACGCCAAAGTATGACCCGGCGAGAAGAGCACGCGCGCTTTGACGGATCCGACCGTGAAAGTGTCGCCTGCTGAAAACAGCCGGTCCCACTGCGAACCATCCGTCCTGAGTTCAGGCCAGTTGTAAATGCCCTGCCACAGTTTCTGGACATCGACGACATGGCTGCCGATGGCGGTTTTCGCGCCGGTCTTCTGCTTGAGATAATGTGCCGCCGAAAAGTGGTCGGCATGCGGATGCGTATCGAGAATCCACTCCACCGTCAGGCCTTCGGCTTCAATATAGTTCAAGATTGCATCGGCATTGCCCGTGCCCGTCGAGCCTGACTTCTCGTCGAAGTCGTAGACGGGATCGACAATCGCGCAGTGTTTCGTCGCGGGATCGGTCACGACATACTGGATGCTCCATGTCCGGGGGTCGAAGAACCCCTTGATCACGGGCGAGCGTTTCGCCTCGCGGTCAAGCCAGCGGACGGCTCCGGTCAGGTCGAAGCCATGGCTCCGTCCGAAGGGCTCCACCTCGTCGCGCTTCATCCTGCCGTCCAGCACTTCGCCGATCGCATAAAGCGCAAGCGCGCGCATGCCGCTCTTGCAGTGCGCAAAGACTGGTCCTTTCGCGTCGCGAATGGTCTTCTGGAACGCCTGCACATCGGCTTCGGTGATGCCCGGGCCGGTGACCGGAACGAACACATAGTCGAGACCTGAGTCTTTTGCAGCCTGCCCTTCAACCTTGTTGCCAGGCTGCCCTGGTTCCTCGCCATCCGGCCGCGCATTCAGCAGGACCTTGTAGCCCTCCGCAGCCAATTGCCCGAACATTGCCGGATCTGGCTGGCCGGCGACTGTCAGCCGATCGCTTATCCTGGTGGCATTCATCACGGTGCTCCACGAAATCAATATACATTTTCATGTAACGTATATTGAAGGCATTTCAAGAGGACTTGAAAACCATGCAGATGTCGAACAATGTTCCGATGATCGTTTCGGGAAATTGAACGATGAGTCTGCAAACGCGCGACCCGCTGAACGCCTTCCTCGACCATCCCGGGGTAGCGGTCGAAAGTGCGAAGGATGGCCCGCTCGCAGGACTAACCCTCGGCGTGAAGGACATCTTCGACGTCAAGGGCTACGTGTCCGGATGGGGCAACCCGGATCGCCACGCAGAAGCGCAGCCGGCCCTCACGACAGCGTCTGCTGTGCAGCGCCTGCTCGATACCGGCGCGCGTTTTATCGGAAAGACCCAGACGGAAGAACTCGCCTTCTCGATGATCGGGCAGAACGTGCACTTTCCGCATCCGGTCAATCCTGCCGCCCCCGACCGCATCACCGGCGGCTCGTCATCCGGTTCGGCCGCGGCGGTGGCAGGTGGGCTGGTCGATATCGGAACGGGCTCCGACACAGGCGGATCAGTACGTGCCCCGGCGAGCTTCTGCGGATTGATAGGATTGCGTACTACCCACGGCCTGATCCCGCTGGACCATACGATGCCGCTGGCTCCGTCGTTCGACACGTTCGGCTGGTTCGCGAAGGACATGGACACCTACGAGAAGGTAGGTCGGGCAGTGATCACGGAAACCGGCGCATCCCCGTTGGCCCCTCCAGACGGAAAGCCGCGCCTCATCTCCCTGCCGGCGCTGGACGAACTGCTGGCCGGACCTACCGAGGCGACAGCCTACAGCCGCATGCGACGCCGCGTCGAAAGCGTTCTCGGTCCAGTACGTGCAGCCAAGCAGCCACCCTTCGGAATCGACGAGCTCTACTGGGCGACGCGCAGGCTTCAGGCGCACGAGGCATGGGCGGCGCACGGCGAATGGATCTCCGTGCCTGGCAGGCGGATCGGCGCCTCAATCTACGAACGCTTCGCTTTCGGAAAAACAGTAAGTGCCCAAGAGGTAGCCACCGACACGCGCTTTCGGACAGCGTTCCGTGTCGCACTCGGCGAACTGCTTGGCGACGACGGGGTGCTGTTGTTGCCGACGGTGCCCTGCGCCGCCCCGAGAAGTGCAAGTACACCCGAAGAAATGGGCGCTTTCCGCGAACAGGCGATCAGGCTGCTCTGCTGGTCCGGTCTCTCCGGATTTCCCCAGATCAGCCTGCCCGTTGGCTTTGTCGACGGCGCGCCGTTCGGCCTCTCGCTGCTTGGGCCCGCAGGAAGCGATCTTGCGCTGATCAGGCTGGGGCGTCGGATTATCGAGACAGGAGCCTAGCAATGGATACGCTAACGCGCATGCGCGCCTTCATCGATGTGGTGGAAGCCGAAGGCTTTTCCGCTGCGGCGCGCAAGATCGGTCGCTCGAAGGCTCTGCTGTCGAAATATGTGCGCGAGTTGGAGGACGAACTCGGCGCGCTGTTGCTCAACCGCACGACACGGCAATTCTCCCTGACCGAAGCGGGACATACCTACTACAAGCGCGCTTCCGAGATCGTGCGCGAGGTCGACAGTCTCGCGGACGCCGTCCGGGAATCGTCGGGCGACGTGCGTGGCAGGATCAAGCTTTCGGCACCGAGAACCTTTGCCGACGCACCGATCGGGCAATCGCTTATCGACTTTGCGGTGGCGCACCCGGAGATCATTCTTGAAGTCAACCTCGACGACCGCTTTGTGGACCTTGTGGAAGAAGGTTTCGACCTCGCGGTGCGCATCACCCGACTGGAAAATTCGTCGCTGATCGCAAGACGACTCCTGCCGTTCACCACGCGCATTTGCGCATCACCGGAAGCGATCGAAAAGTACGGTGCGCCCGAACGGCCGCAAGACCTGTCGAGCAGGCCGTGCGTGATAGACACCAACGGCCGCTGGCTCTCAAACTGGCCGTTCGTCGGTGAAAACGGCCAGATGTTTACGGTTTCCGTGACCGGCAGGATTGAGGTCAACAGCCCTATGGCGACGCGTGCCGCAGCGATTTCAGGTCTCGGCTGGGCGGTTTTGCCCGACTTTATCGCGGAACCCGATATTCAGAGCGGCCGTCTCGTGCCGGTGCTGGACAACTGGATTCCGAAAGGCGGCGGCATTTTCGCCGTCTATCCGCATCGAAGGTATTTGCCCGCGAAGGTCAGGGTGCTCGTGGATTTCCTCGTCCAGTGGTTCAAGAAAGCCGAGGGCGACCGGTGACAAATCGTGGCGGCGTCCCACTTTCGCCCGGATTGTGCTAACGTTACATCGCGAGGGAAAGACAAGGGACCACCGCTAGGAATGCGCGTTTCCACGACAGTTTTGGGATTGGCCGCGCTGCTTGCCTCTATAGGGCCGGCGCATGTCCACCCGCATGTCTTCGCCGAGGCAAGGCTCGACGTCATCGTCAATCCTGACGGCACGGTGAAGTCGCTACGCCACCTCTGGCGCTTCGACGATCTCTTCTCTTCGACCGTGCTGGTCGAGTTCGACGCCAATGGCGACCTCAAGCTGGATGATTCGGAACTGCAGGAAGTATCCAAGACCGTCTACGACTCGCTGGCCGACTTCAACTACTTCCAAATGGTGACGCTGGACGGCAAGGACGTGGCGATGAAGCCCCCGCCGCAACTGATGGCCAACTTCGAAAACGACCAGCTCATCATCATGTTCGAATCCGAGCCGAAGGAAGCCCTACCGCTGAAGGGCAAGGTGGATTTCGGCGTCTATGACCCGACGTTCTATACCGCCATTGAATATACCGACGACCAGAACATGGCTGTGAACGGCATTCCGTCCGGCTGCACGCGCTCGGTTATCCGCCCCGATCCTGACGAAGCGATCGCGCAGAACCAGGCCTCGCTGACCGAGGAATTCTTCACCGATCCGACCGGCACCGATCTCAGCAAGATCTTCGCAACGAGGTTGGAACTGACCTGCACGTCGTAAGGCCGGGCGAAGCGGACATGAACAAGACTAAGGTTCGGATCGTCTTTGGCGCAATCGTGCTTGCTTATGTGGCGACACATTTTGCTGGCCACGCGCATGCGCAAAGCTCGCTCGGCATCGGGACTGCAGAAACCGCCGTGCCGTCGACCGGACTTTTTTCCGGGCTGCTGAACTGGGTCAACATGCAACAGCAGCAATTCTACCGCGCGCTGACCGGCGCGCTGAAATCGATGCGCGAAAACAACAGCAGCCTCTGGGTGCTGGTTGGGCTCTCTTTTGCCTACGGCGTTTTTCACGCCGCCGGCCCCGGACACGGTAAGGCCGTGATCTCCTCGTACATGCTGGCCAACGAGGTCGCGCTCCGCCGGGGCATCATGCTCTCGTTCGTCTCCGCATTCCTGCAGGCGGCAGTGGCAATCCTGCTGATAACCCTGGTGTTCCTCTTTTTGCGAGGAACCTCGATAAAAATGACCGACGCCACGTGGTTCCTGGAAATCGCGAGCTATCTGCTGATTACGCTGTTCGGCGCATGGCTGCTCTGGCAGAAGTCGGTGCCAAGAGTACGTGGCCTGTTCGGCGCGACGCAAGCTCACAGCCTATCGGCCGCGCGCACTGCATCCCCCTCGCAAAGCGCCTTCCAATGCGTCGATGCGGATGACCATAGCGTCGATGCGGTTTGCTCGACCTGTGGCAATAGTCACGCTCCCGACCCTGCCATGCTTTCGGGAGACAATTTCAGTTGGAAGACCGCGTGGTCGGCGGTTGCGGCGGTCGGCATGCGTCCCTGCTCGGGCGCCCTGATCGTCCTCACCTTCGCCTTCCTGAACGGGCTCTGGCTAGGCGGCGTTCTGTCGGTGCTCGCCATGGCTCTCGGCACGGCAATCACCGTCTCGATCCTCGCAACCATGGCCGTGACCGCCAAGAACTGGGCTGTGGCCTTCGCGGGCGACGGCCGCATGGGCAACCGTGTCCACGCAACGATCGAGATCGCCGGCGCGACCATGGTCCTTCTGCTTGGCCTGCTGATGCTGAGCGCAACCTTGCTCCCTGGCACGGGAGGCTACCCAGCAAGCCAGACGAGTTCAGCGCAAGTCGCGCCGCTTCTGGCTTCTCCCTCGTAGCCAGAACACTGCGAAGAAGGCCATTACGAAGGCCACGGCTATAAACGCCGCAGCGACCGTCGAGAGATTGCCTACGGCCAGCATGATGGTCGGCATATAGAACGCACCCAGCCCGAAGACAGCGAGCAGGATGGCGGCGGCTATGGCGGAGTTGCGGTTCTCGGGGCTCATAGCGCCACTCTATACCAATGCCTCAAAGGGCAAAGCCGCCATCGACGTTCATTACGGTTCCCGTGGTGAAGGCCGCCTCATCGGACGCGAGATAGACGACGATCGGCGCGATCTCTGACGCATCGGCGACGCGCCCCATGGGCTGGCGCTGGACGAACATCTCAAGCGCCTTCTCCTTGCTGCCCCACTCCTTGCCAAGGGTCTCGACACGATCCTCCCAGGAGGGCGACCGAAAGGTCCCCGGCGCCACGGCGTTGCAACGTACGCCGTCTCGAATGTAGTCGGCGGCGACTGCCTTTGTGAGGCCGATGACCGCTGCCTTGCTGGCGCCGTATGCATAGCGGTTCGGGATACCGCGTACGGACGAAGCGCCCGAGGCGATGTTGACGATGGAACTTGTCTTGCCGCTTTCCTTCGCACGCTCCAGCATACCCGGTAGGAACGCCTTGATGGTCCGGTGCATGGACTTGACGTTTAGGTCAAACGAAAATTCCCAGTCCTTGTCGTCGGTGGTCAGCACAGTGCCGTGGTGCACGTAGCCGGCAACGTTGACGAGGATGTCCACCGGACCGACTTTTGCTGCGTAAGCGTCGACAGCCTTGGTCGACAAAACGTCGAGCTTTGCTTTCTTGGCCTTGGCCAGCCCATCCAGTTTCTCGCGAGAGACATCCGAAGCGTAAACGGTCGCCCCCTCGGCCACGAGGGCCTCCGCGATGGCGCGGCCGATCCCCTGCCCTGCTGCCGTCACCACGGCGATCTTTCCCTTGAGCCTGCCGGCCATAGTTCCTCCCGATGATCTGCTAGTGGATATGTTGCGTTCCGCCGTCGGTGCATGCTCCGAATTCCGGCTCGACAGTGGCATGGTCTATGCCGTGTTTTTCCGCAAGCCGCGTCTTGATGGCAACGACAGCTTTGTGAGCATCGACGTCCTGGGCAAGGCAGGCATGCAGCGTCGCCATGTGCTTGGAGCCGTCCAGCGACCAGAGGTGCATATGGTGCACCTCACGAACTCCAGGCACGCTGGCTTCCAGATCGCGCGCGATGTCGTCGCGATCAAGACCGCCGGGGACGCCTTCGAGCAGCAGGTTGCCCGACTCGCGCACCAACGACCAAGCGCTGCGGAACAGCAGAACGGCAACCAGCGCCGAGAGGATCGGGTCGATCGGCATCCAGCCCGTGAAGATGATGACCGCGGCTGCGATAAGCGCCGCGAGCGAACCGAGCAGGTCGCCCACAACATGGAGGATTGCACCGCGCATGTTCAGGCTTTCGCGGCTGCCGCCGTGGAGAACCAGGAACGCGGCGATGTTCACGACGAGGCCGAGCATCGCGATGACGAGCATCGGCCCTCCGAGCACAGGCGTTGGTTGACTAATCCTGTGGAAGGCCTCGACCACGATCCAGGCGCCGATCGCGAAGATCGCAATGCCATTGGTAAATGCCACCAGCGTCTTCACGCGATCGAAACCATAGGTCAGGCGCGCGGTAGCAGGCCGTTCGGCCAGATGGAAAGCGTACCAGGCAAGTCCCAGCGAAATGGAATCCGTCAGCATGTGGCCGGCGTCGGCAAGCAGCGCCAGCGAGCCCGTGATGAGGCCACCCGCCGCTTCCGCGAACATGAAGCCGAAGGTCAGCAGTGCTGCGATCAGGACGCGTTTCTTGTCCGTGCCACCATGCACATGGCCGCGGCCATGGCTATGGCCAGCATGGTCATGTCCTGCGTGATCATGCCCAGCATGATCGTGGTCGTGATCATGGCCGGGGGTTTTCGGAGTAGCCAAAGAAAATCTCGCTAGTAACGAAATAACCTTTCACGTCAAAGACTTACGGAAGTCTTCCAGACGCCTTTTCTGGTTTCCGTCACTATCAAAGTTCTTCGGGTCAAGCCAGCCCTCGTATGCCTTAAGCAACGCCGGCCACTCCTTGTCGATGATGGAGTACCAGGCAGTGTCCCGGCTTTCGCCCTTGATCACCATGTGCTGCCTGAACAGGCCTTCGAAGGTGAAGCCGAAGCGCTCGGCAGCCCGTTTCGAGGGTTCGTTGCGGTTGTTGCACTTCCACTCCCAACGGCGATAACCGAGCTCATCGAAAATGTGGCGCATGAACAGGTAGTGCGCCTCGGTCGCCGCCGGTTTTCGCTGCATCAGCGGCCCCCAGTGGATGTGGCCGATCTCGATGACGCCGTTTGCCGGATCGATGCGCAGGAAGGTCTGCCGCCCGGCAACCTTGCCGGAAGCCTTGTCGATGGCGACGAAGTAGAGCGGGTCCTCGCTGGCCTCCGCCTTGTCCAGCCATGGCTGGAATACCTCGCGGCTTTCCGGCGTCGTCTCGCCGAGCCAGCGGAAGCGCTCGTCGGCATTCGCGACCGTGGCCGCTTCGTAGAGCCCGTCGCCATGCCTGGCCGCAGACAGCGGCTCAAGCCGGACATACCGGCCTTCGAGAACCTTTCGTTGGGGACGCGGGCGCGGCGCCCAGTTTTTCAGCTCTTCGCTCACGGCGGCTTCACTCCGATTGACTTTGCCTCGTCAGGCTCACAGAAACACGCAGGACACTTTAGCGCCAGATAGGGAGGAAAAATGCTCCACACAGTCGCCGCCTTCGACCGGCTGGGAGAAGAAAACGCCTTTGCCGTGCTTGCCCGCGCCACCGCGCTGGCCGCGCAGGGGAAGGACATCATCAACCTTGGCATAGGCCAGCCCGACTTCAAGACGCCTTCCCACATCGTCGAGGCCGCTATCAAGGCGCTGAAGGACGGGCATCACGGCTATACGCCGGCGACCGGACTGCTGGCGACGCGCGAGGCTGTCGTCCGCCGCACCCTTGCCATGACCGGCGTCGAGGTCTCGCCGGAAAACGTCATGATCCTGCCCGGCGGCAAGCCGACGATGTACGCGGCCATCATCATGTTCGGCGAACCGGGCGCAGAGATCATGTATCCCGATCCCGGCTTCCCGATCTATCGCTCGATGATCGAATTCACCGGCGCGACCCCTGTTCCTATCCCGATCCGCGAGGAAAACGGGTTTGCCTTTTCGGCGGAAGAGACGCTTGCGCTGATCACGCCCAAGACACGCCTGATCATCCTCAACTCACCGGCCAACCCGACGGGCGGGGTGACGCCAAAAGTCGAGATCGACAGATTGGTGAAGGGACTGGAAAAGCATCCCGACGTCGCCATTATGTCCGACGAGATTTACGACGTCATGACCTATGACGGCGAGGAACACACCTCGCTGTTGAAATACCCGGAAATCCGCGACCGCCTGATCGTGTTGAACGGCTGGTCGAAGACATGGGCGATGACGGGCTGGCGCATGGGCTGGTCGATCTGGCCGAACGGCGAGAAGGGCGGCAACCTCTACGACAAGGTGCGCAAGCTGGCGGTCAACTGCTGGTCCTGCGTCAACGCGCCAAGCCAGTTCGCCGGCATCGCCGCGATTGACGGTCCGCAGGATGAGGTCGAGATGATGAAGGCCTTCGACAACCGCCGCAAGATTGTCGTCGAGGGCCTGAACGACCTGCCCGACGTGTCATGTATCACGCCGAAGGGTGCTTTCTATGCCTTCCCGAATGTCTCGAAAACCGGTTGGAAGGCGAAGAAGCTGGCCTCTGAATTGCTGGATGGCGCCGGCGTCGCATTGATCGGCGGCCCGGACTTCGGCATCCTCGGCGAAGGCTACATCCGCCTGAGCTACGCGAACTCGGAGGAGAACATCCTGCGGGCGCTCGAACGAATGAAGCTGTTCCTCGAGAGCAACCGCCAGGGTTGAATTCTAGCCACTTCCGGACCGTTTTAACGGGCTAAGGTGGGCTTGCCCGCGTATCGTGGATTATTCCGCGCAGAAGCAGTCCGATGAACACGGTCAGGCCGGCTGCGCTCATCGCGTTGATGGAGAACAGGGTCGCATACTCCGCATCCGTATAGCTGGACAGCGGCGCGCCGTAGCGTTCGTGCAGCAGGAAGTAGGACAGGAACACGGCGACGATCAGGGCGAAGCCCGCCACCCATTCGGACGGCCTGAACAGGGCGGCGGCGATAAGCGCGCATGGTATGAGGAACAGTTCCACACCTGAGGCTGGCCCCAGAGCCTTGGCGGCAACGATACCGTTTCCTATGCCCACCAGCGGCAGCATGACCCGGCCGGCGAAAGGATGGCGGCGCGACACGGCCGGGACCGCGGCAAAAAACGGCGTCGAGAAGAAGGTCAGCAGCGAAGGAATGAACCGGTCGCCGACCACTGCATAGAGATAGAGTGGGTAGAACGGTTGGTTTGAAACAACGACAAGTGCAATCCAGTTCGACGCCCCAACAAGCGGATCCTCATGATCAGCATAGCGCTCGATCCAGCGCCACGCAGCCACGATTGAAGAGTGCAAGCCCATGTCTGCGGTTACGTGTGGGACCGGGCACCGGATCAATCCAATTGCTTGGCAAAACCATCGTGGAACCTAGATATGGCATACCCAGCCACCAAGCATTCCATGAGGGACAGCACATGCCTGAATCCATTTCCCTGAACGACGGCTTTTCGATCCCACAACTTGGGCTCGGCGTCTGGCAAGTGGATCCATCGATCACCGCGAAGGTGGTGGGCTGGGGCATCGCCGCGGGATATCGCTTGATCGACACGGCCGAAGGCTACGGAAACGAGGAAGGCGTCGGAGAGGCGATCCGTTCCGCCGGCATCCCCAGATCGGAACTCTTCGTCACATCCAAGCTCCGCAATCGGGCGCACGAGCGTGACGCTGCGCTTCGAGAGTTCGATGCCACGATGCGCAAGCTCGGGGTCGAGCAGCTCGACCTGTTCCTGATCCATTGGCCGGTGCCGAAGCAGGACAAATATGTGGAAGCGTGGAAAACCCTGATCGAACTGCGGGACGCCGGGCGCGTCCGCTCGATCGGCGTCTCGAACTTCAACAGGGATCATCTGGAACGCATCATCGGCGAAACGGGCGTTACGCCGGCGGTGAACCAGATCGAACTTCATCCCCGTCTCCAGCAACGAGCGGCTCGCGCTTTCCATGCCGGGCACAAGATTCAGATCGAGAGCTGGAGCCCGCTCGGCAGCGGTCGCCTGCTGGACGATGCGACGATTGGCGGGATCGCCAGGAAGCACGGCAAGACGACCGCCCAGACGATCATCCGGTGGCATCTTCAGGAAGGGCTGGTCGTCATCCCGAAGTCGGTAAACCGGGATCGCATCGCCGCCAATTTCGATGTTTTCGATTTCGAGCTTGATGCCGACGACATGAAGTCCATCGCTTCGCTGGACACAGCTGGAGGCCGGACGGGCGCAGATCCGGCCACGGCATCATTCATGTTCTAACGTCCAGCGGCGTTATCCCCTGCCGACGAACGGCATCTTGGTCGCCATGACGGTGAGGAAAAGCACATTTGCGTCCGGCGGCAGGCTCGCCATGTAAACGACCGCGTCCGCGACGCGCTGGGCGTCCATGACAGGCTCGGTCGCCATCGTACCATTGGCCTGCGGCATGCCTGTCGTCATCGACGCGGCCATGTTGGTCAGCGCATTGCCGATGTCGATCTGTCCGCAGGCGATGTCGAAGGGACGGCCGTCCAGCGCAAGGGTCTTGGTCAAGCCTGTGATCGCATGCTTGGTCGCCGTGTAGGGCACGGAGCCCGGACGTGGCGCATGCGCGGAAATCGACCCGTTGTTGATGATGCGCCCACCCATCGGGCTCTGCCGGCGCATCATCGCGAAGGCGCCGCGCGCAACGAGGAACGAACCGGTGAGGTTGACCGCCACAACGTCGTTCCAGACCTCCACCGGCACCTCGTCGATGGTCGATGTCTTGAAACCGGTCCCGGCGTTGTTGAAGACGAGATCGACTCGGCCGAAGGCCTTCTCGACCTCGGCGTAAAGTGCATCGACATCGGCGGGCTTTGTCACGTCGCAGGCGACAGCGAGCGCCGTCGCTCCGGTTGCCGCGGTTTTGATCGCCTGGCCTGCGGCTTCATCGAGGAGACTCTTCCGGCGTCCGACGAAAACCGTGTTCCAACCCTCGGCAAGCAGAGTCGCGGCGGTCACCTTGCCGATTCCCGAACCGGCTCCGGTCACGATCGCGGTCTTTCCATTTGCAGATTTTGCTTCGGGCATCGATTTCCTCCTCGGAGTGCGCGAAACGCAATCGCAGATAGGAGGGAAAGAGGCAAGCTCCCATGAGGCCGAAGGTATCGACAAAAAGGGCGGTCATTGGCGACCGCCCCAATTCGCGGATCGGGCTTGGGAGGAGGAGAACGCCGATCCGACTAACGGGAATCCTGCGCCTGAATGGTTAACGAAACGTTAACGAGCGCTCCAGGCCTAATTCAATCGGGTTTCACCAGCGCGGAGGATTCGTGCCCGGCACTGGCGGCACCGAGGTTCGTGCTGAAGCATCGACCGGCACAGGCTCCTTGGCGGCCGAAACGGTGGCCTCGATATGATCCACCAGCGCGTCTGGAAGCTGGAGTCGCCCCGCGAGCAGGTCGAGATAACCACGTTCCGCACGTGTGTTTGGATCGATGGTCAAACGAGAGGCCGTATAGAGCTCAACACGTTGCGCCTCGGTCTGCGCGAGCGAGACGAGTTCGTCGAGATCGAGCGGCTTTTCGAGCTCTTCCCGCAGAAAGGCTTCCGCTTCCGGGCCAAGTCCGGCAAGAGCCAGCCTGTCGCCGATCTTTTTCTTCTCGTCGTCATCGATATGGCCGTCGGCCTTGGCGGCTGCGATCATCGCGCGGACCAGCGAGAGCGAGAATTCCGCCTCGCCTTGTGGCGCCTGTGCGGGATTGAAGGCGTCGTCGGATGGAGGCGGCAAAAGGACGGGCCCACCTTGTGTGGACGCAGTTCCGGGCTGCTGGCCGACCTGATAGCTCTGGTAGGCCTTGTAGGCGAGGCCGGCGACTGCGGCGAGGCCGCCAAGCTTGATGGCAGAACCTGTCACCTTGCGCCCTGCCCCAGTTCCAAGCAGCACGGCAACCAGCGCGCCGGTTGCCAGCGGATTGTCCTTGGCAAGTTGCGTTGCCTGCCCGGCCTTGTCCCGAACGGTGGATTCCGTTCCCGGAATCTTCGAGCCTAGCAGGTCGTCGAGCAGTTTCTTGGGATCGAACATCAAGCTCTCCTTGTCACGCGCCACTGTGAAGTAGTCGCCGGCCACGACTTTACAATGACGGCGACCGTCGATTTTCGTATTCGGCTGGCCTCAATTCCCGATATGCGGACGCGCGCCGCGACCCGCAGCGAGTTTGACCTGCCGGTGGCGCTCTGCATAACGGGCACGATCTTCCGCGCTGCGTTCGTAATAGCAACTTTCGCAAGACACGCCTTCCTCGAACTTCGGCGACAGCCGGTTGGCGGCCGTCAGCGGACGACGGCAGGCACGACACAAAGCCGCATCGCCAACCTCCAGGCCGTGCGCAACCGATACCCGTTCGTCGAAGACGAAGCACTCGCCCTGCCAGAGGCTTTCCGAGGCCGGCACCTCCTCGAGATATTTCAGGATGCCACCCTTGAGATGAAAAACATCTTCTATTCCAAGTGAGCGCACATAGGCGGTGGCCTTTTCGCAGCGAATTCCACCCGTGCAGAACATCGCGACTTTTTTCCCCTCCAGTTCAGCGCGATGACGTTCCACCCAGGCGGGGAAGTCGCGGAAACTCTGCGTTTCGGGGTCGAGCGCACCCGCGAATGTGCCGAGGCGAACCTCGTAATCATTGCGCGTATCGATGACCACCGTGCCCGGATCGGCAATCAGCGCGTTCCAATCGCTAGGGGCGACATAAGCGCCGGCGTCGGCGAGCGGATCGATATCCGCAACGCCCATGGTTACAATCTCTTGCTTCAATCGCACCTTCATGCGGTGGAAAGGCATCTCGTCGGCGGACGAATATTTGACGTCGAGGCCCGCGAATTCCGGCATATCCTCCAGATGGGCGATGAGTTCGGCAATCGCCTTCTCGCTGCCTGCAACCGTCCCGTTGATGCCCTCTCGGGCAAGCAGCAAAGTACCCTTGATACCGCGCCCACAACAGAATGCGGCCAACGGGGCACGCAGTTCGTCGCAACGGTCAAGCCGCACGAAGCGGTAGAGCGCCGCGACACGGAAAGCAGGTGTGAATGAATTCATGGCAGCAGCCGGTATCGATTTGGCACAAAAATTTCAAGATCGACAAGAAAAGCCGTTTATATACAATGGCTTATAGATAAGACAAAGCACTCTGACGTAACATTGATCTGCAATCCTATCGCCCGTTTATCCCCGTCGTGCGGACCGGATCGACACTTGTCCGAAAAGGAGAGGTCGATGTTCACGCAGCAAACCATAGATGAAATCAGGCAGGTCGCAGTCGAGTTCGGCATCGAACCGGCGGCACTGCTCGCCGTGGCCGAAGTGGAGAGCGGTGGCGCCGTCTTTGCGCTGATCGAAGGCCGGCAGGAGCCTCTGATCCGCTTCGAAGGCCATTATTTCGACAGGCGCCTTTCAGGCGATGCACTGGCAATCGCACGCACTGCGGGCCTTGCGTCGCCCCACGCGGGCGCGATCGTCAACCCGGCGTCGCAGGCGGCGCGCTGGCGCTTGCTGGAGCGAGCAGCTTCTATCGACCACCGCGCCGCCTACGAATCCGTCTCATGGGGCCTTGGCCAGGTCATGGGAGCGCATTGGGCATGGCTGGGCTTTGGCGACATCGATACGCTGGTGGCCGAGGCGCGCGTCAGCGCAGCGGGACAGGCGCGGCTGATGGCGAAATTCATCGACAAGTCAGCGTTGCGGCCATCGCTGCTGGCGCACGACTGGGAAGCGTTCGCTCGCGGCTACAACGGCCCAAACTACAGAAAGAACGCGTATCACACGAAACTCGCGTCGGCTTATCGCAGGTTGGCCGGCGGCTCCGATATCCCAGGCAAAGCCGACCCAGCGCCAAAGTTGCTGCGATACGGATCTGCTGGGGAAGCTGTACGCGATCTGCAGACGTCCCTCTCAGCACTCGGCTATCCGCTCACCGTCGATGGCAAGTTTGGTAACCGCACCAGGCGTGCGGTCATGGCTTTTCAGAAAGACCGGGGGCTTGAGATTGATGGAATAGTCGGCCCTGCCACAAGAAAGGTGATCGGCGAGGCGATGCCGTTCAGCGGTTCAGGGTGGCAAAAGATTCGCGATTGGATCGAGAAGCTTTTCATCGCTCGCCGTCCAATATGATCAGCATGTTACCTTGGGTTTCATGGACTCGTCACGGTCGTTCTGCTAACCGATTGAATTCCCCCCTCATGACGGAGAGCAGACGTGGCAGGCAAAACCGAAAAGCTTCTTTCGCTGCTCGACGGGCAGCCTGTCATTCCCGTGATCAAGATCAAGGACCTTGAGAATGCCGTACCGCTGGCGCGTGCGCTGGCTGCCGGTGGGTTGCGCATGATCGAGATCACCCTGCGCACGCACGACGCGCTCGAAGCCATCCGGCGCGTTGCCGGCGAGGTAGAAGACGCCGTGGTCGGCGCGGGCACCGTGCTGAACCCGAAGCAGTTCGACGAGGCGGCTGCGGCCGGTTCCAAGTTCATCGTCAGCCCCGGCCTGACGAGCAGCCTCATTTCGGCGGCAGCCGACAGCGAAGTGCCGCTGTTGCCCGGAGCCATAACGCCGGGCGAGATCATGACCGCTCTGGAAGCTGGCATCGACTTCCTGAAGTTTTTCCCGGCAGAACAGGCCGGCGGCACGACTTTCCTGCGCTCGCTCGCCTCGCCACTCGCCTCCGTCCGCTTCTGTCCGACGGGCGGCATCTCTGCCCTCAACGCCGAGGAATATCTCGCTGTGCCGAATGTTGTGTGCGTCGGTGGTTCGTGGGTCGCGCCGGACGACGCGATACGGGACGGGAAATGGGACGTCATCGAGTCTCTTGCCCGTCAGGCGAGCGCGCTCAAGCCGATCTGACACCTGTTCCCGGAAGGAAAAAAGGCCGGCATAGCCGGCCTTTTTCTTTGTGATCTTGCGATCAGTTTGTCTGGAAGCGAGCGACCGGCATGAAGCTCACCGCCTTGCCACTAAAGCGGCTTGCGTCGGCAACAACGGTGTCTCGCTGGAACCCTGTAGCGAAAACCTGGCTGGGCGCGGTGCGCACCATCAGATGCGCCACAGCCGGAGCGCTGGCGTCATAGGCGAGCGTCGTCTGTCCGCCGAGTGCCCACCGAGCCGCTTCCGGTTGCGCAGCAACAACCTGCGGCTTTGGCGCGGGTTTGGTAGCGTCTGCCCGGGCGCGGTCACCCTTTGACGTCGTCTTGGAGTCGGTCGGAGCATCGGCAAGAGAGGCCACGGATTTGGGCTTTGCGGCTGCGGGTTGGGCTGCTGCCGCGAGGCGCTTGCTCTTTCCGTTTGAGGCGGCAGCGCTCTCTTCCTCGGAGGCAATAAGCGCGGCGACGTCGAACCCATCCGAGGCCGGGCGCTGTTCCGGTGCGGGAGGCGCAAGCGCAAGCAGAGGAGAGCCAACCTCTTCGCCTTCCTGGGCGGGACGCCAGCTCGGCAACGGAATACTAGCGCTTTCAGCCTCGTCGTACGCCGCTTCAGCATCCACGGGCGTAGCCGAAGCAACGGCAAAGGGAATGTTATCCGGTTGCGCGGGATCGGTCGTCCCGTTCACCGCCCCGGCATCCGCCGGCGCGGCAGCCATCGTCTGACCGACATCGACCTGCGGCCGAGGTGCGAAGAGCGGCACGGGAACATCACGCGCCGGAAGCGCGGCTATGATTGTCTGGGGGGTCTCAACGACCTCTTCGTCGGCGGTCGAGAAGGGAACGGTTGCCGGGTTGGCTTCGTCAGGCGGAACAATGCTGATTTCCGCGGACGGCTTCGGAGCCGGTGCGGACGCGACAACCGTGCCCGAGCCTTCGCTGTTATCCTCTTCCTCATCGGCGCCGCCACCAAACAACGCCGCCAGAAGGCCGCCGGAGCGTCCCTTCTTCTCCGGAGCGGCAGCGGCAAGTGCGAGAGCGGTGGTTCCAGACTTCTTGCGCGACTCATAGGACGCGAGCGCCTGCTCGAAGCCCGGCAACGGCTTGCCGTCGGAAGGCACATGCAGCGTCTTGCCGTTCGGGAACACCGCGACGAGTTCGCTGCGGCTCATGCGCGGCCAATGCCTGACATTGCCGACGTCCATGTGGACGAACGGTGACCCGGAGCGCGGGTAATAACCGACGCCACCGGCCTGGGCCCGAAGGCCCGCATCACGCAGCTTTTTCAGCGGCACGCCTGGAATGTAGAAATCCATCGCTTTGCCAAGCATGTGCTGGCTCTTGTTGGCGACGCCTTTCGAGCGCTTGCGCAGCATCGAATTGGTCGCCGGGGAGCGATAGGCGGAGACGACATGGATGTAATCCTTGGCGCCGACAGCCCTGTAGGCTTCCCAGACCGTGTCGAGCAGGCGGGGGTCCATCTTCGTGGGCTCGTTGCGCCGCCAGTCGCGCAGGAAGTTGTTGATCTGCCGCAGGCCGGCCTGATCGTAGCGGCCATTGCGCTTGAACGTGATCTCGGCACGTTCCTTGGTATGAATGAAATAGAGCTTAAGCGTACGGGTCTCGGCCTGTGCGGCCTGTGCGCCAAACGCCATCACGCCGAACACCAGCATGAACCCTGTAAGCCATTTTGGCCAGATCGTGGTCTTCACGGTCGGCCGCGCATTGGGTCGGTCTGCTCTCGTCAAATCAAAAGGCCTTGCAGGCTGCCGTTTGTCCCCGAAGACGACGAACGGATGCGTTGGAGTGACATCCGAATATCGATCCTAATGGTTAATCCCCGCTTATTGAAGTCGAAATGCGGTAACACCGTGGCAACAATCTGGTGCAAACCGGCCAGGCAGTATCGTGGTAAATCGACGGTTTAAATCAAATTGCGCGCCATACAAGCCGTCGAGCGTACCATCGGCCACCAGTCAAGTCAGGAGGCAAGCCTGTCGAGCCGGCCCTCTTCGGGATCGATACCATACTCCTTCAGCTTCCTGTAGAGCGTGGATCGTCCTATCCCCAGACGGCGAGCCACCTCACTCATCTGGCCGTGGTAGTGCTCGATAGCGAGCTTGATCATCTCCAGCTCGACATCTGCGAGGGTTCTGACGTTGCCACGATCGTCGAGCGCCCGCAGCACGAAGGATTGCGGAGATGCCGCGAGCTGAATCTGTTCGGCGGGAGCTTCCCCGGCGGTGGGCGGCTGGCGATCCACCCGGTCGAGGTCGATCGACCCTTCGACTTGTGCCCGTATCTGCGGGAATTCCTCTTCGGTAAGGATTCCGCCCTCGCAGAGTACGGAAGCCCGAAATACCGCATTTTCAAGCTGCCTTATGTTGCCGGGCCAATCATATGACCGAAGCATGGTGAGAGCGCCCTCGGAGATGGCGTTCACAGGCGCTGCCCCCCCCTTGCCCCCCGGCACGCGCGCCATGAAATGCCGCACCAGATAGGGGATGTCGTCCCTGCGATCCCTTAGCGGCGGGACGATGATCGGATAGACGTTCAGCCGGTAAAACAAGTCCTCGCGGAAGGCGCCGTCCTTCACCTGCTTCAACAGGTCGCGATGGGTTGCGGAAATCAGCCTGATATCGACCTTGATGGTGGACTTGCCGCCGACAGGATCGACCTCGCCATCCTGCACGGCGCGCAACAGCTTCACCTGCACGTCGAGCGGAAGATCGCCGATCTCGTCCAGAAAAAGCGTTCCGGTATGGGCTTCGACAAATTTGCCCGCATGCTTTTCGGTCGCCCCGGTGAACGCGCCTTTTTCGTGGCCGAACAGGATGCTCTCGACCAGATTTTCTGGGATCGCACCACAATTGACCGTTACGAACGGTTTCGAGCGTCGTTCGCCCGAACCCTGTATCGCCCGGGCAACCAGTTCCTTGCCGACGCCTGATTCGCCTTCGATCAGGATCGGAATATCGGACGCGGAAGCCTTTTGCGCGAGCCTCAGGACCTTTTCCATCGTCGGGCTTTTGGTCACGATGTCCTTGAAGGTTATGACGCTGCCACGCCGGACGGAGCGGCGGGCGTCGGCCTCCATGGCCTCGACCTTGAGTGCATTGGCAATGGCAGTGCGCAGCCGTTCGGGCGAAGCGGGCTTGACGACAAAGTCAAACGCCCCGTTGCGCATCGCCGACACGACTGTATCGATGCCGCCCTGCGCCGTCTGGACGACCACGGGAATGTCGATTTCGCGCTCGCGCATGGCCTTCAGCACGCCGATGCCGTCGATACCGGGCATGGCGAGATCGAGCACGATTGCGGAAATCGCACTTCCGGCGGAACTTTCCAGTTTCGCCAGCGCTTCTTCTCCTCCTTCGACCGGTACAACCTCGTAGCCGAACTTCTCAAGCGAAGCCTGAAGCAGCCTGCGCTGCACGGGATCGTCATCGACTATGAGGATGGAACCTGCCATGAGGAATCGCTATCTGAGGGTATCTTGCTTCGGAGCCTGTTGCCGGCGAATGGATCAACTTGGCACAGGCTTCTAAACAACGCTTCAAAAAAGCCGGTGAACGAAGTCTTTAGACTTTTCACGGCTTCGGATTCGGAAGGCTGACCATGCGACTGTTCTCGGGCGAACGAAAGGGCACTGCGGCGGCCAAGGCGAAAGACCTTGGCGACCTGCCGGAATGGAACCTCGCCGATCTCTATACCGGGATAAATGCACCCGAACTCAATACCGACATGGAGCGAGCAGCGGCCGAGTCGCAGGCGTTCGAGAGCCGATGGAAGGGCCAGCTCGCCGCGGAAGCCGCGAGGGGTGCGGCAGGGCAACTTGGCATCGCTCTGCGCGACTACGAGGGCCTCGAGGAACTGATCGGTCGCATCGCCTCCTATGCCGGGCTGATCTACGCCGGGGACACATCGGATCCGCAACGGGCCAAGCTTTACGGCGACGTGCAGGAAAGGATGACGGACGCATCCGCGCATCTCCTGTTCTTTGCTCTCGAGCTAAACCTGATCGACGACGCCGTGATTGAGCAGGCGCTCGCAGACGACACGTTGTTCGGCCACTACCGGCCTTGGGTCATCGATCTGCGCAAGGACAAGCCCTACCAGCTCGAGGATCGCATAGAGCAGCTTTTCCACGAGAAATCGGTGACAGGACGCGGTGCCTGGAACCGTCTCTTCGATGAAACAATGACGGAACTGCGCTTCGACGTCGGCGGTGAGGAGATGCTTCTCGAGCCGACGCTGAACCGCCTCCAAGACGCCGACGGCAAGGTCAGGCAGGAAGCCGCCGAGGCTCTTGCGGTGACCTTTCGCAAGAACCTGCGGACGTTCACGCTGATTACCAACACGCTCGCCAAGGACAAGGAGATTTCTGACCGCTGGCGTGGCTTCAAGGACATCGCGGATTCGCGTCATCTGGCCAACCGGGTCGAGAAGGGCGTGGTGGATGCCCTCGCTGCAGCCGTGCGCGAAGCCTATCCCCACCTGTCGCACCGCTACTATCGGATGAAGGCGCGTTGGCTTGGCATGGACGCAATGAACCACTGGGATCGCAACGCGCCTCTGCCTGAAACGCCGCAGGCAACAATCGGCTGGGAAGAGGCGAAGAACACGGTTCTGTCGGCCTACCAGGATTTTTCGCCGGACATGGCGGAGATCGCGCGCACCTTCTTCGACCGCAACTGGATCGACGCGCCGGTCCGTCCAGGCAAGGCGCCGGGCGCCTTCGCGCATCCGACCGTGCCCTCCGCCCATCCCTACGTCCTGCTCAACTACATGGGCAAGCCGCGCGACGTGATGACGTTGGCGCACGAACTCGGCCACGGCGTGCATCAGGTTTTGGCGGGCGGGCAAGGCGCGCTGATGGCTTCAACGCCGCTGACGCTCGCCGAAACCGCCTCGGTGTTCGGCGAAATGCTCACCTTCCGCTCCCTGCTCGATCGCACCAAGGACAAGCGGGAGCGCAAGGCGATGCTGGCGCAGAAGGTCGAGGACATGATCAACACGGTCGTGCGCCAGATCGCCTTCTACGAATTCGAGCGCAAGGTTCACACGGAGCGCCGCAACGGCGAACTGACCTCAGACAAGATCGGCGAGTTCTGGCTGGAGGTGCAGAAGGAAAGCCTTGGACCAGCAATTAAGCTGCGGGACGGGTACGAGACCTTCTGGGCCTACATCCCGCACTTCATCCATTCACCGTTCTACGTCTATGCCTACGCCTTCGGCGACTGCCTCGTGAATTCGCTCTACGCCGTCTATCAGAACGCCGAGCGCGGTTTTCAGGAGAAGTATTTCGAGATGCTGCGAGCCGGCGGCACGAAGCATCATTCGGAGCTTCTGAAGCCCTTCGGGCTGGACGCCTCCGATCCGAAATTCTGGCAGGGCGGCCTTGGCGTCATCAGCGGACTGATCGACGAACTGGAAGCGCTGGATAAGGCGACGGCTTAAACCGCCTCCACCACAAGTTCCAGGTCGAGATCTGCGGCTGCCTTGACGCGCACCGTCGTGCCGGCGGGAAGATCGGGGCCGGCGACGCGCCACATCGTGTCTCCGATCTTCACCCGGCCGCGACCGTTGACGATCGGCTCGGTGAGCGTGGCGAGGCGTCCGACGAGTTGGTCGCCACGGCGGTTCAACAGCGGCTGGTCGGACGTATCGCCCCGGCTCCTGACGATCTTCTTGCCGACAAGTGCGCAGGCAAGCGACAGCGCAAGGAAAAGCACAACCTGTAGCTGCCAGACCCAGAAGCCGGCATCCCAGAACATGAGCGACAACGCACCGACGATCAGCGCGGCAAGCCCGATCCAGAGCAGGAAAACGCCAGGCAGGAAGACCTCCAGGATAAGCAGCACGAAACCGAGCGCCATCCAGTTCCACGGACCCAGTTCTGAGAAGAAGCGGACGATCATCGCCGTCGGCCTACTGGTTTTCGTCGGGCCGCACGGAAGGCGGACGCTGCGACTGCCGAGATGGCGTGCCTGACGGGCCGTTGCCAAAGACCTCCTTGGCGATCGCGCCGATGCCACCAAGCGACCCGACCAGCGCCGAGGCCTCGAGAGGCATCATGATGATCTTGCTGTTGCTGGCCGAGGCAATCTTCGCCAATGCGTCGGTGTATTTCTGCGCCACGAAGTAGTTCACAGCCTGGACATCACCCTTGGCGATTGCTTCGGACACAACCTGCGTCGCCTTCGCTTCGGCTTCCGCTGCGCGTTCGCGCGCTTCCGCGTCACGGAAGGCTGCTTCCTTGCGGCCTTCGGCCTCCAGAACCTGCGCGGCCTTGAGACCTTCCGCGGCGAGAATCTGTGCGCGCTTGTCGCGCTCGGCCATCATCTGGCGGGCCATCGAATCGACCAGATTGGCCGGCGGGTTGATGTCCTTGATCTCGACTCGTGTCATCTTGATGCCCCACGGATGCGCCGCCTCATCGACGATCCTGAGCAGCCGCTCGTTGATCGCGTCGCGGTTGGATAGGAGTTCGTCGAGGTCCATCGAGCCCATGACCGAGCGGATGTTGGTCATGGTAAGGTTGAGAATAGCGTTCTGAAGGCCGGACACCTGATAGGCCGCCTGCGGCGCGTTCAGCACCTGATAGAAAGAGACGCCGTCGACCGACACGATGGCGTTATCCTTGGTGATCACTTCCTGGGTCGGAACTTCGAGCACCTGCTCCATCATGTTCATCTTCGCGCCGATGCGATCGATGAACGGGATGATGATGTTGAGGCCGGGCGTCAGTGTCTTCGTGTAGCGGCCGAAGCGTTCCACAGTGTAGTTATAGCCCTGCGGAACGGTCTTGATGCCGGCGAAGAGAACGACCAGCACAAGGACGACAAGCACCGGTATGACGATATCGAAGCCTGAAAACATCTGCTCTCCCCCAAGTTGGAGCGACGGTTGCCGCCTGCCGAATCACGTAGGAACCCGGCGAAGCCTATACAATCATACCGTGGCGGATTGGTTAGCGCTTGCCTTAACGGGCTCTAGCGCTTGAACGCATAAAGATCGGCGTCCGCGTCTGTGCGACCGGCGAGCGCAGACGCGATAATCTCTGATGCGATCTGAGAATAGGTGATGCCGTTGCCACCATAGCCCATGACGGCATGGACACGAGGATGACGCGGGACGGCGCCGATATAGGGAAGACCCGTTGAAGTCGTGCCGAACGAACCGGCCCACGCGAATTCAGCTGTCGTGTCCAGCTTGGGAAAAAGCCGGCCAAGTTTTTCAGATAGTCGGGAAACCTTCGCCGCGATCAATGCGTCGCGCTGTTCTTCGTCGGAGAAGTCCTCGTCCTCGCCGCCGCAGATGACGCGGCCGTCGCGTGTGGCGCGCATGTAGAGATAAGGGTCGGATGCTTCCCAGATGAATGCTTCTTCTGGCCAGAGCTTCTTCGGCTGAGAGCGCGTTGCCATGGCCCATGTCGAGATGATCCGGTGTTTCGCAGCCGGCGCGATATCCAACAGTTCATAACCTGTGGCGAGAACCACGTGTGCCGCGCTGATCGTTGCGCCGCTGTCGGTCGCAATGGTGACCCCGTCGCGGCCAGTTTCGATCTTCACCGCTTCGACTGGCGCGAAAAGCTTTGCCCCACGTTGGGCAGCTTTCAGCAGCAGCCCTGCGGTAAGTTGTCGAGGATCGAGCGTCAAGTTGCCGTGGCTGAGGATTGCACCGTCACGTTCAATGCCGAAGCGTTCGGCAAGCGGCTTCGGCGTGAGATGGAAAACCGATAGCCCAGCCTGCCTGCGGGCGGCGGCTTCCTCGGCCAAATCGCCAGGCCCAAGCACATTGCCTGCAAGATAGAGCGAAGCGCGGCGGTGCAGACCGCAAGAGATGTCGAGTTCCGTGATACGCGCAAACAGGCTTTCAATGGCAAGGCGCGATCGCCGCCACGCGCGCTCGGCATTCGTACGGCCTATCATCGGCGAAAGTTTCGTGAGCGGCTGGTCGACCTCGAATTGCACGAGCGCGGTTGTCGCGGAGGTCGAGCCCTTCATCGGACCGCGCCGATCGATGCAGACGACACTCATACCCTGCGCAGTCAGAGCCTCGGCAATCATCGCACCGCTGATGCCCATGCCGACCACTGCGACATCGGCCTTCACGTCGCGTGTCAGCTTGCCGGCGGAAACCGACGGTGCCCGATAGGCAAACCAGACCGGACGTCCGGTCCTCAGATCCAGCTTGCGGCGCATCAGAAACGTCTCCCCAGAAAGGCGAGCTTCAACGGAAATGGAGCGACGAGGTTCCGCGCGTCATGGTGCAACGGGGGAAGTCTTAGGCCAAAAGCGCTTTTTCACGCGTCCGGGTCATCATGGCTGCTTGTATCGGATGATAAAAATCCCATTTCACCCAAAGGGGACGGCAGCACCGACCCCTCCCGCATTCCATTCCTCCCAATCTGCAAGGACATCGAACATGGCACTGGCAAAAGGCTATGCTGCAACCGATGCGTCAAAACCGCTCGTTCCGTTCACCTTCGAAAGGCGCGAGCCGGACGATGACGATATCGTCATCGACATCAAATATGCAGGCATCTGTCATTCCGACATTCATCAGGCGCGCAACGAGTGGGGCAACTCCAGCTTCCCGATGGTGCCTGGTCACGAGATCGCCGGAATCGTTACCGCAGTGGGCAAGAACGTCACCAGCTTCAAGGTCGGCGACCGCGCCGGCGTCGGCTGCTTCGTCAATTCATGCACGACCTGCAAGACCCGCGACGTCGATCTCGAGCAGTACCTGCCTGGATTGATAGCGACCTACAATGGCTTCGAGGCCGATGGTGTTACGCCGACTTATGGCGGCTATTCCGACCACATTGTCGTGAAGGAAGGCTACGTCATGTCGATCCCGGAGAGCATTCCGCTGGATGCGGCGGCGCCACTGATGTGCGCAGGTATCACCCTCTATTCTCCGCTGCGTCACTGGAAGGCCGGCCCGGGTAAGAAGGTCGCCATTGTCGGCATGGGCGGACTCGGCCATATGGGCGTGAAGCTCGCCCACGCGATGGGCGCCAACGTCACGGTTCTCAGCCAGTCTCTTTCAAAGAAGGAGGATGGGCTCAAGTTCGGCGCTGACGAGTATTACGCAACGAGCGATCCGGAAACATTCAAGACGCTCGCCGGCAGCTTCGACCTGATCATCTGCACGGTCAGCGCCGGCATCGACTGGAACGCCTACCTCGGACTGTTGAAGGTCGACGGCAGCATGGTTCTGGTCGGCGCACCTGAAAACCCGGTCCCGGTCCATGCATTCGCCTTGATTGCAGGCCGCAGGAGCCTTTCGGGTTCTGCCATCGGGTCTATCAAGGAAACACAGGAGATGCTCGATTTCTGCGCCAAGCACGGCATTGCCGCCGACATTGAGGTGATCGACATCAAGGAAGTAAACGAAGCCTATGAACGCGTGCTGAAGAGCGACGTGCGCTACCGCTTCGTCATCGACATGGCGACCTTGAACTGACAGAGCGAAGGCGGCGGAGTGAAACTTCGCCGCCTTCTTTTTTTTATACCCAGCCCTGCAATTCGCGACGCACCAGCGTCTCGATGACCTCCATGCCCTCGGCGCTATCGTTCAGGCATGGGATGTGTGCGAATTTCTCACCGCCGGCGTGCAGGAACTCGTCGCGAACCTCGCGACCGATCTCGTCCAGTGTCTCGATACAATCGACCGAGAAACCGGGATTTACGATCGCGATAGACTTGACGCCCTCATGCGCCAGTCTTTCGACCGTCTTGTCCGTATAAGGTTGCAGCCACTCTTGCGCGCCGAAGCGCGACTGGAATGTGGTGATAAGCTGCTTCTCGTCCCATCCCAATTTTTCACGCAGCAACCGCGTCGTCTTTAAACAGTGGCAATGGTAGGGATCGCCCTTCTCGAAATAGGGCTTCGGGATGCCGTGGTAGGACGCGATGACGAGCTCTGGCTGGAAATCGAGCGTCGCCAGGCTCGCCTCGATCGAGCGCGCCAGCGCGTCGATATAGACCGGCTCCTCATAGTAGGGCGGCACCGACCGCACCGCTGGTGCATGCCGCATCGTCATCAGCGCACGGAAAAGCTGGTCGTTCGCCGTCGCAGTCGTTGTAGCGGAGTATTGCGGGTAAAGCGGAAGCGTCAGTATGCGGTCGCAACCCTGATCGTAGAGGCTTTGCACGGCGCTCCTGGTTGATGGGCTGCCGTAGCGCATGCCCCATTCCACCCGGACATCGGGCAGATCGCCAATCGCCACCGCAAGCTTCTCGGCCTGGCTGCGCGTATAGGTGCGCAAGGGCGACTCGTCCTTCTCCGTATTCCATATCCTGCGGTAGTTGGCGCCGGATTTGCTCGGCCGCGTTGTCAGGACGATGCCGTAGAGGATCGGATACCAGACCGCCTTGTTGAGTTCGATGACGCGCGGATCGGAAAGGAATTCGAGCAGGTATCGCCTCATCGACTTGTAATCGGTGCCATCTGGCGTCCCGAGATTTACCAGCAGAACGCCGATGCGGCGCGGCTTCACGGTTGGATGGCCTGCCGGGAGCATCGATGCCTTCTGGGTGTCGGTCGTCATTCTCTTCTCTCTCGCCGGCGCGAAAGTAGTGGGAGAGGCAGGGGTTTCAAATGCCACCTCTGGCCGCACCCTCTCTCAGGCCGCTGATCTCCGCCCGGCTTTACAGACAAAGGTCGTGATAAGCAAAGGTCCGCCGAGTCAAGCTGGCAGACCTTCGATCTTGGAACGGGACGAAATCAGCCGGCTGGCGGTATCGTCAGCGTCGAACCGATCGCAAGATGACGCGGCTTTACCCCAGGATTGGCCCCGGAGATAAGCCTCCACTTGGCGCCGTCTCCGTAGACTTTCTCGGCGATATCCCAAAGCGTGTCGCCGGCGACGATCGTATGCGCGCCCTCGGCCGATCCAGCGGGTGGCACAGCGTCGATCGATGGCGGCGTCGCGGCAATGTCAGCCGATCCCGGCGGAGCTGGAACTGCGGGTTCCGCCGTCGCCGGCTCAGCAGGTGCAGGCTCGACAGGTGCAGGCTCGGCAGCCGCCGCAGCGGCAAGCGCGACGATACGCCCGTCGAGCTTCGGCGTGAAGGGCCGGTTCGCGGAGAGATAGTCCGCGACGACCTGCTCCAATCCTGGACCGTAGTCATAAGCGTTCTCGCCGTTTTCCGCGAAGATGGCATAGCCGTCGCCGCCCTTGCGCATGAAGTTGTTGGTAGCGGCGAGATAGGTCTTGCTGGGATCGAGCGGCGTCCACGCTCCGTTCTCCATAACTTCGACCGACTTGATGCGGCTGCCGGCTGGCGCGGTGGCGTCGAACGCGTACTTCAGCCCGGCCACCTGGGTGAAGCGTCCAGCCCCTTCCTCGATCTGGCTCGCCCCGTTCTCGAGCGCAGCCACGACGTCTTTGCCCGTAAGCTGGAAGGTGGAAAGCGTGTTCTGGAAAGGAAGCACGGTCAGCACCTCTCCCATCGTCACCACGCCCTGCTCGATGGAAGCCCTCAGGCCGCCGCCGTTCTGGAAGGCTATCGTCACGCCCTGCCCCTTCACGCGGTCGAGCATGGCGTCGGCGACGAGGTTGCCCATCTCGCACTCGCGGGCGCGGCAGTTTTCGCGGCTGCCGTCGATCGGCGCGGTCGTTTCCGATACTTCCTTCGCCTTCAGTTCCTCGATCGGCCCTGCAAGCTCCTTGACGCGGGCCAGCACGGTTGCGTCCGGCGTGATCGATTTGTCGAGCAGGATCGGATCGCCCTTGGCTTCCTTGACGACGCCATTGTCATCGAAGGTCACCGTGAACTCGCCAAGATATTTTGAATACGACGCAGCCTGCGTGACCGGAACCTTATAGCCCTCGGGGTTGTCGATCATCGTCGGGTAGGGCCCCTCGGCCTTGTCGTCCGTGTTCGACAGCAGCGAATGCGAGTGACCTCCGACCACCACATCGACGCCCGGGATTTTCGCAATCAACTCCTTGTCGCGCGGGTAGCCGACATGAGTCAGCGCGATGATCTTGTTAACCCCTTCCGCCTTCAGCCTTTCGACCTCGGCAGTGATCGTCGCGATGTCGTCCGCGATCGCGATATTTGGACCGGGCGAAGCGATTACCGGCGTATCGTTTGTGACCGCCCCGACGATGCCGATCTTCTGGCCGCCGACATCGAGGACGACCGACGGTCTGATGCGATCACCGACCTTGGATTGTGCGTTTGCCTGGACGTTCGCCGAAAGCACGGGAAATGTGATTTCCTCGAGGAAAGGAACAAGCACCTCCTCGCCGTCGTCGAACTCGTGATTGCCGACGGTCATGGCGTCGAACTTCATCAGGTTCAGGAACTCGGCTTCGGCCTTGCCCTTGTAGGTGGTGTAGAAGAGCGACCCCTGGAAATTGTCGCCGCCGTTGAGCAGCAGCACGTTCTGTCCATCGAGCGCCTTGCGGCGATCGGCTACCGCCGTCACCAGCCTTGCCGCGCCGCCGAAACATTCGCCCTTGCCTTCTTCCTCTTCGGAACAGGTCGACTCGTATTTGTTGTTCGATTCAATGCGGCTGTGCCAGTCGTTGATGTGCAGGATGGTCAACGTGTAGTCCGCAAAAGAAGCGCCGGCGGAAAGGCCGAGCGCCGATGCCGACAGCGCAGCTATGGCGGCAAGTTTTCTCATCTCACATCTCCCGGGCTGTTATGTGCGGGCGTCTTGTGCGCCTCCTGCGAACGCCGTCCGCCTCGCGTCGCGCGGATGTTCACACTCGTGCATCGCTGATGCAAGCGAAAAACCCGGCGCCATTGCAGCACCGGGCGAAGCGTACCCAGTCGATTTGCGCCAACCTGCGGTCAGGCCGGGTTGGCGGCGAGATCCCTACGCGCGCCGCGTCAGGACGAATTGCTGGCCAGCCGAACTGGTGCAGTTGAGCTGGTTGCCGGACACCAACAGGCAGTTGAAGCTGATCGGCGACTGGCGGATCAGCGAAGTGCCGGTGATCTGCACAGATGTCGGATTCGTGAGGATGTAGCTGCCTTCGGCGAGCTTCTGGCCGGTATCGGTTGCCACCGTGCTGAACATACCGCCCGAGATCGTGGAGAGGCCGGTCCCTTGGGCGTCGATCCAGGTGCCCTCGACACCTGTCGGCGCCGGGCGAACGGCCGCACCGCCACCTCCCCCACCACCGCCAACGCAGCCGGCGAGGATGACAGACAGTGTGGCGACGGCGCCTGCCGACAAACGCTTACGTGCAATCGTCATGTTGGTCCCTCCGGGAACAAGTACCTGTTTCCGACCCGTTTCTCTCAATCGCGTGATTTCGAAACGAAATCAAGGCGCGGCTTCGATAGCCGCGCCTTGCAGCACAGGTCACTGTGACAACGTTCAATGCACGAGAACGTTGCGGAACTGCCAGGGATCTTCCTCGTCGATGTCCTCCGGGAATAGGCCGGGACGGCCTTCCAGCGGTGTCCAGGCCGTGTAGTGGCCTTCGACGGGACCGAGATAGGGAAGTTGCACTTCGAGACAGCGGCGGAAATCCATCTCGTCGGCCTCCACAATGCCGGCTTCCGGATTGTCCAGCGCCCAGACCATTCCGGCCAGCACGGCCGAGGTCACCTGCATGCCGGTGGCATTCTGGTACGGAGCGAGCTTGCGCGCTTCCTCCAGCGACAGCCGCGAGCCATACCAATAGGCGTTCTTGTCGTGGCCATAGAGCAGCACGCCGAGTTCATCGACGCCGTCGACCAGTTCGTTCTCGGTGAGAACATGATGCACAGGCTGCGCCTTGCCGCCGGCGCCGAACATCTCATGCAGCGACAGCACCGCGTCGTTGGCAGGGTGATAGGCGTAGTGGCAGGTCGGCCGGTACTTCACCTTGCCCTCCTTGCCGCGCACCGTGAAGAAGTCCGAGATGGAGATCGCCTCGTTGTGCGTCACGAGGAAGCCGTACTGCGCGCCCGGTGTCGGACACCAGGTACGGACACGGGTGTTGGCGCCGGGCTGCTCGATATAGATCGCCGCCTTGCAGCCTTCCTTGTGCTTCTTCCCGTTCTTGGGCATCCATTTTTCGTGGGTACCCCAGCCAAGTTCGGCCGGCTGCAGACCCTCCGAGATGAAACCCTCGACCGACCAGGTATTCCAGAATACGTTGAGCGGCTTCGGCTTCTTGGTGCGCTGCGTGTCGCGTTCCGCGATGTGGATGCCCTTGACGCCAGCCTTCTTCATCAGCTTCGCCCAGCCTTCGCGATCGTTCTGCGCCGGTTCCTTGAAGTCGTAGCCGAGGTCAGTCGCGAGATTGACCAGCGCCTGCTTGACGAACCAGGATACCATTCCGGGATTTGCGCCACAGGTCGAGACTGCGGTCGGGCCGCCGGGCTTGCGACGCTTCTCGGCGAGCAATGTCTCGCGCAGCGCGTAGTTCGTGCGGTCGGCATTATCCATCTTGTCGTCGAAATAGAAACCGAGCCACGGCTCGACGACCGTATCGACGTAAAGCGAACCAAGCTGGCGGCAGAGCCGCATCAAATCGACCGAGCCAGTATCGACCGACAGGTTCACGCAGAAGGCCTGCCCGCCGCCATTTGTGAGCAGCGGCTTCAGCAGCTTCTTGTAGTTCTTCTTGGTCACAGCATCCTGGATGAAGGCGATACCGCGCTCGTCAAGCAGGCTCTTGTCCGCGTCGCTCGGGTCGATGACAACCATGCGCGACTTGTCGAACTTGAAATGGCGCTCGATCAGGGGGAGGGTTCCTCGGCCGATCGACCCGAAGCCGATCATCACGATGGGGCCGGTGATCTCACCGTAAACGGGCCAGTTTTGCTCTGCCATTTTGGGCGGCACTCCTTTGCTGTTGGTCCTGCACAAGGCTCAAAGCACAAGCATTTGTCATAATAAAGGGCCACGGTCACCGATTCTCCAGCTTTGGCTAATAGATAGCCATTCAGCTATCTATCCTTGACTTTGGGATCGATGCTGATTTATAGGTATCCAAATGGCTACCTATCAAACCGATCTGCCAGCAATATTTGGGGCACTCTCCGACCAGACACGGTTCGCTGTCGTGGAGCGGCTGGCGAGAGGCCCGGCTGCCGTCTCCGAGCTGGCCGAGCCGTTCCCCATGGCCGGCCCGTCCTTCCTCAAACATCTGAAAGTCCTCGAGCAGGCTGGGCTTATCAAATCCAGCAAGCTCGGGCGCGTCCGCACGGTTCAGCTGGCGCCTGAAAGCATGCGCTCGGTCGAGGACTGGATTCGCGCGCATCGAAGCACTTGGGAAAAGCGGCTTGATATGCTTGGGCAGTTTCTTGAAAGGGACACGCAATGACCTCGCCAACGCACGACAGTTTCACCATCGAGCGCATCTATCCCAACTGCCGCGAACATGTCTGGTCGGCATGGTCGACAGCGGCCAAGAAGGCGAAATGGTTTGGCGGCGAAACTCACAGCATGGACTTTCGCGTGGGAGGCCGCGAAAGCGCCGCGTTCAATGACAAGATGGGCGAGCATGTCAATGAAACCCGCTATTTCGAGATCGTCGAGAATGAGCGGATCGTCATGGCCTATTCCATGGCCATGAATGGACGCGTCCACACTGTCTCTCTCGCCACCGTCCAATTCGCAGACAGGGATGGCGGCACCCGCCTCATCTTCACCGAGCAGATGTGCGTTATTCCACCGAGCGACGGCGTCGAAGGTCGCCGTCACGGCTGGGGCGAGCTTCTGGGCGGGCTGGAAAGCTTTCTCGTTTCCGACCGGCGAGAAACCTCGGCCTAGATACCTTTTAGCATGACCGAAAAGCTGTCAGGCGCGAGCGTGGCTCGCCCGTCGAGCCGCGCACCACCAGTTCCACCGGCATCACCATCTGGCGCGGCTTTCCGTTTTCGAGCACCATTTCGGCGGCCAGCCGCGCCTTGCCGGCGATATCGTGCGCGACCGTTGTCAGCGGGGGCATAGTGCGTGCCGCTTCGGCTGTTCCATCAAAGCCGACCACCGAAACATGGCCCGGGATAGCGATGCCGCGCCGCTGTGCCTCGTCGAGCACGGTAATCGCCTGCCAGTCGGACATGGTCATGATTGCAGTGGCTTCCGGGCAATGATCGAACACCGCCGCCCCTGCTGCCGGGTCGCCCGGTGTCGTCTCGATGACGGGCACGTCCTCAATCGAAAGACCTGCCTCCGCCAACGCTTCGTCGAAGCCTTGCAGCCGCTGGTGGTCGAGCGCGAAACCGGCCAACAGCGCACGATCGGTCACACCAGGCATATGCACGATCGCAGGTCCGACCGTGCGGCGGATCGAAAGAATCACGAAGCGCTTATGGCCCAAACCGGTGAGATGGCGCACGGCAGCAACCGCACCGCTGCGGGCATCGATCCTGATCGAGTTCACATCCGGCCCCGCGTCGCTCTCGAGGATCGCGAATGGCAAGCGGCGTCGCTTTACGGAAGCGATTACGTCGATGTCGACGACATTGCCGAGGATAAAGCCGTCCACCAGCGCTTCGCGGATACTCGCCGCGCGCGTCTCATCGGTCCCGTTGACGAGGCTCAGCGTCGCGCCTGCCGCATCACACGCGCTGGCCGCCCCCATCAACAACTCGCGCCCGTAGGGGCTGCGCACCATTTCGGCAATCGCATAGGCGCCCGGCGGCATGAAGCCGATCGCGTTGAACTTGCCTTCCTTGAGCAGCCTTCCCTTTGGGTCAGGGCCGCCGTAGCCCAGCGAGCGAGCAGCCTCCTGGACACGTTCGCGCAATTCCGGCCGCACCAGTTCCGGCCGGTTGAATACGTTTGACACTGTCCCGCGCGACACTCCTGCGGCGCGGCCTACGTCATCGAGAGTTGGCATTCGGCACCTGTCATCAGCCAGTCTTAGACCGCTTTTTGGAGCGCTCCAATATTTTTCTTGACTTCGCCGCGAAATCGCTCAATTGTAGCGTTGGAGCGCTCCAATCTTGGTTTTAACACTTCGCGTTCCTGAAACTCGCATGCATTGATTCTTGATGAGATGTGCGGCCCGGCCGTGCACAAGGAGGATTTATGGAAGCGACAGTCACCTCGCCGGCAGGACTTGTCGGCAAGACCTTCGATTGCGATTTCGGTTCGTTTGTCCCGCGCCTCACATTCCGGACGGCCGACGAAATTCGTGTCCAGGCGAAACTCGGTGACGTGAACATCGACCAGACCGTCCGCGCTGATGTGTCGGGCGTGCGTCAGGACGTTTTCATCGTCAGTTGGGTGGAAGACAACGGCAACTTTGTCGTCCAACTGCAGGACCATGCAAATGGCGTCGTGCACAATCATGCTCGGCTTGCCGACGGTCAGGTCTTCCGTGCCGAAGGCCGGCTGCAACCAGTTGGCGCCTGAGCAACCTGCGTCCACCAACCTGCTTTGACCAGACAGGGGCAACCTCAATGGAAATCGCTTACGAGAGCCATCTGCTTGCACGCGTTCTCCTGACCGTCGCAACGCTCGGATATGGTCTTGTCACCATGAAAGCGGATTTCAACGCGACCCATGCCACCAATCCGCTATGGACACCGCACGCGCGGTTCCATGTCGTCTGGCAGGTCCTGAGCTATTCCGGGGTCGGCCTGATCGCGCTCGGACTGATCTGGATCGGCGGGCCGATGCAGACAGAGCGGCTTTACCTTGCCGGTCTGCTGGGCGTCGCGATGTACGGCGCATTCTTCGCCGCACTCTTTTCGCGACCGGTCTATGGCGGGCTGCTTTATGACGACAACGGATACCCGCCGTTTAAGGCGCCAGTCGGTCCCGGCAAATGGGACGTCAACGTCACCGCTTTCACGCTGATGACCACCTTCTTGGTACTTGGATTGATCGCCATCTAGCCATGGAGCTCAACCGGAACCGTGAGCTGATCGGTAACGGTGCCCATCCGGCGAAGAAGCCCAGCTGGGAATGCCTCTCCGTACGGTCTGGGCTGTTTTGCAAGGCATAACCTCTCCCGGTGCCTCGCGGTATTGTGAACCGTACCGTACCGTACGGTACGGTTTTTGGTTGCCCCTGGGGTGCTTTCGTATTAATTACGCCTCAACAGCCGAAGGCATAAACCGCCGAGAAGCCAGTATCCGAGGAAACGACAATGCCCGCCTATCGTTCACGCACCACCACCCACGGCCGCAACATGGCGGGCGCGCGCGGCCTCTGGCGCGCCACCGGCATGAAGGATGGCGACTTCGGCAAGCCGATCATCGCGGTGGTGAATTCCTTCACCCAGTTCGTGCCGGGACACGTCCACCTCAAGGATCTCGGCCAGCTGGTGGCGCGCGAGATCGAGGCGGCAGGCGGCGTCGCGAAGGAGTTCAACACCATCGCCGTCGACGACGGCATCGCGATGGGCCATGACGGCATGCTCTATTCGCTGCCGTCGCGCGAGGTCATCGCTGACGCGGTCGAATACATGGTCAACGGCCACTGCGCCGATGCCATGGTCTGCATCTCCAACTGCGACAAGATCACGCCCGGCATGCTGAACGCCGCGATGCGCCTGAACATCCCGGCAGTCTTCGTCTCCGGCGGGCCAATGGAGGCCGGCAAGGCGCTGGTGCGCGGCAAGCTGCAGGCGCTCGACCTCGTCGACGCGATGGTCGTCGCAGCCGACGATAAATACACTGACGAGGAAGTGCAGACGATCGAGGAAGCGGCGTGCCCGACCTGCGGCTCGTGCTCGGGCATGTTCACGGCAAACTCGATGAACTGCCTGACCGAGGCGCTCGGCCTGTCGCTGCCCGGCAACGGTTCGACGCTCGCGACCCATTCGGACCGCAAGCGGCTGTTCGTGGAAGCCGGCCACCTGATCGTCGATCTCGCCCGCCGCTACTACGAGCAGGACGACGAGACGGCCCTGCCCCGCAACATCGCTACCAAGAAGGCGTTCGAGAACGCCATGGCGCTCGACATCGCCATGGGCGGCTCTACCAACACCGTCCTCCACATTCTCGCCGCGGCCTATGAGGGCGGCGTCGAGTTCACGCTGGACGACATCAATGCGCTGTCGCTGCGCGTGCCGGTTCTCTGCAAGGTCGCGCCGGCCAAGAATGACGTGCACATGGAAGACGTCCACCGCGCTGGCGGCATCCCCGCGATCCTCGGCCAGCTCGATCGCGCCGGGCTGATCAACCGCGAGGAACCGACCGTCCATGCGGTCACCATGGGCGACGCGCTGGACCAGTGGGACATCTCGCGCACCAACAGCGACAACGTCCGCGAATTCTTCAAGGCGGCGCCCGGCGGCGTGCGCACCACGCAGGCTTTCTCGCAGTCCAGACGGTGGGAAGAACTCGACCTCGACCGTAAGAGCGGCGTCATCCGCTCGGCGGAGAACCCCTTCTCAAAGGATGGCGGCCTCGCCGTGTTGAAGGGCAACATCGCGCTCGACGGCTGCGTCGTGAAGACGGCAGGCGTTGATGAATCCATCCTGAAGTTCACCGGCCCGGCGGTAGTCTATGAAAGCCAGGACGCTGCGGTGAAAGGCATCCTGTCCAATGAGGTCAAGGCCGGGGACGTCGTCGTCATCCGTTACGAAGGCCCGAAGGGCGGTCCCGGCATGCAGGAGATGTTGTACCCAACCAGCTACCTGAAATCGAAGGGGCTCGGAAAGGCTTGCGCGCTTCTGACCGACGGACGGTTCTCCGGCGGCACGTCCGGTCTCTCTATCGGACACGCCTCGCCTGAAGCCGCACTCGGCGGCGCGATCGGTCTGGTCCGCCAGGGCGACATGATCGAGATCGACATTCCCAACCGCACGATCAATCTTCTGGTCGACAAGGACACGCTGGACGCCCGGCGCGCCGAACAGGACCTCAAGGGCTGGAAGCCTGCCGAAAAGCGCAAGCGCAATGTCACGACGGCGCTACGCGCCTACGCTGCTTTCGCCACCAGCGCCGACAAGGGTGCAGTCCGCGTCGTGCCGGAATAAGGGCACCACTTCATTGGAGCTTGGAAAAGGGCCAGATTTTCCGGCCCTTTTTTATGAACGTGCGATCTCTCGCAGAAGATCGACAAGCCGGTCGCGATCCGCAGTCATGCCCTTGTAGTCGAGCTGCTCCTCACTGAGCGCAAGAAGCTGATCTGCAAAGGAGGCCGCGAGGACCGCCCGATCCGTCCGCCCCCTCAGCAGCGCGATCGGGTCCATGTGAATGCGGATCGTAAACAGGATATCGCCCGACGCAGGGAGTTTCCGCAGCGTCTGCCGCTCGACACGGATGAAGGCGCGCGCAGCATCCTGCTTTTCTGGAAAGCGCGCCGGCCTGCCCGTGACATGATCGATCCGTGCAGTATTCGACAACGGATGATAGAGCGCGTCGCCCGCCTGTATCGACCAGTTGAACCGCTCGACCGGCTGGACGACCTGCAACCTGTCGAACATGCGATCGATCAAATCGGCGTTGCGTGTGCCTGGGCCGAAGCCCGGTACCGGCTGGTGGATGGTCGACATCGGCTTGCCGAACTTTTCCGTGAGCACCCAGGACGACGGGAAGCACAGCGCGCCGGCGGCGAGCCGCCAGCCGTCCTCACCCCTGCGCATCAGGATCAGGTCTTCCTGTACCAGCAGGGAGGCCTTCTGAAGCGGCGTCAAATCACTCGCTAAAACTACGTCCAATTCCGGATGGCCAGCGACCGTCAGAACATCGCCGCCCCATCGGTAGCGACGCGGAAAGCGCGCCGGCAGATGATCGGCCAGTAGGGCAAGCACCTCGGCCTGCGCGTCGCCGGTATCGACCTCCTGCACGAAAACTTTCGGACCATGCACGGCATGGATCCGCCGTTTTTCCGCAAGCTGGAAATCGAAGGCGTCGTCGATCTCGATCCAGCTAGCAAGATCGAGCTGCTTCAACCCGATGGCGAAGAGCTTTGACGAGCCGTCATAGGGCGTATGGAGCGGATATTGAGACAAGGCCGGCCTTCAGTTTTGTACGGTCGCGATAGCGCGGAAGATGGTGCGCTTCAACGGCCGACCGCTAGGCCAACCGCGCACGGACAAGTCCTCGTAGCGAATTGCCGACGAAAATCGTCTGCGCTGAGCGCAGGTCGGCTTCGGTAACCGCAACCTCACGCGCGGCGCCCGCGTCCAGCATCGAACCACGAAGCACGCCCGCGAGCAGACCAGAGGTCAGGGGCGGCGTAACGAGCACCGGATCGCCAACACTGATGAAGAGGTTGGTGATGGTACCCTCGCATATCTCGCTGCGCTCGTTGAGGAGCAGAACCTCGTCGGCCAGTTCGCGTGGAAATTCAGCGCGCGCAGCGTCGTAGATATGTCTGCGCGTCGTCTTGTGGCGAAGCAGAGGATCGGTCGAATCGAGCCTCGTCTGTGCAATCCGCAAGGTCCATACGGCGTCCTTCGCCAAAGGCTCGAGCGGCGTTATCGTCGCTTCCGCGGCGCCGTCGCGTGACAGCGCGAGCCGGACGCGGAGCGCAGCATCGCCCCGGCATTTGCCCAACGCCCCACCGATAGCATCAGGATCAGCCGCGAAGCCCAGGGCGGTGGCCGACGAATAAAGCCGCTGCAAGTGGCGGTCGAGGCGCACGAAGCCATCGGCGGGTTGCCAGCGCAGCGTCTCGATCAGGTCGAAGTCGGCGGTCGTCCCGTCGCGTATCGCGCCTTCAGCAGGCATTCGGCGTATTCCTCCTCGGCCGTGGAATCGAACACCACGCCGCCGCCCACATTGTAGACCGCTTCGCCATCAGGAAAGAGCGTGATCGTGCGGATGGCGACGTTGAAGCGCATCCTACCGGATGGGGCGATCCAGCCGATCGCGCCGCAATAGGCATTTCGCGGCGCGCTTTCGAGATCTCGCAGGATTTCCATTGCGCGGATTTTTGGCGCTCCGGTGATCGAGCCGCATGGGAACAGCGCCGTGAAAATGTCGCGAATTGTCAGGCCAGGCAGCAGTTTCGCACGGACCCTGCTAACCATCTGGTGTACGGTGGCAAAGCTCTCGATCCGAAAGAGCTCGGGTACGTCCAGCGTACCAACTTCCGAGATCAGCGAGATGTCGTTACGCAGCAAGTCGACGATCATGCGATTCTCGGCCTGGTTCTTAGGGTCGTTGGCGAGAAAACGCTTTTGCCCTTCGTCTTCTTCCGGCGTCGCGCCTCGGGGAGCGGTTCCCTTCATCGGGTGTGTTTCGATCCAGCCGTCCCCGTCTATCTCGAAGAAGAGTTCCGGCGACCGCGATAGAATGACCGGCCCACCAAGAGCGGCCAGCGCGCCGTATTTCACCGCCTGCCGAGCGCCCAGTGCATCGAAGGCCGACAGCGGATCGCCCGACCACTTGGCCTCCACCGGAAAGGTGAGGTTCGCCTGATAACAGTCGCCCTGCCTCAGATGCTGGTGCACCTGATCAAAACGGGTCTTGTAGTCTTCATATGACCATGTCGCGCGCACACCAAAGATGGGCCCGTTGGTCGTCGGCCGCTTCCGCTCAAGCCTCTTATCGGAAGGACCGTCGAACACGCCCATGATCATCAGCGGCGTGCGCCGCCCCTCGGGAAGGATGCCTCTGAGCTTCGGTTCCAGAAGATAGCCTGCTTCGTAGGAGAAGTAGCCGGCCAGCCACTTTCCCTCATCATGAGCCCGCTGCACGATTTCCAATGCCGGAAAGAAATCATCCGCCTGTTCGGCGACGACAATTTTTTCCGCTAGGTCGAAAAGCGTCTCCTCGCCCGAGAAATCGTCGCGAAAGAGAACGAAGGGCGACGGGGCCGCCCCGTGCGAGTCAGGGCTGTAGGGCGGCGCCATTTCGGTTCAGGCCACCCCGACCTTGAGAAGATCGTGGAAGTGGACGATCCCGACTGGCCTGTCTGCCTCGACCACGACAAGGGCGCTGATCCGTTTTTCGTCGAGGATTGCGATCGCCTCGCCGGTCAGCGTCTCCGGATCGATCGTCTTCGGTGTCTTGGTCATGATGTCATCCACGACCAGCGTGCCGAGATTCCTGTCCAGGTTGCGGGCGAGATCGCCGTCGGTGACGATGCCGGCAAGCCTTCCGTCGTTATCGACGACACAGACGCAGCCGAAACGCTTGTTCGACAAGGTAACGATGGCGTCCCTGAGCGAACTGCCGGCAGTCGCCAGCGGGAGCCGATCTCCCTTGTGCATGATGTCGCGCACTTTCATCAGCTTGGCGCCAAGCTGGCCACCGGGATGAAAGGTGCGAAACTGGTCCGGCGTAAACTCACGCGCTTCCAGAAGTGCTATCGCAAGCGCGTCGCCAATGACCAGTTGCAGCAGCGTCGAGGTGGTGGGCGCGAGCCCGTGCGGGCAGGCCTCGGGCACACGCGGCAACGCCAGCACCACGTCGGCTTCACGCGCCAGCGCCGAGTTCTCGCCGGCGGTGATCGCAATAAGCGGTATGGAGAAGCGCCGCGAATAGGCAACAATGCTGTTCAGTTCAGCGCTCTCGCCAGACCATGACATCGCCACGATGACGTCGTCCTTGGCGATCATGCCAAGGTCGCCATGATTTGCTTCTGCCGGATGCACGAAGAAAGCCGGTGTGCCCGTCGAGGCGAGCGTGGCGGCGATCTTGTTACCGATATGCCCGCTCTTGCCGACGCCGGTCACGATGACGCGGCCGCGAATGGCAGAAAGCACGTCGATCGCCTGCGCGAAAGCAGCGGAAAGCCCATTATCAAGCGCAGCCCCAAGTGCGGCCAAACCGGCCTGTTCGGTCGTGACCGTGCGCAGGGCGGAGGCTATGGACGCGGCCGCGTCGGGCTTTGTTTTCAAGGGCAGGCCATGCATGACCAAGCGATTAGCGCTTTGGCGGCTTCCTGTCCACTTTCGTGCGGACTGAAAGCGGCCGCTTTCAACTCTCCATTAACCATAGGCCTTTACGGTTCAGTAAGCATGGCGCCACGCGCCTTTAAATCGTTCTAGTCGAGATACAGCGGGTGCGAACCTACAGTAAGATATGTGCCGGTTCGGGTTCGCTGAGGACGCTTCTGCTTGCCAGCGCGGCCGTCGGACTTGCCCTGACGGCTCAGGCTGTCGCGCAGCAAGCCGCTGGCCTGCGGGGCGGATTGTCTGCGGGAACTCCCGAATCGATCCTCGTACCGGACAACGGACTGCCGTCCCCGACCTACGTGCCTGTCAGCCCGGGCGCAGTGCCGGACGGAGCTGCAATACCCGATACGTTTGACGAAGGGCCGACCGCTGCAGAACGTCCGCCATCGCAGGCCAACGCACAGCGCCAAACGGCGGAAGAGACCGACGATACAACGACCGGCACCGTTCGGACTCCAACTGTCGACTCGCAGGGAAACCTGCCTATCGATCCCGGCGCCCAGGCCGCTCAGCCAATCGAGGGACTAAACAAGCCGGCCGACGACAATCCCTTCGCGGCCGTCGGCATTCGTTGGGGTACTTTCATCCTGAAACCCACCCTGGAAACCGGCATCACCGCGACGACGAACGCCGATTCCTCAGTCGATGGCTCTTCAGCCTTGCTCTCTGAGACGACACTGCGCCTCAACGCCGTATCCGACTGGGCAAGCCACCGCGCCTCGATCGATGCCTTCGGCACGTTCACCGACACTCTGTCCGGCGAAGAGGTCGATCGCTTCGAAGGTGGCGTGGACGCTGAACTTGAACTCGAACTTGGTACCGAGTACCGCGCAAAGAGCACTTTCACCTATTCCGCAGAACCCGAATCCGCAGCCTCGCCGGTCGTCACCCCCGATACCATAGAGGAGCCTATGACCCAGACGGTGGGGGGTACGCTCGGCCTGGAAAGGGACGTCGGCAAGGCGACCTTCGGGGTCACCGGAGGCATTTTGCATGATACCTACGGCGACGCCGATCTGGTAGGCGGCGGCGTGCTTTCCCAGAAAGATCGCGACTCGACGCTCTACAGCCTGTCTCTGCGCGGCGGCTACGAGATGTCCCCGACCCTGACCCCGTTCCTGGAAACCGAGATCGGGCGCAACCAATACGATCAGGAAGTCGACAGCGCCGGCTACCAGCGCTCGGCCGACCTCTACGCCGTCCGCGCCGGCCTGGAATTCGACATGGGCGAGAAATTGTCCGGAGAGGTCGCGGCGGGCTGGGTCAGCGAGAGTTTCGACGACGCGAGGCTGGCGACGCTCTCGACGCCGACCTTCGAAGGAAATGTCCTATGGTCGCCGCTGCGTGGCACGAACGTGCGACTTTCGGGGTCGACGGAACTGGAAGGAACGACCACCCCCGGCGAAAGCGGTTCGGTACTCTACTCGACCGGCCTTGCAATCGAGCGCCAGATGCGCGCCAACCTCACAGGCGACGCGATCCTGGGTTACGGCTACCGCAACTACGCAGAGTCGGATGGCTACGACGTCATCTGGAACGCGTCTGCAAGCCTGACCTGGTGGTTGAACCGTTATGCCGGCGTCGTCGGGCGGGTGAGCTACGAAGACGTGTCGAGCAACCTGCCGGATCGCGACAGCGACAGCAGCAGCGTCTTCCTCGGTCTGAAGCTGCAGCGCTGAGCCTACCCGGCGCTGGGGGCCTTGCCGGAAGACCTGTCCCCCAGCAGTTCCTCGATCGCGCCTGCCATTTTTGCGGAGAGGTCGTGGCGGGCGAGCGCGAAGGCGACGTTGGCCTCGACAAAGCCCTCCGGCGAGCCGCAGTCGAAGGTCCGGCCCCGGTAGTGATAGCCGAAGAAGCGCTGGTCCTGCTCAAGACGCAGCATCCCGTCCGTCAACTGGATCTCGTTGCCCGCACCGCGCTCTTGGCTTTCCAGGATCGCGAAGATCTCCGGCTGCAGGATGTAGCGGCCGTTGATGAAGAGGTTCGACGGCGCCGTGCCCTGCTTCGGCTTCTCCACCATCGACGTGATGCGGAAGCCGTTGTGTGTCTCCTCGCCCCGGCCCACGATGCCGTATTTATGCGCCTCGGCCGGATCGCATTCCTGCACCGCGATGATGTTGCCGCCGGTGTGGTCGTAAAGCTCAACCATCTCCTTCATGCAGCTCTTTTCAGACTGCATGATCATGTCGGGCAGCAGAAGAGCGAACGGCTCGTCGCCGACCAGTTCGCGCGCGCACCAGACCGCATGGCCCAAGCCCAGCGGCTCCTGCTGGCGGGTAAAGCTGGTCTGCCCCGGCAGCGGCTGCAGCCGCTGCAGCTTGGCAAGCTGGTCGTCCTTGCCGCGCTGGGCGAGCGTGTGGTTCAGCTCGAACTGGATGTCGAAGTGATCCTCGATGACGGCCTTGTTGCGGCCGGTCACGAAGATGAAGTGCTCGATGCCAGCCTCGCGCGCCTCGTCGACCACATACTGGATCACCGGGCGATCGACGACCGTCAGCATCTCCTTCGGGATCGCCTTCGTCGCAGGCAGAAACCGCGTCCCCAATCCTGCTACCGGAAATACCGCCTTGCGGACTTTTTTCATTTCGCCTCACCCCACGCTGGGCTACCTGACGCCAGGTCATTTTGATGCCGAATTTCACAATTAAGGAAAAGGCTCACGGATTCGTGTCCGGCATAAAAGCCACATATTGCATTTTCGTTCCAACGGTGGGGCATGGTAAACCAATTCATAACCGGCAGAGGCGATGAATCGTCTTCCTGAAAATTCCAAGGAGGAAATGATGCGTCCAACTCCAGGCATCCGGCGCCTCGCAAGCGTTGCCACGGCAGCGATCTTCGGCCTCGGTCTTTTTGTGTCCCCTGTGCTCGCCGAACCCGGCTTCGAGCGCTGGGTCGCAAGCTTCCGTCAAACGGCCGCAGAAAACGGCATTTCGCGTTCGACTTATGACCGCGCCTTCAAGGGCGTCGATTCGATCGACCCGGAAGTGCTTGAAAAGGCACGCTTCCAGCCAGAATTCACGGCCCCGGTCTGGGATTATTTCGACAACCGGGTGCATGAGGACTCGGTCGCGAACGGCCGCGCCATGGCGAAAAAATACAAGGCTACGCTGGACAGGATCGAGAAGCGCTTCGGCGTCGATCGCTACATCCTGCTCGCCATCTGGTCGATGGAATCCAACTACGGTGAGATTCTCAAGAACGACAAGGTTATGCGCAACGTCGTGCGTTCGCTGGCGACGCTCGCCTATGCGGACCAGCGCCGGGCCAAGTTCGCGCGCACGCAGCTCATCGCGGCCCTGAAGATTCTTCAGACCGGCGACATTGACGAAAGCCACCTGACCGGCTCGTGGGCCGGCGCGATGGGACACACCCAGTTCATCCCCACCAGCTACCAAGCCTATGCGGTCGATTTTGACGGCAATGGCAAACGTGACATCTGGAATTCGATACCGGACGCGTTGGCCACCGCCGCCAATCTTCTGCGCAAGAATGGCTGGCAGGCCGGAAAGACGTGGGGTTACGAGGTCGATCTGCCGTCAGGGCGCAAGTTCCCGAGCGGCTCCCTTACGCTGTCCAAATGGCAGGGTATTGGCGTTACCCGCGCCAACGGAAAGCCATTCCGGCACGGCGGTGACAAGGCCGAGTTGAAGGCGCTTGACGGACGCAATGGCCCCGCTTTCCTCGTGACCAAGAACTTCTTTGTGTTGAAAGCATACAACAACGCCGACAAATACGCGCTCGCGGTCGGCCTTCTTGCCGACGAAATCGCCGGCTACGGCGGCCTTGTACGCGACTGGAATCGTCCCTTCACAAAGCTGTCTTTCGTGGAAAAGCAGGAATTGCAGGAGCGTCTGTCTACGCTCGGCTATTATGACGGCAAATTCGACGGAAAGATCGGCGAAGGTTCGAAGACGGCGATAAGGGCCTTTCAGGCTCAGGCGGGGTTGACGCAGGACGGTCATCCAAGCATGGAAGTCCTTTCCAGGCTGAGAAAGAGATAGGAGTATGGATTGACCGCGAGGACGGGCCATGGGTTCAACTCATCCCGATTTGCAGTTTCCGTCCTTGCGCTGGCCGCTCTCTTAGCGGCCTTCTCCTTTGTCTCGTCATCCACCGGCTACGCCCAGGAACAGGAGCGGATCGGTCTGTTGAACCGCCTGTTCGGCTCCAAGAAGGCCGAACGGGAAGAGCCGAAAGCCCAGGTGGTCAAACCGAAGACCCAGCGCAAGAAGGCGCCCCGCGCGCCAGCCGAGGGCGAAGAAGCGCCTCAAGTCGCCGTCGTCACCAAGCACCCCAACGCCCATGTCGTTTTGGTCGTCGGCGATTTCCTGGCGAGTGGCTTGGCCGAAGGCCTTACGACCGCCTTTACCCAAAACCCCAATGTAAGGATCGTCGATCGCAGCAGCGGATCGTCCGGGTTCGTTCGTTCGGATTTTCACAACTGGGCGGAGAAGGTCAACGAATTGATCACGTCGGAGAAGCCGGCCGCTGTGGTCGTCATGATCGGCGCCAATGACAGGCAGCAGATGCTCGTCGACGGGGTGCGCGAGACAGTCCGCTCGGAGAACTGGAACAGACAGTACGCGGACAGAGCCGAGGAATTGGCCAAGGCCATCGCAGCCCGCAAGGTGCCGTTCCTCTGGGTAGGGACGCCGCCCTTCAAGTCCCAGAAGATGATGCTCGACATGCTCGCCTTCAACGAGATGTACCGCACGGCGGCGGTCGGCGCGGGCGGGGAATTCGTCGATGTCTGGGACGGTTTCGTCGACGAGAACGGCGCCTATGTCGCCAGCGGCCCCGACATAAACGGGCAACCCGCACGCCTGCGCGCCAACGACGGCATCAACCTCGCACGGCCCGGCAAGCGAAAGATCGCCTTTTACGCGGAAAAGCCGCTTTACCGCATCCTTGGCGAAGACCCCGCCGCGCAAGGGGCGGCAACCGCCGACCTTGCTGCCCGGCCAGCCTATCGCATGTTTGGTCCGTTCGGGCCTTCCGATCCTCTGGACCAGGCCGAACTTGATGTCGCGGTCGACCCGAACGAGGCTGGCCCCGTAAACGCCGCCCGTCCGGTTGCGCTTCGCACGCCAGGCCTCGACGGCGGCGTCGAACTACTCGGTGCGATTGCGGAGCCGCGCAGGGAAGCGAAAACCCCAGCAGAGAAGCTGGCGATCGAGGGCTTTGCGCCGGCGGCACCGGCCGGCCGCGCCGACCAGTTTGGCTGGCCGCAGCTTGCCTCTGCAGCGGGAGCGATGCGTGAACTGAGCGTGGATACGACGCGCAATAAGGCGTCGGTACCCGCCGAGCCCCGGGAGCCCGTGGTGGACAAGGCTGCGATCCGCTCCGTCCGCGCGAATGTGCTCAGTGTCCCGGAACTGCCCATGCCCGGGCGGCTGCCGCCGGACATCGTGCCGGATCGCATCGAAGAAGTTTCGCCGCTCCAGGCCGCGCCGGACGTGGCCGCAGCAGAGCCGCCGATGACGACGCCGAGCACCATGAATAAGGGCTCCGTCCCGGATTTCGCACGCGGCGATCCGCTCGATCTGTCGCCAGTACGCAACACGGTTCCGCGTCAGGCTATCAAGCGTCCGACGTCCATTGGTCCTGAACCGAACCGTGCACCGACTGCGGTGCCCAAGCCAGTCCAAGAATTCTTCGAACCTGCGGAAACGGGCGAAGAGATTCCGTCTGCCTCGCTCGACGGAAGCGTGCTGGACGCCGGGGAAACAAAACCTGCCCTGCCGGACACGGCCCCGCCGCGAGCACCGGCACCTTCCATATTACCAGAAGCCACATACGACGGACTGGGCGCTGCGCGCATGGTGCCGATAAAGGCAGACCCGGTACCCGTTGCGTCCTTGCCGGGAGCAAAGGATGCTCCTTCGGAACTGCTTCCTGCGTCGAAAGCGCCACTGGTCGTCGCGCCAAATGCTCCTGTCGAACCGGCAGCCGATCTCGCCACCGCCAAGGCGGTTCCGGCTATCGAAACCGGGGAAGTGACAGGCAGCGCGCCACTTCGGTCTGCTCCGCTTTCAGAGGCCGTGTCCCCGGCAACCGCTCCCGAGCGGGCAGCGCCAAACAACGAATCCGAGGCTACAGATGAGGCGCCGACGGCTGCCCCTGTAGCGGCGCGCCCCGAGCCTGTTGCGACAGAAGGCGCTCCATCGCCGCTGACTGAGTCCGGTCGTCCCGCCGACGCCGACACCGCGGCGATGCCGTCAGCACCGCGGAACTCCGCAACGCCCGTCGCACCGGCACCACCAACCATCCTGGCTGAACAGCCCGAAAGCGGCAGCGGTTCCACCACCGCGCCCGATGCTGTCACCTCGCCTGCTGACAGCGCCCCGCCGGCGCAGGCTCCCGAACCGGCTGAGCGTGAACCGGCAGCCACGCCGCCTGCTCCGGCAACGCCATCCACGTTGCCAAAAAATGCGGACAACTCAGCGCCGGTTTCAGCACCGGATCAGAACGCAGTACGCTCAATCGAGCCATCTGCTCCAGCAGCCATCGCGCCGTCGCCGAGCGAGACGAAGGACGAGAGCCTCACCTCGATTACCGCAGCTCCTGCGTCTTCGGGCGCGATCGCTCGACCCTGAGCGCGGCGGTCAGCGCGGTAGGACGGAGCTTCCCATGAGGGCTTCGTCAATGGACTGCGCTGCCTGGCGTCCCTCGCGGATCGCCCAGACGACGAGCGACTGGCCCCGCCTGATGTCGCCAGCCACCCACAGCTTATCGACGCTGGTGCGGTAGTCGCGGTCGTTGGCCGCGACGTTGAGCGAGCGACGGCTGTCGGTGATGAGATTCAGCTTCCCCTCCAGCTCTTTCGTCACGCCGCCGGCGATGGGTCCGGCAAAGCCGATGGCGATGAAGGCGAGGTCGGCGCGGATGACGAACTCGGTACCGGCGATTGGCTTGCGCTTGTCATCCACCTCACAGCACTTCACGCCGGTAAGCTGGCCTTCCTCGCCGATGAATTCGAGCGTCGCCACCTGAAATTCGCGTTCTGCGCCCTCCGCCTGGCTGGAAGAGGTCCGCATTTTGGTCGCCCAGTAGGGCCAGACCGCGAGCTTGTTTTCCTTTTCCGGTGGCTGCGGACGTATGTCGAGCTGCGTGACCCTCACCGCGCCCTGGCGGAACGCCGTGCCGACGCAGTCGGACGCGGTGTCACCACCGCCGACGACCACGACGTGCTTGCCGGATGCAACGATCGGCTCTTCCGGCCACGCGACTGACTGGATGTCCTCGCCACCGACCCGCTTATTCTGCTGCACGAGGTAGGGCATCGCGTCGTGCACGCCCTCGAACTCAGCGCCCGGAATACCCGCCGGTCGCGGTGTCTCGGAGCCACCACAGTAGAGAACTGCGTCGTACTCTTCCAGCAACTCGCTGACCGGCTTGTCCACACCGACATTGACGCCGCAATGGAAGGTGACGCCCTCGCCTTCCATCTGCTTCACGCGCTTGTCGATGTAGTGCTTCTCCATTTTGAAGTCCGGGATGCCGAACCGCAGCAGGCCACCCGGCTTCGACTCGCGCTCGTAAAGATGGACGTCGTGACCAACGCGGCCAAGCTGCTGGGCGGCAGCCATTCCGGACGGACCGGAGCCGATGACGGCCACGCGCTTGCCGGTCTTCTGCTCAGCCGGATAAGGCCGCACATACCCAGTCTCGTAGGCCTTGTCCGCCAGAGCCTGCTCGACCGTTTTGATGGCTACCGGGATATCCTCCAGGTTCAGCGTGCAGGCTTCCTCGCAAGGCGCGGGGCAGACGCGACCGGTAAACTCCGGGAAGTTGTTGGTGGAGTGCAGGTTGCGGATCGCCGCGTCCCAGTCACCATTGTAGACAAGGTCGTTCCAGTCCGGGATCTGGTTGTGGATGGGGCAACCAGTCGGGCCGTGGCAAAACGGAACGCCGCAATCCATGCAGCGCGCGGCCTGTTTCTCGACCTCTTTATCGGACATCGGCAGCGTGAATTCGCGGAAATGCCTGATACGGTCGGACGCCGGCTGGTACTTGTGCACCTGCCGGTCAATCTCGAGAAAACCTGTTACCTTGCCCATTCTTCTACTCTCGTGACGTTACCAGGCGCACTGCCTGGACGAGTATCTCGATCTTTGTTGTGGCATCAGGCGGTCGCCGAAGCAAACAGGCGACCGCCTATCAAGAGCGTCAGGCCTACTCGGCCGCTACACCCACGCGCATCCGAGCCATTTCCTCCAGTGCGCGACGATACTCGACCGGCATCACCTTCCTGAATTTCGGCCGGTAGTCGGCCCAATTCTCCAGGATTGCCTTTGCCTTGGCCGAACCGGTGAAGTGCACATGGTTGGAGATCAGCTGGTAGAGCCGCTCCTCGTCGTGGCTGGTCATGTCGCCCGAGACGTCAACACGCCCCTTGTGCGCGATGTCGCCGCCATGATGGTGGAACTTCTCGAGCAGGTAATCCTCTTCCGGAACCGGCTCCAGCTCGACCATCGCCATGTTGCAGCGCTCGGCGAAATCGCCTTCCTCGTCCAGCACATAGGCGACGCCGCCCGACATGCCGGCCGCGAAGTTGCGACCCGTCTTGCCGATGACGACGACGATGCCGCCGGTCATGTATTCGCAGCCATGGTCGCCCACGCCCTCGACAACGACCGCGGCACCCGAGTTACGCACCGCGAAGCGTTCACCGGCGACGCCGCTGAAGTAGCATTCGCCTTCGGTGGCGCCGTAGAGAACGGTGTTGCCGACAATGATCGACTCCTCAGCGACAATCCTTGCGTCATCCGACGGACGGATGACGATGCGGCCGCCGGAGAGGCCCTTGCCGACGTAGTCGTTGCCGTCGCCAATGAGCTCGAAGGAAATGCCGCGAGCGAGGAAGGCACCGAACGACTGTCCGGCGGTGCCACGCAGCTTGACCGAGATCGTATCCTCACGCAGGCCCTTGTGGCGGAAGCGCTTGGCCACCTCGCCCGAAAGCATCGCGCCTGCCGAACGGTCGACGTTGCGGATCGGCACCTCGATCTGGACAGGCTGGCGTGCTTCCAGGGCCGGCATCGCCTGTTCGATCAGCGTGCGGTCCAGCACGTCGTCGATCGGATGCTTCTGCCGCTCTGTCCAGTGGACGGCCGAGCGCGGCGCATCGGGCTTGTGGAAGATGCGGCTGAAATCCAGTCCGCGCGCCTTCCAGTGCTCGATGACGGCGCGCTTTTCCAGCAGTTCGGTATCGCCGATGATCTCGTCGATGTGGCGGTATCCCATCGCTGCGAGCAGCTCGCGCACTTCCTCCGCAACATAGAAGAAGTAGTTGATGACGTGCTCCGGCGTGCCCTTGAAGCGCTTGCGCAGGACCGGGTCCTGCGTCGCCACGCCGACAGGGCAGGTGTTGAGGTGGCACTTGCGCATCATGATGCAGCCGGCCGCGATCAGCGGCGCGGTCGAGAAGCCGAACTCATCTGCGCCGAGCAAAGCACCAATGACCACGTCGCGGCCAGTCCTGAGACCGCCATCGACCTGCAGCGCCACACGCGAGCGCAGTCCGTTCAGCACCAGCGTCTGGTGAGTCTCGGCGAGACCCATCTCCCAAGGCGAGCCGGCATGCTTCAACGATGTCAGCGGCGAAGCGCCGGTGCCACCATCATAGCCGGAGATCGTGATGTGGTCGGCGCGCGCCTTGGCGACGCCAGCCGCAACCGTACCGACGCCAACCTCGGACACCAGCTTCACCGAAACGTCCGCTGTCGGGTTGACGTTCTTCAGGTCGTAGATGAGCTGCGCCAGATCCTCGATCGAATAGATGTCGTGGTGCGGCGGCGGCGAGATCAGGCCGACGCCGGGCGTGGAATGGCGCGTCTTGGCGATGGTGGCGTCGACCTTGTGGCCGGGCAGCTGTCCGCCTTCACCGGGCTTTGCGCCCTGCGCGACCTTGATCTGCATCATGTCGGAGTTGACGAGGTATTCCGTCGTCACGCCGAAACGACCCGAGGCGACCTGCTTGATCGCCGAACGTTCCGGGTTCACACCGCCGCCGGGCAGCGGCAGATAGCGGTCGGGCTCCTCGCCGCCTTCGCCCGTGTTCGACTTGCCGCCGATCTTGTTCATGGCGATCGCAAGCGTGGTATGGGCCTCGCGGCTGATGGAGCCGAAGGACATGGCACCCGTCGAGAACCGCCTGACGATGTCGGCAGCCGGCATCACCTCGTCCAGCGGAACCGGCGCGCGGCCTGTTTCTTCCGCAAGCTTGATCTTGAACAATCCGCGAATGGACTGCGCACGCGCGCTTTCGCTGTCGATCTGTGTCGAGAACTCCTTGAAGGTTTCCCATGATCCCTTGCGCACAGCGTGCTGGAGCGTCGCGACGGAATCGGGCGACCAGATATGCGCCTCGCCGCGCATGCGGAAGAGATACTCCCCGCCGACTTCCAGCGCATTGCGCAATACCGGATCGTCGCCGAAAGCGTCAGCGTGGCGGCTGACCGTTTCCGCTGAGATTTCATCAAGCCCGACACCTTCGATCTGTGTCGCGGTGCCGGTGAAATACCGGTCTACGAAATCGGTCTTAAGGCCGACGGCGTCGAATATCTGCGCACCGCAATAGGACTGGTAGGTCGAGATGCCCATCTTGGACATCACCTTGAGAATGCCCTTCCCGATCGACTTGATGTAGCGATAGACGACCTCGCCGGCATCAACCTCGGCCGGCATCTCGCCGCGCTTGTGCATGTCGGTGAGCGTGTCGAAGGCGAGATAGGGATTGATCGCCTCCGCGCCATAACCCGCGAGGCAGCAGAAATGATGCACCTCGCGCGGCTCGCCGGATTCCACGACAAGACCAACAGACGTACGTAGGCCCTTGCGCACCAGATGATGATGCACGGCCGCCGTCGCCAGCAGCGACGGAATGGCGATACGGTCCGGACCCACCTGCCGGTCCGACAGGATGATGATGTTGTAGCGTCCCGCGACCGCCGCTTCAGCGCGCTCGCAAAGCCGCTCCAGCGCACCCTGCATGCCGGCCGCGCCTTCGGTCGCCGAGTAGGTGACATCAAGCGTCTTGGTGTCGAACGCATCCTCGGTGTGGCCGATCGAACGGATCTTCTCCAGATCGCCGTTGGTGAGGATCGGCTGACGAACCTCCAGCCGCTTGCGCCGTGAGGTGCCGACGAGATCGAGGATGTTCGGACGCGGGCCGATGAACGAGACGAGGCTCATCACGAGTTCCTCGCGGATCGGATCGATCGGCGGGTTGGTGACCTGCGCGAAGTTCTGCTTGAAATAGGTGTAGAGCAGCTTCGACTTGTCCGACATCGCCGAGATCGGCGTGTCGGTGCCCATGGAGCCAACGGCTTCCTGACCGGTCGTCGCCATCGGCGCCATCAGGATCTTGGTGTCTTCCTGCGTGTAGCCGAAGGACTGCTGGCGATCGAGCAGCGAGACGTCCTTGCGCAATGCGCGCGGCTCGACCGGCTTCAGGTCCTCGAGGATAAGCTGCGTGTTGGCCAGCCAGCTCTTGTAGGGATGCTTGCCCGCGATCTCGGCCTTCACCTCCTCGTCGGAGATGATGCGTCCCTTCACGAGGTCGATCAACAGCATCTTGCCGGGCTGCAGCCGCCACTTGGTGACGATCTTCTTTTCATCGACCGGCAGCACGCCAGCCTCGGATGCGAGGATCACGCGATCGTCGTCGGTGACGATGTAGCGCGCCGGACGCAAGCCGTTGCGGTCCAGCGTCGCGCCGATCTGGCGGCCGTCGGTGAAGCAGAGCGCTGCCGGACCATCCCACGGTTCCATCAGCGCCGCGTGGTATTCGTAGAACGCCTTGCGGTCGGCATCCATGGTCTTGTTGCCGGCCCATGCCTCGGGAACCAGCATCATCATGGCATGCGCGAGGCTGTACCCGCCCTGGAACAGGAACTCCAGCGCGTTGTCGAAGCAGGCGGTGTCAGACTGCCCTTCATAGGAGATCGGCCACAGCTTGGAGATGTCGTTTCCGAACAGGTCGGAATCGACGGACGCCTGCCGCGCGGCCATCCAGTTGTTGTTTCCGCGCACCGTGTTGATCTCGCCGTTGTGGGCGATCATGCGGTAGGGGTGCGCAAGCTTCCAGGACGGGAAGGTGTTGGTCGAGAAGCGCTGATGCACTAGGATCAGCGCGGTCTCGAAGCGCGGATCGGAGAGATCCTTGTAATAGGCGCCCACCTGATAGGCGAGGAACATGCCCTTGTAGACAATCGTGCGCGCCGATAGCGATACGCAATAGGCGCCGATGTCCTTGTTGTTATTCTCTGCGTAGAGGCGACCGGAAATGACCTTGCGCAGCAGATAGAGGCGCGCCTCGTATTCCTCGTCGTCGGTGATCTCTTCCGGACGGCCGACGAACACCTGGCGATGGTACGGTTCCGACGCGACGATCTCCGGCGCCTTCGACAGCGAAGAGTTGTCGACTGGAACATCGCGGAAGCCCAGGATCGGCAGTCCCTCGGACTGCGCCGACTCCAGGATAACATCGTTGACGTGCTGGCGCAGGGCCTCATCTTGCGGCATGAACCAATGGCCGACGCCATACTGGCCGGCCGGCGGCAGCGTCACACCCCGCCCTGCCATCTCCTCACGAAAGAAGCGATCCGGTATCTGGACGAGTACGCCGGCACCGTCGCCCATCAGCGGGTCGGCGCCAACCGCGCCGCGATGCGTCAGGTTCTCGAGCATGAAGAGCCCGTCCTTGACGATCTGGTGCGACTTCACGCCCTTCATCTGTGCGATGAAGCCTACGCCGCAGGCGTCATGTTCGTTGCGCGGGTCGTAGAGACCCTGCGCAGGCGGCAGGCCGAAAGCCGAAGCGACACGTTTGACGGACGCGCTCTTCGTCTGGGCGGGCGTGATCTGCTCCGTCACAGATGGAGTAAGGTCCGTCATCTCCATATCCTCCGTTTCCTGGCCCTGGCGGGCGGGGTCGCCTCGACAGCACATTTCGCGCGTAAAGGCGGCAGGCGTGCACCATACGCCAAACCGGCTGTCATTTGCGCGGATAAATACGACAGTATTACTGTCCTAAATTCTTATTGCAGAAAAGCCGGCCGCAGACAAGACCGATTCGGAAAAAATGCGCCAAGTCCACGAAAGAAAATTGCGCGAGATCGCATTCTAGGCTGACCCGCAAGGCACGTGGCAAAACCCTGACGCAATCGAAAGCACAGAGTTGCCCTTGAAGTAGGCAGCAAAAAGCCGGAAGGGTCGCATAGGCAACAGCGGAAAGACCAACGTGTTTTTTGCATCAGACAATTGGGCAGGCGCGCATCCGAAGATCGCCGCGGCGCTATCCACCCACGCAGGCGGATACGATGCCGCCTACGGCAACGGATTGCTCGACGCAAAGGTGCAGCGGCGATTTTCGGAAATTTTCGAGCGCGAGGTGGCCGTTTTCTTCGTCGGCACCGGCACGGCGGCGAATTCGTTGTCGCTGGTTTCAGCCGACAAGCCGGGAGGCCTGTCCTTCTGCCATCGCGGATCCCATGTCATGGACGACGAATGCGGCGCACCGGAATATTTCATGGGCGGATCGCGTCTCTTCCCGGTGGACGGCGAGCTCGGACGGATCGACCCGCAACTCCTTTCGGCCGCTGTCGAACGTTTCGCGGGCGACAATGTTCATGCCGGCCGGCCGGCAGCCATCTCGATCACTCAGGCGACGGAAGTCGGAACGGTCTACAACCCGGAGCAGATCAGGGCGATCTCCGCCATTGCGAAGAAACACCGTCTGCCGCTCCACATGGACGGCGCGCGCTTCGCAAACGCGCTTGTCTCGCTCGAAGTCTCGCCAGCCGAGATGACCTGGAAAAGCGGCGTCGACATGCTCTCCTTCGGCGGCACAAAGAATGGCTGCTGGTGCGCCGAGGCGGTGATCCTGTTCGATATCGACCGCGCGAAGGATTTTGCGTTCATCCGCAAGCGGGCAGCCCAGCTATTCTCGAAGTCGCGCTTCATCGCAGCGCAATTCGAAGCCTACTTCGAGGACGGGCTTTGGCTGGATAGCGCATCCCACGCAAATGCCATGGCGGCGCGACTTGGCGGATACATCCGCCAATCGGCCAAGATAAGGCTGGCTTGGGAGCCACAGGCCAACGAAGTGTTCGCGGTGATGCCGATCAAGCTGGCCAAAGCGCTGCAGGCACAGGGCGCGCGCTTCTACGACTGGCACACGCCACACGGTTTCGGCGCCAACATCGCGCCCGGCGAAAAACTTTGGCGTTTCGTCACCAGCTTCGCGACCAGTGCAGACGAGGTCGATCGGTTCGGCGAACTGATCGTGTGATTCTTCCAACTACATGAAAACGGCGCCTTTCGGCGCCGCTTCCGTCTCGGAGGAAAGACGATTTACGTCAGGCAGCTTTCGCCTCGATCTGCGTGGCGCTGCCGCCATTGGCGATCTCGATCTTGCGCGGCTTCAACTGCTCGGGGACCGTGCGCTTCAGATCGATATGCAAAAGGCCGTTCTTGAGTTCGGCGCCCAGCACCTCGACGTGGTCGGCAAGCTGGAAGCGGCGCTCGAAGCTGCGGGCGGCAATGCCGCGGTAAAGCACCTCGGAGCCTTCGCCGTTGGCCTCATCCTTGCGCTCGCCCTTCACGGACAGAACGTTGCGGTGCGCCTCGATGGCGATATCCTTGTCGGAGAAGCCGGCAACAGCCATGGAAATCCGGTAGGCATCCTCACCGGTACGCTCGATATTGTAGGGCGGATAGGTCTGGCCGCCATTATCTGGCTGAGCCAGCGAGTCCAGCATCGTGAAAAGCCGGTCGAAGCCGACGGTCGAACGATAGAGGGGGGAAAAATCAACGTGACGCATATTTGTTCTCCTGTTGAGCAACATCGGTTTTGCGTGTGGCCCTCCTGCCGAACCCTTCTGGCGTTCGGATCGGACCAGCGACCCCGGTTTCGGCGGCCGCAACCCTGATTTGGGGAGGCAAAAACGTCGTTTCAAGGTGCATTGAAGGCGGTTTTCCCGGACATGCTGGATGAACCGCACATGAACCAGCGCTTCGGACCGCGTTCAGCACGCACGGAATAGTGTCTACCTGCAACTAAGCGAGGCGGAAACGCACCGCGAAGGGCCGGGCCGGGTGTCAACGTCCCTTCCACCCGGATCGACAGGGGCCGGAAGACCACCATCTTCCGGCCCCGCGTGTTTCGATATCTCCGCCCAAGGAAACTCGTTCCTTGCTTTCTCCGTGACGCCTTTCTATCACCGCACGGCGGGCGCCCTTGCGGCTGCCCGCACCTGTCCCGGACGCGAAACCGCCACATGACGGAAATCTTCCACGAAATCCCGAGCAACCCAACGCCTGAAAAGGCGACGGGCGGATTTTTCACGGGGTTCGACGGAAGGAAGCTACGCTATGGACGATTTCCCGCCGTCGCACGTCCGCTGAAAGGCACTGTCATCCTGCTTTCGGGCCGAAACGAATGCATCGAGAAATATTTCGAGACGGCACGCAACCTCGCCGAACGCGGCTTTACGACGGCCACCTTCGACTGGCGTGGACAGGGCGGCTCCGAACGCCTGTTACGCGACCCCCAGCGCGGTCATGTGCGGTCTTTCTCCGACTACGTGAAGGATCTCGACCGCTTCTTCGAGGAAGTCGTGCTGCCCGACTGCCGGGGTCCCTACTATGTGTTGGCGCACTCCACCGGCGCGCTGATCGCGCTGCTTGCGACGCCATCGCTCGTCAATCGCGTGCAGCGCATGGTCCTGGCTGCACCCTTCCTGACCTATACCGGCTTCCGGCTCTCGAGGGGCACGATCGGACGCCTCGCGGGCATCCTCTACTGGATGGGACTTGGCCGCATGTATGGCGCGATGGGACCGAGGCCCCGCCGGTCGCCTCCCTTCGCCACAAACAAGGTGACGACCGACATCGGCCGATACCGCCGCAACATGGAAATCTACGAGACCTACCCAGCGCTGGCGCTCGGCGGGCCTACTGTGTCCTGGATCCGCGCCGCCTGCCGCGCCGTCGACATCGTCGAGAACCCCGAATTCATGCAGCGGATCAATATCCCCATCCTGTTCGTCGGGGCGGGCAATGACGAGATCGTCTCGACGCGCGCCATCGCCGACTATGCCAGGCGTTTGCGTGGCGGCTCGATCCTGACGATCGCGGGCGCACGGCACGAACTCTTGCAGGAGGCCGATATTTTCCGAGAGCAACTACTAGCTGCCTTCGACGCCTTCGTGCCAGGCAACGACGTGAGCGTTTACAGCGACTGAAGCGCCACTTTAGCCCGACGGATCAGCACGCCCGGCGTGCAGCATGTCCATCGCAGCAGCGTGAAGCTCAGGCGTCGCTGCTGCGACGATCCCGCCACCCTCCTCAGCCGGCCCGCCGTTCCATTCCGTCATCACCCCGCCGGCAGCCTCTACAATGGGGATGAGCGCGGCTACGTCATACGATTGGAGACCGACTTCCACGACGAGGTCGATGTTGCCTGCGGCCAGCATCACATACGCGTAGCAATCCGTTCCGTATCGTGGCAGCTGCACCGCCTTCTCCAGGCGATCGTAGGCAACGCGCCGGTCGCCCTGGAAGAGCGCCGGCGTCGTTGTGCAGAGCGTGGCATCGCCAAGCGACGTCGTCTTGCGCGTGGTCAGCCGACGCGCCCCTCCCGCCGCCCCATGGGGTCCCTCAGCCCAGGCTTCCCCGCCGATCGCATAAAACAATTCGCCCGTAAACGGTTGCGCCATCATGCCCGCGATCGCGTCTCCCCGCTCGGTCAGGCCAACGAGTGTTCCCCACAGCGGAATACCGGAGATAAACGACCGCGTTCCATCGATCGGATCGATAATCCAGACGTGGTCGTTGGACGCGTTCTCAGCTCCGAACTCCTCTCCCAATATGCCATGGTCGGGATATTCTGCCCGGATGAGCGCACGTATTGCCTTTTCGGCTTCGCGGTCGGCCTCGGTAACTGGATCGAACCCTCCGTCAACCTTGTTGGCAACGTCACCGGACTGCCGGAATCGTGGCAGTGTTTCAGCGGCTGCCGCTTCAGCTATACGCCGGAAAAACTCGACTTTTACCGTCAAACGACCGCTCCTCGATACAAAAATGGTGCAGAAATGCAACTATCGCATCGCTTCACCGGAATTTTTCACTTTGCCTGACAAAAGCTGTTAGGCAGTTGTTGACATTTGTGCATCGCACCATAATCTCTTCATCGGACAGGTTCTCCTGTCCATGCCCTCCTTGGGCGTTTCCTCCCTAGACTTCGACCGCGTCGGCAACGATGCGGTCTTTTTTTAACCGCCTCACGGACCAGTTCCCTGGGACGACGCGGCGTGAAGACTTATTCGGCGGCAAGCGGGAGGTCGAGGAAATTGTCATCGGGCATCGCCATGAGTTCGGCGATCAGACGAGTCATGTCGTCCGCCAAGGCATTGAAGCGTGACAGTTTTCGCATCGTCCGCTCATCCATGTAGAGGCCACGATTGACCTCGATCTGAAGCGCGTGCAGCCTTTTTGCCGGACGGCCGTAATGCTCCGTGATGAAGCCTCCCGCATAAGGCTTGTTGTGCGCAACCGAGTACCCCAGCGACAGCAGGACTGAGATGGCAGTGTCTGTCAGCGCCCGCGCGGCCGATGTGCCGAAGCGATCGCCGACGATGAAGTCGGGCCGTGCGCCGTTTTCACCGATGCGTATGTTCGCGGGCATCGAGTGGCAGTCGATTAGCACCGCGTAGCCGAAGCGCGCGTGGGTCCGCGTGAGCAACAGCTTCAGCGTGTCGTGATAGGGCTTGTAGATGGACTCGATCCGCCCGACCGCCTCCGCCAGCGGCAAACGCCCCGCATAGATATCGAGACCCTCGCCGACCAGTTTCGGCACCGTGCCAAGTCCTCCGGCTACGCGCGCCGACCGGATGTTGGCAAATGACGGCACCGGCTCGGCAAACATGCGCGGGTCGAGTTCCCACGGTTCGCGGTTCACATCGAGATAGGCTCGGGGAAAATTTGCGGCCAGCATGGGCGCGCCGAGGGGGACGGCGGCACCGAACAGATCATCTACATAGGAATCCTCCGACCGTCGGATTTCCATCGCATCGAGCCTGGTCAGCGCCAGAAAGCGTTCGGGATAATGACTTCCGCTATGAGGCGAGTTGAACACAAACGGGACACGCTGTTCCGCGCTTTCGCGAACCTCGAAGGGCGGCACGATCGCAAAATCGTCCGCTGGCGTCATGCTCGGACCCTGAACTGCTGCATCGGACGAAACTGACATCTGGAGGCGTTGCTGTCCAGCACCGAGCCAAGTTGGTTCGCATGCATGCGTTGCAACATTCACTTGATGTTTACACTCCAACCTACATATAGAACATGGTTAATGGGCTCGCTTGGGAACAAGCCCCGAGGGTGATTCGGACGGAACTGGCATGGCACGCATACTGCTTGCGGAAGACGATGACGATATGCGTCGGTTTCTGGTCAAGGCGCTTGAGCGCGCCGGTTACGATGTCAGCGATTTCGACAACGGCGCGAGCGCCTACGAGCGTCTGCGGGAAGAACCGTTCTCGCTGCTGCTGACCGACATCGTGATGCCCGAGATGGACGGTATCGAACTGGCTCGCAGGGCAACCGAGATCGATCCGGATTTGAAGGTCATGTTCATCACAGGCTTCGCCGCCGTGGCCCTGAATCCGGATTCTAAGGCTCCCAAGGACGCCAAGATTCTGTCGAAGCCCTTCCATCTGCGCGACCTCGTCAACGAGGTGGAGAAGATGCTGCAGGCCGCCTGACAAAGCAGTCGACTGCACGCTTTTGCCATGTTCCGGCAGAGCCAACGCTTGGTTTCCCCATAAGTCGTATGTAGGCCGAGATAGCCGCAAACCGCTATTGACGCGCTTTTGCAAAAATGGTGTATGCGCGGCGTCGGATGGGCGTGTAGCTCAGCGGGAGAGCACTGCATTGACATTGCAGGGGTCACAGGTTCAATCCCTGTCACGCCCACCATCCAACAGATTGAAAACAAATAGTTTTTTGATCTGACGCTTCCTTCGAAAACTGACCGATTTGGCTGCTGTCACAACTCTGTCACAGTGGATCAAAAGCTATGGCTGCAATTCGGAAGCGTGGAGACAACTGGCAGGTGCAGATTCGCCGTCAGGGAATGAGCCCTCTTTCAAAGACATTTTCTAGGAAATCCGACGCACTCACGTGGGCACGATCTACCGAGGTCAAAGCGCAGGAAAACGAACTGCCACCCGATCGAAGGATTCTGAACAGCCTGACGCTGAGCGACCTGGTCGAACGGTATCTGAGCGAGATCGTGACAACAAAGAAAGGGGTCGAGGTAGAGACGATCGTTTTGAAGCGTTTCCTGCGTGAGTCGCTGTGTCAGAGGAAGCTGGCGACAATCTTCCAATCTGATTTCGCTTCGTACCGGGACCGACGTCTCACGGAAGTCACCGCAAAGACAGTAGCAAGGCAGTTGGCCCCTATATCAAATATGTTTCGGATCGCTCGCCTTGAATGGGGAATTCCCGTCCATAACCCGCTCGCTGGCCTTAAGCTGGATTCCAACGGTAACAGGCGGGAACGACGCCTCAGAGATGGCGAACAGGAAAGGCTGCTCAAGGCAGCGACAACATCTAGAAATCCCTATCTGCTGCCAGTCGTATTACTTGCTCTGGAAACAGCCATGCGCAGGGGTGAAATCCTTTCCATGCTCTGGGACCATGTGGACCTCAATCGTCGCTCGGTGACGATTCCTGAGGCGAAAAACGGGCATTCCAGGACGATCCCTCTGAGCATCGAAGCAAAACGAATTCTGAGCGAACTCAAGCGTGAGGGAGCTGAGATTTTCCCGATATCACCGTTGGCTCTAAGATTGGCTTGGGTTCGATTGGCCAAGAGAGCGAAAGTTGACGATCTGCATTTCCATGACCTTCGGCACGAAGCCATCAGTCGATTTTTTGAGAAGGGGCTGACCGTCCCGGAGGTTGCGTCGATCAGTGGCCACAAGGATGTGAGGATGCTCCTTCGGTATGCTCACGCGGACAACAGCAGAGTGATCTCCAAGCTTGATAACATCTAGTATATAGAAGGACCATTGGGACCGCATGGACGGCTCTTATTGGAATTAATTTATAGGAAATTTCTATAAATATAAAATATTACTTGACTTTTGTATTACAATATGCTATCATGCAACAAAGAAGTAGGATTTTACCTGCCTTCTTTATCTCCACAATAGCTGGCAATGCGTCCTATGTGTCCAAAGTGACCGTGGGTGTGGAGAAATTTTATTTAATTTGATATTTATAAAAGGAAATTATTTATGAGCAATATAATTATACAAAATAATAGTCTAATTTTGAACAGACCAATACAGATTGTCGGAAATAAATCGTACTCCGCATCCAGAATTTCTTTCAAAGACAGTAAGGGAAAGGTGTCAGAGTGTTGGGTTGTGACGAGTGGAGATTTCGAAGAGCGTTATTCGGAAGTTCCTCTTTCTGGGCATCGAATTTTCAGTGAGAGCCCTTTCTCCATCGATCTCGCTGGGATTCCTCGCCCTGGGTCAACCTTAAGTCCCGCCGCCTATCAGAAGTACGTATTAGACGGGACGGCCCCTCCCCCTATTGCGAGGCTGTTTGTGTATGCTTCTGCAGCGATAAGCTCATTTGTTGCGTTTGACGGATCGTTCGCAGATCAGGCCGATATGTCTGATTTCTTGGCTTGCTGGGCCATTTCCACCTATGCGACCAGCGCATTCGATACCATGGGGTACATCTGGCCTAATGGTGAAAGAGGCTCCGGCAAAACACAGCTGCTCAAGGCGGTAATGAATCTTTCCTTCATGGGACTGACCGTAGCGAGCAGCTCGTCCTTCGCTTCCTTTCGTGACCAAGCGGCACTTGGAGCTACTATCGGATTAGACGACTGCGAAGAAGTCCGCAGGATGGAGAACAGCAAGCGAGAGCTGCTTCTTGCAGGCAACACCAAAGGCGCGGGCTTCATGTTCAAGGAACCCGGAAAACGAGAGGGCTCTTGGACGACGCGCTACATTGACGCTTTCGCACCGCGAGGGTTTACGTCGATAGGTCTTCCTGACCCCGTCCTTGCCTCAAGAGTAATTCTGATACCGTTGGTCGCATCAGGTGATTTGACGAAGACGCGAAAGAAGCCAACCAATCATGCTGATTGGAACGTACCTCCGCACGATATCCGGGATGGGATTTGGCTGAGCGTTTGCAAAGAACTCCTTTCCATCAGAAAGGCGAAGGCAGATGTTGATAGCTCATCGGAGATCAGCGGTCGTGATTACGATATCTTTCAAGCTCCGCTGACGATCGCTTACTGGCTAGATCGGACCCACAACATGGATGGGCTGTTCGATCGAATGCTTGGCGTGATGAGCGCTTACCACGAGGTGAAGCAGCAGAATAATCTACCTAGCTTCGAACTCCTACTGCTTCAGGCCCTCATAGACCTCCTTTCAAAGGCTGGAGCTGTGACGGATTCCATCAGCACGGCTGACATCATGTTTCGCGTTCAGGAGATCTGTCACGAACGAGACATCACAGACGAGGAACTACTTTCGTCAGATGTCCAGAAGATAGGAATGGCACTCGGCCGTCTGGGTTTCGTGAAATCGAAGTCTCACGGTCGGCAACGCAAATGGCAAATCACCAAAAGCGTAGTTTTGCAAAAAGCCAAGGCCGCAGGATTTACGCTAGAGCTGCCAGACCCGGTTGAGAGCCCTCCAATTGAAATTGCTATTTTACCGGAGAGTGATCGGCCGATGGGTTGGGGTCATCTAGGACCCAGAATTCCTTGGAATCCAGATGGTGAGAGCGACGACTCCAACCAGCCGGCAACGTCTACCAAGCGCGCTCCTTGGTAATTAAAGTTCTGCAATTTCAGAATACCCAAAGCTTGCCGGTAACCTGATTTTCTAAAGGTTTCCATTTGCGGCTTTAAGCGACGCGGGGTCCGGTATCATAACGGTTCTGGGCTCCGCTTCCCTCGCTATTTCAAGTAGTGAGGAATGTGCTGAGCGATATATCTGTCGTGCTTGCCCAACGATCAAGGCTGAGGTTGTCGTAAAGCTTTCCAAGCATTTCTGCCGAAAATTTCTCTGGGCTGTAAGCGATATGGGTACACCCACCCCTGGCTCCCGCCTCCCCTCCCCTCCCCTTGCGGCTCAACTCGGTTTGCATTGAGATAGCGGCCCTGGGAGGGAACACCTGATGCAGCAGTCCCGTAAGCTTAAGCGGCAACGTGCCGTTTCGTCTGCTCTGGCAACGCTCATTGTTTTCATCCCTTACTCAAGCATCGGGGGCGAGTATGACGGCTGGTGTTTCCCGGCCAATGATTGCACAGGCGAACCTAGCCCTATCAGGGACGGCAAATTCTCCACTTGTGAAGAACTCTGCGAGATGACCAACCCTACGAAGATTGGAGGTTTGGACGCATCAATCTATTCGGTGAGTTGCGATGGTGATCATCTAGAGCAGCCGTCAATCAGCAACCGCATTTTCACGCGGTACAAGGATTCCAACGGCACCGAGAAGGTTCTGGCATTGGATGGGACTGGCGTCACGGAACTGACGAAATGTACCGAAACAGGCCTTGCCACTCCAGATGATACCCTGCCCAATCAGACCAAGGCCTGTCCTCTGGAGAATTCTGTGTGGAGATCCGGAACGGCAAGTGACAACATCACCCTTAGATATACGAGCAAGCCATTTTTCTTCCTCTCCGGCCCTGTCTCCTTTGAACGATGGATTGACGACATCAAGCAGTGGACCGTAACGGCCTCGATTGAGTGTTCGAACGGAGTACCCTTTTGCCACCTCATTCTGCCACTTGCTGGCAAAGACAAGCCACAGTTGATTCCATTGGAAATGGTCACCCCTGATGGACAGGAGTTGATCCAGGCAGGCCCTGCGGCTGCAGCTTCATTTGCGGTCTTTCCTCATTTGCGTCTCTCGACATACCGTTGGATCAATTACAGCGTAGAGCCCATCAGGGTAGCTTCGCAGTTTGAGGCTGAGGTTGACCAGAACGGTGATGTGATCCTGCCAAGCATTTACACGCTGTCGGATTGCGCAAGATGAGTACTGTCCACAAAGGTATACCTTTTTAGTACGCCCTCGTTGACTGTACCTTTTGCGTCCAATAAATATGCGTCTGTATCTCTCTTACATGAAAGGGTACAGATATGGGCACCGTCGTTGGGTATGCACGCGTCTCAACAGGACAACAGGACTACCAGGCACAGCTTGACCGGTTGAAGGCAGCAGGCGCTACGAAGGTCTTTTCGGAGAAGCGATCCGGTCTGGATGGTCAGAGGCCACAACTAGCCGAGTGTCTACGGTACGTCAGAGAAGGCGACACGTTGATCGTGACGAAGCTCGACCGTCTAGCCCGCTCTACAGCCGACCTCTACCGGATCGTCACCGACCTCAACGACAAAGGCGTCGGTTTCAAGGTGCTGGACGACACAGCCGTCGATACCACGTCGAGAACGGGCAAGCTGGTAATGGGCATACTTGCTTTGATCGCAGAGTTCGAAACCGAGATACGCCGAGAGCGTCAGATGGAAGGCATCGCTAAGGCGAAAGCTGAGGGAAGGATAGGAGGACGCCCCAAGCTTATGACCGATAATGTCGAGGCCGAGATACGGAAGCTGCGGAAAGAGGGTATCAGCATCCGTAAAATCGCAGCTCAAATCGGCTTTTCGAAGGCTACTGTTCAGAAGATTTTGGCATAGGCAGCGAGGAAATCAGGACCTTACCCCAACCATGTTCGGATTGCGAGTTCTTCAACGTTAGCTCGAAACGTAGCACTAGCCGCTAGCACACTGGCACGCTTAATAGGCAGGTGTTCACCTATATCAGCATACAACTCCCGAATTGATTGGTGATTTGCGTTGGTGACCATAACAAGTGCACCCCGTCTTGTAGCTCGTACGACCGCGTCGCGAAGCCTCACCTGATCAGACCAAGAGAATATCTTATCGTTGTATTTTACAAATCCATTCATATTGTGCTTAACGGTATATGGAGGGTCCACAAATATAAAATCATCTTTCTCTGCCAAATCAATCGTTTCTTCAAAGTCGCAACATTTAATAACTGTAGACTGAAGTCTCTCAGATGTTACAGCGAAACTATCCGTAGAAAGAGTAACGTCAGTTTTGGTTCCGATAGGTACATTGAACTCATTATACCTATTAACTCTGTACAAACCATTCCAACAAGTTCTGTTGAGGTAGATAAACCATGCAGCAAGTTCTACTTTATCTGATGGTTTATTAGAGCGGACTTCATAATAGAAATCGCGGCAATGCCGACCATGATATTCCAAAAGCATGGATGCTAAGGAAGTCGGCTCGTCTCGAATAACTTCGTAAGTGCTTATCAGGTCAGCGTTCACATCGGACACAATCCCCTCATTCGGTGCTATCGCGAAATATACGGCTCCACCTCCAAGGAAGGGTTCCAAATATCGCCGATAGCTTTTGGGCAACAAGTCTGTATGACGATCCGCAAACCAGCGTTTGCCACCTGCCCATTTGAGGAAAGGGATTACCTTTGTATTGTGCGCCTCAGACATTACAGCAGCACTTCCGTCCGCTTCTGTAACTCTGCGTCGAGCCAGCGCAAAAAATCTATGTCGTCAGGCTTGTACTGTCTGCCTGCAGGATGGGCGGCGATACGACGAAGAGAGTTAAGGACCTCCATCCATCTAAGATTGAAGGCTAACCCCTTATCGCCTTTCATTTCGATATCGAAAATTTCCTTGAACAAATGTTTATTCTGCTTATGACCAACAATGTCTTTGAAATCTAGAAGATCAAAATACACGTCAAGTTCTTTTTGTTCGTCCTTTTTTGCATCTTCAAGCTGGCGGGGATATGCTTTCTTAAGTATCTCATCGTTAGAGACTCCCTTGATAAGGTACTTATCACCATACTCCTTCTTAAGGACCATTATTGCCGCATCATGGACCAAAGTTTGAAGCCGCTTGACGGCATCATCTGCGTACTTCGTGTCGTCTTCGGACGCTTTCTTGCGCCATTCAGATAGGCCTGGGGGTGAGAAGGAAGGAGCGGCAGATGAAACCAAATCAGACAGACGATAGAAATGCTCTGGAATACCGCCAGAACCAAATTGCGGCTTAAACCGCTTTGAATAATCGTCGTCGGTAGCAGTGGATATATAGGCGATAACCGGAGCTAGATAACTCTCAATCTGCTCGACAAGCTCCATGCCCTCCAGTTGCAAAGGGTCTTGACCTGTTTCCTTCGCCATGTGAGCGATCAATGCAGCGAGTAACCGGATGTTACCTCCGACAGAAATGTTCGAGCAAAGGTAGCCCTGCTTTCCTCGCGCCCATCGCTCAGGGCTTGCCTCAGCTAACAGGCTGAAATATGCGGTCAGCGCATCGCTGGCTTTGTCTAAGGTTGATTTATCGTCCGAGTCGCACAACGGCCCAAGACCATATTGCGTGCCCTTAAATATCGGTTGCCCGATCAGCCCCGATGAAACTAGTGCGCCCTTCACTTCTGGCATGGTCAATGGGACATCCTCGGTCTGCTTGAGACCGGGTGTAGCTACTCGACCATAGAACGGGCTCCCGTTATCGCCATTTAGTAGGGACCAAATGCGGGATCCAATTGCACTAATCCGCTCCTTGGGATTTGACGACCCCCATTTCAGTTCTCCCTCAAGTTCATCGAGCAGATTCTTTGGAACCCGCTTCTGCTCGTGATTGATCGTGACGAAGAGATTTGCCTCTGCCGCGTCCCCTAATTTCTCGAATGCAACAACGATCAGATTATCGTTTGATCGCTTCTTATCGAGGTCACCGTAAGCGTATAGTCTGTGCTGGCCGTCGATTATCCAGGCAGACTTCAGTTTGCTTGGCAGATAAAGGGTTCCAAACTGGACGGGCCAACCATCCTTGTTCTCAAGGAGATCGAAGCGGACTTTCTCCTTGAAATTCATAAGAATGCTGTTGGGGAAATAACCTCCACCACCGAGGAATTTAGCAATTTGCTTTAGGCGACCTTTCTGAATTAGTCTCTGATAAGCAGGAGCTCCCTCAGGATCGTTTAACGCACGATGATTCACAAACGCGATTTTAATGAGCTGCTCTGGCGTAGCCACAAATGCATAGAAACGATTGCCTCCGAGTGTTCCCCGAATTGCCGGTGTTGTTACTCCTTCCATTTCAGCAATAGACGTCCCTCGCAAATATTCGGCCAGAAACTGCGGACGTGCACCCGGTCCAAGATGGTCGACGATCTGGCTAAAATACCGATATTCGCTTTCCTTCATTACCTGAATCTGTTCCTGCCGAGCGCGCTCGAGATCAGGCTTTGACCAGATCACGTTTTCCGTAACGAACATCCATATTATTTTTGGCTTGAAGCCTGGGTAATGCTTCTTTACCGCCGTCGCCATTGCACCCTTTAAAGCAATGAACTCATTCAAGTCTTTCTGGAGCGATCTCTTTTTCGGCGTAGAACATGACTTGCACTCTGCTATTATTATAGTCTCGCTATCCTTTGCAAAAACATCGACTTGCTTATAAAGCGGTGGCTCATTTTTCTTTGAAACTAATATATTAAAAGTTCTGTTTGGGCTGAGCTCGTCATATCCCATTTTGTAAAGGGCACACCAAAAGCGATCTTCAAGCCTATCCCCTATAGCTTTTCGTTTACGGACAACAGCACGTTTCCCATCATCGCGCTCTGCGGACCAGCCCTCGTCAATGAAGGTTTGCACCTCTCCAAGTGGAACACGCTTTTCGATGTATTCTTTTCGTCTTAGGTTATATTCTTTGACGAGATCCGAACGCGGCTTTGGTGGCGGCAAAACGGATTCTGGCTCATTTGGATCCGGCACTTCCCCCTCCAGTTGCAGTCCCCTTCTAAAGCTATGCGATTAAATCGCTGGAAGGAGAAAAACTAGAGGGTATCAACCGATATTTTGGCTACTTGCTGCAAATCTTTGGAGCACAAGCAAACCAACGCTCGGCACGCTGCGCACTTCATGATCGAAATGCCCTTCGTTTTTGTCACACTGGTGTCACAGTGAGCGCCGTTTTTGGGGTATAAATGGCGTCGGATTGCGTGTTGCTTAGAAACATCGTAGACTGCGCAAGCAGCTGAATTTATTCAGTGTTTCGTTTAGGAGCGAAGGCGACGTCACGGCGAGGCACTGCATTGACATTGCAGGGGTCACAGGTTCAATCCCTGTCACGCCCACCATTCGCACCAAAATCATGGCGTTGTCTTGCGGTTTCGTCGGTAGGACATGCAAGCGAGGCATGTCGCCTTTGGTGCGCCACCTATCTCAAGCACTTCCGCCACTGGACTCTATAGCTCCGTTTCCCGATGCAGTGCGGACGGAGAGCAAGTCTCGGAGTTATTGGCTGCGCAGGACTGCTATGCCGTCATGCGACTTTCAAGTTCCCAGCAGTTGAGACAAGGGGGAGTTTTCTGGTGGGCGATGACGGGCTCGAACCGCCGACATCTTCGGTGTAAACGAAGCGCTCTACCAACTGAGCTAATCGCCCCAAAACAGGCCCGGACGTTTAAGGGTTTCAGTTTTCATCCGCAAGTGGAATCGGGCATCAGCATCGGTTTGCAACTTGATTTGGGAGGAATCCGCGATTGGTTCGCTGACCGGCCCGGACTCCGCGAAACCGACGCTTGACACTCCCGATTGAACCCCTTATCCAGCCGCCAACGACGCAACACGCAGTCACGTGCGCGTCATGCGCGGGTGTAGCTCAGTCGGTTAGAGTGCCGGCCTGTCACGCCGGAGGTCGCGGGTTCGAGCCCCGTCACTCGCGCCATTTTTTCCTCGCGCAATCCACAGCGTACGCGCTGCTTGAGCGGCCTATGGCGGCAGATGATGCTCGCTCTTTTTCCCAATCGCCTTATTGTGACGCGATAGCGGACGCATGGGGAAAGTGACATTGAAAGCGTCTTTCTTCGCCGTCCTCGCAATGGTTGTCCTCCCTACCGACCTGGCCGCACAGGAACGGACGTCGATCGGCCACAGCTATGAGGATGGCGCGGCATTGGTCTACGGTGTGCCGGATAGCCGAGACATGACGCTCTCCTTCGACTGCGCGACAAATTCCGACACCCTTGCCTTCGTCTATGCATTCGAGCCGCAGAACGCGTCTGACGGGATGAAGGTCGAAGTCCTGCTGCGGTCGGGCGACGTGGCGGTGCCGGTCGCGACCGTCGGTTCACGGCTGGAAATGGACGACATTTTCGTTCTGGAGGGCGAACTGAAATTCGACTCCAGAACGGCCGGAATCATCACTTCAGCCGGCTTCCTGCAGATTTCGGTCGGAGAGCAGTCGGAAGGGATTCCGCTTGCAGGCTCCCGCGCGGCTGCAACATCCCTGCTGGACGCCTGTATCCAGTCCTGAATTCGAGCGGTCAGAACGACACAAGCAGCCGCAACGCTACCTGATCGAGCGCTCTGGATTCAACTGCTCGGGACGCGAACCTCGTCGGTCTTCTCCAAGGCCAGCTTGACGCGAGAATCCCGATCATAGACGTCGCCGAAATACTCGACCTTGCCGTTCATGTCGGGCCAGGCAGTGAAATAGGCCACATAGATCGGAATCTTGAGCGTATTTTCCCTTGAATGTCCCTGCTTCAGCTTGTCGGCCACGTGCTCCCGAGTGCTGCCCAGGACAGCAGCAGCCATGCCGCGCGGGTCGTGCAGGCGAACGCAGCCATGGCTGAAGGCACGCTGGTCGCGATCGAACAGGCTCTTCTGCGGCGTGTCATGCATGTAGATGGCGTGTTTGTTCGGGAACATGATCTTCAGTTCGCCGAGCGCATTGGCTTCGCTCGGTGACTGCCGAATGCTGTACGGTACCCGTGAGCCGTAAGCGCTCCAGTTGATGGCCGACGATGGAATACGCTTGCCCTTGGCGTCTGTCACCTCATAGCCGGCGCGATCGAGATAGCCGGGATCGCCGCGCAGGCGGGGCAGCATCTCGTTGACGATGATCGACTGCGGCACGCCCCAATAGGGATTGTACTCGATATAGCTGATCTCGTCGTAGAAGAAACTCGTCTGGTTTGACGGCTTGCCAACCACCACACGCATGTTCAGTTTCTCGACATTCTTGTCGATGAACTGCGCCGTGAAGGCGGGCTGGTTTATGAAAACACGCGTCTCGCCCAGTTCATGGGGCAGCCAACGCAACTGCTCCAGCGCAACGAGGACCTTGTCGATGCGATCGGCCTTGGAGGTGCCGGCCAGCGCTTCCACCGTGCGAGGGCCTACGACCCCATCCGGCTTCAGTCCGGCTTTGGTCTGCGCAGCCTTGACCACCGTGACCAGTTGATCGCCGTAGGTCTCGGTGTCTCCGGCCCGGTAGAGCAACTCGCCAAAGTCGCCGCCCATTTCGTCGTCCAGATCGCGCGCGATGAGGTGTAGCAACTTCGGCAGTTCGGCATTCGTCTCGCCGGGCTTGAGCAGCAGCTTGGGGTCGACAACGATTTCGTTCTCGGCGCTGGCGCGCAGCGCCTCCAGTTCCACGCGCAGCGCCCTGTAGGCGTCGCTGTCGGGATGGCGCGCCTCGAGCCAACCCTTTGCGTCCGTGGCGTTGGACAGAATCTTCAGGGCGCCGACCATATCGAACGGCTTCTCGGGAAAATCGTGATAGCCTGAAAGCTTGTTGGGATCGATGCGACCGCTTTCCGCGTCTCGCGCGTAGCGCAGGACGCGCGCAGACAGCGCCATTTCAAACCGAATCTGCTCCGCTTTGCTGGCTGCCGAGGATGGCACCGCGACGGCGTAATCGGCAGGCGACAGGCCATGGCTAGCAGCATCGCCTAACACGCGCAGCGCGTCGCGAGCGCGTTCACTCACCGCCCCATCTACAATCCAGATGAAGTCGGGATTAGCGGAATAGTATTCCACCAGCGCCTTGGCGATAGCCGGCTCGGCGAAGAGCTCGTAGTCAGCCAAGCCTACAACCGACTCACGGAACGTGGTGCCTGCGGCAGCTTGATCCAGCGAGGCCGATTGGCCGATTGCGGCAAGGGATGAGAAATCGACTCGCTGCAGCGCCGCAGCCTTGTAGTTGTAATAGGAAGGTGCGCTGATTTTCGCGACCTGCGCAGTCTTACGCGGAGCCGTCTGCTGTCTAAGAGCCTGCGGCTGTTGAGAGAGCGGTTTCCTGATTGAATTGGAATTGTACCCGCTGCTGCTGGCGCGATCACTGTCTGGTCCGCGCCGCGCTTCCACACGCTGCCCGCGCGCACCCCCTCCAAACAATGCATCGAACAGTGTCTGCGCTTCCGCAGCGGGCGCTCCCAACACCATCGCAACAGCCGTCAAAGCGGGGAAGAAGCCGGCTTTCCTCGCGAAACGTATCATCGATGACCCATTTCCATTGTTCATGCGAAGTGCTTCGTGCGACCGCACGGCAGATGTAAGGCGAACACACAGCCGATTCATACCGATAACGTTAAGGTCCCACAAATTTCGCCTGCCGTGTTGCCAAACCGCTTCACATCCGCGTGAGCCACGGTCAAAGCTTCGCCAAGGATTCTTTTAGGAAGAGGTTGCGCCGGTCAGAATTCGACTTCGAGTTCGACGATCTCGTCGGGTTCGGCAACTGCGCCTTCGGTCCATTCAAGCATCAGCGGCCATTCGAAGATCCGCTCGCAATAGGCTACAAGCGACGGATCGAGATCGACCGCATAGGTCCGAAACCGCGTGCAGACCGGCGCATACATCGCGTCGGCAAGCGTCAGCTTCGATCCGAACAGGTAGGGACCGCCGTAGGTCTCCAGGCATTCAGCCCAGATCGCCCTGATCCGTTCGACATCCGGCCGCGCCCCGGAGAATATCTTGAACCTCTCGTGGCGGGCCTTGAGATTCATTGGCAGCGCCGACCGCAGGTTGTGGAAACCGGAATGCATTTCGCCCGAGATGGCGCGGCAGTGGGATCGCGCAGCCTTGTCCTTCGGCAGCAAGCCGGCCTTGGGAAAGGTCTCGTTGAGATATTCGGCGATGGCCAGCGTATCCCAGACGGTTACGTCGCCGTTCGTAAGACGCGGCACCAGCACTGAGGGGCTCAGCAGCAGAAGTTCCTGCCGCTGGTCGTCATCAATCTCGACAAGCTTTTCCTCGAAATCCAGCCCGGCCATCCGGCAGAGCAGCCAGCCGCGCAACGACCACGAGGAATAGTTCTTCGAGGAAATCGTCAGTGTTGCCCGTGCCATGTATCTTCCCGCCAGCGGCCGCAGCACAATCCTCTCGCAATGCAGCAAGAATTGCACTAGCTTTTTTTGCAGTGCCACATCCGTCCGGCCAGGAGCGCCCCAATTCTCTACCAGACCTACCAGTTTCAGGACGATCTCATCGCTCCGATGCGGCTGATGGCGCGAGGCATGCAGGCTCTGGCAAGCACGACGCTGTGGGGACCAGCGGCGGACATGGCCGCGCAGATGGCCGCGGCCATGGAGATGATCTCTCGTTTCGAACTGACTCACGCGAGGCCAGACTTCGCCATCAAGCCCGTCCGGGTTGGCAACCGGGACGTCGCGGTGACGGAGGAGGTCGCGTTCGAACTGCCCTTCGGCAAGCTCTTGCATTTCGTCAAGGATATTGACACGCCACAACCCAAGGTACTTGTCGTCGCCCCTCTGTCGGGGCATTTCGCGACTTTGCTGCGTGGCACCGTGCAGACGCTCCTGCGCGATCACGACGTCTACATCACCGACTGGACAAACGCCCGCGACGTGCCGTTGTCGGCCGGAAGCTTCGGTGTCGACGACTATGTCGACTACCTGATCCGCTTCATTGAATATATCGGACCGGGCGCCCACCTGCTGGCCGTGTGCCAGCCTTGCGTCCAGGCTCTGGCAGCGGTGGCGGTGATGTCGGAGGACAGGCATCTGGCGACGCCACGCTCGATGACGCTGATGGCGGGTCCCATCGATCCGCGCGAAAGCCCGACCGAAGTCAACGAATTCGCGGTGGCCAAATCGCTGTCCTGGTTCCAGAACTCGGTCATCTCGCGCGTGCCGTGGCGACATGGCGGCGCAGGGCGAAAAGTCTATCCCGGCTTCCTGCAACTCACCGCCTTCATGGCGATGAACATGGAGCGCCACCGCACGGCGCACGAAAAGCTCTTCAAGCATCTGGCGGCCGGAGAAACCGCCGAGGCGGAAAGGATCAAGATCTTCTACGACGAGTATTTCGCGGTCCTCGACCTGACCGAGGAATTCTACATCGAGACGATCGACCGCATCTTCCAGAAAGCGGAACTGGCGACGGGCGATTTCACCTATCGCGGCCAGAAGGTTGATCCCGGAGCAATCCGCCACACGGCCTTGTTGACCGTCGAGGGCGGCCGCGACGATATCTGTGCGCTCGGCCAGACGGCGGCTGCGCACGACCTTTGCCGGTCGCTGCGGCCACATCTCAAGCGCCACCACCTGCAGGCCAATGTCGGTCACTATGGGGTCTTCAACGGCAAGCGCTGGGAACGGGAAATCTATCCCGTGGTCCGCAACGTCATCCTTTCCATGGAATAGCTGCCCACCAGGCTAGCCAGCCGCTGTGGAAATCCTGCGCCGTCAGTGTAAGTTCCCTTGGGGGAACTTGATCCCACGCCGATTCGTCAGCCAGAGGCGCTGCTTCCTGCGTTCGCCTCCATTCACCGCGCAGGTCGCCATGCCGAGCCGCTTTCTGATCTTTGTCGCAGGTCTCTTCGGGGTCCTGGGAGTCGGTTTATCCGCGGCTGCGGCGCATGGCGGCACGCCGAACACCGCTACAGCGGCCACCTTTATGGTCGTCCACGCCCCTGCCCTGCTCGTCATCGGGCTGACCAGCTTCAATTCGATCATACGATGGGCCGCCGCCGTGCTGCTCGTGGGCGTCGCCCTTTTCGCCGGCGATCTGGTCAGCCGCGATTTCCTCGACGACCGCCTCTTCGCAATGGCCGCGCCGACAGGCGGCGCCTTGATGATGCTCGGCTGGCTGGGCGTCGCCGTGTCAGCACTATTCCCCCGCAGGCTTCTCTAATCGGGTCAGGTCCGGGCGTCTTCCTGCAGGAAGCGAGGCAAGCGCCATGCTGGACGCTGGCGATGCTTGCGTGACGCACGCTCCGGCCGAGGCGAAAGACCCCAGTAGTCGCGGTTGATTTCATCAAACAGGAACTTGACGGGATGCATGACGATTTCCTTTGGATCGATTCAAAATAGGACCGTACCGCTCGATTGGATCGATTCAACAATAAGCGCAACTACGGATTTGGTCAAGCCAAATTTGAACCGATCCAATCCTGTGCTAACATGGGCGCCGTCATTCACGAGAGGCTTTCAGTGGAGACCAAAATCCGCCCCGTCAGGCTTGCTGACGTCGCCAAGGCGGCAGGCGTGTCGCACGGAACCGCGTCCAATGTCTTCTCCCGCCCGGAGATCGTTCGCGACGAAGTTCGTGAACGGGTGAAGGCGGCAGCTGAAAAGCTCGGCTACGGCGGCCCCGACCCGCGCGGCCGCATGCTGAGAGCAGGAAAAGTCAACGCCATCGGCGTCGCGACAGCCGAACCCCTCTGCTATTTCTTCGACGATCCTTTTGCGCGCGTCGTGATGGCAGGCATCAGCGAAGCCTGCGATCGGACCGGTGCGGGCATTTCGTTGGTATCGGCCGCAAATGACGAACAATTGGCGTGGAATATCCGGAGCGCGCTGGTTGATGGTTTCATCGTGTTCTGCCTCGAAGGCGGTTCGAGGCTGGTGGAACTGACCCGTGAGCGCGGCCTGCCTTTCGTGGCCCTGGACTTTGGCTTCGATGACGAGACGATAGCTGCGCTCGGCGTCGATGATGTCGCCGGCGCCCGCCTCGCCGCAGCCCATCTGACCGGGCTCGGCCACAGGTGCTTTGCGGTCCTGTCGCTCGAGTTCGACGAGGGCGGACACGGCCCTGTTTTTCCCGACCGCGCAAGGACCGCTGGATATGCCGGCACCCGTGACCGTATAGCGGGCTATCTCGGCGCGATTGCCGAAGCAGGCATCGACCCGGCGTCAGTACTTATCTACGAAACGCTGAACGACGAAGCCACCACGCACGCGGGGCTAGAATTTTTGTTCGCGTCAGAGACACCGCCGACTGCAATCCTCGCCATGTCGGACAAGGTCGCGCTGATCGCCCTGAAGTGGCTCGCAGGGCACGGCATCACGGTGCCCCGCGACGTGTCTGTCATCGGCTTCGACGGTGTGCCGGAGGGCGAGATCTCGATGCCGCCACTGACCACCGTCGTCCAGCCCATGGCGGAAATGGGCCGCCGTGCGGTCGAGATTATCCTGTCCTTCGATGGCGCCGTGCGCCGCGAGACGCTCCAAGTCGAACTCGCAATCAGGAAATCGACGGCGCCCCCACCCCGCTGATTTCAGTTTCACGCAGCAGACGAGTGATCGCCGCCCGCAGTTGCTGCCTCGACGTCCATCCAGAAGATTTCCCAGATATGACCATCCGGGTCTTCGAAGCTGCGGCCGTACATGAAGCCGAAATCCTGCGTCGGTGTCGGATCGATGGTAACCCCCGACGCCTCCGCCCTTTTCACCATGGCATCGACGTCCTCGCGGCTGTCCGCAGACAATGCGATTAATACCTCGCTGGAAGACCGGGCATCGACGATCTTCTTCGCGGTAAACTGGCCATATTTTTCATGGGTCAGCAGCATCACGTAAATGGTCTCCGAAACGACCATGCAGGAGGCCGTATCGTCGCTGAATCGCGGATTCTTAGTTGCGCCGATCGATTCATAGAAGGCAGTGGCGCGCTTCAGGTTGGCAACCGGCAGATTGACGAAGATCATCTTGGCCATGGGTCTGTTCTCCTTGCTTTCGCACAGAAGGACGATCTGGGACGACGAAGTCCGACATCAAGCCGAAAAAATCGCAGGGATCGCTCAGGAAACGTCCCAGGACTGCCCGGGAAGCAAAGGGCGAAATCGGTCTTCTTCTACGCCGGCGGGTGCGAGAGAGGAAAGCAGATCGTCGCGCGGTTGCTCGATCGGCTCGTTCGTCAGCTGGAAAGTGCCCCAGTGATGTCCCACGGCGTGTTCGGCACGGCAGAGCTTCATGCCCTCAACCGCCTCTTCGGGATTCTGGTGCTGAGAGCGCATGAACCATCGAGGCTCGAATGCGCCTATAGGAAGCGCGGCAAGCCGGAATCCGCCGTGCCTGTCGGCGGCCGCCCGATAGTTGATGCCGTCGTGAAAACCGGTATCGCCGATATGGTAGATCGCGCCGGCTCCCGTTTCGATCACGAAGGCCGACCAGAGCGCCATGCGCCTGTCGTTCAACCCGCGTGCCGACCAATGATGCGCCGGTTCACAGTGGATGCGCGCGTCTCGGAATTCGAGGACGTCGCCCCAATCCTGCGCGTGAATGCGCATTTGGGGAATGTGCCGAAGGATCAGCCGGTCATTGCCCAGAGGCGTGACGACAAGCGGATCATGGACCGCCTGAAGGCGCGCCAGTGTCCGGACGTCGAGATGATCGTAATGGTTGTGCGTGACGAGAACGACATCGATCGGCGGCAGGTTCTCGAACGCGATGCCGGGTTCGTTGACGCGCCTCGGCCCGACATTCCTGAAGGGCGAGGCGCGCCTAGAATAGACAGGATCGGTTAAAATGTTCAGGCCTGCAAGCTGGAACAGCAGGCACGCGTGACCCACCATCGTGACACGCAGCCCACTGCCCTCCACACGGCTATCGGGAATGGTTAACGACGGCTCGGGCGGCCATGAGCGAGGCCAGCGGCTGCGCTTTCCGTCGAACTGCCAGCGCAGAAGGTCAGCAAAGCCGGCTGGCTCCGCGCCACCGGGATTGAAGAACCGGGTGCCGTCGAAATGCGGGCTTTCCGGTCCGTCGTAGTATCGGTTCATCCGACCAAACCTCTCAATGCCCCATGCGGTTCCAGGCGTCGAGACCGGCGATCTTGTATGCTTCGGCGAGCGTCGGGTAGTTGAAGGTGTTGTTGACGAAGAAATCGACCGTACCACCAAGGTTGATGACAGCCTGACCGATGTGGATGAGCTCCGTCGCGCCCTCGCCTACAATATGCGCACCGAGCAGGCGGCGTGTCTCGATCGAGAAGATCAGCTTCAGGAAACCGGAATCCACGCCCATGATGTGGCCGCGCGACGTCTCGCGGAAACGCGCAACGCCGACCTCGTAAGGCGTGTCGGAATTGCGGACCTGTTCCTCCGATTGCCCGACCGTGGAGATCTCCGGCACCGAGTAGATGCCATACGGGAACGTCTCCGGCGGCGGCGGCAACATCACGCCGAAGGCATGGCAAGCTGCCACCCTTCCCTGTTCCATCGCAGTCGAGGCAAGGCTGGGGAAGCCGATGACGTCGCCGGCTGCATAGATGTTGGGGACCGTTGTCTGGAATGTCTCGGGATCGGCCTTGATGCGCCCGCGACTGTCAACCTCTATGCCAACCGTCTCCAGACCGAGGCTGCCCACATTGCCGCTGCGTCCGGCGGCGTAGAGCGCGATCTGGGACCGCACCGTACGGCCATCGCCAAGGGTGATTTCGACCGACCCGTTCTCGACCTGAATCTCCTTGACAGTGCTGCCGAGCCTGATCGCCATGCCGCGATCGCGCATCTGATGGAGAAAGTCATCGACGATCTCGCGATCCACGAAGTCAAGGATTGTCTGGCGCGACTCGATCAGCGTGACCGGCACGTCCAGCGCCGAGAAGATCGTCGCGTATTCGACGCCAATTACGCCGCCGCCGATCACTGTCAAAGTCCGCGGCAACTGCTCGAGCGACAGCATCTCGTCGCTGTCGAAGACGTGCTTCCTGTCGAAGGGCACATTGTCCGGGCGGTACGGCCTTGTACCGACCGAGATCATCGCATGGGAGAAGCCGACGTCGCTGGTATCGCCATTCTCGTTAGTAAGTTGTAGCCGGTCGGAGGCGACGAATTTGGCCGTCGCCCGCGTGTGACGAACACCATTGCGCATGAACTGGTGCTGCAGCACCTCGACCTCGTGGTCGAGCGTTTTGCGCAGGCGCTGGATGAGATCGCCTATCGAGATATCCTGCTTGACGCGATAGCCGCGCCCATAGAAGCCGCGCTCGCGCCATCCTGAGAGGTTCAGCACCGTTTCGCGCAGGGTCTTGGAAGGGATCGTTCCCGTGTGGACCGAGACGCCACCAAGCCGGCTGCCCTTGTCCACCACCAGCACGGACTTGCCGAGCTTTGCAGACTGGATGGCGGCACGGCGTCCGGACGGACCGCTGCCAATGACAACCATATCGTAGTGCTGCATGTGGCTTCCCCGATCCCCCGGCTTTCGATCCCCGCCGGCTATTGCTGCAGTGCAGCGTAGTTAACGTCATCACGCGGACGAACTCAACCGATGTCGTGATCGAAGCGTTTCAACCGCTTGAATCAGCCCCGACACTTCACCATGTTCACTGACAGGCGCATGACAAGCCGCGCCTCAGGAGAAAAGATTGGCTATTCTGGACGCAGATATCACCGCAAGCAGGCTGGACGATGTTCGCGCCTATTCCGGCGTGCGCACAAGGCGCATACTCGCCTTCTGTTTGGATTACCTGATCGTCGCGTTGCTGCTCATACCGTTTGCGATGCTGGTCCTTCTTCTTGGCCTGCTCACATTCGGCCTCGGATGGGGGCTTTTCGCCATCCTCGTACCGCTGGTAGCCCTGATCTATGTCTGGAACACGCTTGGTGGACGTAACCAGGCGACAGTCGGCATGCGCATGATGGGCATTCGCCTTGATCGCCTCGACGGCCGGCCGGTCGACGGCATGCTGGCGGTGGTGCACTCCGTCTTCTTCTGGGCCGCGAACGTGGTTTTGACGCCTTTCGTGCTGCTGGTTTCCCTGTTTGCCGACCGCAAGCGTACCCTTCACGACCTGCTGCTTGGAACAGTCGTTACCCGAACGGATCGATAGCCATTTTAAGGCCGGCGGGCACAAAAAGCCCGCCTATCGATTCATGGCGCTCACAATCCAGTTGAATTTTTTGCGACAGGCTTCAAGGTAGAGCGACTCACACGGAGCAGCAGTTTCCTCCAGACCGCGATGACGCACCATCCGACACAGTCGCCGCAATTCTTCCTGACAGCGCCATCGCCCTGTCCGTATCTGGAACGTCAATACGAACGCAAGGTGTTCACTCATCTGGTCGGCGACAGAGCGCCGGAGATGAATGACCTGCTGACGCAGGGCGGTTTCCGCCGTTCCCAGAACATCGCCTACCGGCCGGCCTGTGAGAGTTGTCGCGCCTGCATCTCGGTCCGCATCCTGGCCAGTGAATTCCAGCCTACCAAGAACATGCGCCGCGCAGCGCAACGAAACGCCGACCTTGTTGGCCAGATGCGTGACGCCGAACCCTCCACCGAACAGTATTCTCTGTTTCGCTCCTATCTCGACGCGCGTCACCGCAGGGGCGGCATGTCGGACATGACAGTGCTCGACTACGCCATGATGGTCGAGGACACCCATGTCGACACCAAGGTCATCGAGTACCGCAGGCGCGGGCCGGACACGTTCATCACGGGGCGTGGCGTCGGCGAACTCATCGCCGTTGCGCTGACAGACAAGATGGCCGACGGCCTGTCCATGGTCTATTCCTATTTCAATCCGGAGTTTGCCGACCGCTCGCTCGGCACCTTCATGATCCTCGACCATATCGCGAGGGCGCGGGCGGCGGGCCTGCCCCATGTCTATCTCGGCTACTGGGTCAACGGCTCGCGCAAGATGGATTATAAGGTCCGCTTTCTTCCGCAGGAGCACCTTGGCCCAAAGGGCTGGGAACGCTACGACGGGCAACCCTGACCAACCGGCCCGTACTTTAACGCTGCCGTTGAAGATCGACGGAGCGGAATGTGACGGCGCACAGCCCCGACCACCTCAAAGGATTGGTGATTACCGGCATCGGCGGCCTGGCGCTGACCGTCGACATCCCGCTTATCAGGTTGGCGAATGGAGAGTCCTGGTCGATCCTCATGGCGCGCACCGGCACCACGTTCCTCGCCGCTCTGGTCATCTGGGCAGTATGGCGCGCCATCACGCCTTCGGCCCCAAAACTCGTTCCTGGGCGCGCCGGACTGGTCGTTGCATCGCTCTACGGGCTCGGCTCCATCTGCTTCATCACGGCCGTCTTTCATACGACCACGGCGAACCTCGTCTTCATCCTCGCCTTCAACACTATGTTCGCCGCACTTTTGTCATGGCTGTTCCTTCGCGAACGACCGCGTCGCGCCACGCTCGCAGCCATGGCTGCGATGACGGTCGGCGTCCTGATCATCGTCTGGGACTCGGTCGGCACCGGCAATCTGTTCGGCGATCTCATGGCGGCGTGCTCGGCTGTGGCCGTCGCAGCGGCCATTACCATCTCGCGTTCGAGCGGCGAGGACATGGGCTTCACGTCGTTGATCGGAGTGATCATTCCCTTCACGATCGCGGCCATCATGGTTGGAGGCTCTGACACTGGCTTCCGGATCGAGGAACCCTGGTGGATCATCCTAAACGGAGCGATCATCATGCCGCTTTCGTTCTACTGCCTGGCTACAGGCCCACGCTATATCACCGGCCCGGAGGTCGCCATGTTCTACCTGCTGGAGACCGTGCTGGCGCCGATCTGGGTGTGGATGATCTTCCACGAGGTACCGACCCGCAACAGCCTGATCGGCGGCGCCATCCTCATCGTTGCGCTGGTGGCGCACTCTGTCTGGCAACTCATGGACGGCCGGAAGCGACGGGCCGCAACTTCAGTCAAGCATCCCGTCTGAATTACCTGCCGAGTACCAGCGCCCAGTACTTCTGGCCCTGATCGTCGGTCGCCGACGCAAGCCCGTAGTGGCCGAAGCGCGGGTCCAGCATGTTGCGCCGGTGTCCGGAAGAATCCATCCACATGCGGAACAGCCTCTCGGGCTCCATCCTGCCATGGGCGACGTTCTCGGCCGCAGCGCCCTCGACGCCGTTTTCGCGCATACGGGTCGCAAAGTCTTTCCGCCAGCCGGTGCGGTGCGTCATCTTCGAGGCCCCGGCCATGTAGCCGGCTTGCTGCGCAGCAGCTCTTTCCAGCTTCGCGTCGGGTTTTAGCGGGGGAAGTCCCTGCTCGCGGCGGATCGACGCGAGGTATATCTCGCCGGAGGACGATGCGCCGACACCGCCTGCGCTGGAACCGGGCGACACGCCTTGACATCCCGCCACGGAAAGCAGGATGGCGAGCACGAGAGGTAGGATAGCAGGAGAACAGCGGTGAGGTTTGTCGATCATATGCAGCCCGAGTGTCGGCAGATCAGTCTTCAACCCGAATGTGGTTTTTGCCGGGCCAACTGAGCGATCGGCTCGGCTTCGATCTGAGCAGGCAGCACGTCCGGCTGCGGCACGGGAATATCGTGTGACGCAACGTCCACCTCGTGCAGCCATTCGCGCCAGATCGAGACGAGAATCGCCATCAGCACGGGGCCAAGGAAGAGACCCAGCAGTCCCATCGTCTTCACACCACCGATAAGGCCGAAGAAGGTCGGCAGGAACGGCAGCTTGATCGGTCCGCCGACCAGCTTCGGCCGCAACGTCTTGTCGACGATGAAAAGCTCGATCGAACCCCACAGGAACAGCGCCACGCCGGCAACCGGCGAACCGCTGGCGACCAGGTAGATCGACACCAGCGTGAAAGAAAGCGGTGCGCCGCCCGGTATCAGCGCCATCAGGCCGGTCAGCGCGCCGAGCGTGACGGGGGATGGTACTCCGGCCAGCCAGTATGCGAAGCCAAGAACGATGCCCTCGCCGATGGCGATCAGTGTCATGCCGGTGACGGTTGAGCTGATGGTAGCGGGTACGACACGGGAGATGCGTTCCCAGCGATGCGGCAGGATGCGCTCGCCGATCCGGTCGACCTGCGCGGCGAACGTCTCGCCATCGCGGTAGGTGAAGAAAAGCGCGATCAGCATGAAGAGAAGCGTCAAAAGCAGGCCGAACGCCCCGGTTCCCGCCGCAACCACGCCGCGATATATGCTGCCGATGTTGGCGCCGCTGACAAGCTGGATGATCTCGCCGATCCCACCCGGATGCGCCAGATGCCTGGTCCATTGTTCATCCAGCCATTCGCCGGCGATCGGTAGCTGCGCGATCCATCCTGGCGTCTGCGCGCCCTCGCGGTTGGTTATCAGCGCCCAGCCGACCCATTCCCGGATTTCGGCGATGGCATAGCTGCCGGCCCACATGATCGGCACGATGAGGAATGCAAGGATCAGCAACAGGGCGATGCTGGCCGCGATCGTGCGGCTGCCACCCACCGCCACCAGCAGCCTTCGGTAGAGAGGCCAGCTCGCAAAGGCGATCACGAGCGCCGCGAGCACCGGGACAAGGAAGCTATGGAAGAAATAGACGCCGGCGAGAATGACAAGCAGCAGCAGCCACCGAGCTGCCGACAAGGGTGCGATCACCGCCGTTCTAGGCGCCGTCGAAGCGCCAAACAGCGGGCGCACCCTCTCCACAGCCCTGATCCTCGGTTCCTTCAAGTGCGATTTCCCAGCCGAACTCTGTCCATGACTTATGCATAACAGGCCCGACAAGCAAATGGCAGGTTAATGACGGCCGCGGTTTGACGCAGCCTATTCCGCTGCGACAGGCATATGTCCCGTCGGCGGAGGCAGGATATGCAGGTCCGCTCCGCGATGCTGGGCATCCGGCTCGTCGGCCTTGTTGGGCCTGACGAGCCAATGCCACGCCTTTGCCGTCCAGATCGCCGCGTCGTCCATGATCGTATAGAAGGACGGCACGAAGATCAGCGACAGGAAGGTCGAGACGATAAGCCCACCGATGACGGCGATCGCCATCGGCGCGCGGAACTCGCCGCCGTCTCCGAGCGCCAGCGACGCCGGGATCATGCCGGCAGACATGGCGATGGTTGTCATCACGATCGGCCGCGCGCGCTTCCTGCCCGCATCGATGATCGCTTCCTTGCGCGGAACCCCGGCCTTCACCTCTTCGATCGCGAAATCCACCAGCATGATCGCGTTCTTCGTCACGATACCCATGAGCATGAGGATGCCGATGACGACTGGCATCGAAACCGCCGAATTGGTTAGGAATAGCGCGGCCGCCACGCCACCGATTGCAAGCGGGAGGGAGCCGAGGATGGTGAAGGAGTGGAAGACCGAACCGAAAAGCAGGATCAGCACCACCAGCACCAGCATCAGGCCGGTCGTCATCGCCGTCGCGAAGCCCGCGAACACCTCGCCCATGACCTCGGCATCGCCGGTTTCCTGGATGCGCGTCCCAGCCGGCATGTTCTTGACCGCCGGCAACTGCCAGACGGCGTTGAGGCCGTCGCTCAGTTCCGCACCGGCCGCCATGTCCGCACCGATGACGACGCGCCGCTCGCGGTTGAACCGCGAGATCGAGGACGGTCCCTGTCCGAAGCTGATCTTCGCGACTGAGGACAGCGGCACCACCACGCCGGAAGGCGTCGTCACCGGAAGCTGGCTGACAACTTCGATATTGTCGCGCGCCGCCTCGGCGAGTTGGACCCGGATCGGAATCTGGCGGTCTCCGACGGTGAACTTCGCCAGGTTTTCGTCGATGTCGCCCATCGTGGCGATACGCAGCGTCTGCGCGATCGTCGCAGTCGATATCCCGAGCTCGGCCAGCCTAGGCAGGTCGGGCTCTATGACGACTTCAGGACGGTCGAGCGCGGCATTGGAACTGATAGCGCGGAACTTGCCGGTCGCCGCCATCTCGCTCTGGATCTTGCGGGCTTGCGTATCGAGCAGCGCGCCGTCCGTTCCCATGACGCCGAAGGCAAGCTGGCGCTCTCCGCGGTCGTTGACGAAATAGGCGCGCAGGTCCGGGATCGTCTCCATCTTGTCGAGAAGCGTGGCCTCGATCTGATACTGCGGAATGTCGCGCTCCGACTTGTGCTTCAGGTCGACGGTCACGGTTGCGCGCCGTGTCTCCATCGTACCGGTCGGGCTGGCGCCACCGATGACATAGACGTTCTCGACTTCCGGCACCTCCATGATGAGTTTCGTAACTGCGTCGGTCGTCTCACGCGTATCCTCCAGCCGGCTGCCGGGCGGCAATTCCAGCGAGAAGGTGATGCGGCTGGCGTCCTCGCGCGGGATGAAGCCCGACGGCAGGAAGCCCATTGCGTAGAGCGAACCGGCGAAGAAGGCGATGCCGGCGCCCAGCGTGACCCAGCGGAAGCGAAGCGTCCCGCGCAAGAGAAGCTCGTAGCCGCGCATGATCATGCCGGGCTTCGGCTCCTCATGGACATGGTCGCGCAGGAAATAGGCCGCCATCATGGGCGTGATCAGGCGCGCCACCAACAGAGAGAAGAACACGGCAACGGCAACGGTCAAGCCGAACTGCTTGAAGTACTGGCCGGCGACGCCACCCATGAAGGAGACTGGCGCAAAGACCGCCATGATGGTTGCGGAGATGGCGATGACGGCCAAGCCGATCTCGTCCGCCGCCTCCAGCGCCGCACGATAGGGCGACTTGCCCATCTTGATGTGCCGCACGATGTTTTCGATCTCGACGATGGCGTCGTCCACCAGGATGCCGACGACCAGCGTGATGCCGAGCAGGCTCACCAGGTTGAGCGAGAAGCCCATCATGGAAAGCGCCCAGAATGTCGGGATGATCGATAGGGGCAGCGCGGTCGCGGAAACCAATGTCGCGCGCCAGTCGCGCAGGAACAGGAAGACGACGATGATGGAAAGCGCCGCGCCCTCCATGAGCGTTTCCATCGCGGAATCGTAATTGCCGACCGTATAGCCGACGGTGTCGTCGACCTTCGTGATCTCGACATCGGGATGGGCCTTTTGCAGATCAGCGACCGCCGCCGCGACGCGTTCGTTGACCTCGACATCGCTCTCGCCCTTGCCGCGGAAGATGGCGAAGGAGACAACCGTGCCGTTGTTGACGCGGGCAAAGGATTTCGGTTCGGCCCATGAATCCGTGACGGTCGCGATATCGGACAGCTTGACCTTGCGACCGCCGGCCAGCGGTATCTCCAGCGCCTCCAAATCCGCGATCTGATTGGCGCCGCCAAGCGTCCGGATCGATTGCTCGCGACTGCCGAACTTGGCGTTGCCGCCCGTCATGTCGGCATTGGCCAGCCGCAGCGCACCATTGAGGTCGCCGGCCGAAACGCCGAGCGCGTTCAGCCGATCCGGATCGAGTTCAACCTCGATCTCACGGGTCGCGCCGCCATAGCGATCAACACGCGCGACGCCCTTCAAACCCTGCATCTTGCGGATGATCGTGTCGTCAACGAACCAGGACAGCTCTTCCAGCGTCATCGCAGGCGCGGATACGGCATAGGTCAGGATCGCCTGCCCTTCCACGTCGATGCGCGTGACAAGCGGATCGTCCGCGGTCGCCGGCAGGTCGGCACGGATGCGATCGACCGCATCCTTGACGTCGTTCACCGCCGTCTGCGTATCGACCTCGAGTCGGAACTCGACGACCGTCTGCGAAACGCCTTCGGTCAGCGTAGAGATGACATTCTTGACCCCGGAGATGTTGGCGACCGCATCCTCGACGCGCTTGGTGATCTGTGTTTCCAGCTCGCTCGGCGCGACGCCGGGATCGGTCACGGTGACGTTGACCAGCGGAATGTCGATGTTCGGGAAGCGCGTGACCGGCAGCTTGGAGAATGCCATCAGGCCGAGTGCAACCAGAACGATGAAGAGCAGAACCGCCGGAATGGGGTGGCGGATCGACCATGCGGAAACGTTCATGGCTTGACAGCTCCCGTGGCCTCTATGCGTACAGGCGTCACCAGATCGCCGTCGGCGACAAAGGTACCAGCGCGAGAGACCACCTCTTCACCCTCGGCAAGGCCGGATGTGATCTCGATCAGGTCACCGGATCGAACGCCGAGCTTGACCTTCCGGCTTTTGATCGTGCCATTGTCGACGCTCTGCAGGAACGCTTCAGCGCCCGAATACATGACGGCGGAAGCTGGAATCGCGACACCTGCCCGGCGGACAAGCTCTATCTCGCCACGCGCAAAATTGCCGGCTCTTGCGGGCGAATTCGGAGCCAGCGCGATGCGGATCGCACCGAGTCGAGAGGACTGGCTGACCTCTGGCGAAATCCTGCGGATCGAACCCTCGACCGGCTGTTCGAGGCCGGGAACGGCAACTTTTGCCTTCATGCCGGATGAAAGCCGTGGCAGCGAAGTCTCGGCAACGGCGGCGTCCAACTCGAATTCGCTGCCGATCGCTATCCGGAAAAGTGGCGCGCTGCCCGCCATGACGACACCGCCGAGGGTCGCGTTTCGTGCAAGGATCAGGCCGTCAGCAGGCGCGCGCAATTCCGTCTTGCCGATCTGCACGAGCACGTTCTGCTTTTGCGCATCGATGACCGCAAGCTGCGCTTCGGAAGCGGCAAGAGCCTTCTCGGCCGAGTCGAGTTTCGCGCGGGCGCTGTCCAGCGCATTTACGGCGTTGTCGCGCTGCGCCTCGGTGGCGACCCCCTTCTTCTGCAGGGCGTCCGCACGGTCAAGCGACTCCTGCGCCTGCCGGACCCCGACCTCGGCATCCCCGATCTGCGCGCGCATCTGGGCGATGTTCGCTTCAGCCTGCGCGCGGCTGGCCTCGATCTGTGCCAGTTGCGTGTCGAGCATGGAACGGTCGAGGACGGCAAGGACATCGCCCTTCTTCACAACATCGCCTTCGTCAGCGTTCAGCTCGAGCACCGTCAGGCCATTGAGATCGGTGCCGACGGCGGCTTCCTCGCGAGCGACGATGGTGCCGTTGACCGACAGCGTCTCGACCAGTTCGCGACGTTCAGCGGCAACGACGCGGATGGACGGCGGAACCTGCCGGACTGCAGGCGCGGCTTCGCCGGCCGCGTAGGATGACGGCACGCCACCAAGCATCGTGGCGGACAACAGCGCGGCAACCACGCCTGAACGGAAAGCAATCTTCAGCATGATCAGGTCACCCAAACGAGGAAAACGAACCGGGAGTTGACTGGATGTTGCCATCGGCATCGCCGCCGGTGGGACGAAGCATGCCGACCACCATGGCGCGGATCACCGCTTCCAGCTGGTCGATAGGTACGCCGCGCGACGGCAGATCGTTGATGGCCATGCCTTCCCCGACCGACATGACGACCGCCATCAATGTTCTGATGTCGGCAGGTGGATTGATCTCGCCCCGGTCTATTGCGCCCTGCAACACAGGCAGGATCATCTCCGCGACCTGCTGCTTGTGTCCCTCGATCGTGCAGCGGATGGTCTCGTTGCGCATGGATTCGGAACGCATCTCGGCGAAGAGAGGCGCGCTGCCCTTTTCGTGCGTGTGCAGGATATGAGCCATAGCTGCTTCGACCAATCCCTCGACTGCGGAGTCGGTATGCTTCAACTCGCCAAAGCAGCTCATGTCGTCCTGGCGATCCGCCTCACAGATGGCCTCGACAATTGCCTCCTTTGACGGGAAGTAGCGGTAGAGCGCACCCGGGCTCATCCCGCATTCGAGGCAGATCTGCTGCATCGACGCGCCCTGAAAGCCGGACCGGACAAAGCAGTTTTTCGCGGCCTCGAGGATGCGCTGAACCTGCTGATCGCGGCGCTCGGCACGGGTAAGGCCAGAGCCTTCCAGTGGTTCCGCCTGCGTAGCCTCAAAATAAGCGGTTTCTTCCATCGATTGTCCCACCGTGAGCGAATGTTCGCTCTCACTTAATACGAATGATCATTCTCGATTTATGCGAACGATCATTCGCAGTCAATATGGTGCAGTGCAAAAATCAAAGGAGGGCGAGGCATTGGCTTCATGATGATCTTACGTGGACGCGTGCATGTTCCTACGCAAAGCCAAGAGCGAGCGGCGATCGCCCTGATCGCCGCTCGGATAATGCATTGCAAATCTGTGAGTTAGAATACGTGGATCGGCCTCAAACCGATCCAAGATGACGTCAGCCGAACTTGCCGGTGCGCGGAAAGCCCTTCGGGACCATGCGGCCGGCCGACGCTCGCGCGCCGAACCACTCCGCCAGTTCTTCTTTGCTGCGCGTGAACGTCCTGTCAGCCGAATCCTGCCAGGAAAGACCTTCGCCGACCGAGAACGTCTTCAGGTCGAGCACGCCGCCGTCCTTATATTTCTGAAGGCGCACACCCTTTCCGCGCGTCATCTCGGGAATTTCCGAGAGCGGGAAGATCAGCATCTTGCGGTTCTCGCCAACGATCGCGAGATGGTCGCCGCCAAACGGAACGCAATGCGAAGCCTCGTCGGGCGACTTGACGTTCATCACCTGCTTGCCCTTGCGGGTATTGGCGATGACCTCGCCTTCCGGGACGATGAAGCCGTTGCCGACATGGCTGGCGAGCAGCAGCCTGCGCTGCGGATCGTGCACGAACGCCGTCACGATGTCCTGGTCGTTCTCCATGTCCACAATGATGCGGATCGGCTCGCCATGTCCGCGCCCGCCCGGCAGCCTGTCAGCGCCGATCGTGTAGAACTTGCCGCCGGTGGTGAAGACGAGGATCTTGTCCGTCGTCTGCGCCGGGAATGCCAGCTTGAGGCTGTCACCCTCCTTGAAGGTCAGCGTCGAGAAGTCGGCGAGATGTCCCTTCATCGCGCGCAACCAGCCCTTTTCGGAGACGACGACCGTGATCGGCTCCTTCTCGATCATTGCGTGCTGGATGTCGGCGACGTCATGCTCGGGCGCATCGGAGAACTGGGTCTTGCGTTCGCCGAGCGTGGTCGAGGGACCAAACCTCCTCTGCGTCTCGGCGACCTGATGGCGGATCACCTTCCACTGCTTGGCGGGCGACTCCAGAAGGGCCTCGATCTGCCGCTTCTCGGTAGAGAGGCCGTCGAACTCCTTGCGGATTTCGATCTCCTCCAGCTTGCGCAGGGAGCGCAGCCGCATGTTGAGGATCGCTTCGGCCTGGTTGTCGGTCAGTGACCATCGGGCGATCATGACCTGCTTGGGCTCATCCTCCTCGCGGATGATGCGGATGACCTCGTCGATGTTGAGGTAAGCGACCAGCAGGCCGCCGAGGATTTCGAGACGCTTCTCGATTTCGCCGAGGCGGTGCTTTGAGCGGCGCACCAGCACGTCCTTGCGGTGCTCCAGCCATTCCGACAGCACGCTCTTCAGCGAGAGCACGTTCGGCACCTTGCCGCGCGACAGCACGTTCATATTCAGCGGGAAGCGTGTCTCCAGCTCCGTGAGCTTGAAGATTGATTCCATCATCAGGCCGGGATCGACGGCGCGGCTCTTGGGCACCAGCACGAGACGGATGTCCTCGGCGCTCTCGTCGCGCACGTCCTCCAGCAGCGGCAGCCTGCGCGCCAGCAAAAGCTCGGCGATCTTCTCGATCAGCTTCGACTTTTGCACCTGGTACGGAATCTCGGTGACCACGATGGTCCACGTGCCCCTGCCCTGATCTTCCTGGTTCCACTTGGCGCGCAGGCGATAGCCGCCGCGGCCCGTGGAATAGGATTCGAGGATCGAGGCCCAACTGTCGACGACCGTGCCGCCGGTCGGGAAATCAGGACCGCGCACCTTGCACTCGAGGCGGATCGCCTCGGCGCGCTTCACCGCGTCCTTGTCTTCCTTGCGCAGCTCTTCCTGATGCCGCCGCTCGATGTCGGCCCATTGCTCAGGCGACGTCATCAGGTCGGCGATGGAGGCTTCGCGGTTATCGATCAGGTAAAGCGCCGACGCGCAAAGTTCAGCTGCGTTGTGTGGCGGAATGGAAGTCGCCATGCCGACCGCGATGCCGGATGAGCCATTGGCTAGGATGTTCGGGAATGCGCCCGGCAGGACCACCGGCTCCTCATCTTCCTCATTGTAAGTCGGACGGAAATCGACCGCGTCTTCGGTAATGCCTTCCAGAAGCGCGGTCGCGACCTCGGTCATGCGCGCCTCGGTGTAGCGCATGGCCGCCGCATTATCGCCGTCGATGTTACCGAAATTGCCCTGCCCGTCGACCAACGGGTAGCGGACGGCGAAATCCTGCGCCAGGCGCACCAGCGCGTCGTATATCGACTGGTCGCCATGCGGGTGGTACTTGCCCATCACCTCGCCGACGATGCGCGCGCATTTCGCGAAACCCTGGTCAGGATTGAGCCGCAAAAGGCGCATGGCGTGCATGATCCGCCGGTGCACTGGCTTCAACCCGTCGCGGACGTCCGGCAGCGCCCTGTGCATGATGGTCGACAGCGCATAGGCCAGATAGCGCTCCTCGAGCGCCGCCTTCAGATCTACCGGTTCAATGTGGTCGCCGCCATCGGAAGGCGGCGGAACAAGGCGTTTTCCCATGCGGCCGGGTTAGCCGAGCGGCTGATTCGCGGCAAGTGCCGCAAAGTCACCCGCTCTTCACCATCATGCCAGCCGGCAAAGACCGGGAGATTGCCAGAACACCGGTTTTGCGGGCATTGTGCGCCGCGCGCCTCTTTCCGGTCCAGTTCGTGGCTGATTGTCGGGCGGAGGAATCAACTGTCTCAGGGGCAATCATGACCAGACACCACGCGGCCTTTCGCACGCTCGCCTTTTCGGCGGTTCTGCTGGCATTTCCGATCAACGCCGCGTACGCGCAGGATGTAACCTCCATCGGCGACCGCCTGAAGGCGCTTGTCGTCAAACAGGGGTTGGACATAGGCTGGTCGAACATCACCGGCGATGCCTCCAGCATGGTCCTCGAAGGCGTAACGCTAAAGGCGCTGGGCGAAAGCGAAGCTCTCCCTGTCGGCAACGTCACGCTGACCGGTGTCACCGACCTAAACGGCGGATTTCACGTCGATACGCTGTCGACGTCGCCCTTTTCCCTGAACGAACAGGGTCTTGCTGTCGATATAAGCCCGATCGTCTTCAAGGGCCTGTCGCTGCCTGCTGAGAACGCATCCGATGCGATGTCCTCGCTGATGATGTACGAAAGCGCCGCCGTCGACGGCCTGTCGGTCAAGATGGCCGGCAAGACCGTGTTCGAGATGCAGAAGGCCTTCGGCCAGATGACGCCACTCGACGGTTCCAACCCTATGGCATTTTCCGGTGGTGTGGAGAAATTCAGCACTGACCTCTCGGTGATCGAAGATCCCAGCGTGAAGGGATACGTCCAGGCTCTCGGCTACAGCCAGCTTGACGGTGACATCAAGATGACCGGTTCGTGGCAGCCCACGGACGGTCGCTGGGACATGTCGCAATACGACATCACCATCAACGATGTCGGGACGCTCGGCATGACGATCGACCTGAGCGGACTGACGCCGGAATTCCTGAAGGCCGCCAACGAAATCTCTACCAAGATGTCGGAAGCACCGGCGGGATCGGACACTTCGGCTGAGCAGGCCAAGCTCATGGCCATGCTTTCGGACGCGACATTCAACGGCGCGAGCCTGCGCTTTGGCGACGACTCGCTCACCAGCCGGATCATAAACCTGGTCGCGACGATGCAGGGTGCGCAGCCGACCGACGTGGTCAACATGGCGAAGGGCGCGATCCCCTTTGCCCTGATGCAGGCTCAGATGGCCGACCTCGCAGGCGAAATCACCCCTGCCATCAACGCCTATCTCGACAACCCCAACAGCATCGAAATCATCGCTACGCCCCCGAAGCCGGTTTCCTTCGCGGAGATCGGTGCGGTCTCCATGGCATCGCCTGACAACAGCGCCGCGACGGCCAAGGCGCTTTGGTCGCTGCTCGGCATCCAGGTCAAGGCGAACCAGTAGATCGCGCCGGAAATTAGCCCGGGCCTGTCCCGGGCTAATTTTATGCCCGTTCTCGCCACGCCTCTATGCATGCGTCTATGACGACGTGTGCTACGGCCACAAGCGCGTCGAGACTCAGCGTCCCCACCGCCCCATTTTTCTGCAGCAGCGGAACGTGGATAAAGCCTGACATCGCCGGAGCAAAGCCTTCGCATGCATGGGCAACAGACAGGGTGAAGACGGTGTTGCAGAGATAGCCGCCCGCATCATCGGACCATTCGACGGGTTGCCCTGCCTCTTCCAGGCGCGATGCGATAAGGTCCAGCGGCAGTGTCGAGACAAAGGTTTCCGGCCCGGCGCAAACCTGGGCGCCTACAGGCAGGCAGCCGGCCTGATCCTCTCTGGCATTGGCGTGGCTGTTGCGCGCGATCCGTTCCAGCCGGAACCGGGAACACGTGCTCGCCAGGCCGAAATGGATCGCGATATCAGGCCGAAATTCTCGACCGATGGCCGAAAGCCGTTCGGCGACAGCAGCGTACTCGACCGCCAGCACCTCGGCGCGAAACGCCTCTATCCCATTCTCCGGAGGCGCGTCGCGAAGCGCGAACACCAGCGCTTCGGTGGGATTGACCGGAGCGCCCGGGAAAACAGAAAAGCCGGTGACGAGAATGCGCGGCGGTCGGATCGGCGCTGCCGAACCCGACCGCCCAAGCAAATCAGCCGTCCTTCTTTGGCAACGCCGTGCGCAGATGCAGTTCGCGCAACTGCGCCGGCGTCGCTTCCGAGGGCGCGTTCATCAGCAGGTCGTAGGCCTGCTGGTTCATCGGGAACATCGTGATCTCGCGCAGGTTCTTCGCACCTAAGAGCAGCATGACGATACGATCCACACCGGCCGCCATGCCACCATGCGGTGGCGCGCCATACTGGAAGGCGCGATAGAGGCCGCCGAAATTGGTCTCCACCGTCTCGCGATCCAGACCGACCAGTTCGAAGGCCTTCACCATCGTCTCCGGCAGGTGGTTGCGGATGCCGCCCGACGCGATTTCGAAGCCGTTGCAGACCATGTCGTACTGGAACGCCTTGATGGACAGCGGATCCTGCGACGACAGCGCCTCAATGCCACCCTGCGGCATGGAGAATGGGTTGTGGCCGAAATCAATCTTCTTCTCGTCCTCGTTCCACTCGTAGAAAGGGAAATCGACGATCCAGCAAAGTTCGAACCGGTCACGGTCGACGAGGTTCAGTTCCTCGCCGGCGCGGGTGCGTGCAGCACCCGCAAATGAGACGAACTTCTTCGGGTCGCCAGCGACGAAGAAAGCCGCGTCGCCATCTTCCAGACCAAGCTGGGTGCGGATCGCGTCAGTGCGCTCCTCGCCGATGTTTTTGGCGACGGGGCCTGCGCCCTCCAGCTTCTCGCCTTCCTTGCGCCAGAAGATGTAGCCGAGGCCCGGCTGGCCTTCGCCCTGCGCCCACGAATTCATGCGGTCGCAGAAAGCCCTGCTGCCGCCGGTCTTCGCGGGAATAGCCCAAACTTCGGCCTTCGGATCGTTCGCAAGGATGTTCGCGAACACCTTGAAGCCCGAGCCACGGAAATGCTCCGATACTTCCTGCATCTCGATGGGGTTGCGCAGGTCGGGCTTGTCGGAGCCGTACTTGCGCATCGCCGTGTCGTAGGGAATGCGCGGAAAGTTCTGCGTGACCGGCTTGCCTTCGGCAAACGTCTCGAAGACGCCGCGCAGCACGGGCTCCATCGTGCCCAGCACGTCGTCCTGCTCGACAAAGCTCATTTCCAGGTCGAGCTGGTAGAACTCGCCGGGCAGGCGGTCGGCGCGCGGGTCCTCGTCGCGGAAGCAGGGCGCGATCTGGAAGTAGCGATCGAAGCCCGACATCATGATCAGCTGCTTGTACTGCTGCGGCGCCTGCGGCAGCGCGTAGAACTTGCCGGGGTGGATACGCGACGGCACCAGAAAGTCGCGCGCGCCCTCAGGAGAGGACGCGGTCAGGATCGGCGTCGAGAACTCGGTAAAGCTGACCTCGGCCATGCGTCGGCGCATTTCGGCGATGATGCGGGTGCGCGCGACGATGTTCTTGTGCAGCGTCTCGCGGCGCAGGTCGAGGAAGCGGTATTTCAGGCGGATGTCTTCCGGATAGTCCGGCTCGCCGAACACCGGCAGAGGCAGTTCCTTTGCCGTCGAAAGCACCTCGATCTCGCGCGCGAAAACCTCGATCTCGCCGGTCGAAAGGTTCGGGTTGACCGCTTCGGCAGTCCGCGCCTTGACCTCGCCATCGACGCGGATCACCCACTCGCTGCGTACGGTTTCGGCCATCTTGAAGGCCGGCGAATCCGGGTCGGCGACGATCTGGGTCATTCCGTAATGGTCACGCAGGTCGATGAAGAGCAGCCCGCCGTGATCGCGCACACGATGGACCCATCCGGAGAGGCGCACGGTCTGGCCGGCATCGGTTCTGGTCAGTTGTGCGCAGGTGTGGCTGCGGTAGCGGTGCATCGTCATGGCTCGTTCCGGGATATCGCTTCGCCGACGCATGCGCCGGCCCAAAATTCGCGCGGAAAAGCGCATGAGGACCCCGATTTGTCAAGGAGAAGGCGGTTTTGCCAAAGTTGCTGGCGGGATTGCGCTGGCAATCGCCCGCGCTATGTCCCATAAGCGCTTCGCCCCAAAGCGGATTCTTCCGTTGAAATGTCCTCCATCCGCCCGCTGATTCCCCTTCTCATTGCTGCAGGCATATTGCTCGGCGGCAATGGGCTGCAAGGCACGCTGATTGCGCTGCGCGGCGCACAGGAAGGGTTTTCGCCAAGTGTCATCGGCATGACCGGAACTGCCTATTTCGGCGGCTTCCTGCTCGGATGCATATTCATTACGCGCATCATGAACGCCGTCGGCTATGTGCGGTCATTCTCCGCGCTCGCGGCGGTGGCATCATCTGCGACGTTGCTTCTGGTTCTGGTCATCGACCCCGTTTCCTGGTCGATCATGCGATTTGTCAGCGGCTTCTGCTTCGCCGGGCTATTTACGGTGATGGAAGCCTGGATGAATTCGAGCGTGCAAAACCATGACCGGGCACGTGTACTGGCGCTCTATCGCATCATCGACATCGGATCGGTAACGGGCGCGCAGTTCCTGATTCCGTTTTTCGGCGCTGACGGTTTTGCGATCTTCGCCATCATGTCGATTATGATCACGCTGTCGCTTGTGCCGGTGTCGCTGGCCGACCGATCCAATCCGCCAGCACCCGAGCATGTCAAACTCGATCTGGCGCGTGTCTGGCGCATTTCGCCGCTCGCCTCGATCGGATGCATCGCCATCGGCTTGACCAACAGCGCCTTCAGAACCCTGTCCCCGGTCTATGCGGAACAGATCGGCATGTCGGTGACCGACGTCGTCACGTTTGTCAGCATCGGCATCATCGGCGGAGCGGTGATCCAGTATCCGCTCGGCCATCTGTCGGACAAATGGGACCGACGCAGAATCCTCCTGGTCACCACCACCTGCGCAATGCTCGCCGCACTCGCCATCGTATTCCTCGCGGGAACCCGGCCACTTTCCAACTTCGTGCTGGTGTTCATCTTCGGTTCCTTCGCCATGCCGCTCTACTCGCTATCGGCGGCGCATGCGAACGACCGCGCCGGCAAGGGTGAGTTCGTTCTCGTCAACGCCGCGCTGATGATGTTCTATTCCTTCGGTGCCATCGGCGGACCGTTGATCGCCTCGTTTTTCATGCAGAGCTTCGGGCCGCGCTGGCTTTTCGTGTTCTGCGCCACGGTCTATGCGATTTTCATCCTGATCATCCTCTACCGCATGCGCGCCCGCGCGGCGGTGCCTGCCGGCCGGCGTGGCCCGTTCACGGCGTTGCTGCGAACATCCACAATATTCGCGCGATTGACGCGCCGTCACGGCGGGCAGGGCAAGAATACGCCCGAGGAATGATCACACGCGCCGCGCTTGCACCGCTTGACGAATGCTTCGCCGGCTGGAATGAACGGATCACACTGTCGATCGAAGATTTTGATGCATGTGATTACCACCCAGGCGGAACTCGAAGCCGTCATCCACGAATTGGCGAAATCCGAATTCGTCACCGTCGATACGGAATTCATCCGCGAAACGACATTCTGGCCCGAACTCTGTCTGATCCAGATGGCGTCGGCCGATGTGACCGCGCTCATCGATCCGCTCTCGCCGGAAATTGACCTCAAGCCATTCTTCGACCTGATGGCGAACGAGGCAGTGCTGAAGGTCTTCCATGCCGCACGGCAGGACATCGAGATCGTCTTCCACCTTGGCGGGCTGATCCCACATCCGGTCTTCGACACGCAGGTTGCCGCGATGGTGTGCGGCTTCGGTGAAAGCGTCTCCTACGACCAGCTCGTGCAGAAGGTCACCGGCACCCAGCTCGATAAGTCGTCGCGTTTCACCGACTGGCGTCACCGTCCGCTCTCGGAAAAGCAGCTTGTCTACGCGCTGGCAGATGTGACCCACCTCATCGACGTCTACAAGCACCTCAAGGTCGAGCTTGACCGGGAAAACCGCTCGCACTGGCTGAACGAGGAGATGGAGGTCCTGACCTCCCGATCTACCTACGACCCCAAGCCCGAGGACGCGTGGAAGCGCCTGAAGATGCGGCTGCGTAAACCTCAGGAACTGGCGGTCATGCAGGCGGTGTCGACGTGGCGTGAGCACGAGGCGCGCGAGCGAAACGTCCCGCGCGGCCGCGTCTTGAAGGACGACGCCATCTACGAGATTTCTCAGCAGCAACCGCGTGACGCCGCAGCGCTCGCCAAGCTCAGGACGACGCCCAAGGGCTGGGAACGTTCCGGGCCCGCCGGTTCGCTGATCGCCACGATAAATACGGCGCTTTCCCTGCCGAGGGAACAAATGCCGCGTCTGCCGAAGGCGCCACAGCAGGCCGAGGGATCGAGCGCGGCGGCGGAACTCCTGAAAGTCCTGTTGCGGCTGGTCGCCGACAAGGAGGGCGTCGCGGCCAAGGTGCTGGCATCGAGCGACGACATTGACCGAATCGCGGCGGAAGGCGAGGCGGCTGATGTCCCTGCCCTGCACGGCTGGCGGCGCGCGGTGTTTGGCGAACAGGCGCTGCGCCTTGTTCGCGGCGAAATCGCCATAAAATTCGAACGCCGCCGGATAACGGTGTTCGAGATCAAAGAGTAAGCGACCGATCCCGGCCGCTCACCCTCTCCAATCAGGCGGAATAATTCGGGCTTTCGCGCGTGATTGTGACGTCGTGCGGGTGACTTTCGCGCAGGCCGGCTGCGGAAATACGAACGAAGGTGGCGCGATCGCGCAGTTCGGTCAGGGTCTTGGCGCCGACATAGCCCATGGCCGCTTTAAGACCGCCCGCGAGCTGATGAAGCACGCCGGACACCGGCCCCTTGTAGGGCACCTGTCCCTCGATACCTTCCGGCACCAGCTTCAGCGTGTCGCGCACTTCAGCCTGGAAGTAGCGGTCAGCCGACCCGCGCGCCATGGCGCCGACGGAACCCATGCCGCGATAGGCTTTGAACGAACGGCCTTGGTAAAGATGGACCTCGCCGGGGCTCTCGTCCGTACCTGCGAGTAGCGAACCGACCATCGCGCCCGTTGCGCCGGCGGCAAGCGCCTTGGCGAGATCGCCGGAATACTTGATGCCGCCGTCGGCGATGACCGAGACGCCAGCGCGATGCGCCGTCTCGACTGCCGACATGATGGCGGAAAGCTGAGGCACGCCCACGCCCGCCACGACGCGCGTGGTGCAGATCGAACCCGGGCCGATGCCAACCTTGACCGCATCCGCTCCGGCGTCGATCAGCGCCTGCGTCCCATCGGCGGTGGCGACGTTGCCGGCCATGATGCGCACCGAATTGGACAGCTTCTTGACCCGCGCCACCGCGTCCAGAACCCGCTGCGAATGCCCGTGGGCCGTATCCACGACAAGAAGATCGACTCCGGCATCGATCAGGCGTTCGGCGCGCTCGAAACCGTCGTCTCCCACGCTCGTGGCCGCAGCTACGCGCAGGCGACCCTGCGAATCCTTCGAGGCATGCGGGTTGAGCTGCGACTTCTCGATATCCTTGACGGTGATGAGGCCGACGCAGTTGCCAGCGGCGTCCACGACCAGCAGCTTTTCGATGCGGCGCTGGTGCAGGAGGCGCTTGGCCTCGTCCGGATCCACATTCTCCTTCACCGTGACAAGGTTTTCCTTTGTCATCAGTTCGTGGACAGGCTGGTCCGGGTTCGAGGCGAAGCGGACGTCGCGATTGGTCAGGATGCCGACGAGCCGGCCGACGGTCTGTCCGCCCTTGCCGCCGTTCTCGACGACGGGAATGCCGGAAATGCCGTACTGCTTCATCAAAGCCTGGGCGTCCGCCAGCGTGGCATTCGGGCCAATGATGACGGGGTTCACCACCATGCCGGATTCGAACTTCTTGACCTGGCGGACCTGCTCGGCCTGCTCGATCGGCTTGAAGTTGCGATGGATGACGCCGATGCCGCCGGCCTGCGCCATGGCAATCGCCAGCCGCGCTTCGGTTACCGTGTCCATCGCAGCCGAGAGAATCGGAAGGTTTAGTTCGATATCGCCGGCGATGCGCGTGCGGATATCGGTCTCGCCGGGCATGACCTCTGAATGTCCGGGCTGCAACAGCACGTCGTCGAAGGTCAGCGCGGTTGCGCCGGTTGCGGTCTCAATGATCCTGGCCATGCCGATCCCTTCAAATACGAAACGGGCGCGGAACACGCTGGACCGCGCCGACTCGGATATTCCCTTTCAGGATTGGCAGCGGCTGGTACCACGTTCGTCAGGCGAAGGAAAGCACCTCAAAAGGCGATTCTGCCTTGCGTTGAGCGCATGACCGGCAGCGCTCGAACGCACGAAGAATTGCTCGAAACGACTTCGGGACAGACTCGCCAGCCCGTGCTACCGCGCTATTTGCCCTTTGAAACTTGGCTTGCCGATCTACCCGCCTCGACGTGAACCGCACCGTTCCTCTCATCCTCGCCGTCGCCCTGTTCATGGAGAACATGGATTCGACGGTCATCGCGACATCGCTGCCTGCGATTGCAGAGGATATCGGCACCTCGCCCATCGCGCTCAAGCTCGCCCTCACCGCCTATCTGGTATCGCTGGCGATTTTCATCCCGGTCAGCGCATGGGTGGCCGACAAGTATGGGGCCAAACGGGTTTTCCGCATCGCGATTGCCGTCTTTGCCATCGGTTCGATCGCCTGCGCATTCTCCGGTTCACTCGCCGAGTTTGTAGCCGCCCGCTTCCTGCAGGGCATGGGCGGAGCGATGATGACGCCGGTGGCCCGTCTCGTGCTTGTGCGTTCGACCGAGAAGCGCGACCTTGTTTCCGCCATGGCGTGGCTGACCATACCCGGCCTCATCGGACCGCTTGTCGGCCCGCCCGTCGGCGGCTTCATCACCACATTCTTTTCCTGGCACTGGATCTTCCTGATCAACGTGCCGATCGCGCTTATCGGCATCCTCTTGTCCGGGCGCTATCTGCCCCACGTTGAGCCCGCCGGCGTAAAGCCCATCGATGGAACAGGATTCGTCCTGTCGGCACTCGCGGCCTCTGGCGTGGTGTTTGGCCTCTCGGTCGTCAGCCTGCCCGCGCTGCCGCCTGTCGTCGGCGTCATCGTGCTGGCGGTAGGTGTCTGCAGCGCCTTCCTCTACGTTCGCCACGCAATCGGGACCGAGCATCCGATCCTCGATCTCAGGCTGTTCCGCAATCCCGTTTTTCGCGCCGCCATCAGCGGCGGGTCGATCTACCGCATCGGCGCGGGCGCGACGCCCTTCCTGCTGCCACTTCTCTTTCAGCTCGGCTTCGGCCTGACGCCATTCCAGTCCGGCATGCTGACTTTCGCATCGGCTTTCGGGGCACTGGCGATGAAATTCTTCGCTCCGACCTTATTGCGCGTCGGCGGCTTCCGGACCGTTCTGATCGCCGCTGCCGCTCTTTCGAGCTGCTTTATCGCGGCCAGCGCGTTGTTCACGCCACAGACCTCACATCTCATCATACTCGCGGTGCTGGCTGCGTCGGGATTCCTGCGCTCGCTTTTCTTCACATCGTCCAATGCGCTCGTCTTCGCGGAGATCGACAACAAGGAAGCGAGCCAGGCCACGGCGATCTCGGCTGCCCTGCAGCAGATCACGGTCGCGATCGGCGTGGCCGTCGGAGGCGGCATTCTGGAAAGCGTGCACCACATCACCGGGGAACCCATCGGCCCATCGGCGTTTACCATCGCCTTCGTGATCGTCGGGACGATCAGCCTGCTTTCGCTGATTCCTTTCCTGCGGCTACCAGCAGGCGCGGGCGCCGCCGTTTCCGGCCAGCGCGTCCGCAATTCCCCGGATGAGCCGTCCGGCTCGCCCTAACCTCAGGACCGGCCCTTGAAGTCCTTGGCGAGCAGGTAGAGTTCGACCGACTCATCGCGCGAGGCCGGCGGCTTCACGTGATGGACCGAGCGGAAGTGCCGCTTCAGGAGGTCCAGCACGGTGTGCTCGGTTCCGCCCTGGAAGGTCTTGGAGAGAAAATGCCCGCCCGGTTTCAGCACGGAAATCGCGAAATCAGCGGCGACCTCGCACAGATGCTCCGTGCGGATATGGTCCGTGCGGCGGTGGCCCGTCGTCGGCGCCGCCATATCCGACAGCACGATATCGGGTTCGCCGCCCAACACGTCGACAAGCTTCGCCGGCGCGGCATCGTCCAGAAAATCCATCTCCAGGACGGTCGCGCCAGGCACCGCGTCCATGCCCAGATAGTCGATACCGACCACCTGCGGATTTTCGGCGCTGGACTTCGTCCGCGCGGCAGCAACCTGGCACCAGCCGCCGGGGGCTGCTCCCAGATCGATCACCTTCATGCCTGGCTTCAGCAACTTGTAGCGATCGTCGATCTCGATCAGCTTGTAGGCTGCGCGCGAGCGGTAGCCGTCGGCCTTGGAACGCTGCACATACGGGTCGTTCATATGCCGCTCAAGCCAGCGGCGCGACGATTCCTTCAGACCACTCTTCTTCTTGACCTTGGTGCGCAGAACGCGCGTCGCACCGGGCTTTACGGGTTTTTTCGTCACGGGCGTGCGCCCCCGCGCCAGCCGCGCCGCCAGACACCGGCATCGCCCATCAACTCGGACAGGATCCCTTCGCGTAAGCCCCGGTCAGCCACTCGCAACCGGTCCGAAGGCCATTCTGCGCGAATGGCCTCAAGGATTGCGCAACCAGCCAGCACGAGGTCCGCTCTGTCGGCGCCAATGCACGCATTGCGGACGCGCTGCTGGAAATCCCAGCCGAGGAGCTTCTCCACCATCAGGTCGACGCTGCTTGCGTCCATCCAGAGGCCATCGACGCGACGTCGGTCGTAGCGGTCGAGATCGAGATGAACGCCTGCAAGTGTCGTCACTGTGCCTGACGTTCCCAGCAGGTGGAACCGTGCGCTCTGCCTGACATGGTCCAGCCGGTTGCGATCGACAAAACCGTCGAGCAGGCCTTTTACGTGATCGACCATCGCCGCAAACGTCTCGCGCGTCACCTCGCGTCCGCCAAACCGCTCGGCGAGCGTCACCACGCCGACCGGCAGCGAGGTCCAGGCCACGATATGACTGGCCAAGCGCGGCGACCGCTGTCCGCGCACGTCGATCAGCGCGATCTCGGACGATCCGCCGCCGATGTCGAACAGCACGACGCCGTCCGTCTCCCGCTCGACCAGCGAGCCGCAGCCGGACACAGCAAGCCGCGCCTCAGTCTGTCGGTCGATGATCTCCAGGTCGAGACCAGTCTCGGACCGCACGCGCGTCAGAAATTCCTCGCCGTTGGCGGCAGCCCGGCACGCTTCGGTCGCCACCAGGCGCGCATTCTCGATCTTGCGCACCCGCAACTTGTCGCCGCAAACCTTCAGCGCCTCGACCGCCCGCCCCATGGCGGCGTCGGAAAGCCGGCCGCTGGCCGCCAGTCCCTCGCCAAGGCGCACAATACGCGAAAAGGCGTCGATAACCCGAAACTGCCCGGGACGGCCGGGCACGGCAACAAGGAGCCGGCAGTTGTTGGTGCCGAGATCCAGCGCGGCAAAAATCGGTAGGTCGTTCTGTTGCGGCTTGCGCGCCTCACGAAGCGCTACAGGCTTCACGACCGGCTCTGGACTTACACGCTTGGCTTGGAAACCCTGATCGGCCTCCGTCGGCGCACCCGCAGGGCCGTTGACCGGCGGTCCCGCCGCGTCACGCGCGAAAACCTTGCGCCTGCGCTTGCGGCGTCTCTTGCCCCTGGTTTTCGGGTGCTGGCCGCTTTCCGACCCCGCGCCGGGCGAGAACGCCTCGCCAGTCAGTCGAGCTTCTGGGCCATTCGCGGACCGGAAACCTTGACGCACACCCGCCGTCGACGCACTCGCGCCGAATTCGCGGTCATCCACCTTGCAGTCCTCATGCGCCGCGCGAACCCTTCGGACGCTGCAGGCGCTTTATTCTTCAGTTAAGGCAAAGATAGCAGCGGAAACGGCAATCACCAAGCGCCGCCTCGCCGATTTCAAAAATTGTCGGTGCTATCCGATCCGCCGGACACGCGCGATGGCGTCCAGCGCTTGCGCAGTCGCCGCCGATCCGGCAAATGGCGATCTCTAGGGCTCTTTGAGCGTCCGGGTGCCTGTCAGGGAGGACTTCGTGAAGAAACTCATCAACGACCCGCGCCGGCTTGTGCGCGAGCTTCTCGAGGGAACCGTCGACCTCTCCCCCCGCCTGGCGTTGCTGGAGGATGAGGACGTGGTCATAAGCGCCGATCTGGCTCCACTCTCGGAGCGCAAGGTCGCGATTATTTCCGGCGGCGGCAGCGGACACGAGCCGGCGCATGCCGGATATGTCGGACGCGGGATGCTGACAGCCGCCGTCGCCGGCGACGTCTTCACTTCGCCCAGCACCGACGCGGTGCTCGCCGCCATCCTGGCCGCCAGCGGGCCGGCTGGATGCGTACTCGTGGTCAAGAATTACACCGGCGACCGGCTCAATTTCGGCCTTGCCGCCGAGCTCGCCCGCCAGCAGGGCATTCCCGTCGAGGTAGTGATCGTGGCCGATGACGTGGCGCTGCGGGATGTGGTCGCCCGCGATCGCCGGCGCGGCATCGCCGGCACGGTCCTCGTGCACAAGCTGGCGGGGGCCGCTGCGGAACGTGGGTTGCCTTTGGCGGAAGTCGCTGCCATCGCGCGCGCCGCCGCCGCCGGCCTGGGGTCTATGGGCGTCGCGCTCGGCGCATGCACAGTCCCCTCCGTCGGCAAACCCGGTTTCGAGCTCGGCGACGACGAGATCGAGTTTGGCCTTGGCATTCACGGCGAGAAGGGCGTCGACCGCACCGCGATCCAGTCGGCCGCCCGGGTGGTCACCTCGCTGCTCGACGCCATCGTGGCCGATCTCGGCCTGAAGTCGGGCGCAAAGGTCGCTCTGCTCGTCAACGGGCTGGGCGGTACGCCGCCGATGGAACTGGCCATCATTGCCCGCGAAGCGCTTGCCGACCTGCGTGGACGAGGCATTGCCGTGGAGCGCGCCTGGTGCGGCAACTTCATGACCGCGATCGAGATGCCGGGATGCTCGCTGAGCGTCCTGCCGCTTGACGACCAGCGCAATTCCCTGTTCGACGACATCGCCGATGTGCCGGTGTGGCCAGGCAACGGACGCATTACCCAACGCAAGATGGTCTGCAGCCCATCGCAACCTGCTTCTGCAAAAGCGACGCCGGGCCCCCTATCGCCAAAGCTGAAGGCGGTGACGCACGCCGTCGCCGCCGCGCTTGCCGCAGCCGAAGCGGAACTTGGAGACCTCGACGCCAAGTCTGGCGACGGCGACCTCGGAGCCAGCATGGCGCGTGCCGCCAAAGCCTTGAACGCACTCGGTGACGACAGCTTCTCGACGCCCTCTCGGCTCTTCTTCGACGCCGGAAATGCGCTCCGCCGAGCCATTGGCGGCAGTTCCGGTCCCTTCTACGCAACTGCCTTGCTGCGCGCCTCAGCCAGCCTCGCCGACAAGCCTGCTCCTTCTTCGCAGGACTGGCTGCAGGCCTTCGACGCGGGCACAAGCGCCATCATGGAGCTTGGCGGGGCCAAGCCTGGCGACCGGACCATGGTGGACGCGTTGACGCCTGCGGTGGATGCATGGCGCTCGAGTGGCTTCGCGGAGGCATCCGCCGCCGCGGCGGCCGGTGCGCAAGCGACGAGCGACATGTTCCCCGCGCTGGGCCGCGCCAGCTATCTGGGCAAACGCGCAGTCGGCCATCCCGACGGCGGCGCGGTCGCAGTGGCGATCTGGCTCTCGGCAATCGCAAAGGCCTTGTGACGACAACAATCCTCTCAGGCCACCAGCCACATTGAATGTTCCTGCGGGCTTGACTATTTCCGGCGCGCGGCTACAAGGCAGCCGTTCTGGCCGCGCCGACCTGCGGAGCCTCGGCTCCCTGTCACCATTCGTCGCCAGGCCCTGTTGGGGAATAGGTTAACGGTAGACCCACGGACTCTGACTCCGTTAGTCCTGGTTCGAATCCAGGTTCCCCAGCCAAACAAAATCAAGCACTTGAGACAAAGAGCAGCTTGGCGATTTACCGTCATGTCACATTGGCGGCAGAGCGACGTTTTGTTTGGCCGTCGCGAGTGCATCAGAATCGTTCGTGCTCGGAAAGAGGTGGCCGTAAACGTCCATCGTTATCGGAGGCGCCATTGATTGCCAAAGCGTTCTCCCAGCTTGTGAAGGGTCAGAGTTGCTTGTCCGTCTTGATTTTGAATGCAATGGTGCCAAATGATCAGACCGCATACCGAAAACCATATGGTTTCGCGCATCGGGTGGCTACGCGCGGCCGTGCTGGGTGCGAATGACGGGATCGTCTCAACCGCCAGCCTGATTGTTGGCGTCGCTTCAGCCGCCGCAGGCAGCAAGGAAGTTCTGGTGGCAGGCGTTGCTGGTCTTGTCGCGGGCGCGATGTCGATGGCGGCCGGCGAGTACGTATCAGTCAGTTCGCAGTCGGATACCGAGAGCGCAGACATTGCCCGCGAACGGCTGGAACTCGCGACCGAGCCTGAGTTAGAGCGAGAAGAGCTTGCCCAGATCTATGTCCAGCGGGGCATCGCTCCCGACCTGGCGAGACAGGTGGCAGATCAACTGATGGCCAACGATGCCTTGGGCGCGCACGCCCGCGACGAACTTGGAATATCGGACATCACAACGGCGCGGCCAATCCAGGCGGCGCTCACGTCCGCGGCAACATTTTCCGTAGGCGCCGCCATGCCTCTGGCGATGGTACTGGTGGCCCCAGTCAGCTGGCTGGTCTGGGTGGTTTCTGCGGCGTCCTTGCTGTTCCTCGCGCTGCTTGGCGCAATCGGTGCCGCGGCGGGCGGTGCGAACATCGCGAAGGCGACTCTACGGGTCACGTTGTGGGGAGCGATCGCGATGGCGATCACGGCGGGCATCGGCGCATTGGTCGGAACGGCCGTGTAGACTGGCGCGCCTCTCCGACGCCTAGACCGGCGCAAACAGCATTCGCGCTTCGAACCCGTTCTGCTCGCCTTCGGCTGGGGAATGCAGCTCAAGCCTTCCGCCGCACTGGCTCATGATGTGCTCGACGATGGAAAGGCCTATGCCGCTGCCGCTTCCCGTGTCCGTCCCGCGTACATGACGTCGCTTGAGTTCCACCAGCAAATCCGGCGGCACGACTGCGCCTCGATTGACCACCGAAAGCCGAGGCCCGGGACCCGCACGGATATCGATCTGCTGGCCGTCGCCATAGGCAAGAGCGTTCTCAATAAGGTTTCGCAACGCGATCGCCAGGACATCCCGATCGATCCGCACGGTCTTGTGCACATCGTCGCCAACAGAGACCTGGATGTTTGAGCCGTATTCGCGCGCCACAGCCTTTGCCACGTCGTCGATTGCGGACAGGCGTTCGGAGCGCCCATTGTCGGCGCGAGCGAGCTGAAGCAGTTTTTCCGTGACCTGGGAGAGTCGGGTCAGCGACGTATGGACGAGTGCGGCTCGCTTGGCGGCAGTTTCCGCAAGTGGCTGAGCGAGGAGCCGCTCCGTCTGCGCCAGAGCTCCCGCTATCGGCGTCCTCAATTCGTGCGCGGCGTTGGAAGCAAACTCCCGTTCGGACTCGAGCGATTTGCGCAGCCTGGCCATGAGGTTGTTGACGGTTTCAACGGCAACGTCGAGTTCGGCCGGATACTTGTCCGTCTGGATCGGCTCCAGATTGTCGCCGTGCCTCTCGCCGATCTCGGCAAGCAATCTGTTCACCGGGCGGAACGCCCGATTGGCCAGAAGCCATGCCAGGAGCCCGCTCAGCGGAACAAAAAGCGCCAATGGGACAAGGAAGCCCGACGCCGCCTCGAACAGCTCTTCGTCGCGTTGTTCGATGGGTTCGGCAACCTGAATGTACAGCGAACGGCTGACGAGCGGCAGGGTAAAGAGCCGATAGGCATCTGTCGTTGCGAAGCCTTCCAGGATGGCGTCAGTGAAAGGTTCTGCCGGTGCGTCGTGTGACTGCATGAGCACCCGACCGCCGTCATCCCTGACCTGGTAGAACAGGGAGGCGGCAGCCTGTTCCGACGCGCGCGGCGCGGAGATGATGCTGCTTTGTTTCTCTTTCTCGAACAATGTCTCCACGGCGAGCGGCGCAATGCGTCCCGCAGCCTCTTCCATCGAAGCATCCATGGCTTCGTTCAGCTCGTATCGGATTGTCCACAGCCCGAACATCCCGGCGATGATGCTGGACACGACCGTCAATCCCGTCAGCATAAGGACAGCGTGACGGACGAGTGCCGGCGGGGTCCTCAACGGACGTTCCATTTATAGCCGAAGCCCCTCAGCGTCTTGATCCGGTCCTTGCCGATTTTTGCGCGCAGGCGACTGACATAGACCTCTATCGTGTTGCTCTCGATCTCGGCCCCGAATTGATAGAGGGCGTCTTCCAGCTTTCGCTTCTCGAGAATCTGGTTGGGATGGGCGACCAGCTGGTCGAGAATTGCCCATTCGCGCGACGTCAGCTCGATCTCCCGATCTGAGATCGAAACGCTTCTGGCGCCGCGGTCGATGATTAGGTCTTCGAAACGGAGCTGAGAGCTGGGTTGGCCCGCATAGCGGCGCAAAACGGCAGCTATGCGCGCGGACAGTTCCGCAAGGGCAAACGGCTTGACCAGATAATCATCCGCGCCGCTGTTCAATCCGTGAAGCCGGTCTGAAAGCTGGTCGCGGGCCGTGACTATGATGACGGGAACAGACTCCCCGGAATTCCTCATCTTCCAGAGCAGCGCCTCGCCTGCACCATCAGGAAGCTGAAGATCGAGCACCACCAGTTGATAGGGAGCGACGCTCAGGAAGTCCCTGGCTTCCTCGATGCCCCTGGCCCAATCCACCGCGTGCCCTTCAGATGCGAGGTGATCGCAAACGGCGTCGCCAAGGATCTCGTCATCTTCCACAAGAAGCACACGCACGCAGAAAGTCCTCCTGCTTCACCGTATCATTCAGCTTGCCGTCAGCAAAAAGGATCAATCCAGGCTTGCACAGTCTCAAAACGGAGCGAGCAAAGATGAGAATCATGATTGTAGCCGCAGTTTCGCTGATCGCCGCAGGCGTATCACAGGCTGCAGAACGCTGTGATGTGCCAACGGATCAGTGGCAGCCGCGCGAAGCCCTTCAGAAGAAGCTCGAAGCGGAAGGTTGGACGGTCAAGAAAATCAAGACCGAAGACGGCTGCTACGAAGCCTACGCCACCAACGCCGCAGGGGAGAAGATGGAAACCTTCTTCAATCCCAAGACCTTTGAAGCCGTTGGCAACGACGGCTGAGCCATGCGAACAGCCGGACCTCCCAATCACCTCGTCTATGTCTGGAGCTTGAGGGTAAGGTTGTTCCACTGGGCGCTCGCGACTTCCGTCGCGGGCGCCTGGCTGCTTTCGGAAGACGTCCGCTGGCTCCACGAATATTCGGGCTACGCGGCGGTTGCGCTCGTGGTGGTCCGGATCCTTTTCGGATTCTTCGGTACGGGTTACGAGCGGTTTGCAAACTTTGTCCGGGGACCAAGCGCGACACTCGCCTATCTCGGCGATATCGCGCGACGGCGGGAGAGACGGCATCTCGGTCACAACCCCGCCGGCGGTATCATGATCGTCGGCTTGCTATGCACCATTGCCCTGATCGCCCTGACCGGCTGGATGATGACCACGGATACTTTCTGGGGCGACGAACGCGTGGAGGCAATCCACAAGCTGCTGGCAAACGGACTGGTCGTTCTTGTCATATTGCACGTCACCGGCGTCCTCGTTGCGAGCCTCAGTCACAGGGAGAACCTTGTGCGGGCCATGATCACCGGCTGGAAACGGCCCAACCCGGATGATGAACGGAGCCATTGAGATGACCAGGCATTCCCGGGACATGTTGGTGATGACGGCGCGCGTCTTGCTACTTGTGGGTCCGCTGGCCATTGCTGTCCTGACGTTGCATGTAGCAACCTTGTACCGCGCGCCGGCTCATGCGGATTATCGCGTTGAACCAGCGTTGGGGTCGCCTTCCGGGATGTAGGCCAGCGGGCTGAAAGTGGCATCGCTTGCGACCCGGCACTTCCGCAGCGAGTCCAGTGCCGGGTCGTAGACCGCGGTCGATACGTCCATCATCCCCAGGACCGTGTGAAAAAGATTATCATGGGACTGCGGCTCGCTGGCGGCCGCAGCAAGGCAGTCTCCGTCGATTCCCGACCTTGCCGACTGTCCAAGCCATACAAGATAGGGAATGTGGGTCTGCTGTGACGGCGCCATGAAATAGGGGGCTCCATGCAGATAGAGCCCGTATTCCCCGAGCGACTCGCCATGGTCCGAAACGAAGATCAGCGACGGGTCGACAGTCCCGTCGTGCCGCTCTAGTGCTGAAATCGCCGAGGCCACAATATGATCGGTGTAGACGATCGTGTTGTCGTAGGCATTCACGATCTCTTCATGCGTGCATTCCGAGAACTCGGCAGTACGGCAATCCGGCGCGAAACGCCTGAACGCCTCGGGATAGCGATCGTGGTACGACGGCCCGTGGCTGCCCTCGATGTGGAGGACAAGCAGGCTGTCTTGGCTAACCCCATCGAGCCACCCATCCAGATCCCGTAGCAGGATCGCGTCGATGCATTCCCCTCCCTTGCAAAAGTCCGGGTCGTCGGAGGTGTAGTATTGCCGATAGCCCTTCAGACGATCGGCGACGGATTTGCTGCCAAGGTCATTGTCCCACCACGCCACATCGATGCCGGCGTGGCCGAGGACGTCGGTCAGGTTTTCCGTGCGGACGGCTTTGTCGTGGCTGTATTCGCTCCGTGGGTAGACGGAGAACATGCATGGAACCGAAACGGCCGTTATCGTGCCGCAGCTCGACGTGTCGCTGAAGTAGGTGACATTCTTCTTCCGCTGCAATTCGGGATTGGTCGGTTTGCCATACCCGCCTAGCGAGAAATTCTCGGCTCTTGCCGTTTCTCCAACGACGACAACGAGCACCCGAGGCTTCCTGCCCGGGATTTGCGCAACGTGCGCATCCATTCCAAGCGGTTGCACGACGAGCTTGCGTTCGTTGTCCGACCGCAACGCGAATTTGACCACGCTCGCGATCGGCACGACGGGATTAAGCAGGCCGGTCATTTCACGATGCTGTCGAATAGCCCAGAAAAGGGTGCCCGATTGTGAGAACACGGCCCCTGCGGCAACGGCCAGGCACACGGATATGACGAGACTGTTGTGCAGCAGTTTGGCGCCAAAGCGCCGATGATCGATGCGTACCCAGAGGAGCAGCAAAGTGGGGATTCCGGCATAGATCAGCATATGCAGCACGAAAGAACGCGTAAGCAGATTCCCGGCTTCGGCACTGGACGTGTCAAAGGCACTGTCGACCATGTCGACGCCTATGACGGTACCGAAGGAATCCATGAACCATGCCGCTCCCGCTGCGATGAAGACAAGCATGATGAAAAGCGGCCGGATCGCGTATTTCACCGATAGCGAGATGCAGAATGCAACGTAAAGGGCACTGAGCGCCACCGCACCGGCGGCAAGTGCGTAAGGCGAGTCTTGACCGATCTTCTGCGCCATTGCCCAGAAGGCCTGATTGGTGGCGAATAGCAGATATATGGCGACGACGAACGCCAGTACGATGCTGCCTATCCGCGGTCTCCGGAATACAGAGCGAGGCCTTGTGACAAAGTCCATGGGTTCATTCCGTTTGATCCTTTCCGGTCGTTTCGGAAATGAACCTGACGGCTCGCTGAAACATGGGGCTGTTTGGGGTAGCTATTGCCTTCACCTGAGGACGCGCGGCCAGTTTCTGGGTGGCTTGAACGGCAGCTTACCGCTGAGCGCCTCCCGCCCGGAACTGCAACGTCAATCGCGCGTGTAACCTGGTCTCGCAATACGATGATAGAGCGATGCTCAGGCTCGCGGCATCGCCATCAGGACGGCTACGACGGAACCTAGCCGGTTCCGCGGCCTTTTATTCCACCAGCCAACAGGGTTATGAGTGGGCTATTCATAAAATATCTATGGGAGGCAGCGGGTCGTTGGCCGACAATCAATTGTATGTCATGCACCTTTCCATTCACGGACTTTTCCGCGGCACCGAACCGGAGGTCGGAGCCGACATCGATACTGGCGGGCAGGTCCGCTACGTGCTCGACCTGATTGAGGCGATGGGCAGCCACCGCAGCATCCGCAAGGTCGATCTGCTTACGCGCAGGATCACAGATGCCAGGGTCGCTTCCGACTATGCCGTAGACCGCGAATCTCTTTCCCCTAAGGTCAGCATCCGGCGCATTCCTTGCGGGCCCGGCCGCTATATGCGCAAGGAGCTTTTGTGGCCCTATCTCAGCGAGTTCACCGATGGCGCGCTGGCGATGATCCGCGAGCAGGGGGAACTGCCCGACGTCCTGCATGCGCATTACGCCGATGCCGGGCTGGTCGCGGTGCGGCTGAGCAAGGCACTCGGCATCCCCGTGGTCTTCACCGGCCATTCGCTCGGCCGCTTCAAGCTTGCCAACCTGATGGCGCGCGGCATGGAGCGAGAGAAGGCCAACCAGACTTTCAACCTGCCCGAGCGGATCGAGGCGGAAGAAGAAACCATCGAGAACGCCGCGCTCATCGTCGCCAGCAGCAAGAACGAGGAGCTTGAGCAGTACCGGCTCTACGATCATTACGAGCGCAAGCGGATCATGGTGAACCCGCCCGGCTGCGATCTGGCGAAGTTCGGCGAAAAGCCGGGCAAGGCAGCGAACCAGGCGCTCCATAAAACGCTTGCTCGCTTTCTCGACGATCCGGCCAAGCCGGCGCTCATCATGCTGGCACGCCCAGACCCGCAGAAGAATATCCTCGCCGCCATCGAGACGTTTGCCAAAGCGGGTTTGCGCGGCATGTGTAATCTGGTGCTGTTCCTCGGCGCACGCGACGATATCCGCGAGCTCGAGCCGCCGCAGAAGAATCTTCTGCAGGATGTGCTCTACCTCATCGACCGGCACGACCTCTATGGCAGCGTCGCCTACCCGAAGACGAATCCGCCCGAAATGGCCGCAGCACTTTTCCACTATGCCGCGCGCAGCGGCGGCGCGCTGCTTGGACTTTCTCGTCACGAGAATTTCGGCCTCACGCTGGTGGAGGCTGCAGCCGCTGGTCTGCCGGTCGTCACCTCCGGCGCCGGCGGTATGTCGGACATTCTCGACATCTGCAAGAACGGCATTGTCGTCGATCCCGATAATCCGGCGGAAACGGCTGGGTGTATCCACGAACTCCTGCTCGACCGGACACGCTGGAAACAGATGGCCGAAAGCGGCAAGTCGGCCAGCCGCGCGAACCTCAGCTGGGAGAGCCATATAGATCGCTATCTCGGCGAGGTTCGCGAGATCGTGCGGGCGCAGTCTACGCCGGAAGTGCGGAGCGCGCAGCCCAAGCCGCTCTCGAAGAGCACGAGGCTTTTGATCTGCGATATCGACGACACGCTGACCGGCGACCGCGACGCCATCGGCCGGTTGAACAGGATCATCGCGGAGCGCGACGACATCACCTTCGGGATCTCGACCGGCCGCAACCTCAAGGGTGCAATGGAGACGCTGCGCTCATGGTCGGTCATCGAGCCGCAATTCCTGATTACCTCAGTGGGCACCGAGATTCACACCAATTTCGGTGAGCTGATCCTCAATGGCAGGTGGTCGCGACATCTGCAGTTTCGCTGGAGCCCGCAACGTGTGCGCGATGTTTTGGGCAAGGTACCATGGCTGCGCCCACAGGAAGACGAAGCACAAGCGCGCTACAAGATCAGCTACTATTCCAAGGATGCGGACGCGACGACGGTCGTGAAAGTAAAGACCCTGCTTCGGAAAAACGGATTGCAGGCGCGCGTCGTCGTTTCGCGAAACTATTGCGTCGATGTCCTGCCGGTGCGTGCATCGAAGGGCCATGCCCTGCGCTTCCTGGCAGCGCAATGGAGCATCGATCTCGGTAACATCTTCACCGCCGGCGACTCCGGTAATGACCTCGACATGCTTCGCGGACTCGTCAAGGCCACCGTGGTCGGCAACCATAGCGGAGAGTTGGAAATGCTGCGCGACGATCCTAATACCTGGTTTTCATCACGCAACTCGGCGGCCGGCATTCTCGACGGACTGGCGCACTACGGTCTAATTGAGCCGACACAATTATGAAAAAAGAGCTAGTCACGGAGCGGCACACCGTATCTGCTGGCATCGACCCGCAGATAACCTTCCGATGTGGTCCAGAGCCGCATCGGGCTTGTGATCTCGCCGACAAAGCTGCCATCGGGTCGATGATTGAGGAAGGTCATGAGCGCAAGCCGGCCATCCGGACCCTCGATCACCCGACCTCCGTAGAGATGGCCAACGGCGTCGCCGGCGAAGAACAGTTCCTCTGCGAGTTCAAACGGCCCATCGGGTTTGCGCGAGCGGACATAGTGGGTACCAGTGCACATGCCGCATCTGCCCGTAGCCAGGTAGGCGGGATCGCGCAGGCGCGATGAGTTGCTGAAAAGGCAATACCACCACCCGTCGAGCTGAAAGAGTTGTGGCACCTCCATCTCGCCATAATAGCCAATCCGGAAAAGCGGCGGCTCAACCGTCCAGTTGGTCAGATCGGGTGACGAGGCCTGCCCGATCACGCCTGCGCCGCGCGCATTGATGTCGTTATCTCGCGCAGTGAACAACATGCGCCATCCGCCGTTCGCGGCGTCTTCGAAGACCCATGGGTCGCGAAATGACTGGTCGTGCCAGCGCGATGCATTATAGGATTCGTAATATTGGGCATCCGCTTCCAGCAGCGCTTCGGTTCCCAACTTCTGCCAGTCGTGAAGATCGTCAGACACCGCCGCGCCGATGCGCTGGATCTTGCAGTCCTCGGCTTTCTGGGTTCCCGTATAGAACATCATCCATTTGCCGTCCGGACGCCTCACGACCGAGCCCGTCCAGGTCGTGCCGTCATCCCATCCGGGCCCGATCGCAGGTCCCAACACGACGCCATGGTAGTCCCAATCTTCGAGATTGGCCGATGTGGCATGATAGATCCGGGCGTGCGGATGACGGAGATCTGGATGCTCCTGGGTGCGAGGCGCCGTCAGGCAGTAAAGATGGTACGTGCCACTGTCCTTCGCAAACCAGAAGTCCCAGACATAATGCCCGGGTAAAGAAAACCCCATCGCAACAATCCTGTCATTTATGGCGGGAAACCTGGGCAATCTATTCGCCGCCCAATGCGCTTGCACAACGTCGCCCAAGAATGTGCCGAACTTAAGGATGCCGTCGGCGGTAGGAGGGGCCAACCAGAAAGTCTACAACTTCGCCGTCTTATCTGGTCTAACCCGTCACAGCACCACATATTCGGTCCATGCCTGCACGCCGAAAGACCGAGGTACCCGCCAGACTCGTAAAGGAGTGGAGGCTGACGCCGGCTGCGACGCTCGGTTCGACTGTCCGCGCAAAAGGCATCCTTCTGGAGGTTCGTGCGCAGTTGCCGTCAGCGATAAAGAAGCTGGTGAACCTTGAGCACAACATGCTCACCTTGCGTGTGGCCGAGGATGCAGACGATGCGAGTCTCCGCGCCATCGCAGCGACCGTGTCGAAAACGTTGGCTCGCATCGAATACCTGCCGGTCATACCGCGCGAGATCGAAGATATCCTCACAATATCCGCAACCGAGCGTCATCGATGGCTCAAGGACGGCCGCCTCAAGAGCGCCGGCACGCGAACCGTTAAACTGCGGGGGCGCACCAGGAAAATTACCTTTCACGTCTTCGATCCCCGCCATGTCGAAGACGTGCTCGATCGGGACCTGGTCACGGTGTGGCGTCAGGAGGATGCGATGACAGCGGCGGAAAACACGCGACGCGCTGCCGGGAAGGCGGCATTGGCACGCGCCAGAAAATCGGCAGCTGATGGCGATATCGTCGAGCCGTCAGATGAAACACCCGCCGGTTGGGAGGAGTTCGAAAGCGAAGGGTTCCTGAGGTAGCGGTGCTTGCCCCATGTTCACCCACAGGCCGCGCATTGTGGGCTTTGGGCGGCAGACCGATGCCGCCATGCTCTGGTCACCTTGTTACCGAACGCCAATGCCGGCGGTCAGCCCACCATCCACGATGTAGTCCGAGCCCGTGATGAAGGCGGCCTTCGGCGAAGCCAGGAAGGCAACCAGTTCGGCGACTTCCTCCGGCTCGCCGATGCGGCCGAGCGGATGAGCCGCCCCGAACCGCGAAAAAACGGCGTCGATATCGGCGTCAGGCCCATCGAAAGTGCGGGCGGCAAGCTCGAGTATGGGCGTCCGCACCGACCCGGGGCTGACGGAAACGACACGAATCCCGTCGGCGGCGAAATCCAGCGCCATGGCCCGCGTCAGAGCATGGATCGCGCCCTTTGACGCCACATAGGCAGCAACGCCCGGCTGGCAGGCATGGCCCTGGACGCTGGAGATATTGACGATGACGCCGCCACCACGTTTGCGCATCAGCGGGACGCCCCAATGGGCGGTCAGATGGATCGAGCCGACATTGACCGCCAGGCAGCGCATGAAGGTTTCCGGATCGGTGGAAACGGCGTCTCCATATGGATGGACGGCTGCCGCATTGACGATCGCGTCGAGGCCACCGAACTCCTGCTCAACCTCGCACAAGGCCGCTTCGACCTGCGCCGGATCGGCGACGTCGGTTTCACGCACCCGGACTGCGTGGTGCGCGGCGTCGAGTTCGGCATTGCCTTTCCCGTCTATGCCAAGCGCGACAACCGATGCGCCATCTCGTGCAAGGCCGAGCGCCACCGCGCGTCCGATACCCGTTGTGCCCGTGACGAGCGCGACCTTGCCGGCAAAATCCGACATTTTGGTTTCCTCCTCAGGCGGCTTTCAGGACCGCCCTATCTTCAGCTTTTACCAAATCGGCGCCCTTTTCGGCGAGGCAATAGGTGGCCGCGACGGTGTTGGCCGAAACGATCGTCGGCATGATGGATGCGTCAACTACACGTAGACCGGCAACCCCGTGCACCCTGAGCGTCTGTGGATCGACCACCGCCTGCTCGCCGCGACCCATCGCGCAGGTGCCCACGGGATGGAACAGCGTCCCGACCCGCTCTCGTATGAAAGCGTCGAGAGCGCCGTCAGACTGGACATCCGGACCCGGATCGACTTCCGCATCGAGATGCGGCTCAAACGGCTTTTGCCCCATTATGCGGCGAGCGAGCCGTATGCCCTCGCGCAGGACATCCATCGTGCTGTCACCGCGGAAGAAATTATAGATGATGGAAGGCTTGTCGTCCGGGCTGGCGCTCTTCAGGCTCACGCGCCCGATGCTGCCCGGCCGAAGCTGGCAGACATGCATCAGGAAGCCATGCCCGGTGAACCCCGACGCAGCCTGGGTATTGGCGCGTCCCGTGCAGAAGAAGAGCTGGACATCGGGACGCTCGCTCGCGGGATCAGTGGAGACAAAACCCCCCCCCTCGCCCGTCGTCGACGAGAACAATCCGCGCCGGCGAAACAGCCAGTCGCCGACATGCAGCGCGTTGCGTGGAAGCGCCTTCCAGGACAGGCCGTAGGGCATGGCCGACTTCGCCCGGTATTCAAGCGTAACGTCCAGATGGTCCTGAAGGTTCTGGCCGACAGCCGGCAGGTCCTGAATGACCTCTATCCCGTGCCGCTTCAGATTGGCCGCAGGACCAACTCCGGACAGCATCAAAAGATGGGGAGACACGAAGGAGCCGGCGGCGAGAATGATCTCGCGCGCCTCCAGCGTTCCGGTCTCGCCGCCACGTCGCCATGTCAGACCGGTCGCCTTCCGCCCGTCGAAGACGATCCTGGTTACCTCTGTCTCCGAAAGGACTGTCAGGTTCGGCCGATTGCGCACCGGGTCCAGATACGCACCTTCGGCAGTGACGCGCTCTCCGTTCTTCTGCGTGAACGTGTACAGGCCGACGCCATTCTGGCGTTCCCCGTTGAAATCAGGATTGAGCCGATGGCCGGCCAGACGCGCCGCTTCGAGATAGGCGAAGGCAAGCGGATTGACACTGCGCAGCGGCGCAATGTTCAAGGGCCCGTCCGTACCGTGATAGGCGGGATCGATACCGGTATGGAACGGCTTCCCGTCGAACCGGATGCGCTCCCCCGAAATCCTGTCGGCCAGCGGCTCGAAGCGCTCCAGCTTGCGAAAATAGGGCAGCAGGTCGTCAAAGCCCCAGCCCGGATTGCCGAGGTCGCGCCAGCCGTCGAAGTCTTCGCGCTGGCCCCGGATGAATATCTGTCCGTTGACGTTCGTGGAGCCACCCGTTCCCTTGCCGCGCGGCAGCGCGATGGACCGTCCCTGCAGGCCGGGTTCGGGCTCGGTTTCGAACCACGACATGAATTTCGGCCCGCCGAGAAAGGCGAGCGCTGGCGCCATGAACGTGACCATCGCCAACGGTATGCGCACGATTGCCTTGCGCGCATTCCTGTCAGGGCCGGCCTCGACCAGCGCGACGCGAACCCTAGGATCTTCGCTTAGGCGATTGGCGAGCACGCAGCCCGCGGCGCCTGCGCCGACGATCACATAGTCGAACCGGTCCACGACTAGATGTCCTGGTTGTGCGGCAGGATCACCAGGTCGCGAATGTTTACGTTTGCTGGACGCGTCAGCATGAACAGGACCGCGTCGGCGACGTCTTCGGAGCGTAGCCCCTCGCGCGCCTGCACCTTGGCGTCGATCGCTGCGGGATCGGTGTATCCCCACAACTCGTTGAGGACGACGCCCGGAGCGATCTCGCCGACACGGATGTTGTGCTTTGCCACCTGCCGCCTCAATCCGTGCACGAAGGATTGGATGGCATGCTTGGACGCCGAATAGATCGGCTCCCAGTGGATCGCCTCGTGTCCGGAGATCGAGGACGTGATGAGGATGTGACCGCCATCCTGCTTGATCATGCCGGGAAGGACGGCGTGGACCAGCCGAAAGACGCTGTTCACGTTGATGGCCATCAATTCGTCCCAGGCATCCGGGTCGCCTTCCGAAACTTCGCCCGGAATGTAGATGCCCGCGTTGGGCAGCAGGATGTCGATCCGACCGAACCGGGCAACCGTCTCGTCAACGACACGCCGGATTTCTGCCGGCTTGGTCAGGTCGGCGGCGAGGGGCAAGGCCTCATTGCGCAGCCCTGACGCGACTTCATTCAGCCGTGCGGCTGAGCGCCCTGCAAGCGCAACCCGCGCCCCCGCCGCATCCACGGCGCGGGCCATGGCCCGGCCGATGCCGGAACTGCCGCCCGTGACAAGCACGACCTTGCCTGAAAGCTCTCCCATTCATTCCTCCCTGACGATGCTTTTCGCACTCTGAACCGAGACTATGAACGATGCTTCTGCCCGTCAATTAAAATGTTATCTCGCGTAAAAAATTAGAGATCGTGCAGCCACTTCATGCGCGCGGCGAGATCCTCCACGGCGAACGCGAGTGATCCCATCACGACAGTCTCCGCACCGGCAGCGCGCAGTTCCGGCACGGTATGCTCGCGAATGCCCCCGTCGGCGGCCAGAACGATGCGGCGGCCGCTGTCCCAGATGAGCGACTTGGCCTCCAGCAGCCGGTCGGTCGCGGCGGGGTCGAGCCCCTGCCCCTTCACGCCGATGGCCGTGCCGAGCAGCGTCAGGAAATCAACGCGGTCGAGATAGGGCTTGCAAGCGGACACAGGCGTCTCGACGCGCAACACGATCCCGGCCGCAAGCTTGCGGGCCTTGATCACCGTCAGCGCCTCGTTGGCGACCGAGGTATTCTCGGCATGGATGCTGATCAGGTCGGCGCCAGCATCCGCGAACTGCTCGACCTGAGACACCAGCACGGCGTCGGCGACCATCAGGTGGACGTGGATCGGTATATCCGTCGCACCGCGAAGCCTGGCTACGAGGTCTGGGAAGAACAGCAGCGCCGGCGCGAAGTGCCCATCGGCGACATCGATGTGCAGGATGTCGGCGTGTCCCTCGATGCGCACGACATCGTCAGCGAGGCGGATGAGGTCGGCCGACCACATCGAATATTCCGCGATCAGGCGGTCGGTTGGCAGTCTGGCGAGCCAGTCGGTGGCCGGCATGGTCAAAATCCTTTCAGGAAGGCGCTGAGCGCCGCATGGAATTCGGAAGTATAGGCGGATTTGTCGATGCCCTTCGGAGTGATCTCGACGAGTTTCGCCCCCTGTATCAGGGCTGCCAGTCGCTCCGCATGCGCCATCGGGTGGATCACGTCGCGCGCGGTCGCGAGGACCATCGTTGGCACGGCGAGAGCGGTCAAATCTTCCTCGGAGATGCCGGGACCGTCAGCCGAAATGCGCATCAGAAGCTGCGCCGTAACATCGGTTGGCTCACGGTCGAAAAATCCCATCAGCGACTCCAGATTGTCTGGCGCTTCCCGCGCCAGCATCTCATGAGTTTCGCTCGCTTCGAACGCAGCGCGCGCCATGTCTGGCGAAAGTTTCTCCAGCAGCGCACCGACCTCGGCATTCGGCCGCATGTTCTCCGGCCCGGCCTGCGCCACCCATGCCGGCCGCGCCAGCACCAGCCCGTGCACCAAATCCGGCCGCTTCACCGCGATGCGACTCGATATCGCCGCCCCCATCGAAATGCCCCCGAGCACCACCGGTGCTCCGATCGTTTCGATCAGCGCGACCACGTCATCGGCAAACAACGCGATCGAGACGTCATGCCCAGCCTGCGATGCGCCATGGCCACGGCATTCAAGCCCGATGAGCCTGAGATAGCGTTTGTCCGGAAACGCTTCCGCCACCTGCCCGATGTCGCCGCAAAGGCCGTGCTGGAAGACGACAAGCAAACCATCGCCGCCTGAATCGTAGGCAGCAAGCGCAAGTCCCTCGCGCTCGATCGTGAACCGCTTGAGCTCGTCCCGTTTCATCACAGCAGATCGCGCAGGAATGTCGCGACTTCAGGCGCCTCACCCGCATCCAGCCCATGCGCGACGAGATCGCCATCGAAACCCGAAGACCGCAGCCGGGCGATATAGTGCGGAAAATCGATCACGCCTTTGCCGGCCGTCGCGAAACTGCCGTCGGCATTGCGGTCCTTCGCATGACCCATCGCGATATCGGGCGCCAGCAAGTCGACCGCCTCGTCGATCAGCCGGTGCTGCTCCGGGATATTCGCAACCTCGAACAGGTTCGCCGGATCGAGCACGATGACCAGCCTGTCGCCACCGATCTCGTCAAGCAGTCGCCGCGCAAGAGGGGCGGAGGAAACGATGTTGGCCAGCTCCGGCTCGATGCCCAGTCGGATGCCATGGCGCTCGGCGATCGCTGCTGCCTTCTCCATCTCCGCAACCATATCGCGCCAGCCCTCCCGCGAGCCGTTGTCCGGGTGGTGCCGCCATTGGTCTTCGGGGTCGCGCGTGCCGGTACAGAGCGTGATGATGTCGGTCCCGATCGGCGCGCAGGAAGATGCGATCACCTCAAGCCGCCGCAGTCCGTCTGCGCGCACGTTCGGATCGGGATGCGCCATATTGTAGGTACCCGAAACGGCGCAGATACTCACCCCGCTTTTCGCGGAAGCTTGCGCAATGGCGGCCGCCACTTCCGGCGACACGGCTTCCGGCATGGAGGGCAGACCTGAACATGCAAAATTATACTGCGCGGCCGAAAAGCCAGCCGCCCTCACCCCATCTAGGACGACCGCCGGCTCGCTGCCCGGAAATATTTTGGCGAAAATACCGAGCCGCATCAGACTTCGCCCGACACATCAGCCAATCGCACAGGCTTGCGGCTTTCGGCAGAGCGCGCGATCGCAACCATCGCCCGCACCGAGGCGACACCGTCTTCGGCATCCGCTCCGGTCATCGGCGCACCGTCGAGGATGACCGACGCGAAACCTTCGAGCTGCCGCCGGTAGAAATGCCCATCGGCGCCGAGCACCCGCCGTGACCCGCCCTCGGCCTCGTGGAAAATGTCGACCTCGCTCGTCTTGTAATACCAGGGGTTATAGGTCTTGCCGATCACCGAGCCGTTCTGGCCGTAAATCTGGAAACCCTCGTGCCAGTCCATGCGCACGGCAACCGTCAGGTCGAGGTGGCCCAGCACGCCGTTGGCGAATTCGACATCGACAAACCAGCAGCGCATGCCGCCGCGCAGGCTGAGACGCGCATCGACTGCAACGATCTCGCCGGCGAAGTAGCGTGCCGTGTCGACCAGATGGCTGCCATGCGCCAGCATGTAATAGCGATCGAGATTTGCCTTCGGATCTTCCTTGGGCTTTCTGGCATTAGCGCTCGTCACCATCAGCGGCTGCACGGCGTCGGTCATCGGGTAACGGTGCGTGGAGTCGCAATACCACGCCTTCAGCGCGCTCATCTCGCCCATGCCGTTATCGATGAAGTCGCGCGCCGCCTGTAGTCCGGCGTCGAAACGCTTCATGTGTCCGACCTGAACCACCTTGCCGCTCGCCGCGACAGCAGTCGCCAGTTCCTCCGCAGCCTCCACGCTCGTCGCCACCGGCTTCTCGCACAGCACATGTTTGCCGGCCTCCAGCGCACGGATCGCCGCGGGGACGTGAAAGGCGTCCGAGGTCGCTATGATCACTGCTTCGAGGTCTGGATCGGCAAGCATGACGTCATAGTCGGCATAGGATTTTTGCGGCGCGTGCGTCGCGGCCATACGTGCACGCAGGTCGTCAGCCACATCGCATATGGCGTAGAGATCGGCATTGGCCGCCTTTGTGCAACTTTCGAAATGCGCGGCCTGTGCGATAGGTCCACACCCCAAAACGCCGACGCGCAATCTCCGATCCGCTTTTCTTGGCACGCCTACGTCTCCTGATCACACGTCACCAGCGGCCGCACGATACTTTCGCACGACATCGCCCACCATGTTCCTTGCCATCCATCGCGGCAGTTCGTCCGCCGAAATTGTGGGATCGACGAGACCGCCGGTCACCTGCGCCACGATGCCCGGCTCCGGCCGGGCCGCGATAACATTTTTCTGGAGCCGGTCGAGCGCCGCCTGCACCGCGGGTCGCGGCCAGTAGTAGCGCACCCTGTCCGAAAGCCCATAGAGCATCATTTGGCTCTCGCGTTCGCCAGTCGCCACGTAGGCGCGCCAGTCGCGCGGGTTGGCCAGCATTTCGTTGCGCAGCACCGTGACCAGATTCGATGGTTCCGGGACCGCCAGAAGCTCTTCGATTCTGGCAAGCGCGAACATCGCCTGACGAAACGCGAATGTCAGTTCCGGCCCGACCTTGAGAATCGCGAAATGGCTGCGCACGAGATCACCCAGCGCCTGTTGGGACTGGTAGTCGGTGGAATGCGCCTCGAAGACAATTCCGGGCAAGTTGGAAACCGACGCCGACAGCGCGACGGTCTTCGCGGCATAGAAGGAAAACACCATGTCGTTGCCGAAATCGACGCCCGGCTGGACAACCATTCCAACGGCGCGTTCGAGCGCTGCCGAAACCCCACTGGCTGCAAAGGCCTTCCGATGCTGCGACCACGTGTCGGCGACCGCTTCAGCGGACGTGACTGCCAGGGCGTCGAGGACCTCGGTCTCGCCGCCGGGGATCGGCACCTCGGTCCCCACGACATAGACAAGATCACTTTTGCCCCGCCCCTCTGCCACGGCGCAAAGATCGGCGGCGCGAGCCGCGATCGTCGCCTCCGCCAGCACGCCGTCGTCAGCGCAGGCCATGGAGGCGTCGAGATGTATCTTGCGGAAGCCTGCATCGACATAGGCGGCGACCAGATCGCGCGCATTGGCCATGGCGCTCGCTGCCGATTCCGCTTTCCATGGATTGGGACCAAGATGATCGCCGCCGAGAACAAGTCTCGCTGGATCGACTCCTTCGTCCCGAGCAAGTGCTTCAACGAAGACGCGGAACGCTTCCGGCGTCATGCCGGTATAGCCGCCGAACTGGTTGACCTGGTTGCAGGTGGCTTCCACCAGGATCGGGCTGTCATTGTCCCGATAGGCATGGAAAATCGCGCTCAGCGTCTGCGGGTGAGCTGTGCACCACGACGGAATGCCGCGCGGCTCGCCCGCCCGATTGGCCGCAACGATTTCGCCGAGGCCCATCATGCCCGGCTCTCGAGAAACGCTTCGATGTCCCGGAGCGAACTGTTGCCTTCCATCGGACCTACTTTACCGACCGCCAGCGCTCCCGCCGCATTGGCAAAACGAAGCGCGTCGCGGAAGGAGAAGCGTCCAGACGTCGCCAGTGCGACAAAGGTCGCGCAGAAACAGTCGCCCGCGCCTGTCGGATCAACCACCTCGACCGTATGGGCGTCGAACGCCTCGATGCTCCCGCCGGCCTCCGAACCGATGCACCCCGCCTCACCGCGCTTCAGCAGGACGTAGCGTGCGCCGGCTTCGTGGAAACGCCCGGAGAACGACTCGAAACTCTCTCCCGGGAAAAGGACTTCTGCATCCTCGACGCTCGGCAGCACGAACGTAGAGATTGCAAGCAGCGCCCGCACGGTATCCATGTAGGCAGGGTCGGCCAGCAGTTCCTTGCGCACGTTCGGATCGAAGGAGATCGCGACGCCGCGCTCATGGAGTGCAGTGCAGACATGCAAGGCGGCAGCAGCCATCCGGGAATCGCCGAGCGTCGAGCCGGAGATGTGAAACGCATCGAGACCGAAATCCGCGAAGGCGTCGATCGCCTCTTCACCGACAGGCAGATGCGCGGCGGCCGAATGCGCGATGTTGAAAACGAAGTCGCGGCTGCCGTCGGAATTGTAGGACACGAAGGCCGAACCGGTCGGTATGCCTGCGACGGTGCGGACAAGCGCCTGCGAAACGCCGACCGAGCCGAAGCGGTCGAGCAGGACGTGCCCGAACGCATCGCCGCCGACTGCTCCGGCGAAAATCGTGCTTGCGCCGACGCGCGCTGCCTGATCAATGAAGATACCTGGCGCACCGGACGCGTAGGGTCCGGCATAGGTCGAGGCGCGGAGATTGTGCCCGTCCTTTTCTGCGCAGACGAACTCGACGAGCAGTTCGCCCATCGACCCGATCGCTGGACTTCGATTGCTCTTACCAGTCACGAAAGCCGCCAATTTTGTTGATCCGCGCCAATTTTTTTATTGTCTCGCGACAAAATAGTTGATCGTTTTGCAAACGAATGGCAGCGTTGCCTGCGACACGCGCGGGATGCACGTCGCGAAGCGCAGAGGCAAGAGCCGTGAAACCCAGACAGATCCGGACGATGGAGGAATTTGCCGAGGCGGTCGGTCTTTCGCGGCCGACAGTGTCGAAGTATTTCCAGAACGCCGCTTCGGTCCGCCCCAAACTGCGCGAAAAGATCGAGGCCGGTCTCAAGGAGACGGGTTTTCGCCCCAACCTGTTCGCGGTCAACCTCAACCGGCGACGCACCAAGATCCTCGGGCTTATTCTCCCGAGTTCCCTCGACCCGTTCTACACCGGCCTTCGCCGTCGCATCGAATCCCAGGCCACTGCGCTGGGCTACCTTCCCTTCGTGCTGTCTTCGGATGGAAAGGCCGAACTCGAGGCCGAAGCGCTGGAGACGCTGTCCTCGCTCAACGTTGCGGGCGTCATCATGGCGCCCGTTGGGGGAGACCCCGCGCACAGGAATAAGGTCAAGACGCTCGCCAGGAACATCCCGGTAATCTTCATCGACGCGCCCTTTGACGAAGAGGAGGATTTCGTCGGGACGAACAACGGTCAGTCCATGGCGCTGATAACCGACTACCTCACACGGTTCGGGGAGCCGCCCTGCTATTTCGACATGCCATGGGTGAACTCGAACGCGCCCGGTCGACGCAACGCCTATGTCGAGACCATGCGGCGGCGCGGTCTGGAGCCCGTCATCATTCCGGTCGCACATTCCGAGGACTGGGACTTCGAGCGCTACGCCTTCGACGAGGCCTCGCGCATCCTGCGCGAGGGCGGGTTCCCGACGAAGGTCGTGCTCTGCGGAAACGACCGTATCGCCTTCGGCGTGCTCGCAGCGCTCAACCAGGCAGGCTTGAGGGTGGGGATCACGCCCGACTGCGACCTGCGTGTTGCCGGTCACGACAACCAGCCGCTCTCGGAATACATCTGGCCGCCGCTGACGACGGTGCAGCAGAACACCGCCGAGATGGGCCGCCTCGCGCTCGACATGCTGCTCACCCGCATTGACATCGCGCATACGCCTGGAGAGACGCGTCCGCCCGGGGAGCATGTCCTCGTGGACGGCGATCTGATCCTGAGGTCGTCGGCATAGCCCGCCGTTCCAGACGGCAGGCAACGTGGCCGACGATCCCAACTTGCGGCCGGACGCCAGCGCTTCAGCCGCCGACCATGAGCTTGACCACTTCGTCATGGGTCGTTTCGGAAATCTTCCGCTCGCCCGCCTTTACGCCACGGCGCAGAACAATGATGCGATCGGACACGGCGAAGATGTCCTGCAGATTGTGGGATATGAAGATCACGCCTCGGCCTTGCGCCTTCAATTGATGAATGAGCGAAATGACCTTGCGCTGCTCGGGCACGCCGAGCGCCGCGGTCGGCTCGTCCATGATCAGGATTTGCGCATCCCAGTAGACTGCCCGGCCAATGGCGACCGCCTGTCGCTGGCCGCCTGAGAAATTCGAGACGGGGGCCTCCGTGCGCGACACGTGAAAATCGAGCATGGCCATCGTCTTGCGCGCAGCATCCGCCATTTTTTTGCGGTCGAGCACGGGCAGGAATCCGAACGCGCGCCGCATCGGTTCGCGTCCGAGGAAGATGTTGCCGCCGATCGTCAGATTGTCGGCGAGCGCAAGGTCTTGGTAGATCGTCTCGATCCCCTTGTCGCGCGCCTCTTGCGGCGTGCCGAACTCGACCGTCTCGCCCTTCAGCCTGACCTCGCCGGACGTCGGGCGGTAGACGCCTGAGATCGCCTTGATGAGCGTGGTCTTGCCGGCGCCGTTGTCGCCGGCAAGCGCAACCACCTCTCCGGGGTGCACTGCCATCGACACGTCATGCAAGGCGCGAACCGCGCCGAAGTGCTTCGACAGATTGGCGACTTCGAGGAGAGGTGCGACGCTACTCATCCTGGCGGCCTCCGCTGAACCGGCGCTGTGCCTGATCGATCAGCACCGAGATGATGATGACGATGCCGACGCTGATGAACTGCCAGAACGGCTCGACGTTCACGAAGACGAGGCCGTACTGGATGACTGCGATGACGAACGCGCCGGCAACAGTGCCGATGATCGTGCCCGACCCGCCGAACAGGCTCGCTCCGCCGATCACCACGGCAGCCACGCTATCGAGCAGCAACGGTTCGCCGGCCTGTGCCGCGCCGGCGTTGAAGCGCGCCGCGTAGAGCACGCCCGCAAGTCCCGCGCAGCATGCCGACAGGATGTAGAGACGCAACAGATGCGACTTGATGTCGATACCGGCCCGCCTCGCCGCCTGCGTGTTGGCGCCGATCGCATAGTTGTGCTGGCCGAACCGGGTCTGGCTCAGCAAATAGTGCATGATGAGCACGAAGACGGCCGTGATGATCACGATATACGGCACGCCCATGAAGCGGCCGTTGCCTATGGTCGCGAACAGCGAATTCTGCACCGGCACTGTCGTTCCGCCCGCGAACAGGAAAGCCACGCCACGCGCCACGCCGAACATGCCGAGCGTGCCGATGAACGGCGGCACGCGCAGGCGCGATACGAGCAGGCCGTTGATCGTGCCGGGCACTGCTGCCACCAGCACGGCGACCATGAATCCAAGCAGGACAGCCAACGGCATGCCTAGGCCCGGCGTGAAGGCGTTGATCGTGTGCGCTGCAACGACGGCCGCAAGCCCCATGATGAAGCCCAGCGAAAGGTCGATACCGCCCGAGATGATGACGAAGGTCTGCCCGGTGGCGAGCAACAGCGGCGCAACCGCGAAGATCGCGATGGACTGGAGGTTGAACGGATTCAGGATGAACGTGCCGCCGAAATCGATGCGCGCCCAGGCCTCGAACCCAAGGATCAGCGCAGCCAGGAACAACCATGCCCGGAGATCGGCTATCCGCTGGACCAGCGTCTTGGCGCGATCGGCGTGATCGGCCTGCGGACGGGCGTGATTGTCCTCGCCTGTGGCGCCTGATGTCGATGCGTGTGGTTCGGAAGCTGCCATGGGCTCCCCTCTTCGGAGCAGCGGATGCATTCAGGAATCCGCGCTGACAAGGCAGCGGAGTATTCCAACGTCGGCCCCTCGCGAGAAATGCGAGGGGCCGGATTCGGGAGGTGGATCAGTCGGAGTAGATGAACTTAGCTACATCCGGATTGTCGACATTGTTCTTGTCGATGACCGTGAAGCCCGTGCCGATGGCAACCGGAATGGCCTGGCCCGTCAGATGCGCGAAGGCCGACACCACGCCGTAGTAGCCGATCGTAGCCGGATGCTGGGCGATAGCGACGTCCACGAGGCCCGACTTGATGTTCTCGACGATCGAGGTCGGTGCGTCGAAAGCCACGACCTTGATGTTGCCCGTCTGCCCCGCCTGCTGCACGCCATTGCCTGCGCCGAGCGCGGAGAACAGGTTGGCGCCGAACACGCCCTTGAGGTCGGAGTTGCGGGCGAAGACCGCCTGCATCTGGCTTGCGGCCTTGTTTGCGTCGTTCTCGTTGAACTGCGTCTCCAGCACAGTGATCTTCGGGAACTCCTCGGCCATCGCGGTCTTGAAGCCCGCTTCGCGCTGGTCGGTCGTCGAGATGCCGGGCTTCACGTTGGAGACGTAGACCTTACCCTCTCCACCGATAGCGGCTGCGAGCGCACGAGCCGCCATCTTGCCGCCGAGAATGTTGTCGGAGGCGATGTAGGACAGCGGGAAGTCTGCGTCGCCGGCTCCGGTCTGGTAGTTACCGGTGCCGATGAACGTGTCGACGGTGATCACCGGAATGCCGGCGTCGTGCGCCTTGCGCAGCGGCTCGACCAGCTGGGTCGTGTCGGTCGGCGCGATCAGGATTGCCGACGGCTTACGAGCGATGATCGCGTCGAGCACAGGCACCTGAACAACCGGGTTGAACTCCGGACCGCCCTGGAAGATCAGCTCGGCGCCGAGCGCGTCGGCGGCAGCCTGCGCACCCTTGCGCATGGTGATGTAGAACGCATCGGTGGTCAGGCCCGGAATCAGCGCAATGGACTTTTTGTCCTGCGCGAATGCCGAGGTGGTGCCTGCACCGACTGCCGCGACGGCGGCCAACGCCACTGCGGACTTGAGAACTGAACGACGCTCCATGGTACTCCTCCCTTTCGTAAGCTTCAGACCGGCGGACTGCCGGCACATCAATCAAACCTGACGATTTGGCCGGATCATCCCGACCGCGATATTCCTCCGAAACACTCATCGCCGCTGATGGTGCGACCACTTGCGGCCGCACTATTGACCTTACCGATGGTGCTGTCTTCCTCCGATGCACGCAGGGTGCCAGTTGCGCTTTCGTATCCTCCACTCGGCGCTATCGAATTAAGGCGCAGTCCCGACACCACTGTCAATCGCTTTGTGCGGGCAAACATGAAAATTTCCGCGCCGCAAAATTCGACAGCCTTCATATCGGCGTCTCCAGCAGCTTTTCCGCAGTTCGGACGTCAGTCACCAGCGCAGAAATAAGCTTCGCCTTTGCGGCGCCGCGGATCGCCGCCACCTTCGCCTCGCCAACCGCTACGCCGATGACCAGTGGCGTCCGGCGCAACTGGTCGACCGACATCGCGATCATGCGTTTCTCGTTGCCGCGATCGAGAAGCGTGCCGTCGGCGTCGAAGTAGTGGCGCATCACGTCGCCTGCCGCGTTGGGATGGCGCGGCGTCTCGACATTCGCCGGTTCGCCGGGCAGTCCGATACCAACGATCGCCAGATCAACCCTGTCCCAAAGCGCCACGTTGTCGGCCACGACGGGGTCCGAAAGATAGGCCCGGCGCGATGCCGCCGCAGGCAGGTAGGGAGCGTGGACGAAACGCGGGGTGCCACCCATCTGGAGCGCCGCGAGTCGAACGAACTCGTTGACCTGGAAATGCGGCTGATGTTGCTGCATGCCGCCCGTCACGGGCACCGTCAGCACGCCGGGAAGTTCCGGCAATCCAGCTTCGATGACCGCCCTCACTGCGCGGCCCCAGCCGATGGCGAGCACCGATCCATTCGACAGCCCGGCATCCCGCAGCATGGTCCCGACCGGACCCGCCAGCGAGGCGAGCGCTCCCGCTCCCGTCCCTTCCACGACCGCTACACGTTTCAGCGACTGGGCCCGCGCCACTTCCTTCGCCAGTTCGTCGGGCTCAATAAGGTCCATCACCTCTATGCGCACAACGCCCTCCGCACGCGCCTTCTGAAGCAGGCGCGAGACGGTCGCCGTCGACAGCGAGAGGCGCCTGGCAACGTCTACCTGGCTCAAATCCTCGACGTAGTGCAGCTTCGCGACCGTATGCAGAAGCGCGCGGGACGGGACTTGGCTCTGGGTGGAGCTAGACGACAGCTTGAAATTCCTTTCTGTAATATGTTACACTCTAGATCGAAATTTAGAGTTACGCAATCGCAGCCGAGAAAAAATGAAGGACCGAAATATGGCTCCCATGACGACAGCCGAGAGACGCGGCTATCAACAAATCTGCGGCAACGACGGCGCGATGATGGTGATCGCCTGCGACCAAAGGGGGGGCATGCGCACCCTTCTGTCGGCAGACCCCGCCGAACAGGCAAAGATCGGCAATGACGTCCTCGGTCATACGAAGGCGGACATCACCAGCCATCTGGCGAGCCGCGCGTCCTGCGTACTGGTCGACCCCATCTGCGCGGTGCCGCAACTCGTTGACGACGGTGTCATCGATCGCAGCACTGCGCTCCTGATCGGTCTCGATGCGTCGGGCTGGGATACCTCGCCTGAAGGGTACAGGCTCTCGAAACTGGTGGAAGGCATCGGCGCAAGACAGGTCCGGTCGCTTGGCGGGACGGGAGGCAAGATCATGGTCTACCTGCGGTCGGATATTCCGCAGGCCAATACACACAACATCGACATCCTGAAGCAGGTGATAGCGGACTTCGCGCAGGAGGATCTTCTTCTCGTCGTCGAGTTCCTGACCTATCAGGTCGAAGGCGAAAGCAAGGCCGAGTATCAGGCCAAGATCCCCGAACTGATCCAGGGCGGCACGAAAATCTGTCTCGACCTCGGGTCGAAAGTCCTGAAGCTGCCGTACCCGGGTTCGGCGGAGTCCTGCGCCGCGGTAACGCGCCTCTCCGGCAACGTTCCCTGGGCGGTGCTTTCGGCTGGCGTCGACCACGAAACCTTCCTGACCCAGGTCGAGACCGCCATGGCCAATGGCGCTTCGGGCGTCATTGCGGGCCGCTCGCTGTGGAAGGATTGCATCTCGCTTGACCGCGCCGTCACGCGCCAGAGGCTGGAGACGATCGCCGTGCCCAGATTGCGCGAACTGCAGGCGATCATCGCGCGTCATCGCGCGCCGGCAGCAAAAGTGGCCTGACCGCAGCCATGACGCGCACCGCAATTGGCGTGGACATCGGCGGAACGAACATCCGTGCCGCACGGGTGGCCGTCGATGGCCGGATACTTGCGCGCGCCCGGTCGGAAAGCTCTTCCAATCCCGAACAGGTCCTCAGCCGGGTAGAGTCCCTGATTGCGGAAATCGACGATCCGACCGTTGAGGGGATCGGGATAGGCGTACCGGGTCAGGTGGACTTCGCCGCGCGGTGCGTTCTGTCCGGCGGATATGTGGATCTGTCCGGTCTTCCAGTCTGCGAACGCATCGAAACGCGCTTCGGGCGCAAAGTCGTGATCGACAATGACGGCAGCATGGCCCTGGTCGCGGAAGCGCGGTGCGGAGCCGCTGCCGGAAAGCACCATGTGGCCATGCTGACGATCGGCACGGGCATCGGCGGAGCGGTGCTCGCCGATGGAGCCATATTCAGGGGCTCAGGCGTGGCGGGCCAGCTTGGCCACATCGTCGTCGACCCGTCGGGACTGCCATGCAAGTGCGGTCGGCGGGGCTGCGTGGAAACGCAGAGTTCGGGCACGTCGCTTCGCCGTCACATCCAGGATGCCGGCCTGCCCTCTTCAACGACGGCGGCCGATCTTCTTGCAGGCCGAGCCGCCGGCGATGCGGTGGCAACGCAAGTGTTGCGGGCATGGGCTTCGCCGTTGCGCGCAGCGATCAACGGTCTTGCCGCGGCTATTGCACCCGAAATGTTCGTCATCGGCGGCGGGCTCGGCAACGCCATGGTGTCCGCCCTTGCGGATGATGTCGAAACCTCGCCCTGGTTCACATACGCAATCGTCGGGGCCACGCTCGGCGACGACGCCGGCGTGATCGGCGCAGCGCTCGCGACTCTGCCCCAGCCTCTACCAAAGCGACTGGTGATGGTGAACGGCGTCCCGGCAAGCGGAAAGAGCAGCATTGCCGCTACCCTTGCCCGTGAAACGGGATGGCCTCTCCTGTCGCTAGATACCATCAAGGACCCGTTTCTGGAGGAGATCGACGGCGTTGACCGCCCGTTCAATCGCAAGCTCGGGCGCGCGAGCCTGAAGGCGATGTTCGCGATCCTGCGCGACGCTCCCGCCGGGACCACGGTGATCATGGACGCCTGGTTCGGCTTCCAGCCACGCGAATTCGTTCAGGAGCTTCTCGAAAATTCCGGTGTGAGCGAGGTCGCAGAAATCTGGTGCTCTGCGCCACCGGAAACAATCGGCGCCCGTTACGCCTCACGCGCATCGAACCGGCTTCCCGGACATCCCGGAGCCGAATATGCTCCCGAGCTTGTCGCGCTCGCCGCCCGCGCCGAACCCTTCGGCTACGGTCCGGTCCTCACGGTGGACACAACCGGGCACTTGGACATTCAGGCGGTGCAGAAATTTCTGGAACGAAACTCGTTCCCCGGCCAAAAAATCAGCAACTGATCCTCAGCTCCGAGCGGCTCTGCTTCCGCCAGACTCGATTATCTGTTCACCTGCTCCCGGAACGCGGCGATTTCCGCGTGCGTCGCGATGCCGCCCGCCGGCCCGCGAATCGTCACCGCGCGTGCGGAAGCTGCCACCGCCAGGTCGAGAGCCTCCCCGAGATCGCCGCCCTGCCCGAGAACATGCACCAGCGCGCCGCCGAACGTATCGCCCGCGCCGGTCACGTCCTCGACACCAACCTTGTAGCCCTTCACGTCGTACCGTTTTCGGCCGTCGAAGGCCTCCGCACCCTCGGCCGCGCGCGTCCTGACGATGGAGCCGACCTCATGCTCCTCCATCCAGCGCCCGAGTTCGTCTACCGGCCTGTCGCCGAACGCACTCGCATAGCCGACCTGGTTCAGGATCAGCACGGCCGCGCCGCGCAGATAGGGAAGATCGGCCTCTCCGAACCCACCCACATCGAGATCGAAGACGGTGCGCCGGCCATGGGACCGCGCGTCCTGCAGAAGACCAGCTTGCGCAAGCTCACCGTGCCGCAGCCGTCGCGAACGATAGAGCGTCGTGTAAAGAAAACCGGGCTGACGCAGGTCGCGCATCAGTTCCCTCGACAGTTCCATCGGCTGGAACCCCATGTCGACGGTAAACACCACATGTTCGCCATCGGCAAGGAAGATGAGATTGCGCGATTCCGCGATCCCATCCTGGCGCAACATGTGCCTGACGGACACGCCGCGTGCCTGCAACTCAGCGATCAGGCGGTCGGAAATCACACTGAAGTTCAGCAGCGAAACGAATTCCGTCGCCGAACCTAGACGCGCGTGAACCGACGCTGCGTTGGCGATGCTGCCGCCGACATAATCGCCGAGGAAATCGACGAAACCCTTGTCCGCAAGTCCCGGCCAGCGCTCCGACGCATAATATTCATCGAGCGAAACGTCGCCGATGAAGAAGGCCGCGGCATCGCTCATTAGACGGCTTCCACCACGACTGGGACCGGCCCTCCGGCAACGTCGCGCCATTCCGTCCCGGTGCGCACCGTCGCCATCCAGTAGTAGCTTGCCGGGCCATACAGTCCGCGGCAGGCGTCATGCCATGTGCCGGGACGCATGACCGCGACCGTTCCCGGCTGGATCGAAAACGCGCGCACGCCGGATATATCGGGCTGGGCCTCCGGACCAGCCTCGGCGACGACGAGGACGATCGGCGCCTCAGCGCAGAAAATAGCCTCCTGCGTATTCGGATGTCGCTCCATCTGCCGCACCTCGAACGGCATGCCGCCGGCACGCGTCATGCCTAGGCTGGCATTGGTCGAGAGCAGCGGATCGTGCGTGTAGGCGTCGGCCCAGCCCGGACCGTCGGTCCGCACGACGGCCTCATCCAGTCCGCCTGACGCGCCAATCTCGAAAATCCTGCCGAAAGGCGCGAAACCATCTGGCGTGATCGGCTCGACACGGATGGTCATGGCCTGCTTTCCCCGCGCACCTTGCGAACCTCGTCCATCAGTTCGCGCACATGCGCCACTTCGACGATGCCTGTATCCTTGTGGGTATCCTTGAAGTAGGAGCCAACAACCGCGCCATCGGCGATCCGCATCTGCTCGGCCGCTGTCGCTGCCGTCATTCCAGCGCCGACGATCAGCGGATAATCTGGCCCCACGACCTGGCGGAAGCGCAGGATCTTCGCGTTGTCGGTCCCCTGCCCTGTCGCTTCGCCCGTCACCACGAGCGCATCGGCGCGCGCCATGCCAAGGCGAATATCCTCCTCGTCGCTGCGACCGGATTTCACCGGCTGGTATTTGAAGCGCACACCCCCGAACACAAGTGCCTCGGTGGCTGCGCGCCGCTCCGCAAGCTCAGCTGCGTAGTCGGCGTCCTCATCGGGAGGCAGATGGCCGCAAACGGAATCGATCTGGAGGAACGCGACATCGAACTTGCGGAGAAGGTCGAATCCGAGCCTGAAGTCGCGCAACAGGTTGAGCCCGACCACGACGCCCGGCGGGTTCGCCTCGAAAGCTTCAAGGACACGAATGACATCATCGGGTGTGCCGAAATAATTCTCGACAAGCACCGCATCGACTCCGCCCGCGATCATGTCCCGGGTCTCGCTCAAGGCGCGGGCGAGACGCTCCTCCGGCGTATCACCGCCCAGATGCAGCATGCCGAAGATGGGCTTGCCTGCCGGAAACAGCGTCTGGAGCGTCTGCGTCATCCAATCCTCCATATTAACAACGGGGCGGCTCATCGCCGCCCTGTTTTCGTCAGGCCCGCGAGATCGCAAGGCCGGGGTTGAGCAGGTAGGCTGGCAGCCAACCCGCCAGATTGCTGAACGGCAGCACCTCGGGCTTCATCAGGATGCCAAGCCCGTCGGCCATGAAGGCGCGGCGCGCCTCGATGCGGCCCCATGCTTCCGGGAAGCGCTCGGCGAACTCCGACCGTCCCCGACCGTCCAGCAGGGCAATGCCATCTTCGATGTTGGTGGTGAAATACGCGTTGCCCGCAGCCGGGATCATGTCGAGCTGGACCGCTTGGCCCGAGCGGAAGGTTTCCGTGCTGCCCGGGCGTACCGGAGAGTGCATCCACTCGTCGATGTGGATGAGGTGGCCGGGATTCAGCGCCAGCTTGAAGAAGTCATTGTCCAGTCGTGCGCGCATCTTCCTGTCGATCTCGCCGCCGCTGACGCCTATGCCAATGGTTTCATACCACTCGGCGGCCGCCTCCCAGTAACGGGCAACAAAGGCGTCGGCATAGTCTTTCGCCCCCGCCGGCAGTTCGTCGGCAGTCTCGACCACGAAGCCGGCGCGGGCCGTCAGCGAACCCTGATAGCCGAAGGCGGCGGTGAACATCGCGCCTCTCTCGATCACCGTGTCGGACGGGCTTCCCAGCCCGAAGCGCGCTCGCTCGCCGGTCGAAAGCATGGGATGGCAGCAGACCGGATAGCCGAGCGGCTGCATCAGGCTCGCCGCCTCGAACTCGGTCATGCCCGGCTTCAGGCCAAGGATTACCCGCTTGATCGCCTCGGACGAATGCGTGGCGAGAAATTCGAAACGCGCCAGTTCCTCGATCTCGATCTGTGAGCGCAGCCCGTCGATTGGGCTCGCCATGATGCCCGTCGCATTCGCAACAGGGCCGATCGCGGCGAGCATGCCTGCGACATAGGCGGGGAGGTCAGTCGCAACGCCGGCGCTCTCGACCTCGTTGGCGAGAAAATATTTCCAGCCGATGGCGCCGATCTTGTGTCCCTTCTGCAGGCCAGCCTTTGCAAGCAGCTCGGGCAGTGGAATAGCCTTGGTCCTGTCCTGACCGAGCAGGCCGAAGCCTGGCCACAACAAGGAGGTTGCGCCGAGCGGCGTGATGGCGGCAAGGCCGACATTCTCCGGACCTGTGATGATGACAGGGTCGTTGCCGCGCACAGCGACCAGTAGCGCTTCCTCGAAGCGTGGATCGAAGCCGGTCAGCCACGAAATGTTGGCGCAGTGTTCGCGATCGGCATAAACCACGGCGGCATCGAAACCCTTGGTGGCGATAGCGTCCATGAAGCGGGCGAAACGCGCCTGATAGGTCTGCGCCGCGATCTTGGGGATATAGCGCGGAACCCCGTAGTCTGGGAGGGCAACGGGCTTCAGGCTGGCAGTACCAGTCACGATGATCTTCCTTTCAGTTTTCGGAGGTCTTTGGCGGACCGCCTCTTGTTATTTCAATACGCCCACGGCATCGCGCCGGGCATGGAATGTCTGCTCCGACCCGACAATGTCGTCGGGCAGGAGATCGGCGGCGATCGACGCGAACACGATCTCGCCTGTCTTGAGGCGCAGCGTCAGACGGCTCTGCGTGCCGCCGAAGACGAAATCCTCCACCGTGGCCGTAAAGCTGATGTCGCCCTCGCGCCCCTGCCCGAAGCCGATGTCGCCCGGACGCAGCCACAGAGTGGCCTCTGCGACATCATCGCCGCCATCGCGCGCGTCAGGCAACACGAAGCCGGTCCCGAAAGCCTGCCACTGGCCGTTTGCTCGGCTTCCCTTGACGAAATTGTTCTCGCCCAGGAACTCCGCGACGAAACGCGTCGTCGGCGACTTGAATAACCGCGCCGGGGAACCCTGCTCGACGATCTTGCCTTTCTCGAAGACGGCGATCCGGTCGGACATGGTCAGCGCTTCCTGCTGGTCATGCGTGACATAGAGGAACGTCACCCCGGTCTCCCTGTGAAGGCGGCGCAGCTCCGTCTGCATCTGCTCGCGCAGCATGCGGTCGAGCGCGGAGAGCGGCTCGTCGAGCAGCAGCACGCGCGGCCCGAAGGAGAGCGCACGCGCCAGCGCCACGCGCTGTTGCTGCCCGCCCGAAAGCTGGCGCGGCTTGCGGTCGGCGAAATTCTCCAGCCCAACGAGGGCAAGCATCTCGTCGACGCGCTTCTTGATGCGTGCGGCGCCCCATTTCCGAACTTTCAGAGGAAAGGCGACATTCCCCGCGACCGTCAGGTGCGGGAACAGCGCATAACCCTGAAACACCAGGCCGAAATTGCGGTCCTCTGGCTCCCGGTGGGTGATGTCCTGCCCATCGAGAAGGATCCTGCCTGCCGTCGGGATGTTGAACCCCGCGATCGACATCAGCATCGTGGTCTTGCCGGAACCCGATGGACCGAGGAGGGAGATGAACTCCCCCTCCTCGATCGTCAGCGACACGTCGTCGAGCGCCCTGAGCGGTCCGTAGTGCATCTCCAGGCTGTGAACGACGAGGAAGGACATCTCAGACTGCATCCCGTGCCAGTGGCGCCGTCGAGCAGTGTATGCCACCGCCACCGGCTTCAACCGGCTCGTAGTCGGCGGTGATAAGCTCCACGCCCGCGTCGCTCAGCCTGTCTTCGAGGCGCTTCGAACGGCTGCCGTGCATCACGACCCTGCTCGGTGCGATGGCCAGCGAGTTCAGCGAGAACGCATTGTCCTCGGGCGGAAGCTCGATGAGCTTGATGCCGCGCTTCTGCAGGTACTCGATGAAGAACCAGGGCAACTCGTTGAGGTTCACGATCGCCTTGTCGACGTCGATCATGTTGAACGCGCCGTCGATGTGGATGCGGTAGCCCATGCCCGGAAGTGTGATCAGTTCGATGCCGTGATAGGCGAGGATCGCCTGCATCTGCCGCACACCTTCCTCGTTACACGCAACCGAGACGCAGCACACGGCCGTCTTGTCGTCGATGTTGGCGTAACCGCCGCCCTCGAACACCGAGTTGCCGGTCAGCGTGGCGACGATCGGGCAGCCAACGCGGGCCAGCGCACGGGTCACCGGCAGTTCCTCGCCACGGCGTACCTTGCGGGCAAGACGCGTGACGATCGCGCCGCTCTTGATGGCCACGCAGCTGTCGCGGGTATAAACCTGCTTCATGCGGCCCGGCGCGGCGTCGCCGACGAGCACAACATTGACGCCTTCCTTGCGCAGGATGTCGGTGAACTGGTCATGCGCCTTCTGCATGGCGGGCAGGTCGGGCATGTCCTTGCCGATCCAGTACCAGCCCTTCTCGGGATCACCGTAGCCGCCGACTTCCGGCATCTTCTTGTCGGCGGTGACGACCTTAACCTCGTCGCCCGGTCGGTGCATCAGCACAGCGCGCAGCTTGCCGACGTCATTGGAGCAGCCCCAGACGCCGCCCCAGACTTCCTGCTGTTCCGCCGGGTCGTGGAACGCCGGTTCCGGCACCGATCCGAAAGTCGAGAAGAAGACCTTCTCCCGGTACTCGTGGTCACTCATTGCATGCGCTTGGCTCATCATATTTCCTTTTCGTTGGATGAGTTGGTGGGGGCCTGTCACGGCGACCGGGGTTTCCCGCGTCCGGCGATCAGGCTCTGGGTGATCAGGACCGCCATCGTGGCGATCAGCAGGACGGCGGCAATGGCGGCGAGCGCCGGGTCGATGGAATCGGTGATCGAGGTGTAGATACGTCGCGGCAGCGTCACGAAGCGCCGCGCGGTGATGAAGAGCGTCACCGTGATCTCGTCCCATGACGTGATGAACGCCAGGAAGGCGCCGGCGCCCAGGCCCGGTGCGATGTTGGGCAGGATCACGCGGGCGAAGATCGTCATCGGCCTTGCGCCGAGGCTGCGCGCCGCAGTCACCATCCTGTTGTCGAGGTTGGAGAGCGACGCCGCGATCGCCAGGAACGCCATCGGCAGCGACAGGACGACATGCACGACCAGCACGCCCCAGAACGTATCCAGCATCGACATCTTGGACAGCACCCGCACCACGCCGACGGCGTAGATGATCGGCGGCACGATCAGCGGCGACAGCATCAGCAGGCGCACCGAAGACGGCCACCAGCCGGCGCGGATCCAGGCCCCCACCGCGAAGGCGGCCGCGATCGCCGTGGCGATGATCGATGTCGCGATCGCCGCGATGATCGAGTTGCGGAAACTCGGAATCCAGCCGCGCGCCGGGTCGGCAAGCGAAGCGTAGTGCTCGAAGGAGACACCGTCGACCGGAAGCGACAGATAGCTCTTGTCGGTGATCGACACCGGGATCACCACAAGGACCGGCAGGAACAGGAACAGCAGCAACAGCCAGACAAGGGCCATCAGCAGGCGATTGCGCGTCCGGGCGCTCATTTCGAGCCTCCCCCGAAAGCCGCGCGCATCGTCGGGCTGCGCAAGGCGAGTGCAAGCAGCAGTCCGACGACGATCAGCAATGCCGTCGAAAGCGAAGTGGCAAGATCCCAGCGGCCAGTGTTGGATATCTGTACCGAGATGTATTCGGCGACCATCAGGGTGCGCCCGCCACCGAGCAAGGCCGGCGTGATCAGGAAGCCCAGCGAGAAGACGAGGATGAACAACGAGGCGACGCCAATGCCGGGCAAGCTCATGGGAAGCCAGACGCGGAAGAACACCGTCATCGGACGTGCGCCGAGCGAACGCGCGGCCTGAACCACGCGCCGGTCGATGTCGGTCAGGTTGGCGTAAAGCAGCAGCACCGCGAACGGCACCATGTAATGTACCATACCGATCGTCACGCCGACGCGGTTGTAGACGAGCTGAAGCGGCTCGGTGATCGCGCCGATCGACATCAGGCCGCTGTTGAGCAGGCCCTGCGACCGCAGGATGGTGATCCAGGCAAAGGCGCGCACAAGAACCGAAACCCAGAACGGGATCGACACCATGAGAAGCGCGAGCTTCCTCTGTCCGCTGCTCATGTGGATCATGCCGAAGGCGATGATGTAGGCGATCACCATGGTGATGAAGGTGGTGCTGATGGAGACCACCAGCGTCGTCTGGACGACCTTGGCCACGGCGCGGCTGGTGAACAGGCGCTCGTAATTGGCCACCGCTCCGCTGCCCTCCGTGAGGGAGAGCGCCAGGACCTGCAGGATGGGGAGAGCGTAAAGCAGGATCACCAACAGGCCGGCAGGCACCGTCAGGTACAATGCAAAACGTTCAAAGCGCGACGACATGTCCGCCTTCACTCGGCTTGAGAATAGAAAAGTTCTGCCGCCTGCCTGCCGGGAGTCCGCAGGCAGGCGGCCTTCGACCAGATCAGGTTGCGATCAGGTCGAGGAACTTGTTCTGCACGTCGGCTTCATGCTCCGCATACCAGGCGGGATTCACGAGAACCTGGCCCGTCGTGTTGGCCGGCGAAGTCGGGTTGAAGACGCGGTCTTCGTCCGTCATCAGGGCTTCCGCCGCCGGGTTGGTCGGGCCGTTGCCCATCAGGCGCAGCAGCGTGATCTGCGGCTCGGGGTCGAGTGCGGAGTTGATGAACTCGAACACCTTCTTGCCGGCCGGGTTGCCCTTCGGCACGGACCAGGCGCTGATCAGAAGCGTGTTCTGGTTCCATGTGATGGCATAGTCCGGGTTCTCCTGCACGAGCAGCTTGGCACGGGTGTGCCAGATGTTGCCCATCACGACTTCGCCATCGCGGAACAGCTGCTGGCTCTGCGCGCCGCCTTCCCAGAAGATGATGTTGTCGAGATGCGGCTGAAGCTTGGCGAAGGCGCGGTCGACGTCGAGCGGATAGAGGTCCGCAGGCGCGACGCCATCGGCGAGCAGCACGAACTCGAGCTGGCCCTGGATCCACTTGCACATCGTGCGCTTGCCCGGGATCTTCTCGAAATCGAAGAAGTCCTTCCAGTCGGTCAGCGTCTCGACGCCGGTCGTCTTCTTGTTGTGGAAGAGCACGTTGGCGAAAGCGTAGTTGCCGACGCCAAACTCCTGCGAGAACTGCGGGACCTTGTTCTTGTCGACGATGGTGTAGTCGATCGGCTCGACATAGTTGCCGGTCGCAAGAACCTGTGCGTCGATCAGGCCGTTGTCCATGACGTCCCAGATGACGTTGCCGCTGTCGACCATGGTGCGGACCGAGCCGATGGCCGGGCCGGCGCCGTCGATCACGAGCTTCATTCCGGTCTTGGCGGTGAACGGTCCGCCGAAAGCCTCCTGGAAGGCGTCAACGGCGACGCCGCCCCAGTTGCAGAGCACGATCTCGCCGTCTGCTGCCTCTGCGTTGCCGGCGCGCAGGCCGACGGCCAGGCCGAGTGCGGCCAGACCGGCAAGGAAGCCGCGACGATCGACGTGACCGGCCTGGAATTTCTGCAGCAGTATCTCTGCCGAATCTTTTGAGAAGCGATTGCTCATGTCTTTTTCCCCATTGATGTTCGTTTCGGTCGCGCATCCGCTTTTGGAGCGGTTTGCGCACTTCTCGATGCGGTGCGCCAGTGACGGCGCAGGCGCGGCGGAGCGACGGAGCCTCGTTTAACGAGCTCGACATCGACAAACTCGATTGTCTCTTCTTCCAGGTCGCCCTTCAGCAGGCCAACCAGCAACTGGACACCGCGCACGCCGAAGGCTTCTGCGGACTGGCGTATGGTGGAGAGCGGCGGGTCGATGACATCGACATTCGGAATGTCATCGAAGCCAACGAGCGAGAGGTCGCGCGGCACGGAAAGGCCGGCCGCCCGCGCTCTCCTGATGATGCCGAGGGCCACCACGTCGGCCGCCACGAAGATCGCCGTCGGCGGCTCGTTCAAGGCATCCAGAACGGCAAATGCCGCCTCTCCATTCTCGGCCTCGTAGCCGGGAAACAGGATCAGCGCCGGATCGACAGGAATTCCCGCAGCTTCAAGCGCCTCGCGGTAGCCCGCCAATCGCTCCGAACTGGAGATCAGCCGCTCGTGACCGCCGACATAGGCTATGCGTCGATGCCCAGCGGCAAGCAGATGTTCGGTCGCCAGCCTGCCGCCTTTTCGGTTGCGCGCGTAGAGGCGCGGCGCCTGTGCGTTCGGCACGTTCTCGTCGAGCAGGACGACATTGCGCACCCGGTTGATCGTATCGGCTATATCCGGCGCCGCTGGATGGTTGGTCATGAACAGGATGCCGTCCACCTGCGCGTTTTCAATGCGCCTGAGATGGGCGATCTCGTTGTCGGCCAGGTTCCTGCTGTTGAAGATCACGAGACTGTAGCCGAGGCGCGCGCATTCGGCTTCGGCCGCGCTCGCAATAGAGGAAAAGAACGGATACGCGATGTCGGAGAGAACGAAGCCTAGGGACTCACTGCTTCCAAGGCTCAGCCTTCGCGCCGTCACGTTCGGACGGTAGCCAAGCTCGTTCGCAGCCGCCTCTATGCGCGCGACCGTATCGGCAGGCAGTACGATCCGGTTGTTGAAGTGCCTCGACACCGCCGTCACCGACAGCCTGGCCGCCGCCGCGACGTCACGAATCGTCACGGCAGCAGGGCGGCGCTGCGGTGCGCGAGACACCATCAAACCGTCCTCGGCTCGTCGCTTAGCCGGGCAAGATCGAGGCTGGACTTCCCCTTCGTTTCCACGTTCTGTCCTCTTTACAGGGCGATAATAAAGTCGATATTCGGCTCTTTGTAAAGCGCTTTACTAAACCGCTTTATCAATGGAGTTTCTTTAGGCAGCCTGCTGTGGATTGATGCAGCCTGAAGCAGAGCTTGCCCTTGAATTGAGCTGTCAGGGTCGATTCGACCCTTCTATCGGTGACGACGGCCCCAAACGGAGATCGGAATGCGAAGCCTTGCGACTTATCTGGTGGAAATCCTCGAGGCGAACGGCGTCGATACCGTCTTCGGCATCCCCGGCGTCCACACCATCGACCTCTATCGCGGGCTGGAAGGCTCGGGCATCCGCCACGTAACGCCGCGTCACGAACAGGGCGCCGGCTTCATGGCAGACGGCTACGCGCGGGTGACAGGAAAGCCCGGCGTCTGCTTCATCATCACCGGGCCGGGCATGACGAATATCGTCACTGCCATGGGACAGGCTTACGGCGATTCCATCCCGATGCTGGTGATTTCCAGCGTCAATTCGGTTGGGGAGTTGGGGTCCGGGCGCGGCCACCTCCATGAATTGAAGGATCAAAGCAGTCTGATCCGCGAGGTTTCGGCCTTCAGCCACACCATCCTCGACGTCTCCGAGGTCGAGCCGGTGTTGACGCGCGCCTTTGCGCTTTTCGCGGCAGGCCGGCCACGCCCCGTCCACATCGAAATTCCGGTCGGACTGCTGAACACCGATGCCTCATCGATGCCGGCAGCGCGCCGCTTTGTGCTCCCCGGCGCTCCCGCTCCTGCCCCCCAAGCCGTCAAGGAAATCGCCACGCGTCTTTCGGCCGCGAGCCGCCCGCTGATCGTCGCCGGCGGTGGCGCGATCCGCGCCGCGTCTGCCATACAGACGCTGGCCGAACGGCTCGGCGCTCCGGTTGTCATGACCGTGAACGCACGTGGCGTTGTGCCGGGCGATCACCCGCTCGCGGTTCCGCTGACCGGAGACTGCGCCGCGGTCACCGCGCTGCTCGATGGCTCGGACGCAATTCTCGCCCTCGGCACGGAGTTCGGCCCGACCGATTTCGCCGACCGCCTGCCCAGGAACGGCCGCCTGTCCGGCTGGCTCGCACGAGTCGATCTGGATGCCGAGCAGTTAATGCGCGGCCTGCAAGCCGACCTCCCAGTCCTCGCGGACGCAAAGCATACAGCAACGGAGGTGCTGGAAGCCCTGCCCGAACGAGAACCTCGCCAAGCGGGCGCAGACCTCGCGCGCGCTGCACGGCAGGAAGTCGAAGGCGCGCTGAACCCCGTGATTGCTGCGGGTCTGCAGATGCTCGACACGTTGGCGCACGATGTTCCCGATGCCGTCATGGTCGGCGACTCTACGCAACCGGTCTACGCCGGCTGCACCGCCTTCGGTGCACCTCGTCCCGGAAGCTTCTTCTGTTCGGCGACGGGCTTCGGCACCCTGGGATACGCACTCCCGGCAGCGGTCGGCGCGGCGCTCGGCTCCCGCGGCAGGCCGGTATTCGGCATCATCGGCGACGGCGGCCTGCAATTCACCATCGGCGAGATGGCGAGCGCTACGGAAGCGGCAACGTCGATTCGCCTGATCGTCTGGAACAACTCAGGCTACGGCGAGATAAAGACCTACATGATCAACGCCGGCGTCGCCCCAGTCGGCGTCGATACCTACACCCCGAACTTCGAAGTCCTCGCCCCGGGCTTCGGCTGGGGTTACCGCAAGGCCTCCAGCATGGCAGCCTTCCGCGCGGCCATCTCCGACCCCTCCCCGGGCAATCTCGTCATCGAAATCGACGAAGCCTCGTTCGTCGCCAGCAGCGCCGGGAAACAACTTTGAGCACCGTTGTGAAAGACGACTGGTTTGCCGTCGACGATCTGGGCGGCGGCCTTTTCAGGATACTCGAGCCGAGCGTCCACCGCTTCTTTCGTGGCAACATCTTCCTGCTGCGCGGCCGCGATGCCGACCTGCTCATCGATTTCGGCATGGGCCTGCGCCCCCTTGCCCCGCTGATCGCCAGCCTCTCCAGCGGCGCGCCGCTCATCGCGGTCGCCACCCACACCCACGCCGATCACATCGGCGGCTTCCACGAATTCGCTGACCGCCGCGCGCACCTATCCGAAGCCGCCGCTTCGGCCTTGATGGCGGACCACCAGACATACGCGGATATGTTCCGCGCGCTGGACGAACCGGTCACCAAGCTGCCTCAAACCGACTGGCGCAAGGATGCATATCGGATCGCGCCCGCGCCGCTCACGGCAACCCTTCAGGAAGGCGACGTGATCGATCTCGGCGACCGTCGGTTCGGGGTGCTGCATCTGCCCGGCCACTCACCCGGCGGCATCGGCCTGATCGACCGGGAGAACGGCACATTCTTCTCAGGCGACGCCATCTACCGCGGCACGCTGGTCGACGACCTCCCCCACAGCGACAAAGCGGTCTATCGCGCGACCATGGCGCGCATCGCTGCCCTCGACGTCGCCACCGCACACGGCGGACACGGTCAGGCGCTGTCGGCTGAGGAGATGCGCGCGATCGCGCAAGCCTACCTCTCGGCCTGACCTACAGCAATTCCAGGAAAAGTGCGTAGCGGTTTTCCGTTCGGAATTGCGTAGAGACATAGAGCGGGTCTGCGATTCAACGAAAAGCAGAACCGCCCCTACAGCACCTTGCCCGGATTGAGGATGCCCGCCGGGTCCAGCGCATGCTTGATCGCGCGCATGGCCGCCAGTTCGTCCGCGCTGCGGCTGTGGCCCAGCCACTCGCGCTTCAGCGTACCGATGCCGTGCTCCGCCGAGATCACGCCGCCTGCGTCGCGAACGAGATCATAGGCAATGCGGTCGACCGTATGCACGTCGGCGTCCGAATACCCCGGCACCTCCACCATGATATGCAGATTGCTGTCGCCGATATGGCCGAAGAACAGGGCACGCGCCGAGGGTAGTGCCGCCGCGATCGCTTCCCGGCAGGCGCGCGCATAAGCGTCTGCCTTGGCGATCGGCAGGCTCACGTCGAAATTCACGATGTCCGGCAACTGCGCCTCCGGCAGCGCCGCCTCGCGCACGTCCCAGAACCGCCGAGCATCGGCGCGCGACTGCGCGATCAGCGCGTCCGTGATGATCCCGCCCTCCAGCGCCGCCTCCAGCAGCGGAACCAGACCACCGCCTTCCGTTTCGATGATGACGGCGAATGGCGGAATCTCGTTGAAGAGCCTGCGTCCTCCGCACACGTCGAAAAAGTCCGCCCACATCGCCTCGAAGGCCGACAGCGTCACCTGCCTGCGCGCCCTGTCCATGAGCCTAAGCACCGCGTCATAGCTATCAAGCGTACAGATCGCCGTCTCGATATCGGCCGGCAGCGGGTGCAGCCGCAGCACCGCCCGCGTAATGACCCCGAGCGTTCCCTCCGACCCGGCGAAGAGGTTGCGCAAATCGTACCCGGTATTGTCCTTCTGCATCCGCGACAGATGCGACAGCACCGCGCCTCCGGCCTGCACCACTTCGAGGCCGAGCAGATTTTCGCGCACGGTCCCGTGCCGGATCACGCGCAGGCCCCCGGCATTGGTGGCGATGTTGCCACCGATCTGGCAGGAGCCACGCGCCCCGAGATCGATCGGCAGCAGGAACCCCGCCTCCTCCGCCGCGTTCTGCGCCGTCTCCAGCACGGTTCCGGCGCGCACGACCATCGCGCCGGCGACAGTATCGATCTCCTCCACGCCCTGGAACCGCCCCAGCGAAAGCGCGATGTCGCCGGGGCGGCAGTTCGCTCCGCCGGCCAGCCCCGTCATGCCGCCCTGCGGCACGACGGGCTGTCCGCGCCGATGGCAGATTTCCAGCGCCTTCGCGATGTCCGCTACCGAACCCGGCCTCAGCAGGGCGAGCGGCAGATGCCGGCCGGTGCCGCTCGCGTCGGAACGATGGGCCTCCAGCGCGTCGCCCGTCAGACATGCTTCGGCGCCAAGTGCGGCATTCAATTCTGACAGGACATCCATTGAAAGCGATTTCCGTTCTTGAAATGGCGGGCAGCGCACAAGCCTGAATGCGCCGGATTGGTAGCTTGGCGAAAAGCACCTATATTTGGGGAAACGCAACCGAGGATTTTCACGATGAGCATCGAGACCGAGCGCGCAGTCCTGGCGGGTGGCTGCTTCTGGGGAATGCAGGATTTGATCCGCCGCATGCCGGGCGTGATCTCCACCAGCGTCGGATATACCGGCGGCGAAGTGCCCAACGCCACCTACCGCAACCATGGCAGCCACGCGGAAGCGATCGAGATTTTCTTCGATCCGTCGAAGACCAGCTACCGCGACATTCTGGAGTTCTTTTTCCAGATCCACGATCCGAGCACCAGGAACCGCCAGGGCAATGACGTCGGCGCGAGCTACCGTTCGGCGATCTTCTACGTCAACGACGAGCAGAAGCAGATCGCCGAGGACACGATCGCCGACGTGAACGCCTCAGGCCTGTGGCCGGGCAAGGTCGTGACCGAAGTCGTTCCGGTCAGCGATTTCTGGCAGGCCGAGCCTGAGCATCAGGATTATCTGGAGCGATATCCGAACGGATATACCTGCCACTTCCCGCGGCCGAACTGGAAGCTGCCGAAGCGGTCGGAACTCCTTCGCGCGGGCTGACATCTATCGAGCTCGCGACAAAAGCAGACTTCGCAGCCTGCAGCGTCTGCGGATCGTTCGCCAATCACTACGGCGAACGATCCGCGGCAAAAACTAAAGCGTCACGGCCACATATTTCGGCTCGGTAAACTCCAGCACGCCGTGCGAACCACCCTCGCGTCCGAGCCCACTCTGCTTGACGCCACCGAAAGGAGCCGCCGGGTCCGAGACAAGCCCACGGTTGAGGGCGATCATGCCTGCCTCGATGCGGCGAGACACTTTCAGCCCGCGCGCGATGTCCTTGGTGAACACGTAAGCCGCGAGCCCGTATTCGGTATCATTTGCGCGCGCGACCACCTCGTCCTCGGTCTCGAACCGGGTGATCGGTGCCACTGGCCCGAAGATCTCCTCATGCGCCATCTCGGCGTCGGCGGGCACGTCGACCAGCACCGTCGGCGGATAGAAGAAGCCGACACCATCCGGCTTCTTGCCGCCGCAAAGCACTTTCGCGCCACGGCTGACCGCGTCCTCCACAAGCCGGTCGATCTTGTCGACGGCCTTCGCCGTGATCATAGGGCCGCATTCCGACGCCGGGTCGGTTCCCGCACTCACCACCAGACCCTTCATCCTCTCTGTCAACGCTGCGACGAAGCGGTCATAGATGCCTGACTGGACGTAGAGCCGGTTCGCGGCCGTGCAGGCTTCGCCGGCATTGCGCATCTTGGCGACCATGGCGCCTTCGATTGCCGTATCGAGGTCGGCGTCGTCGAACACGATCAGCGGTGCGTTGCCGCCGAGCTCCATGGAACTGCTGATCACCGTCTTGGAAGCCTCGGCGAGCAGATTGCGCCCGACGCCCGTCGAGCCGGTGAAGGAAAGCTTCCTGACTCGCGGATCGGCAAGCATGGCCGATGTTACCGGGCCGGGCGATTTCGTCGTGATCACGTTGACCACACCGTCGGGCACGCCCGCCTCCTTGTAGAGCGCGGCCAGCGCATAGGCCGTCAGTGGTGTTTCGGTCGCCGGCTTCAGCACCACCGTGCAGCCGGCGGCCAGCGCCGGAGCGATCTTGCGCGTGGCCATGGCCGCCGGGAAGTTCCACGGCGTGATCAGCACGCAGATGCCGATCGGCTCGTAGTCCACCAGGATGCGGTTCGCGCCGGCCGGCGCCATGCTATAGTCGCCGACTATGCGCACCGCTTCTTCCGCGTTCCAGCGGAAGAACTCGGCCGCGTAGGCCACCTCGCCGCGCGCATCGCGCAGCGCTTTGCCGTTCTCCAGCGAAATCAGCATGGCCAGCGTCTCGGCCCGCTCGGTCATCAGTTCGAAGCAGCGCCGCAGGATTTCGGAGCGCTTGCGCGGCGCGGTCTGCCGCCAGCCTTCGGCGGCTGCGGCGGCGGCATCGACGGCAGCGAGCGCGTCCTCTACCGAGGCGTCCGGGACGGCCGCGATCACCGCTTCCGTCGAAGGATCGGCGACCGGGATCTGGCGGGCATTGCTCGCCTCGACCCATTTGCCGCCAATGAAGAGCCCATGAGAAAAGCTGTGAAAGTCCACGTCATCGTCCTCTTCAATGTGCTGGTGCATCATGTTCATCGGATTGCTTCCGTTGTCTCAAAGGGCAGACGCCCCGACATCACCGTCATAGGCGGCGCGCAGCAGCCGTTTCATCGCGGCGAGGTCTATCGGGCGTGGGTTGTTCTTGATCAGGCGCTCGATGCCGACCGCCTGCTCGGCGGTCCAGTCGAGCTTGTCTTCGGGCAGGCCAAGCTTGGCCAGCGTCGGCGTGATACCGATTGCCGCGAAAAGCCGCGTGACCTCGGCAATCGCAGCATCTGCCTTGGCCTCGGTTGAAAGCCCCGCCGTCTCGACGCCGAGCGCTTCGGCGACCTGCGCCATCTCCTCAAGTGACGCCGGCCGGTTGTAGGTCATCACATAGGGCAGCATGGTCGCGACGCCGAGGCCATGCGCCGTGTGCGTCACCGCGCCGACCGGATACTGGATCGCGTGGGCAGCAGCGGTGCCTGCCGTACCGAAGGCGCAACCTGCTGCAAGCGCGCCCATCATCACGTCCGCCCTCGCATCCTCGTCAGCGCCGTTTTTGCACGCACGCTCGAGGCTTCTGCCGAGCAGCTTGATCGCCAGCAGCGCGAAATGGTCCGACAGCACGCTCTTGCCGATGAAGACATGCTTCAGCGCCAGTTCCGGGTCCGCGCCGCGTCGCGCCGCCGTGAACGCCTCGATCGCATGGGTCAGCGCATCGGCGCCAGCGATCGCCGTCAGCAATGGCGGACACGTCATCGTCAGATCCGGGTCGCAGATGGCCGCGACAGGGATGAGGTAGGGGCTCGATATGCCGACCTTCAGCGTCCGGCTGGAATCAGAGATCACCGCCACCGGCGTCGCCTCCGAACCGGTCCCCGCTGTGGTTGGGATGGCGATCACCGGCAGGATGGGGGACGGCACCTTGAACTCGCCGTAGTAGTCGCGAAGCGCTCCGCCATGCGAAAGCAGCAGCGACGCGCATTTCGCCATGTCCAGGCAACTGCCGCCGCCGATACCGATCACCATATCGGGTGCAAACGAGCGCGCTGCCTCCACGCAGGCCGCGACGCTGTCATAGGGGACGTCAGGCTCGACGCCGTCATGAACGTGCACGGCAACGCCAGCGGACTTTATCCCCTCGACGATCGACGCAAATGCCTGCGTCCCGGCGAACCGCGCATCGGTGCAGATAAGGGCGCGAGAGCCATGGCGCGCCGCGACCTGCCCGGCCACGGAAGATTGCCCCTTGCCGAACAGGATTTCCTTCGGTGGCCGCAGCGCTGCGAAGAGGCTCATCGGGCGACCCTCCCCGAACCGGTCGTCGGCCGGAGGCCCTGCGCGACAGACAGGCACTCGCTTGTCTGCCGGCAGTGTTCACGCACCCACGTCGTACAAGCGAACGACGCCACTCCCTGATCTCTCAAACTCATCTCCCGATATTAAATCATATAGGATATAGGATTGACTGGAGCGAAGCATCGCGATATGGGTTCGTCCTGTCAAGGGGTAAACATGAACAGCCTGCTCCCACCCGATGTCTTTAACGATGCCCGCCAGTCGGCGGGACTTAAGGCCATCAACCGTCATCACGGCCTCGCCGAGGAGGCCTACGAGGCCATCTTCGCGCAGTTGATGGCATTGAAGATCGCGCCGGGATCGCGCATCACGGTCGACAACCTTGCCCGCGAGCTCAACGTGTCGCAGACGCCTATTCGCGAGGCGCTGGGCCGGCTCGAAGGCGAAGGCCTCGTGGTCAAGACCCACCTGATAGGCTACAGCGCCGCGCCGCAGATCGCGCGCCGCCGTTTCGACGAGCTTTACGACCTGCGCCTGCAGCTCGAGCCGGAAGCTGCCCAGCGCGCGGCGCGTGCCATGGACGCACAGCGGCTCGCGATATTGCGCGACGTCGCTGGTGTCATGTCCCGCCGCGGCGGCGGCGACGAGCACTACCGCTATTCATCCTTTGCCCGTTTCGACGCGGTCTTCCACGATCGCATCCTCGAATTCGCCGGCAATGGGCTGATCCGCCAGACTCTGGCGCACCAGCACACCCATTTCCACATCTTCCGCCTCATGTTTCACTCCCGAGTGACCGAGGAGGCTCTCGACGAACACGAGGCGCTGCTCCTGGCCTTTGAAGCGGGAGACGGAAAGGCGGCGAAACGGGCGATGCGCGACCACATCGAGCGGTCGCGTGACAGGTTGCTGCCGGCATTCGAATGACGGACGCCGGGTGACCTCACAAGCAATGGCTGCCGGATGGGCCGGCGGATCTGGACTGGAAATCCGGGGGCGAGCCCCGAACCAACGGAGGAACTGAAAATGGCTGGCAAGAAAATCTTGATGCTGACAGGCGAATTCACCGAGGAATACGAGATCTTCGTGTTCCAGCAGGGGATGGAAGCCGTTGGCCACACCGTCCACGTGATCTGCCCGGACAAGAACGCAGGCGACAAGATCCAGACGTCGCTGCACGACTTCGAGGGCCACCAGACCTACATCGAGCGCTACGGCCACTTCGCCGACATCAACAAGACCTTCTCGGAAGCGGAAAAGCAGCTCGACCAGTATGACGCCGTCTATTGCGCCGGCGGCCGTGGCCCGGAATACATCCGCACGGACAAGCGCATCCAGGCGATCGTCAAGCACTTCCACGACACCAAGAAGCCGATCTTCACCATCTGCCACGGCGTGCAGATTCTCATCGCGGTCGACGGCGTCGTTCGTGGCAAGAAGGTCGCTGCACTCGGCGCCTGCGAGCCGGAAGTGAAGCTCGCCGGTGGCACCTACATCGACGTCAAGCCGACCGAAGCCTATGTCGACGGCACCATGGTTTCGGCCAAGGGCTGGACAGGCCTCGCCGCCTTCATGCGCGAATGCCTCAAGGTTCTCGGCACCGAGATCCGCCATGGCGCAACGCAGGGCAGCGAGAAGGCCGCCGCCTGATCGGCAAATGCCGACCGAAATAGAAAAGCCGCCGGGCGCGAACCCGGCGGCTTATCTTTTTAACTGCTCGGTTCTACTGAAGCTGAGGCTTCTTCAGGAAACTGTTGCGATCGGCGGTCTTGATGCGCAGCCATGTCTCGCGCCCATCGCGCACCACGCGCATCGGCACTTCCGCACCGGCCGGCCCGCTCGCCCACAGCTTGCGATAGAAGTCGCTGAGCCCTTCGACCTCGCCGTCGCGCACGTCGGAGATGATGTCGCCCTGCCTCAGGCCCGCATGCGCCGCCGGGCTGCCTTCCGACACGCTCATGACGATCACTTCGCCATTGCTCTCCGCCGAGAATGCGCCCAGCCACGGACGCGGCGGCTTGTTCACCCGTCCCCGGCTGACGAGGTCATCCAGGATCGGCGGCAGCAGGTCGATCGGAACGATCATGTTGATGTCGGACACTTCCTCGCCGCGAGCCATCTGCAGCCGCAACGACCCGACACCGAGCAGGCGTCCCTCGGGGCTGATCAACGCTGCCCCACCCCAGGAAGGATGCGCCGGCGCCGTAAAGATCGCGTCCTCCAGAAGGTATTCCCAATAGCCGGCGAATTCCTGCCGCGCGACGATCTTGGTCTCGACAAAATCGCCACGCCCATCGGCAAGCACCGCGTCGTCACCGACCTGCACGACAGAGGCATCTCCGAGTTCGACAGCCGGAAGGTCGAGCGCACCGAGCGCCTGCACGAGACCAAAACCGGTTTCCTGGTCGTAGGAAAGCGGATGCGCCGGCACCACCTTGCCATCGTGGCGGGTCAGCCAGACCTCCTCGGCCTCTGTGATCAGGTAACCGATCGTCAGCACCAGCCCGTTCTCGCGGATGACGACGCCGCTTCCCTCGCGCTGGTTGCCCAGCGTTCCGGCTGTGAAAGCATCATCGGGAACGGAACTGCGCACGGCCACTACGGACCGCAATGTGTTTTCAAGCGTCATGCCTCTATCCTGATCCATGCCGGCCAAAGGCTCAACCCGCCAGCGGCCGGAATTTCCATACCCTATAGCTAGGAAATTGCCGTGCGATCGCAAGCCGGTCGTTTTTGCCGGCCACCCACGGGGTCAGGAAATGCCTAAACGGCGATCGAGTGCCGCTGGTCGTCCCTTTTCAGGAAGGCATCGAAACGCGACGCAACCGCCCGGACGAATGGCCTGCCGCGTTGGGTCACGCGGAAATCGTCACCGTCCCAACCCACGAAGCGGTCCAGGTCGTTCTGCGCAATGCCAGTGGCTTGCGCCAGCAGATGCGACGCTTGCCCCGGAAACCGACGCCGCAACTCGGCGGCGGAGAAGCCGAAACCGCACATGATCTGCTCGATCAGCCAGGCAGCCGCCCTGTCGGAATCGTCCAACGCGTAACCACGCGCCACCGATAACTTTCCGGCCAGCGCCACGCGGCTGTATTCAGCGGTCGCCGCGACATTCTGCACATAGCCCTGCGGCAGCCGGCCGATCGACGATGCGCCGAGGCCGATCAGCATCTCCGCGCCATCAGTCGTGTAGCCCTGAAAGTTTCGATGCAGGCTGCCATCAGCGAGCGCTTGCGCCATGCTGTCTTCCGGCAGCGCAAAATGGTCGAGCCCGACGGCGACGTAACCTGCCTCTTCAAGCATCGAAGCACCCAGCCTCGCCTGCGCGAACCGCGCGTAACCATCAGGCAACTGCGTCTCGTCGATCAGCCGCTGGTGCTTCTTCATCCACGGCACATGCGCATAGCCAAACAGCGCGACCCGATCCGGCCGCAGCGAGATCACCTGCTCGACCGTCGCAGCCAGCGTCTCGATCGTCTGGTGCGTTAGACCGTAGAGCACGTCGAGATTGACGGAGCCGACGCCGCGCGCCCGAAACCCCGCCACCGCTTCCGCCGTATCGACGAAGCTCTGGAGCCGGTTGATCACGCGCTGCACCGTCTCGTCGAAATCCTGCACGCCGAAGCTGGCGCGGGTCACGCCGAACCGCGCCCACGCGTCCAGCTTGTCTTCGCTGATGTCGTTCGGATCGACCTCCAGGCTGATCTCGCAGTCGCCTGCGAACGCGAATCCCTGCCGCAGCGCCGCCGCCAGCCGGTCGACATCGTCCGCCCGCAGCATGGTCGGCGACCCGCCGCCGAGATGCACGGCCTTCACCTTACGTCCACCAAGCAGTGCGCCGACAGTCGCAATCTCCGCATGCAGTGCCTCCAGATAGGCCGAGATCGGATCGTAGCGCAGCACCTGCTTGGTGTGGCAGGCGCAGAACCAGCAGAGCCGGTCGCAGAAGGGGATGTGCAGGTAGAGCGACAGCGAGGCGTCGGCCGGGCTTTCAGAAAGCCAAGTCGCATAGGTCTGCGCATCGACGCCAGCATGGAAATGCGGTGCTGTCGGATAGCTGGTGTAGCGCGGCACCGGCGCGGAATGGCGCTCGATAAGGTCGCGATCGATCTCTTTTCTGTTCATTGCGACATTCTGCCGACTCCCCGGCAAAACGCCTTGATCTCGGTCAAGGGGCGAAACCCATCGGGCGCGGCACTTTGACCATGCGTCAATAGAGGCTATGGATAGGTCTGCGGATTTGCCTCACTCGTTGTTGAATTCGCGGATGGAACCATGGACGCCTCACGCAAGGACATTCACAACTCGGACATTCCCGTGCTGTGCCAGAGCTGCGAGGCGCGGCACAAGGGCATGTGCGGCGTGCTGGATGCTTCCGAACTAACGGCACTTGCCCGCAGCACCCGCATGGTCCGGCATGAGGCCGGAGCCGAACTCGCGGCCGAATCCATGCCCGTCGAATCCTACGCCAACGTCATGCGCGGCGTCGTCAAGCTCTCGAAAGTCCTTGAGGACGGTCGCCAGCAGATCGTCGGGCTGCAGTTCGCCCCGGATTTCCTCGGCCGCCTGTTCAGCAAGGAAAATGCCGTGACGGCGGAGGCCGCGTCGGACGTCGATCTCTGCCGTGTGCCCAAGCCCGCGCTCGAACGGCTGGTGCAGGAAAACCCCGCGCTCGAACATCGCCTGATGGAGCAAACGCTGCGCGAGCTCGATGATGCGCGCGAATGGATGGTGACGCTCGGCCGCAAGACTGCTGCCGAAAAGGTCGCGAGCTTCCTCTATCTCATCGCCACGCAGCTCGACCCGACCGCCGCCGGAGGTCGCCGGGTCTTCGACCTGCCGCTGACACGAACCGACATCGCCGACTTCCTGGGCCTCACCATCGAGACGGTGTCGCGCCAGCTCTCGAAGCTTCGCGCCGATCGCGTCGTCATCATCAGCGGCATCCGACACGTCGAGATCCCCGATCTCGCGGCACTCAAGAGGCGGTGCGGCTGAGTCTACCCGCCTCGGCCTTGCGCAGCGCCAGTTCCATCAGCGGCGACAGCATCTCGCGTTCGAACGCAACGTGCCGCCTCACACTCTCGAAAAATCCGCGCAGCATATAGCCGGCCGCTTCCGGGGTCATGGTCGGTTCGCCGCGCCCGATCGCCAGCAGCGCATCGTGCAGCTCCTCGGCGAAGCACATGTCCTCGAAATGCTCCCAGCGAAGGCGCTCAATCATCGAGTCGATGTCCGGCAATGTCGTCGACAGCGTCTTCACCGCAGGAAACAGCACGCGTTCCTCCACCTCATGCGCGGCAGCCACCGTCGGGCATACTGCCCGTGCAAGGTGCAGGCAGAGTTGAAGGTTCACATTGCTTGGCAGCCCGTCGGCAATCACCTCGAGGTCGTCGCACAGCGACATCTGCCGCGCATGGCTCTGCGAAATCAGGGCTAGTCTATCCTCGGACACAGGCGCAATCATGATCTCTCCTCCAGCTTGCCGCCCTTGAGCGTCAGGGCTCGCATGCCCGATCCTGCCGGCAGTTCCGCATGGGTCACGAGAACCACGGAGCGGCCCGCCAGCGACTCCTCCATGTCGCGCAGGAAGGCGTATTCCATCTCACGGTCGAGCCCGCTCGTCGGCTCGTCGAGAAGCACGATACGCGCAGGCGAAAGCAATGTGCGGGCGAGGCACAGCCGCCGCGCCTGTCCGGCCGAAAGCGTGCGCCCGGTCTCACCGAGCATCGTGTCCAGCCCATGAGGCAGGCTGCGGACGAAATCGGCGAGCTTCGCCGCCTCCAGCGCCTGCCACAGCTTGCGATCGTCGGCCGCCGGATCGCCGATCAGCAGATTGCCGCGCACGCTGTCGAGGAACACAGGCGCATTCTGCTCCAGCAGCGCAACCCTCCGATGCAGGTCGGAAAGCGCTAGTGTGCGCAGATCTTGGCCGCCAACCCGCACGACGCCGCCGCGTGGGTCGTAAAGCCTCAAGAGGAGCTGCAGGATCGTCGATTTGCCCGACCCGCTCGGGCCACGGATGGCAATGTGTTCGCCTTCCAGGACCTCGAGGTTGCAGTCCGACAGCACGTCGGCATTGCCATAGCCGAAGCTGACGCCATCGAAGGCGATGTCGAAGCGCGTGGGCATCGGTGTCGGCCGCACAGGCTCCGCGACGCGCGGCGCCGAGACTTCGATGTCGCGCAGGCGCCCTGCCGCGGCCGCCGATGCCGAGAACCGCCCGAGATTGCGCGACAGCATCGCCGGTGCCTCGAAGCTGCCGATGATGGCGAGCAGCAGACCGGCAAGCGTCGGTCCGCCGATAGCGCCCTGCTCAAGCGCATCAAGCCCGATCCACAGCACCGTCACGAAGGCCGCCGCGCCGCACACCTGAACCAGCGCCTGCGCCGCAGCCGATCGCCGCGCCGTCGCACGCTTGGACGCGGCCAGCCGTCCGGCGGCGTCATCGAAACTCCGCAACGCTTCGTCCGTCAGGCCGAAGGCGACGAGGTCGGCGTGCCCGCTGACGCCGTCGAGCACCGCGCCCCTCAGATCGGAGGCCTGCTCCACCATGGCGAGCCCCGCGCGGCGCGTCGAGCGGATCAGGAACCACGGCACCACGAACATCGAGATAGCGAACACCGCCGCATAGAAAGGCGCGGCGTCGGGCACCAGGAGGAAGACGACGAGCGTCATCACAGAGCCGGCCGCAAACGTACCGAGCAGCGGGATCGCCGCCGACAGGAAGGCCGTGTTCAGCGCGTCGATGTCGGCCGTCAGCCTGCTGACCAGATCGCCATGCCGGGGGCTGAGGCTGAGCGGCAGCTTGGGAAACAGTGTCGCGAACAGCCAGCCGCGCAGGTCGGACAGCATGCGCAGAGTCGCATCATGCCCGGCCAGCCGCTCCCCGTAGCGCGACACAATGCGGAGCATCGACAGTCCGCGCACCAGCGAGGATGGAACGAACAGGTTGAACGCCGCACCAGAGGCCGCAAGTGCCGCGGCTGTGATGAACCAGCCGGAGACGCCAAGCAGCCCGATCCCGGCGAAGATCGCCGTCAGCGCGAGCAGCAGCGTCAGCGTCAGGCGCGCCTTTTGCCCTGCAAGAAGCCAGCGGAAATGCAGAAGCGCGCTCATGCCGCTCCTCCCGATTTGACGGCACGTTCCTTGCGCCCGCCGAGAACCGGCAGGAGCTGGCCGCCCGCCACCCGCACCGAGCGTCCCATCCGCGAAGCGAGCGCGCGGGAGTGCGTGGCGACCAGAAGCGTGCGCCCAGTGGCAAAGCCGAGCATGCCGTCGATGACTCGTTCCTCCGTGGCAGCGTCGAGATGCGCTGTCGGCTCGTCCAGGATCACCAAATCCGGATCACGCAGATAGATGCGCGCCAGCGCCACCCGGTGCGCCTCGCCGCCCGAAAGGCCGAGACCGCCCTCGCCCACCGGAGTCGCGAGGCCAAGCGGCACGAGATCGGAGAATTCGGTCACGGCGGCACGTTCCGCCGCTGCCCGCACGGCCTCATCCGAGGCGTCGCGCCGGCCGAGTCTTATGTTGTCGGCGATGCTGCCGTGGAAAAGCCGGGGTCGCTGGCCGAGAAATGCGATCTTCTCGCGCAGCGCGGGCTCGGGCAGCGTGGCCGCGCCGCCGATGGCGATCGATCCTTCGTAGCCCCGCAGCCGCGCGACCGCTTCGAGCAGCGTGGATTTGCCTGAACCGCTTTCACCGACGATCGCGACATGCTCGCCCGCCGGAACGATCAGCGAAACGCCGTCGAGGACGGCACCCGAACGACCAGGAGGCCTGACCGTTAGGCGGCTCACCACGATATCGGCCGCATCACCACCTGTGCGAACAACCGGAGCCGTCACCATTGAAACCGGCGCCCTCAGATCGGGAAGTCCTTCGAACAACGCGTCGATTTCAGCGATCGTCGCCTTTGCGCCGGCACGGTCGTGGTAGTGTGCCGCCAGCAGCCGAAGCGGCTGGTAGACCTCGGGCGCCATCAGCAGGCAGAACAGCCCCGCCTGCAGCGTCAGCACGTCGCCGCGCATGTCCACCATGCCAAGGAAGGTCAGGCCGATATAGAGAGCCGTGCCGGCGACGCCGAGCGCGGCAAAGAATTCCAGCACAGCCGACGACAGGAAGGCGATGCGCAGCACGCGCATGGTGCTTTGGCGTAGGCCCTCGCTTGCCTCCATGACGGCGCGCGTCTCCTCTTCGGCACGGCCAAAGAGCTTCAGGGTTAGGATACCCCGCAAGCGGTCGGCGAAATAGGCCGACAGCCGGGCGAAGGCCACCGCCTCCGAACGCTTCGCCGCCTCCGCGCCCCAGCCGGCCAGCGCCATGAATAGCGGAATGAGCGGCGCGGTCACGAAAAGCAGCAGACCGGCTATCCAGTCGATCGGCATGACGACGACCGCGAAGGCCACCGGCAGCAGCGTCGCCTGGATCATCGCCGGAAGGAACCGGCCGAGAAACCCTTCCAGCGCGTCGGCCTGGTCGACGATGGCCGCGCTGACCGCGCCGCTGGCGCGCTCTGCCGACCAGTCCGGCCGCGATCCAAGCACCTTGGCGAACAGCGCCAGCCGGACGCGCTGGATAACGGCCTCCGCAGCCGCGCTCCCGCTTGCTTCGGCCAGATAGGTAAGCCCGGCCCGCGCAACAAAGATGAATACGATCAAGGCGATGCTTGTTGCCAGCTCCGCGCGCCCGACATTCTCGCTGATCGCCTCGCCCAGCACGCCAGCGACCAGCCAGGCCTGCACGACCAGCAGGGCGCCCGCCACGACCGGCGCCGCGATGGCGACCGCCATGGCCCGGCCGCCCTGCCGGCCCAGGCCCGAGAGCCAGCGCGACTGCTTGCGGTCCCGCTGTTCGGCGTCGCGTCCGTTATCCACAGCCAGTTCCGTAGGGATCGGGTTCATGGCATCTTGCTACCGTCGGGCCGCTCGCTTCGCCTTGACCTGGATCAAGGCACGGTCGCAGCCGCCCGTCTAGAAGGCAGCGTGACCGGCAAGAGCCGGCAAGGAGAGAGGCGCTTTGCCATGATCGACATGACTATCGTCGACTTGTCGCGGCTGCAGTTCGCTGCAACTGCGATGTACCATTTTTTGTTTGTTCCGCTGACGCTCGGGCTGTCGTTCCTGATGGCCATCATGGAAAGCGTTTATGTCATGACCGGCCGCGATATCTGGCGGCGCATGACCCTGTTCTGGGGCACGTTGTTCGGTATCAACTTCGCCATGGGCGTCGCCACCGGCATCGTCATGGAATTCCAGTTCGGCATGAACTGGAGCTACTACAGCCACTATGTCGGCGACGTGTTCGGCGCGCCGCTGGCGATCGAGGGCCTCATGGCCTTCTTCCTCGAAGCGACCTTCATCGGCCTGTTCTTCTTCGGCTGGGGCCGGATGAGCGCCCTGGCGCATCTGATCGTCACCTGGCTCACCGCGCTCGGCGCCAACCTGTCTGCACTCTGGATTTTGGTCGCCAATGGTTGGATGCAGCATCCCACTGGGTCGACCTTCAATCCCGACACGATGCGCATGGAGGTGACCGACTTCATGGCGGTCATTTTCAACCCGGTCGCCCAGGCCAAGTTCGTTCACACCGTGAGCGCGGGCTACGTCACGGGTGCGATGTTCGTGATGGCGATCAGCGCGTGGTTCCTGCTCAGGGGACGTCACATTCCGCTGGCCAAGCGGTCGATGGCGGTTGCCGCCAGCTTCGGCCTCGCGTCGGCGCTTTCGGTCGTGGTTCTCGGCGACGAGAGCGGCTACGTCGCGACAGAGCAGCAGAAGATGAAGATCGCGGCCATGGAAGCCATGTGGCACACCGAGCCGGCTCCGGCGCCGCTGACGGTATTCGCCATTCCCGGCGACGGCGAGAACCGCTTCGAGGTGCAGATCCCCTTCCTGCTTGGCCTTATCACCACCCGTTCGCTGACGCAGGAACTGCCCGGCATCTTCGACCTCGTCGAGCGTGCCGGCGAGCGCATCGCCAACGGCATCGTCGCCTACAAGGCATTGCAAGACATCCGCGCTGACCGCACGAATACCGAGGCGCGCGCCACGCTCGAAAAGACATGGCCAGACCTCGGCTATGCGCTTTTGCTCAAGCAGTACATGGACGACGTGGAGAACGCGACCAGCGAGGACATCGCCAAGGCTGCACTCGACACCATTCCAAATGTGCCCGTGCTGTTCTGGTCCTTCCGCCTCATGGTCGGACTCGGTTTCTACTTCATTGCCTTCTTCGGAGTCTTCTTCTGGATCGCCAGCAAGCACAGGCTCGGCGAGAACCGGACACTACTGTGGATCGCGCTGTTCAGCCTGCCGCTGCCATGGGTGGCCATCGAGGCCGGCTGGCTTGTCGCCGAATACGGGCGGCAGCCATGGGCGGTCGAAGGTGTGTTGCCGACCTTCTACGCGGCATCGGGCCTCACACTGTTGGATCTTGCCATCAGCCTGACCTTCTTCATCGCGCTCTACACCGTGTTGGCTGTGATCATGGTGTTCCTGATGCTGAAGGTCATCCGCAAGGGGCCACTGATGTACAACCCGCTGGTCGAGGAGCCGGCCGGCTCCTCCTTCCTCCCGCGCGGCGTACATGCCGGGCCGGACCGCTGACACCAGACAGAGGTAAAAACCATGACCATTCCCTTCGACTATGAAATCATGCGTCTTATCTGGTGGCTGCTGCTCGGCGTCCTGCTGATCGGCTTCGCCATCATGGACGGCTTCGACCTCGGCATCGGCGCTCTTCTCCCCTTCGCTGCGAAAACGGAGGAGGAGCGGCGCGTGCTGATCAACCTGATCGGTCCGACCTGGGAAGGCAACCAGGTCTGGCTGATCCTCGGCGGCGGCGCGATCTTCGCGGCGTGGCCGGCCCTCTACGCGGCGTCCTTCTCGGGCTTCTACCTCGCCATGATCGCTATCCTGCTGGCGCTGATCCTGAGGCCGGTCGGCTTCAAGTTCCGCGGCAAGATCAACGACCCGCGCTGGCATTCGCTGTGGGATTGGGGCCTGTTCATCGGCGGCTTCGTACCCTCGCTGATCTTCGGCGTCGCCGTCGGCAACGTTCTGCTCGGCGTCCCCTTCCGCCTCGACGATTCGCTGCGGGCGTTCTACGACGGCAATTTCTTCGGCCTGCTCACCCCATTCGCCCTCCTGTCCGGGCTGGTCAGCCTCGGCATGCTGGTGGCGCATGGCGGCGCGGTGATCGCGATGCGCACGATCGGACCAGTGCAGGAGCGCGGCCGCGCCTATGGCAGGCTGGCGGCGCTCGTCACCTTCGTCCTGTTCGGCCTCGCGGGTCTCTGGGTGGCCTTCGGTCTCAACGGCTTCGTCGTGACCAGCGTGGTTGATACGCTTGCGCCGTCCAATCCGCTGGCCAAGACGGTGGCGACCGCACCCGGCGCGTGGATGGCCAACTATTCGGCTCATCCCTGGATGATCATCGCACCGGTGCTCGGCCTCGGCGGCATGCTCGTTGCGTGGTGGGCGCTTGGCGCAGGCCGCTACGTGACCGGCTTCCTGGCCACCAGCGCCGGCATCTTCGGCATCATCTCGACGGCCGGCCTGTCGCTCTTCCCGTTCCTGATGCCGTCCTCGGTCATGCCGAATGCCAGCCTCACGGTGTGGGACGCTTCGTCAAGTCACCTGACGCTATTCATCATGCTGCTGGCCACCGTCGTATTCCTGCCGATTATCCTGGCGTACACGACCTGGGTCTATCGCATCATGCGCGGCACGGTGACTGCCACCACAATCGACCGCAACCCGAACGCCTACTGAGAGGAACAGAAAATGTGGTATTTCTCCTGGATCCTAGGCATCGGCCTAGCCTGCTCCTTCGCCATCCTCAACGCCATGTGGTACGAGGCGAAGGAAGACCGGCTGAACGGCCAGAAGCCGGAATAAAGGCGTTCTATCCAGCCGGAATGACAAAGGGCGGGACCGATCGGTCCCGCCCTTTTCTTTTCTGAGCCTGTCGCCAGTCTCTCTACATGCCGATCGCCCTACACCCCGATCGGCATGTGCTCGGCCGAGCGCGTGACGGCGCGTGGCGCGGTCAGTTCCTTCCAGGTCGACAGCGCCTTGCTGGCGGCGGCGAACGGCTTGCGCTTGACGAACTTGCCGCGACCAGGCTGGGGCTGTGAGTTCTGGCCGTGCTGCCACACCACCTCGCCGCGCGACAGCGTGTAGCGCGGCAGGCCGCTCACCTTGAAGCCCTCGAACACGTTGTAGTCTATGATCGACTTCTGAGTGCCCGCCGAGATCGTCTTCGACAGCTTCGGATCCCACACGACGAGGTCAGCGTCCGAACCGGGCAGGATCGCGCCCTTCTGCGGATAGATGTTGAGGATCCGCGCGATGTTGGTCGAGGTCACCGCGACGAATTCGTTGGGCGTCAGCCGCCCGGTCTCGACGCCGCGCGTCCACAGCACCGGCATGCGGTCTTCCAGCCCGCCCGTCCCGTTTGGGATCTTGCGGAAGTCTGAGAGGCCCATTGTCTTCTGTTCGCTGGTGAACGCCGCGTGGTCGGTCGCCACCACCTGCAGCGAGCCGCTCGCCAGTCCCGCCCACAGGCTGTCCTGGTGTTTCTTGTCGCGGAAGGGCGGGCTCATCACGCGCCGCGCCGCATGCATCCAGTCGGCGTTCTGGTATTCGCTTTCATCCAGCGTCAGGTGCTGGATCAGCGGCTCGCCATAGACGCGCATGCCCTTCTGCCGCGCACGGCGGATCGCCTCGTGACTCTGCTCGCAGGAGACATGCACGATATAGACCGGCACGCTGGCAGCATCCGCGATCATGATGGCGCGGTTGGTCGCCTCGCCCTCCACCTCCGGCGGCCGCGAATAGGCATGCGCCTCCGGTCCCGGAATGCCGGCATCGATGTATTTCTGTTGAAGCGCGGCGACCACGTCGCCGTTCTCTGCATGCACCAGCGGCAGCGCGCCGAGGCTGGCGCAGCGCTGGAACGAGGCGAACATCTCGTCGTCGTTCACCATCAGCGCGCCCTTGTAGGCCATGAAATGCTTGAATGTATTGATGCCGCGCTCCACCACCTTGGGCATCTCGTTGAAAACCTGCTCCGACCAGCCGGTCACACACATATGATAGGAGTAGTCGGCAGACGCCTGCCGCGTCGCGCGTCCCTCCCATTCCGCCATCGCCGCCAGCATCCCGTCCGGTCCCGGGATGACGAAGTCGACATTCATCGTCGTGCCGCCCGAAAGCGCTGCGAAGGTACCGCTTTCCCAGGTTTCGGCCGCGGTCGTGCCCATGAACGGCATTTCGAGATGCGTATGCGGGTCGATGCCGCCCGGCATGATGTAGGCGCCCCCCGCGTCGACGACCTTCTCGCCCTTCAGATCCTTGCCGATCGCCGCGATCGTCTCTCCCTCGATCAGGATATCCGCCTCGTAGCTGCGATCCGCGGCCACGATTGTTCCGCCCTTGATGACAACCGACATTGCTGTTCGTTCTCCATGTTTTAACGCATTCTGACTCGGTCTGGCGCAAATGTCAGCCACGATCCGGTAGTCCACGCTGCCGGCTTGCTCTGCGGCATTTTAGCCGGCTCCATTGAATTGCCTTACTCTGGGGAACATATCGAGAGGATCAGCGTTAATTCATGTTCTGCGGCTCTCGCGGAAATGTCCCGTGGAGGAAACCATGCGCAAAATGCTTTTTGTCGAGCCCGTGTGCCTCAATTCGCGCGATGCTGCCGGCAATGACATCGAGGATGTCGAGCAGGCCCTGCACTTCCTGCGTGGCTGGCCGGCCGACAGGCGCGGCCCGGTCTATCAGGCCGCCTATAACGCCTGCACAGCCGCCCGCGAAGGCTATCTGACAGTGGAGGAAGCGCGCCGTTCGCTGTCCGGCTTTGCCCGCATCACTGGCATCCTGCGCGCCTCGCACATGGCGTCACCGCCTGGCCAGAATCCGTCCCCCGGCGCCAAGGCCAGTCTCGCTCACTGAGGGCTGGCCAGCTATCGCCTATTTCTGGTCGTTGTAGTACTCCTTGGTCTGCCCGACCATGCGAGCAAGCTCGGAGAACCCGGGCACATCGGCTTCGCCTTGGCTGAGATTGGCCATTTGCAGTAGCCGGATTGGAAAGCAAACTGCGTCTCGGTGTGCCGGCGACAAGTCCTCGAACAATCTTTCTTCCCCCGTCAGACTCGCCTCAGCTTTGCGCAACGCAAGATCGATGTCATCAATGCTCAGCAGCCCTTTGTGCACGAGCGTGTTGTTGATCGACGCGACCGCGAGGAGAAATCCCTGCATCTGAAGGTTGGCGGTATTCATGGCTGGCCTCCGTTTGTCAGGCAACGAGCTTGTCGCCGCATGCGGTCAACCGCAAGCACCCGGCAAAGGTTCCGCTTCCCAGCTCAGGACTATTCGGCGGGTTCCACCCCGGTATATGCGGCTTCTTCGAGTTCGCGCTTGAGCCGCGCTTCCTCGTGCACCTTCGGCGTCACGAAGCGGCCGAGCAGCAGGTAGGCTACCGGCGTCAGAAACAGCGTCGAGGCCGTCGCCAGCCCAAGGCCGCCGACGATCACCCAGCCGAGCGCAGCCCGAGCCTCCGCGCCCGCGCCGGACGCCAGCACCAGCGGCAGGCCGCCTAGGATCGTGCAGATCATCGTCATCATCACCGGCCGCAGGCGGATGTTCGCCGCTTCCTCGATCGCCTCGCGCACGCCCAACCCCCGGTCCCGGAGTTGGTTGGCGAACTCGACGATCAGGATGCCGTTCTTGGCCATGATGCCCACCATGAGCACCAGCCCGATCTGGCTGTAGGCGTTGAGACTGGTTCCCGTCAGCAACAGCGCAAAGACCGCGCAGGCGAGTCCCAGCGGCACGGTCGCCATGATGATCACGGCGCTCATGAAGCTTTCGAACTGCGCGGCCAACACCAGCAGGATGATCACGAGCGCGAAAGCGAATACCACCATGATGCCGCTGTTGGTCTCACCCAGCGTCGCCGCTTCCGCCAGCGGCAGGATGCGGCTGCCCGACGGCAGCAGCGGCGCTGCGATCTCGAGTACCTCTTGGTAGGCGTCACCCAATGCGAAATCGGGGGCGAGGTTGGTGGTCAGCGCCACCGACCGAAGCTGCTGTTCGCGCGAGAGCGACGGCGGCACTGCGCGTTCGGTCAGCGTTGCGATCGAAGCCAGCGGCACGAAGCGGCCATCGGTCGTGCGCAGGAAGATGTTCTCCATATCCGTCGGGTCGTTGATCGGATTGGTCGTCGAGACCAGCTTCACCGCATAGGACCGGTCGTTGATGAAAACCTGGTCGATCTCGTTGCCGTCGAGCATCGCCTGGATGGCGTTCGACAGCCCGGTGATGTCGATGCCGAGGTCCGACGCGCGCTCGCGGTCGATCGACACAGAAAGCTGCGGCTGCGTCGGGTCCGTCGTCAGGCGTGGCTGTCGGAAGCGCGGGTCTTCCTCCATCTTGGCGATGATGGCGTTCGCCGCATCGCCGAGCTCCGTGTAACTGTTGGACCCGATCACGGCGAACTGCAGCCCGCTACCAGCTCCGCGGATGCCAAGGCTGTTCGGCGAAACCGGGAAAGCACGCACCCCGGGCACCTCTGTGACCAGCCTGGAGATGTCGTCCATGATCTGCTGCTGCGAACGGCTGCGCTCGTCCCACGGCGCCAGCGCCATCACCATGAAGGCGCTGTTGACCGATCCGCCCTGCCCGACATTGGCGAAGATCGATTCGATCTCGCCGGAATCGCGCAGCGGCTGCAGCAGTTGTTCGATCCGCTTGATCTGCTCCACCGTGTAATCGAGGCTCACGCCCTGCGGGGCGGTTATACGCAGCATCGCACGCGACCGATCCTCGGGCGGCGTCAACTCCTGCCGGATCAGCCCGAAGGCGCCATAGGCGGCACCGGCAAACAGCACCGAAACGAGCACCACGATCAGCGGTGCATTCAGGCAGGCGCGCAGGCACCGCCGGTAAAGGCCGGCAAGCATAGTGCCGATTTTCCCCATGGCTCCGCCATGATGATCGCCGGCGTGTTCCTTCAGCATGCGCGAAGCGAGCATCGGACAGAGCGAAAGCGCCACGACGCAGGACAGGATCACCGAGATCGCCAGCACGAAGCCGAACTCGCGGAACAGACCGCCGGTCTGGCCGGGCAGGAATGACAGCGGAACGAACACCGCGACCAGCGTCGCGGTCGTCGCCACCACGGCAAAGAACACCTCCTGCGTACCGAGCACGGCGGCGGCGCGCGGACCCATGCCCTCGTTGCGGCGTCGCACGATGTTCTCCAGCACCACAATGGCGTCGTCGACGACGAGGCCGGTCGCCAGCACCAGCGCCAGCAGGGTCAGGATGTTGATCGAGAAGCCTACGAGATAGATGGCCGCGATGGTGCCGATCAGAGCCACGGGCAATGCCAGTCCGGGGATGAGCGTAGCGCGCAAGTCCAGCAGAAACAGGAAGATAACGAGCAGCACGATGGTCGCGGCGATGATCAGCGCGATTTCCACCTCGTGGACCGCCCCGCGCACGAACACGGCATCGTCGCTGTTGACGGAAATAGTCATGCCTTCGGGCAGCGATTGCTGAATCTGGGCGACAGCCGATCTCACCCCGTCCGAAATGTCGAGCGTATTGGATTCCGCCTGCCGGATGATGCCGAGGCCGATGCCGGTCTTGCCGTCGGAACGCAGTGCTGATTGAGCAGGGTCGGGCCCCAGCGTCACGGTCGCCACGTCGCCGAGCCGGTTCTGATCACCGATCATCAGGCTTTCGAAAGCTTCCGGCGTAGTCACGTCCGCTGTCGCGCGCACGATGATGTTCTGGTCCGCGGTGGTCAGCGCGCCTGCCGGCGTATCGAGCGCGATGGAGGAGAGCGCGTTGCGAATGTCGGCGATCGTCATGCCGAGGCTTGCCAGCTTGCTCTGGTCTATATCGATCCTGAAGATCTTCTCCCGGTCGCCGTAAATCTGGACGTCTGCGACGCCCGGAACCGCCGAAAGCGTGTCCACGATCTGGTCCTCGATCAGGATCGTGATGTCCTCGACGGATAGCCGGTCGGAGGTGACAGCCAGCCGCATCACCGCATCCGCATTCGCGTCGGCCTTCACGATGCGCGGCGGATCGGCATCGTCGGGCAGTTGGTTCGTTACCCGGCCAACGGCATCGCGCATGTCGGAGGCTGCGACGTCGAGATCGACGCCGTCGTTGAACTCCACGGTAACGCGGCTGCGCGCGTAGGATGAACTCGAAGAGATCGACTTCACGCCGGAAACGCGCGAGACCGCTCCCTCCAGCACCGCCGTCAGTTCGCGGTCGATGGTTTCGGCCGCAGCACCCCGGTAGTCGGCATTGATAGTGATGACCGGGCGGTCCACGTCTGGCAGTTCGCGCACCTCGACGCCGAACAAGGCTGCAAGACCCGCTACCGCGATCAAGGTGTTGAGCACGAACGCCAGGATCGGGCGCCTTACGAACAGCGCCGTCATGCCGCTCTCGGGATGGGCGTTTCGTGCTTCGGACATCGGCCGCGCCTACGAACCGCTGCCGGCGGCGACCGGCACGCTGTTGGCGATCAGCACGTCGGCGCCTTCGCGCACGGCGTGCACACCCTCCGTCACAACGCTATCGCCCTGGTCAATCCCTTCCGCCGCCACCAGCACGCTTTCCGTGTTTCGCTGGACGACGCTCACCGGCACACGCTTCGCCTTGCCGTCGCGCACGACCCAGACGAACGCGCCGTCAGTGCCCCACTGGATTGCAAGCGGATCAACCGAAGGGAAGGCGTCTCCGGGGAAACGAACCTCGACCTTGAAGGACATGCCGGCCCGCAGCGTATCGCGCTCGTTGGGAATCTGCGCCTGCACCAGCAGGGTGCGGCTCTTGTCGTCGACGCGGTTGTCGACCGCGCTGACCTCACCCTCGAAAATCTCGTCGGGGCGGGCGATCGGCGATGCAGTCAGGTTGCCGCCAACCACCATGTTGGCGGCGAAACGTTCTGGTACGTAAAAATCGATCTTGATGCTGGAGCGATCGTCGACCGTCGCGACCACGGTTTCCGTGGTCACGTAGTTGCCGGCTTCGACCGGAAGGATACCGACGATGCCGGCGATCGGCGCCGTTATCGCGCGACGGTCGAGGTTGAGCTGCGCGTCGCGCAGCGCCAGCCTGGCATTGCCCACGGCAAGCTCGGCATCGGTCACCTGCACCTGTGTCGCCGTATTCGCCTTGCGCAACGATTGCATGCGTTCCAGCTTGGCCTCGGCGTCGGCAAGCGCGATCTTGGCGCGGTCTAGCGATATCTCCTCGACGTCCGAGTCCAGCCTGGCGATGACCGTGCCTGCTTTGACCCGCGCACCCGAGGCGACGTCGATGCTGTTCACTCGGCCGGACGTGTAGGGCTTCACCGTGACGGAATTGTTCGCCCGTCCGGTCCCGATTGCCGAAAGCCTGTCGTTGATGACTGCCCGCTTCACGGTCGCGGTTACGACAGCCGTTTGCGGTCCGCCCGCATCGCGCCTTTGACCGGTCTCCGCAGGCCGGCCCTCCGCGACTGCGTTACTCCCGATGTTGATGCCCCAGCCTGCCAGTATCTCCGGCGCTCCCGGAAAGAACCGCGCCCACAGGCCAGCCGCGACGACCAGCATGACCACGGCGAGAAGAAGCTGTTTCCAGGCGGCCATCCACACTCCGGTCCAGGCACTAAGCTAGCCGCATTTTACGGCATTCGGTCGGTGATGGCGAACTCCCCACGCATCCCGCCACGACTCATAGTCCGGACTTATGACAATATCTCGGCCCGGCCACCTCGCTTATCATTAAATATCGGTAAGGTTGAGCTGGGATCGGCCGTCCAAGACCTTGATCACAAAAGCTTGTTCAGCGCAGGTCCTCCATTTCACCGATCCGGCGCTGGCTCTCGTCCGCGGTGCGTGCCGTCAGCTCGCCGATAAACGTCTCGGCAACCACGAAAAGCGCGGCTGACGAATCCCATGCAGACGGAACCTCCGTCCGGCCTGCCACGACATGGCGGGCAAACCGCGCGATCGGCGACAGCCACTGGTCCGTGAACAGGATGATGTGGACCCCGCGCCGATGCGCCTTTTCTGCGAACGCCAGCAAATTGTCCTGATAGCGCCTGATATCGAAGATCAGCAGCACGTCGCGCTTGCCCATGTCGATCAGCCTGTCGCGCCAGTTGCCTTCCTGGCCGGGCAGGTGAAGAACATGCGGCCGGATGATCGACAGGTGGGCTGCCATGTAGCCGGCTATAGGATCGGTGAAGCGGCCGCCGACGAGGAAGATGCCGGCCTTCGGTTGCGCCAGCAGTTCCACGATGTCGGATATCTGCCGCGCCGACAGATGACGGAACGTCTCGCCAATATTGGCGACCGTCGCCTCCGCCGTGACGGGCAGCGACCCCTGCCGCACCGGCTGCTTGCGTCCGGCACGCGAAGCCGGCGACTGGAGCTGCGCCGCCAACTCGTCCTGCAGCGCGGCCTGGAATTCGGGATAGTTCTGGAAGCCCAGTCTCGCGACGAAGCGCAGGATCGTCGGCGAACTCACGCCAGCGGCCTGACTGAACTCGGCGACCGTCTTCAAGCCCGCGAGCGGATAGCTTGCGATCAGCGTCTGCGCTGCGCGGCGCTCGCTGGCGGACATCGATCCACTGCGATCCGAGATCAGTTCGGAAACGCTTTGCCGCATGCAGCCCAACCTCCGGTCACAACGCCCACTGTCCTCATGGAAACGGGACCAACCAGTGCTTTCTCCAAAACACGTTTGACAAAGCTTCGAAAGCTGTATGAAATCATCCAAGAGAGCGCAATCCTATAAAAACCGTACCATAACATACAGCGCTTCAAGGGGACCGGATGCAGGCAGGACAGGCGACACGCGCCGGTTCAGGCGTGGATGGCAAGGGTTTGGTTCGCGTTACGAACCGCGCCGGTACGTCGCCCTACGTGCTCGTCTGCGATCACGCCTCCAACTGGCTGCCGTCGGAATACGGAACGCTCGGCCTGCCCGAAATAGACATGCTGCGGCACATCGCGTGGGACCCCGGCGCGCTACCGGTCGCCCTGAGGATGGCCGATCTGCTCGATGCCTCCTTGGTGGAAGCTGGCGTCTCGCGCCTCGCCATCGACTGCAACCGGCCGCTCGACGCGCCCGATCTCATCCCCCAGATCAGCGAAACCACCCTTATCCCCGGCAATGCGAGCCTGTCCTCGAAGGACCGCGCCGAACGCATCGCGCTGTCCTGGCAGCCTTTCCATGACGCCATCGAGAAGCTGGTCGAGGAGCGCGTTGCCGCCGGCCGCGAGACGCGTCTTGTCACCATCCATTCCTTCAACCCGGTTTACAGGGACGTTCCACGCCCTTGGGAAATCGGCATCCTCCACGATGACGACGAGCGCCTCTCCGCGCCACTGATCGCGGCGCTGGAAGCCGAAGGCCGCTTCACCGTCGGCGACAACCAACCCTATTCGCCCGCCGACCGCGTCTACTTTACGCTGGAGCGCCACGCCCGCACGCGCGGCCTGGCTTGCGTGATGATTGAAATCCGCAACGATGAGATCGCCGATGGGGAGGGGCAGCGGCATTGGGCCGAACGTCTTTCGGCGCATCTCGACAACATCGCGACGGGAACGAGAACCGAGTTGGAGCAGGCGTCATGAGCGACACGGCTCCAGGCACGCCAAGCGGGAAGGTCCCCGGTATCGTCAAGGCCTATGTAAGAGCCATTGACCGGATCAGCGGCATTACTGGTCTCTTCGCCATGTATCTCGTCTTCGCGATGATCTTCGTCCTTGGCTACGCGACCGTCATGAAGGTTTTCTTCCTGCCCGCGAATTGGACCATCGAGATGGCCCAGTTCATCATGGTTGCCTACTTCACGCTCGGCGGCGCTTGGTCGCTGCGCGAGAATGAGCATGTCCGCATGGACCTTCTCTACGCCGGCTGGCGTGTCAGAAAGCGGGCCGGCGTCGATCTCTTCACAGGGCTGGCGATGATCTTTTTCCTTGTCATGCTGCAGATAGGCGGCATCGCATCCCTGACCTACGCGCTCCAGTACGGCGAGAAGAGTTTCTCTGCCTGGGCGCCATTGATGTGGCCGGTCAAGCTTGTCATCAACATCGGGCTCTTCCTGACACTGCTTCAGGCGGTCGCCATCTGGTTCAAGGACTGGGCCATATTCAAGGGTGAGCCGATCGCATGAGCTACGAGATCATCGCCGCACTGATGTTCTCCGGAATGATGCTGCTGCTCCTGACGGGGCAGCGGGTTTTCGCGGTTATTGGCTTCGTCGGCGCCTTCATGGCGCTGCTGCTCTGGGGCGAGGGCGGCGCGGAGATGTCGTTCGCCGCGCTGATGAAGCTGATGAAGTGGTATCCGCTGCTGACGCTGCCGCTTTTCGTCTTCATGGGCTACATGCTGGCCGAGTCGCGCATCGCCGACGACCTCTACAAGATGTTCCACGTCTGGATGGGTCCGGTTCGCGGCGGCCTCGCCATCGGCACCATCTTCATGATGGTCATCATCTCCGCGATCAACGGGCTGAGTGTCGCCGGCATGGCGGTCGGCGCGACGATTGCCCTGCCCGAGCTTCTTCGACGGGGCTACGACAAGGTGATGGTGACCGGCGTCATCCAGGCCGGCTCCACCCTCGGCATCCTCATCCCACCCTCCGTAGTGCTGGTTCTCTATGGCATGATCGCGCGCCAGCCGGTCGGCAATCTCTGGATGGCAGGTGTCTTTCCCGGCCTACTGATGGCAGCCCTATTCGTGCTCTATGTCGTGATCCGTTGCTGGTTGCAGCCCAACCTTGGACCACCCTTGCCGAAAGAAGAACGCCAGCAATACAGTTTTGCCGACAAGGTGAGGCTCGGGCGCGCCGGGCTCGTGCCCCTGGCGATCTTCGTCGCGATGACCGGATTGTTCCTGACAGGCGTCACGTCGCTCGTCGAAAGTTCTGCCGTGGGTGCCGTAGCGTCTATTGTTGCTGCCTGGGCGCGCGGGGGCCTGTCTTGGAAAGTCTTGCACGACACCACACGCAAGACACTCGGCATCTCCTGCATGTTCTTCTGGATCATAACTGCCGCGCTGTGCTTTGGCGCCGTGTTCGATGGACTTGGCGCGGTGAAGTCCATCGAACGCCTGTTCCTCGGCGAATGGGGGCTGGAAGCATGGATGGTTCTGGTGCTGATGCAGCTTACCTTCCTGCTGCTCGGTATCTTCCTCGACGACACCGCCATGCTGGTGATCGTCGCCCCCCTCTTCATCCCGCTCGCCGGTGCGCTCGGCTTCGATCTCGTCTGGTATGGCGTACTATACACCATCACCTGCCAGATCGCTTATCTGACGCCACCCTTCGGCTACAACCTCTTCCTTATGCGGGCCATGGCTCCGCCTGAGGTGACCCTGCCCGACATCTACCGGTCCGTCGGACCGTTTGTGGGGATCATGGTGTTCACGTTGCTTATCATCGGCATCTTTCCGGGTATCGCGACGTGGCTGCCTAACTACGTTTATTCGAAGTAAGCGCAACAACCTCAAAGAGGGAAGCTATGACAACGAAAGTGCACAGCAGACGCAACTTCCTGAAGCGTGCCGGCCTCGTCACCGCGGGCGCCGCCAGCGCCACGACGCTCGCCGCACCGGCGGTCATCGCGCAGGCGCCCATCAAGTGGCGTCTCCAGACATACGCCGGCGCAGCCCTTGGGCCGCACGTCACAAAGCCTGCCGTCGACATGTTCAACGCCGCCGCCAAGGGCGAGATGGAAATCGAGCTGTATTACGCCGACCAGCTCGTCCCGACCGGCGAACTCTTCCGCGCCATGCAGGCCGGAACGATCGACGCGGTTCATTCCGACGACGACTCAATGGCGGCTCCTGTCGACATTTCGGTCTTCGGCGGCTACTTCCCCTTCGCCACCAAGCACATCCTAGATGTACCGGTGCTGTTCAACCAGTACGGCCTGGCAGACATCTGGCGCGAAGCTTATGCCAAGGCAGGCGGTGTCGTCTGGATTTCCGCTGCGGGTCAGGACCCCTGCCACTTCAATACCAAGAAGGCGCTGAACAGCCTTTCCGACCTGCAGGGGCTTCGCCTCTACACCTTCCCGACCGCCGGTCGATTCCTCGCCCAGTTCGGCGTGGTGCCGGTTTCGCTTCCGTATGAGGACGTGCAGGTTGCCGTGCAGACCGGCGAACTCGACGGCATGTCGTGGTCGGGCATCACCGAGGACTACACAGTCGGCTGGGCCGACGTCACTGATCACTTCACCACCAACAACATCTCCGGTGCGTGGATCGGCTCCTGGTTCGTCAATGAGAAGAAGTGGGCGGACACGCCGGAGCACCTGCAGAAGCTCTGGCTTGCCAGCGTCGACGCCGGTCATACCTACCGCAACCAGTGGTACTGGGGCGGCGAGGCAAAGCTGCGCGCTACCGGCGACAAGCTCAAGCTGACCACGATTCCCGCTGCCGAATGGGCCGAGGTCGAGGCGGCTGCGCTCAAGTTCTGGGACGAGATCGCCGCTGAAAGCGAGACCCGAGCGAAGGTGGTCGGCATCTTCAAGGAGTACAACGAAATCCTGAAGAAGGCCGGCGGCGTCTATACGCAGGGCTGATGAAGCCGGAGGGTCGGCGAAGCCGGCCCTCCACATTATCGTTGACTCCATATTTGATGACCGCAGGTGAACACGCGGCAAAGGACTTTAAGAAATGGCCGGAAACCTCTCTTTCGAGCAGTTGAAAAAAGCTGTCGGCAGTGGCGAGATCGATACGGTGCTGGCCTGCGCCGTCGACATGCAGGGCCGTCTCGTCGGCAAGCGCTTCCTGGCGAAATATTTCGTCGAGTCCGGCTACGACGAGACGCACGGCTGCAACTACCTGCTCACCGTCGACGTCGATATGGAAGTCGTCCCCGGCTACAAGGCGGCCAACTGGGAAAAGGGTTATGGCGATTTCGTCTTCAAGCCCGACCTGGCGACTCTCCGTCACATACCCTGGCTCGAAAAGACCGCGCTCGTGCTGTGCGACCTGCTCGACCATCACAGCCATGACGACGTGCCGCATTCGCCACGCGCCATCCTGAAGCGTCAGGTCGCCCGGCTGACCGAGCGCGGCTGGAAGGCCTACATGGCCTCCGAACTCGAATTCTATCTCTTCGACGAATCCTTCGCCGCCGCGCGCGCGAAAAACTGGAAGAACGTCGCTACTGCGTCGCCTTATATCGGCGACTACCTGATCGGCATCACCACGCAGGAAGAGACCGTCATGCGGGCGATCCGCAACGGCCTCGAGGCGGCGGGCATCCCCGTCGAAAACTCCAAGGGCGAGGCCGGCCCCGGTCAGGAAGAGATCAACGTCCGTTATGCCGAAGCGCTCGAAATGGCGGACCGTCACGCCATTCTCAAGAACGGCTGCAAGGAGATCGCGCACGGTCTCGGCAAGTCGCTGACCTTCATGTCGAAGTACAATTATTCGCTCGCCGGCAATTCCAGCCACGTCCATAATTCGCTGTGGAGCGCCGACGGCAAGAAGCCGCTGTTCTACGACCCGAAGGCGGAGCACACCATGTCACCGCTGATGCGCTCATGGGTCGCCGGCCAGCTCAAATATGCCAGCCAGTTCACGCTGATGCTCGCGCCCTATATCAATTCCTACAAGCGCTTCCAGGTCGCCACGTGGGCACCAACCCGCATCGCCTGGAGCCGCGACAACCGCACAGCGAGCTTCCGCCTCTGCGGCGAAGGCACGAAAGGCATCCGAACCGAATGCCGCATAGGCGGCGCCGACCTTAACCCCTACCTCGCCTTCGCCTCGCTCATCGCCGCCGGCCTCGCCGGCATCGACGAGAAGCTGGAACTCGCTAAGCCTTTCGAGGGCAACGTTTACCAGGCCCAGAAGGTGCCCGAGATACCGAAGACCTTGCGCGAAGCGACTGACATCTTCGCTAGGTCGAAGATGTTGAAGTCCGCCTTCGGCGAGGACGTGGTCGAGCACTACGTGCACACGGCGAAGTGGGAGCAGTTCGAATATGACCGCCGCATCACCGACTGGGAACTGCAGCGCGGGTTTGAGCGGTACTGAACCGCCACATGGCACGACCGCCTCTCCCCGACGGCGCAAATAAAGAGTAAGGGCTGCGCCAACAGCCTCGTTACAAGGAATATCGGCATGACCGAAACAATAAAACTCATCTCACCCATCGATGGCTCGATCTATGCCGAGCGCCCCGTCGCGACCGACCAAGCGGTCAACGCCGCCGTCGAACGCGCGAAGGCCGCGCAGGTCGAGTGGGCAAAGACCTCCATCGCCACCCGCGGCAAATACATGCTCGCAATGCTAGAAGCGCTTGTCGACATGACCGACGAGATCGTGCCCGAGATCGCCTGGCAGATGGGTCGCCCGGTACGCTATGGTGGCGAGTTCGGCGGCGTCAGGGAACGCACGCAGTATATGGTCGAGATCGCCGAGAAGGCGCTCGCGCCCGTTCCCGCCACCAATCCGAAGGACGGTTTCCGCCGATACGTGAAAAAAGAACCGCTCGGCGTCGTGATGGTCATCGCGCCGTGGAATTATCCCTACCTCACAGCCGTAAACACGATCGTGCCGGCGCTGATGGCGGGCTCCACCGTCATTCTCAAGCACGCCGCGCAGACATTGTTGGTCGGCGAACGGTTCGCACAGGCCTTCGAGAAGGCTGGGCTGCCGAAGGGCGTCTTCCAGAACATCGTGCTCAACCACGGCCAGACCGAAAAGCTGCTCGGCTCGGGCAAGATCGACCACGTCAATTTCACCGGTTCGGTCGCCGGCGGCCGCGCCATCGAGAAAGCCGCGGCCGGAACCTTCATGACGCTCGGCCTGGAACTCGGCGGCAAGGACCCGGCCTACGTCCTGCCCGACGCCAAGATGGACCACGCCGTCGCCAACCTCGTCGAAGGCGCCTTCTTCAATTCCGGACAGTGCTGCTGCGGCATCGAGCGCATCTACGTCCACGAGAAGGTCTATGACGATTTCGTCGACGGCTTCATCGCCGAAAGCAGGAACTGGAAGCTCGGCAACCCGCTTGAAAAGGACGCCATCATCGGCCCGATGGCGCAGGCCCGGTTCGCCGACCTGATCCGCGAGCAGAAGGCCGAGGCGCTGCGCAAGGGCGCCACCGCCCACATCAACGCGAAGGACGAGCGCGACAAGGCCGGCTCGCCCTACCTCCCCGTCGAAGTCCTGACAAATGTCGATCACCAGATGTCGGTCATGCGCGAGGAAAGTTTTGGTCCGATCGTCGGCATCATGAAGGTGCGCAACGACGAGGAAGCCATCGCCCTGATGAACGACAGCCCCTACGGCCTCACCGCATCGATCTGGACCGCCGACACCGAGCACGCCATCGCCGTCGGCGACCGCGTCGAAACCGGAACCGTCTTCATGAACCGCTGCGACTATCTCGATCCCGCGCTGGTCTGGACAGGCGTCAAGGACACCGGCAAGGGCGCAGCGCTATCAGCCATCGGCTACGATAACCTTACCCGGCCGAAGTCCTACCACCTGCGCGAAAAGATCTGAGACCCGAGGCGACAACCATGTCCAAATTCGTTTCCAAATGGAACTATCCGACCACCGTCCGCTTCGGACCGGGCCGCATCAAGGAACTGCCCGAGGTACTGGCGGCGGCCGGCATCAAGAAGCCGCTCTTCGTCACCGACCCCGGCCTCGCCAAGCTTCCCTCGACCGCCTCGGCGCTGAAGGTGCTCGACGACGCGAAAATCCCCTACGGCGTCTTCACCGACGTGAAGCCGAACCCCGTCGAAGCCAATCTCACCGCCGGCATCGCTGTCTTCAAAAAAGGCAAGCATGACGGCGTCATCGCCTTCGGCGGCGGCTCCGCGCTCGACCTCGGCAAGCTGATCGCCTTCCAAGCCGGCCAGACGCGCCCGATCTGGGACTTCGAGGACATCGGCGACTGGTGGACGCGCGCCAATTCCGACGCCATCACCCCGATCATTGCCGTGCCCACCACCGCCGGCACCGGTTCCGAAGTCGGTCGCGCCGGAGTCCTCACCAACGAAGCGACGCACACCAAGAAGATCATCTTCCATCCCAAGCTCCTGCCGGTGATCGTGATTGCCGACCCGGAACTCACCGTCGGCATGCCGCCCTTCATCACGGTCGGCACCGGCATGGACGCTTTCGCCCACTGCCTCGAAGCCTATTGCGCGCCCGGCTTCCACCCGATGGCGGACGGCATCGCGCTGGAAGGCATGCGCCTCGTCTTCGAGAACCTGCCCAAGGCCGCGAACGACGGCAAGGACATCGCCGCGCGCGCAAACATGATGGCCGCCGCCGCGGCGGGCGCTACCGCCTTCCAGAAAGGCCTCGGCGCCATCCATTCGCTGTCGCATCCGATCGGCGCCTTCTATGACACCCACCACGGCATGACCAACGGCGTCTTCATGCCCTACGTGCTCGCCTTCAACCGTCCGGCCATCGAGGAGCGCCTGACCCGCGCAGCCGCCTATCTCGGCATCAAGGGCGGCTTCGACGGCTTCTCGAAGGCCGTCCTGAAGCTAAGGAAGGACCTCAAGGTTCCGCACACGCTCCCCGAACTGATCAAGGGGCTGAAGATGGACGCGAAGCGCAAGGATGAGATCTCGGCAATGGCGGTCGAGGATCCCAGCACCGGCTCCAATCCGGTCAAGTTGACGAAGAAGGCAGCACGCACGCTGCTCGACAACGCAATCGCCGGCAAACTCTAAGGGTCGCCGACCCCGGGTCTGTCGCTGCGGGAATGCTGCCGGTCGCAAACAGGAGGAGGTTGATCAGCGACCGGTCGATCACGAACATTTAGCCGAGAAATAAACCGGCCGCCAATTGCTACGGTCCGGAAAAAGGGGTTAACTTTTCACGCCTTGGGGGCTTGGCGGTCCGGACATTCATCGGACTGTCACATGACAGCGATACCGCATCCGAGGCGTCCAATGGCGTCAGTTCAACGGAGAGAACACATGTTCAAGTTTACGGGGAAGCTGCTTTCCCTCACCGCCGCGTCGCTGATGGTGACGACGGCTTTCGTCGCGGCCGAACCGTCGGCCGAGCTCGTCGCCGCCGCGAAGGCGGAAGGCAAGCTCAGCACGATCGCGCTGCCGCACAGCTGGTGCGGCTATGGCGACGTAATCGGTGCGTTCAAGGCCAAGTATCCGGAAATCACGGTCACCGAACTCAACCCGGACGCTGGCTCTGCCGACGAATTGGAAGCCGTTCGTGCCAACAAGGACAACAAGGGTCCGCAGGCGCCCGACGTGCTCGACGTCGGTCTCGCGTTCGGTCCGGCTGCCCAGAAGGAAGGCCTGCTCCAGCCGTACAAGGTCTCGACCTGGGACTCCATCCCTGCCGATGCCAAGGATCCCGACGGACACTGGTACGGCGATTACTACGGCGTGATGTCGTTCCTCGTGAACACCGATATCGTCGAGAACGTCCCGACCTCCTTCGCCGATCTGCTGAAGCCTGAATATGCCGGCCAGGTGGCGCTCGCGGGCGACCCGCGCACGTCCAACCAGGCGATCCTGGGCGTTCTGGCCGCCGGCATGTCGCGGGGCGCTGCGCCCGGCGCGGACTCGGCCAAGGCCGGCCTGGAGTTCTTCAAGGAGCTCAACGCCGCCGGCAACTTTGTTCCGGTCATCGGCAAGTCTGCCTCGCTGGCGCAGGGCACCACGCCTATCATTATTGCGTGGGACTACAATGCTCTCAGCTGGCGCGACGGCCTCCAGGGCAATCCGGCGACCCAGATCGTGGTTCCATCCGATGCGGTTCTGGCCGGTGTCTACGTTCAGGCCATCAGCGCCTATGCGCCGAACCCGAACGCCGCCAAGCTGTGGATGGAGCACCTCTATTCCGACGAAGGCCAGATCGGCTGGCTCAAGGGCTACTGCCACCCGATCCGCTTCAACGACCTTGTCGCCAACAAAAAGGTTCCGCAGGAGCTTCTGGACAAGCTGCCTCCGGCGGACGCATACGAAAAGGCCGTGTTCCCGACCGTCGAGCAGGTCAACGCCAATGGCGATGGCGTGAAGGCTGGCTGGGACGCTACCGTCGGCGCGAACGTCGTCGAGTAGTAGTACGCGTCAGGCAGGCCGGGCGCCACGCGGCGCCTGGCCTGTCCGCCCGTTGCAACCGCACCTTGATGGAAGGCGGGGACATGAACACGGTCCGGCATGAAAAGGGGTGCTCATGCGTTGGTTAGGGGTCCTGCCGTTCTTCGTTTTCACGGCGCTTTTCCTGATTTTCCCGACGCTTTACATTATCATCGGGGCGTTCCGGACTCCTGATGGCGCATTTACGCTGGCCAACATCGCGTCGTTGAACACGCCCGGGATAATCAACGCCTACCTTCTTTCAATCCGCGTCAGCTTTTTCTCGGCAGTGCTGGGCTGCCTGATCGGCTTCGCCATGTCCGCCGCCATCACGTTCGGCGGACTTCCCAGGCGGCTCCGTTCGCCACTTCTGACCTTCTCCGGCGTCGCGTCCAACTTCGCCGGCGTGCCGCTTGCCTTCGCCTTCATCGCCACGCTTGGTCCAGTCGGGCTGGTCACGGTTTGGCTTAGGACCGAATTCGGCATCAACCTGCGCGCCATGGGCTTCAACCTGCTTAGCACTCAGGGGCTGATCGTCACCTATCTCTTCTTCCAGATCCCACTGATGATTCTGATCATCACGCCGGCCCTTGAGGGCCTAAAACGGGAGTGGAAGGAAGCGGCCGCGATCCTTGGCGCAAGCACGTCGCAGTACTGGCGGATGGTTGCCTTCCCGATACTTTTCCCGTCCCTTCTGGGAACGCTGGCGCTTCTGTTCGCCAACGCATTCGGTGCGGTCGCGACAGCCATCGCGCTGACCGGCTCCACACTCAATCTCGCACCCATCCTGCTGTTCGCTCAGATTCGCGGCGACGTGCTCGGCAACCCGCACCTCGGCTACGCCCTGGCCTTCGGCATGATCGTCATCACCGGCATCGCCAACACGATCTACATCGTGCTTCGCACCCGTTCGGAGAAGTGGATCAAATGAAGGTATTCGCCTGGGGTGCTTTCCTCTTCGGCTGCCTCTTCTTCGCGCTGCCGCTGCTCGGCCTGACCGAGTTTTCGCTGTCGATGCGGCGCGAGGGCTATACTTTCGACGCGTACCGCGTCGTGCTGGCCGATCCGCAGTTCCGCTCGACGTTTCTTTATTCCGTCACGGCAGCGATCGCGACAATTGTCGTGGGAATATTGATCGTCGTTCCCACCGCTTACTGGATTCGCCTGCGAATGCCCTGGCTCCGGCCGATCGTCGAGTTCATCACGCTGATGCCGCTTGTCATTCCGGCTATCGTCATCGTCTTCGGCTACATCCGGCTCTACAACACGTCCTCGATCCTGCCGCTCATGGGCACGACGGCGGGCACCACGCTGCTGCTCATCTGCGGATTTACCGTACTGTCGCTGCCTTACATGTACCGCGCGGTCGATACCGGTATGCGCACGATCGATGTGGGCACGCTGACAGAGGCCGCGCAGAGCCTGGGCGCGGGATGGTTCACCATCCTGTTCCGCATCATCCTTCCCAACGTGCTCGTCGCGGTGTTGTCAGGCGCCTTCCTGACCTTCGCCATCGTTATCGGCGAGTTTGTGTTTCCCGCTTTGCTCAACCTGCCGGCCTTCGGCCCGTACATGCAGATCGTCGGCGCCAACAAGGCCTACGAGCCCATGGCTCTGGCCGTCATCGCCTTCGGCATCACCTGGGGCTGCATGGGCCTCATCCAACTCGTCACCCGTCTCCAGAAACACACGCAGGTAAAACGCTGATGGCATTCCTGGAACTCAAGGGCTTGCAAAAAGACTTTGGCCCGCTGCGCGTGGTCAAGGACTTCAATCTCGATATCGAGCAAGGGGAATTCGTTTCCTTCCTCGGACCTTCCGGCTGCGGCAAGACGACCGTGCTGCGTATGGTCGCCGGCTTCGAGGAGCCCAGCGCCGGATCGATCTCGGTCGGCGGCAAGGAAGTCACGCGGCTGAAGACCAGCCAGCGTGACATGGGCATGGTGTTCCAGGCCTATGCGCTGTTTCCCAACATGACGGTGGCGCAGAACATTGGCTTCGGCCTCAAGGTGCGCGGCGCCTCGTCCTCCGAAATTTCTGCCCGGGTCACCGAGATGCTGAAGCTGATCCAGCTCGACCAGCTTGCCGACCGCTACCCCTATCAGATGTCCGGTGGCCAGCAGCAGCGCGTGGCGCTGGCGCGTGCGCTCGCACCGCAGCCCAAGGTGCTTCTGCTCGACGAGCCGCTCTCGGCCCTGGACGCCAAGGTGCGCGTGTCGCTGCGCGACGAAATCCGCGCTATCCAGAAGCGGCTCGGCATCACCACGATCTTTGTCACGCACGATCAGGAAGAAGCGCTTTCGATCTCCGACCGCGTCATCGTGATGTATCAGGGCAAGGCCGAGCAGGTGGGCACGCCGTTCGAGATCTACAACCGTCCGGCAACAAAGTTTGTCGCCAACTTCGTCGGTACGCTGAACACGCTGGAAGGGACGGTTACGGACCCCTCTGCCGGCACTGTCAGGGTCGGAACCGGAGAGGTGGTCCTCAAGGGCAAGCTCAACGGCTCGAAGGCAGGTGATCCCGTGTCGCTCGCGCTGCGCCCCGAAGCCATTTCGCTCGGGCGCCAGCCCGGCCGTGACGCGATGCTCGGCGGCGAGATCGCCGAGGTCAGCTTCCTGGGCTCCGTTATCCGTGTACGCGTCGGGCTCGGCCAGGAATCCGTCTCGCTCGACACCTTCAACTCGCCTGCTTCCCCGCCGCCCGCGGTGGGCGACAAGGCTGAAATCAGCTTCTCCCCGGAGGACGTTCTGGTCCTGCACTGACGACCCGCCGCTTCGTCTGCGGGCCTTCGCACCGCCCCAAACGGTTCTCAAGTCAGTGCTCTGGCTTCCGGGTTCCGCTTCGCGGCCCCGGAATGACGGAGGGGATGAGCCGCAACGCCAAGCGTGGATAGTTTTTCGCAACTGGAAACACAGGCGACTGAAATCGCGCGCTTTTCGATTTTTCCTTCGCAACTGGATTCACGCCGTTCCCGCCTCAGGCATACTCACCCCATCGCCCTCACGGGAACCTGGTGCGCACCGGGTATCAGGGAGGGTGGCGGTGCCGGATCGGTCAACGCTGCGGTCGCGTTGGCTGGGTGATGAACCCCCAGGTCCGGGCCCTCATGGAGACCAGCGGCAACGGCCGTGTCCTCCTTGGGGGCAAGAACACCGGCGGGGCGCGGGAGACCGGCCACGTAAACAATAAATTGAGAGGCAAGGCCCCGTGCCCCGCTTCCCGACTACTCCTTGCACCCACAAGGAGCGTTCTTTGAAACAGCCAGACTGCGAAAGCAGGGCGTGGCAACGATGAAGTGCGCGGATATCCCACCCCCTTGCGGGGAGGCTGGACGACTGCCGCAGGCGGTCGGACGGGTGGGGTAGCCAGAGGCAGCGCTACGACATTCAAATCTCCGCGTTTCGCCTGTGAGAAGCGACCCCACCCGGCCGGACTACATATGGCCGACCTCCCCTCAAGGGGAGGTTAAGTACCGCGCTCAAAGCCCCCCTCTCCGTCCGCTTCGCGGCCACCTCTCCCCCACTTTGCGGGAGCGAGGATTTGCTGCCTCGCCAACAGGCCGCCAAACCGTCCGGAAACGACACCTCTACAACCAGGGAACCCGACCAAGGTTGAAATGGTTGGTGCATCCGCGATAGGGAAGCGGAAGCGCAGCGCAGCGCGCAGAGAGGGAGTATCGCGTGAAGACAGTCAGGCTCGACGAATTGGAAGGGCTGGTCGGCCAGGAGACCGGCCTGTCGCCCTGGCGCGAGGTAACGCAGACCATGATCGACCAGTTCGCCGACGCAACCGACGACCACCAGTTCATCCACTGCGATCCCGAGCGCGCCGCCGCGGAGACGCCATTCGGCGGTACCATCGCGCACGGCTTTCTCACGCTCTCCCTGCTTTCGACCTTTGCCTACGAGGCGCAGCCCTCTCTGGAGGGTGCCGACATCGGCATCAACCACGGCTTCGATACCGTTCGTTTCGTTGCCCCGGTAAAAACCGGCTCGCGCATCCGCGCACGCTTCAAGCTCGCCGAAGCCAAGATCAGACCTTCCGGATGGGTTCAAGTGGCCAACGACGTGTCCATCGAGATCGAGGGATCGGCCAAGCCGGCCCTCACGGCGCGATGGCTGACCCTCGCTTTCGTTCCGCCCGAGAGCCGGCGCGCGCAAGAATAAGGAGACGGCCCGTGCCGCAGATGAGCGTCATCGTCGAATACGAGATCCATGACGGGCGCGAAGGAGACTTCGCCGCCTTGATGAAGGACCACGCCCGCCGCACCCTTTTCGAGGAGGACGGCTGCCTGCGCTTCGAGGTGCTGGAGCCGGTTGACCAGACAGGGGCGCCGATCCCCGGTCGCCTCATGGTGAGTGAACTCTACATCGACCAGGCTGCGCTCACCGCGCATATGGAAAGTCCGCGTCTGGCAGCACTGCGTTCGACGCTCGGGCCGCTGCTCAAGTCCCGCCGCTTGCTTGTGTCCCAGGTGGTCAGTGCGCAGGCGGAGGAGACAGGCCTTGCACCGGACGAACTGAACGCAGCAAACGACGGCTGACGCGATTGGGGCTGGTGTAGCTCGCCGCATTCCCTATCTTGTAAGGATACAGCGAGGACAAGCACATGGCCCCTGCAAAGCCCTTCGGTACGAACAGAAAATCCGCGGCGGTGAAATCGCTTGAACGAGAGCGCGCCGCGCAGGAGCGTCTTTCTCCAAAACAGGAACTGGACGAGGAACTTGAGGAGGCGCTGGAAGACACGTTTCCGGCCAGCGATCCGATCTCCGTCATTTCCTCGTCGATCCCAGGAAAGCCCAAGCAGAAGCGTCCGTAGGACTGTACTTCAGCGGAACCGGATGACACGACGGACGTTGTCTTAGGCTCCCAACTTGCAAGGACAAAAGACATGCCCGCATTCTCACGCTTTCGTAGCGACGTCGAAGACGACCTCGAAACACAGGTCGCGAGGCTGTCGAAGGAACTCGCTGCCCTGAAGAAGACCATGTCCCGGCGCGGCTCCGACGCGTATGACGCAGCCCGAGAGGCGGCCGACGATGTCTACGGCGATCTCAGGGACCGGCTTCTCGACGCGCTGCCGCACGTCCGCAAGCGTGCCCGCGCGGCCGAGCAGGCGGCGCGCGATAATCCGGCGATGGCGGCTGTCGTCGGCTTGGCCGTCGTGGGTCTTCTGGCGGCAATGCTCGTCAGGCGCTGAACTCGTTAGGCGGCAGCGTCGCGCGCGGCTTCCGTAAGGAAGCCGTAAACATAGTCAGAGAACGACCTCCAGCACTCGACCCGGAACGCATCCTCGGCCGTGCGCAGCAACACGATTTCCGCCTTTCCAAGCACCGTGCGCGCGCACGCGCCGACCGGAAACACCGCCAGCGAAAGATCCTGCGGGCATCCGGCGGCGATGGTGTTTTCGGCGCCCGCACCCGTCACCGAGAAAGCCACGTTCCGGTGCGAGATTCCGACGGCGGAATGCAGGGTATCCACGGAGGCGCAGGCGTCCAGAGGATCCTTCGCCCCCTCGTCAATCACCAGCCACTCGTCCGGCCCCAGCCACAGCGCCGTTCGCGTTGCCTTGCTGGCTGACGCCTTCGGCTTCTGCGGCAAGGTCAGCCCCAGCGCCTTCGACAGGGCCGCCAAAGACTGAGTTGGTGCACGCAACGATATCCGGTGCGCTGGCGGCAGCACGGCCACCTTCACGCCGGCCGCCGAAAATTCCCGTCCCACCAATGCCGGGTTGCGCACAGCGTCAGCCATTGAGGCGGCCCCCCTTTTCGTCGAAGAATACCGGCGAGCAGACCTCGACCTCGATCGTCTCGTTCTGCATCGGCACGAACAGCGTGTCGCCCATGCGCGAGCGCCCGTCCATCAGCAGCGCCATGGCGATCGACCGGCCGCAATTCTCCGACCAATAGCTCGACGTCACATGGCCGAGCATCTTCATCGGCTTCGGCTGGCTCGGGTTGCCGACGATCTGCGCGCCCTCCTCCAGCACGGTCTTCGGGTTCCTGGTCTTCAGCCCGACGATCTGCTTGCGGCCCGCCGCGACAAGATCGGGCCGCGCCATGCCGCGAATGCCGACGAAGTCGGTCTTCTTCTTGCCGACGGCCCAGTCCAGACCGGCATCGTTCATGGTGACGGTCCCATCGGTATCCTGCCCGACGATGATGTAACCCTTCTCGGCGCGCAGGACGTGCATCGCCTCCGTGCCGTAAGCGCAGGCGCCGTGCTTCTCGCCTTCGGCCCACAGCGCCTCCCAGACGGCGAGCCCATAGTCGGCCGGCACGTTCACCTCGAACCCGCGCTCGCCGGAAAAGGACATGCGGAACAGCCTTGTCGGCACGCCGCAGATCTTGCCCTCGCGCACGGACATGTGTGGCAGCGCCTCGTCCGAGAGGTCAATGCCTTCGACCAGCGGCGCGATGATCTCGCGCGACTTCGGCCCCTGCACGGCGATGACCGCCCACTGCTCGGAGACCGAGGTCAGCCACACGTTGAGATGCGGGAACTCGGTCTGGAGATAATCCTCCATGTGGTTCATCACGCGCGCTGCGCCGCCTGTCGTCGTCGTGACATGGAAGCGATCTGCCGCGAGCCGGCCGACGACGCCGTCGTCATAGATGAAGCCGTCCTCGCGCAGCATCAGGCCATAGCGGCAGCGGCCGGGCTCAAGCTTCTCCCAGGGGTTGGTGTAGATGAGTTCCATGAACTTCGCGGCGTCGGGGCCGACGACCTCGATCTTGCCGAGCGTCGACGCATCGAACAGGCCCGCCGTCTTGCGCACGGTCACGCATTCGCGGTCGACAGCCGCATGCATGTCCTCGCCTGACTTCGGGAAATACCAAGCGCGCTTCCACTGCCCGACATCCTCGAACACCGCCCCCCGCGCCTCGGCCCACGGGTGGATCGGCGTACGCCGGGTCGGGTCGAACAGGGCGCCGCGCGAATGGTTGATGAGCGAGCCGAAGGTGACCGGCGTGTAGGGCGCGCGGAAGGTCGTCAGCCCGACCTCCGGCATCTCCTTGCCGAGCGCTTCCGCCGCGATCGCCAGCCCGTGGACATTCGACGTCTTGCCCTGGTCGGTCGCCATGCCGTTGGTGGTGAAGCGCTTGACGTGCTCGATCGAGCGCATGCCTTCGCGCACCGCCTGGCGGATATCCTTGGCGGTGACGTCGTTCTGGAAGTCGATGAACGCCTTGACCGTCGTGTCGGCGCCGGCCCCGGGCGCGGAGCCCAGCATCCCGCCGGTCCAGTTCTCGCCGGCATCGACCTTCGGCTTGCTGCCTTTCGCAGCCTTGCCACCCGCTTCCTTCGCCAACCGTGACCCGGCCGCATAGGCTTCGTCCACCGCAGCGGCCAGACTGTCGGTGCCGTTGCAGGCGCCGACCGAAACGCAGTCCTGCGCATAGACGCCCGGCAGGAAGCGACGCGTCTCCTGATCGAAAGCCACCTTGCCCCGCGACTGCGAGAACATGTGCACCGACGGCGTCCAGCCTGACGAGGTGATCAGCGCATCGACCGGTATCGTGCGCTCGGCGCCACCGTTCTTCGGCTGCACGACGATGGAGGACACGCGCAGCTTTCCGCGCGCCTTCACCACCGCGCGCCCGTGGTTGATCTCGATGCCGAGTGCGCGCGCCTCGTCCACCAGCGGCCCGGCGGGATTGTCGCGGAGGTCGACGATGGTGGCGATGGAGACGCCTGCCTTCTTCAGGTCGATCGCGGCCGCATAGGCGCTGTCGTTCGCCGTATAGACGCCGACATTGCGGCCAACCGCGACGCCCTGGTGGTTCAGGTAGGAGCGCGCCGCCGAAGCGAGCATGACGCCCGGCCGGTCGTTGTCGGCGAACACCATATGCCGCTCGATCGCGCCGGTCGCGATCACCACCTTCTTCGCCCGGACCTGCCACAGCCGCTCGCGCGGAAGGTCGTGTCCCGGATTGGACAGATGCTCGGTCACGCGCTCGGTGAGGCCGACGAAATTCTGCGCGTAGTAGCCGAACGCCGTGGTGCGCGGCAGCAGCCGCACATTTTCCATGGCCGCCAGTTTGGCGATCGCCGCCTGCGCCCAGCCCCAACCGTCCTGCCCCTCGATCTTCGCGCCGCTCTCGAAGCGCAGCGCACCGCCGAACTCGCCCTGCTCGTCCGCGAGGATCACGCGCGCGCCAGTGTCGGCAGCGGCGAGCGCCGCCGCGATGCCCGCCGCACCACCTCCCAGCACCAGCACCTCGCAATGCGCGTAGCGTGAGGAATAATGATCCGGGTCAGGCTGGTCCGGCGATACGCCGAGACCAGCGGCCGCGCGGATGTTCGGCTCGTAGAGGCTCTTCCATGCCGCCTTCGGCCACATGAAGGTCTTGTAGTAGAAGCCGGCCGAGAAGAAGGGCGAGAACACGTCGTTGATCGCGCCGACATCGAAGGAAAGCGACGGCCAGCGGTTCTGCGAGCGCGCCGTCAGCCCGTCATAGAGTTCCTGCACCGTCGCGCGCACGTTGGGCGTCCTGCGCGCCGCGTCGCGCGCGATCTCGACCAGCGCATTGGGCTCTTCGGCGCCAGCCGACAGGATGCCGCGCGGGCGGTGATACTTGAAGGAGCGGCCGACGAGATGCACGCCATTGGCCAGCAGCGCCGAGGCGACCGTATCGCCCACCAGCCCGGTGTACGGCTTGCCATCGAAGGTGAAGCGCGCGGTGCGCGCCGGCGTCAGTCTGCCCGAGCCCAAAATGCGGAAAGGTTCGGCCATCACGCATCACCCTTCTTGGCCGGCGTGCGCCGGGTTTCTTTTTTCTTTGGCTTCGGTTCGCCGGCGTCCGGATCGCTTGCGACAGACGCGGCAGCCGGCTTGTCAACGCCCAGCTTGTCCAGGTCCGGCTTCGGCTCGCCGGCCTTGTAGGTCATCAGGAACTTGTCGGTCACGGTGTTGCGCGCGGCGTTGAAGAAGCGCCCGCAGCCATGGATATGCCGCCAGCGTTCGAAGATCACGCCTTTCGGGTTCGAGCGCAGGAAGAAGAACTGCTCGAACTCCTCGTCGCTTATCGCGGCGATGTTTTCCGGCCGCGCGATATGCGCTTCGCCGGCGTTGCGGAACTCCAGTTCGGAGCGCTCTTCCTCGCAATAGGGGCAATGGATCAGAAGCATCTTTGCCCTCCCCTCAGTGCGCCACAGCGGCGGCGGCCGCCTCGTCAATCAGCCGACCGGAGCGGAAGCGGTCAAGGGTCAGCCCGGCGGCGAGCCGGTGCGGCTCGTCGCGCGCGATGAGATGCGCGAACAGATGCGCCGATCCCGGCGTCGCCTTGAAGCCGCCGGTACCCCATCCGCAATTGACGTAGAGGCCGGGAACCGGCGTCTTCGACTGGATTGGCGAACGATCCGGGGTGTTGTCGGTAATGCCGCCCCACTGGCGCATCATCTTCACCCGCCGGAAGATCGGGAAAACCTCACAGATGGCATCGAGCGTGTGGGTGATGATCTGCAAACCGCCGGTCTGCGAATAGGAGACATACTGGTCGGTGCCCGCGCCGATGACGAGCTCGCCCTTGTCCGACTGGGATATGTAGGCATGCACTGTGTTCGACATGACCACGCACGGGAAGATCGGCTTCAGCGGCTCAGACACCAGCGCCTGCAGCGGGTTGCTTTCCAGCGGCACGCGAACGCCGGCCATCGCCATGACGACCGTGTTGTGGCCGGATGCCGAAACGCCGATCTTTTTCGCGCCGATGAAGCCGCGCGAGGTGTCGACGCCGGTCACGCGCCCGTCAGGCCCGCGGCGGATGCCAGTCACTTCGCAGTTCTGGATGATGTGGACGCCGCGATCCGAGGCCGCCCGCGCATAGCCCCAGGCCACAGCGTCATGCCGCGCGGTGCCGCCGCGCCGTTGCAGCGACGCACCGTTGATCGGATAGCGAGCCGAGGCCGAAATATCGAGCGGCGGGCAATAGGCCTTGGCCTGCTCTGGCGTCAGCCACTCATTGTCGATGCCGTAGAGGCGGTGCGCATTGATATGCCGATGCAGCGACTGCCGGTCGTGGGTGTTGTGCGACAGCATCATCACGCCGCGCGCGGAATACATGACGTTATAGTTTAGCTCCTGGCTGAGGTTTTCCCACAGCTTCAGCGAGTGCTCGTAGATGTCCATGCTCTCTTCGTAGAGATAGTTCGAGCGGATGATCGTGGTGTTGCGGCCGGTGTTGCCGCCGCCGAGCCAGCCCTTCTCGATGACCGCGACATTGGTAATGCCGTGCTCCTGGGCGAGATAATAGGCCGCGCCAAGCCCATGACCGCCGGCGCCGATGATGATGACGTCGTATTCCGACTTCGGCTCGGGCGAGGTCCATTGCTGTTCCCAGCCCTTGTGGCCGCGCAAGGCTTCCCTGGCGATGGCGAATACAGAATATTTCCGCATGCTGCTTCGATGGCCTCGCAATGCACAGTGGACCGGACGCCGGATGAGCTGTCCGGCGGCGAGGTGTATCACTAGCGAAAAGCCGATGTCACCCTTGCGCTGTCTGCGACGGCGCTTGCCGTTTTGCGCCGTGCGACAGCCTAGGCCACCGTTATCTGCGGTGACCCCTGTTCATGTCGGGCAGGAAGATCGTCAGCAAGCCCAGCAGCGGCAGGAACGAGCAGATCCAAAACACATATTCGATGCCCCTGCTGTCGGCCAGCACACCGAGTGCTGCCGCGCCGATGCCGCCGAATCCGAAGGCAAGGCCGAAGAAGATGCCGGCGATCAGCCCGACGCGACCCGGAACGAGTTCCTGCGCGAACACGACGATCGCGGAGAAGGCCGACGACAGGATCAGGCCGATCAGGATGGCGAGCACATTGATCCAGAAGAGGTTGGCGTAGGGAAGCGCCAGCGTGAATGGCAGCACGCCGAGGATCGAGAACCAGATGACAGTCTTCGCCCCGAACCGGTCGCCGAACAACCCGCCCAGCACCAGCCCGGCCGCCGAAGCGCCAAGGAATCCGAACAGCATCAATTGCGATCCCTGAACGGAGACGCCAAAGCGGTCCATTGCATAGAAAGTATAGTAGCTCGACAGCGACGCCATGTAGATGTTCTTGGAGAAGGTCAGGATCGTCAGCACGACGAGCGCCGTGACGATGGTCCGCCGCGGCAGGGCCGGGAACATCGGCGCCGGCATCTTGCGACCCATGCGGTCGCGCAGGTGCCCCGCATACCATCTGCTCACCCGCCACAGCACGACAATTCCCACCATCGAGCCAATCGTGAACCAGGAAATGCTCTGCTGGCCGAACGGTACGACCACGAACGCGGCCAGAAGAGGGCCTATCGCCTGGCCGAAATTGCCGCCTAGCTGGAAAACGGATTGCGCCAGACCAAAACGCCCGCCAGACGCAAGGCGCGCAACGCGCGAGGATTCCGGATGGAAGATCGCCGATCCAAGGCCGATCAGCATCGAGCCAATCACCAGCACCGCATAGCTGTGAGCGAAGGCGAGCACGATCAGGCCGACGAGCGAGGACAACATGCCGATCGGCAGCGAGTAAGGAAGCGGGCGCTTGTCCGTATAAAGGCCTATGACGGGCTGGAGCAGCGACGCGGTGCCCTGGAAGGCCAGCGTCAGGATGCCGATCTGCCAGAAGTCGAGATTGTAGCCATCCTTGAGCAGCGGGTAGATCGCCGCCAGCAGCGACTGCATGACGTCATTGATGAAATGGCAGAGGCTGACGGCGATGATGATGGCGGTCACGGTGCCATCGACTGCTGGCTGCCGTGCCGGTATGGTTGTGTCAGCCACTGCTCGATCCGGTATGTTGATTTGCGCGTGGCAGTTGCACTACGCTTCGTCGCAGTCAAGATGATGGTGCAGCTGCGTTGAGCTTTGGTGCCAGCGCTGGGGCGGGTCCGTTTAGGCAAGCCGCGATACGCACTCGACAATCCGCCCTGATTCTGCTATCAGCCGCCACAATTCGCGGTGGTGGCCGCCGCGGAGCTGTTTGGCTTTAAGCCAAGGCTTTGTTTCTGAACACGAAAGTAGGATCGCCCGTGCAGGTACTCGTCCGCGACAACAACGTTGACCAGGCGCTTCGCGCCCTGAAGAAGAAAATGCAGCGTGAAGGCATCTTCCGCGAGATGAAGATGCGTGGACACTATGAGAAGCCTTCGGAAAAGCGCGCCCGCGAAAAGGCTGAGGCCGTCCGCCGCGCCCGCAAGCTGGCTCGCAAGCGCGCGCAGCGCGAAGGCCTGCTGCCGATGACGCCACGTCCGGCTCCGGGTGCCGCTGGTGCGGGACGCCCGGCGCGCTGATCGCGCCCATTTTTCGTCTTTTTCCGGCGGTACGAGTTTCAAGGTGGGGGCGATGAGCATCGCCGCCACCTTTTGTTCATCGCGACTGGAGACGCGATGCGGGGACCAAAAAAACCGGCATCTTCGGTCCGGCATCTGAGGTAGAACGCGATGAATGCAGCCATTGTCGACCGCAAGCCGGCGATGCGGAGCGGCGCGATTGTGGCGGTACTTCTCGCCGGCGCCCTTCTCTCCGCCTGCCAAAGCTCCGGCCCGAGTGGCGAGCTGGCGACGATCGACACCGCCCAAGGCTCGCAGCAGAACATTGCGTCGCTGACGGCGGTCATCCAGCGCAACCCGCAGGATCCTGAGGCCTATAACGTACGCGGCTCGGCCTATGGACGCGGCGGCAAGTATCAGGATGCGCTGAAGGACTTCAACAAGGCCATCGAGTTGAAGCCGAACTTCTATCAGGCCTACTCCAACCGCGCGTTGATATACCGCTTCATCGGTGATCAGAACGCCGCGCTGGCCGACTACAATCGTGCGATCCAGCTCAATCCGAACTATGACGCGGCCTATATCGGTCGCGGCAATCTCTATCGCCGGGCCGGCCAGACAACTCAGGCGTTCAACGATTTCCAGAAGGCCATCCAGCTCGACACGACGGACGCCCGCGCCTACCACAACCGCGGCCTGATCTATCAGAGCCAGGGGCAGCACGCCTTCGCCATCGAAGATTTCTCTATGTCGATCTCCAAGTCCCCGGAGTCGCCCGAACCGTATAACGGTCGCGGCCTTTCCTATCTGGCGATGAACGATGACGACAACGCTTTCGCCGACTTCAACCAGGCTATACGCCTCGACGGCCGGATCGCCGAAAGCTGGGCCAACCAGGGGCTGGTCTACGAAAAGCGTGGCGAAAAGGCGAAGGCAGCCAAGTCTTACCAGCAGGCCGTGCGGCTCGACCCCAACTACAAGCCGGCCGTGGACGGACTGGCCCGCACCAAGGCTGGCTAGCTCCGTTCAGCGCCTGTTCCCTAAAATTGGAACCGGTTTCGCGAAAAACACTTAGGATAGTGGGTGCATAACAGCATCCGGCCCGGATTTTGCCGAAATGTTGCGGCCTATCCAGATTTCAACTTCAAAGCAGGATTTCCCCATGTTCAAGAAGCTCGCTTCCCTATTTGCCGCAGCCGCCATGACCGGCTTCCTCGCCGCTCCGGCCAGCGCGGGCGAAGGCGTCAAGCTTGGTGTGCTGACCTGCGAGATCGACGGCGGCGTTGGCATCATCATCGCGTCGCACAAGGGCGTTTCCTGTACCTTCAAGTCGTCCAAGGGCGGCGGCCGCGAATATTACACCGGCATGATCTCCAAGATCGGCGTGGATGTCGGCGTCACCCATCAGGGCACGCTGGCCTGGGCGGTCTTCGCCCTCAGCAGGAAGCACCAGGACGGCGCCCTTGCCGGCAACTACGTCGGCGCGACGGCCGAGGCGAGCATCATCACAGGCGGCGGCGCCAACCTGCTCGTCGGCGGATTCCAGCACTCCTTCACGTTGCAGCCGCTCAGCGTCCAGGCGCAGACCGGCCTCAATGCGGCGCTGACCGTCACTGCGATGAACCTAGTCCATTCGCTGAAGTAACAGCTCCAGAAGGAGTTGCCCGATCGGCGGCGGAACTCTCGGCTATGATCCGAGTTGTTGCGGGAACTTAAGGAGATCATCATGAGACCTTTTCTGATCCTCGCAGCCTCCACGGCAATTCTTGCGGCTGTCGCCACGGCCAACGCGCAAAACGAGGGCATCGAACTCGGTGTCCTCGACTGCACCGTCGAGGGCGGCGCGGGGTTCATTATCGGCTCGACGAAGGATGTCACGTGCGCGTACACGCCGGCCGATGCGAATTTTGCCGCCGAGACCTATAGCGGCAGCATCGACAAGTTCGGCCTCGACATCGGCACCACCGGCGAAACCAAGATCACCTGGGCGGTGCTTGCGCCGAGCAGGGATATCTACGCTCCCGGCGCGCTCGCTGGCGATTATGTCGGCGCGAGCGCCGAGGCCTCGGTGGCGGTCGGCGCGGGAGCCAATCTGCTGGTCGGCGGTTCGAACAAGTCGTTCACGCTGCAGCCGCTCAGCCTCCAGACCCAGACGGGGTTCAATCTTGCCGTTGGTGTCACCCAGTTCAAGCTGCGCGCGCCAGCCGGCTAGGGTGGTCGCCTGAAGCTTTAAGAGGTCATAAAAGCCAAGTCAGCGGCGGCGGAAGCTTATCGCCGCTGTAGTCGGCATGTAGGACCCGCCGGCGTGTGGGGTTAGCGGACCTTTCCGACTTGTGGATCGTCGTCAGGCGCATCGCCAAGATCTCACCCGCTACCGCTTCGCAGCAGATGGCTTCAACAGCGCGGGCGAATCCCAGCACCTTATTGGCGGGCACGCGGCCGAGCTTGTGAGACCCCGGCACAATATCCAGTGCACCATTGTCGGCACCCGTGTCGTCGAGATGAAGCCTGAGGGTGAGCATACCCTGGAGCAACACCTCTGGCGGCTCGACATGGTTCATTCCATTCTTGACGTTCCAGTTGCCAAAGCCTTCGACGTCATGACGCTCGGCGACCGCTATCGTGCGGTCCGATGCCATGGAACGGCCCAGTTCATCTCAGGTGTCTTGTCGAAGAAGAGCACGCGAACTGGATGCGCCAAGCGGCCAGCAAGCCGTGAAGCAATCGCTCCCATAATCCCCTCGGGAGCGATCAGCTTTTTGACGGCCGGCGGGACGTCTGCAGTTCTAATACCGGGACGTCCAGACAAACCGGTGTCGAAGGCCGCCGCCACCGTTGCCAATTCGGACGAAGAGACCACCTCGCCTACAAGTTCGGCCCCGTGATCGTCAAAACTCAGATCTGCTGCGCGCCTCAGTGGTCCAGAGCCTTGACGATTTCCTCGGTCATCTTCTTGGCGTCGCCCAGCAGCATCATGGTGCCGTCCTTGTAGAACAGCGTGTTGTCGATGCCGGCATAGCCCGAGCCGAGCGAGCGCTTGACGAACAGGCAGGTGCGCGCCTTGTCCACGTCGAGGATCGGCATGCCGTAGATCGGCGACGACTTGTCGTCGCGGGCCGACGGGTTGGTGACGTCGTTTGCGCCGATGACATAGGCGACGTCGGCCTGCGCGAACTCTGAATTGATGTCCTCCAGCTCGAATACCTCGTCGTAGGGGACATTCGCTTCGGCGAGCAGCACGTTCATGTGGCCGGGCATGCGGCCCGCGACCGGGTGGATCGCATACTTCACTTCGACGCCCTTGGCCTTCAGCTTGTCGGCCATCTCGCGCAATGCGTGCTGCGCCTGCGCCACTGCCATGCCGTAGCCCGGCACGATGATGACCTTCTGCGCATTGGCCATCAGGTAGGCAGCGTCATCCGCCGAACCCTGCTTGACCGTGCGCTCGATGCCATCGTCGGCGGCGGACGCCGTCTCGCCGCCAAACCCGCCGAGGATAACCGAGATGAACGAGCGGTTCATGCCCTTGCACATGATGTAGGACAGGATCGCGCCCGACGATCCGACCAGCGCGCCGGTGATGATCAGCGCCAGATTGCCGAGCGTGAAGCCGAGTGCCGCAGCCGCCCAGCCCGAATAGGAGTTCAGCATGGACACGACGACCGGCATGTCCGCGCCGCCGATCGGGATGATCAAGAGGACGCCGAGCAGCAGCGACACCGCTACGATCAGCCAGAAAATGGTGAAGCTTTCGGTCGAGACGAGCATCACGATCAGCACGACCAGCGCGATGCCGAGCACCGCGTTGAGGAAGTGCCGGCCGGGCAGCATGATCGGCTTGCCCGACATGCGGCCATCGAGCTTCAGGAAGGCGATGACCGATCCGGTGAAGGTGATCGCGCCGATGGCGACGCCGAGGCTCATCTCGACCAGCGCCTGGCCGTGGATGTCACCAGGCACGCCTATGCCGAAGCTGGCCGGCGCATACATGGCAGCCGCCGCGACCATGACGGCGGCGAGGCCGACGAGGCTGTGGAAGGCGGCGACAAGCTGCGGCATCGAAGTCATGGCGATGCGCCGCGCGATCACCGCGCCGACACCGCCGCCGATGGCAAGGCCGAGCACGATCAGCCCCAGACCCTTGGCGCTCGGGGTCGCCAGCGCCAACGTCGTGCCGATGGCGATCGCCATGCCGATCATGCCGAACAGATTACCGCGCCGGCTTGTCGTCGGGTGCGAAAGCCCTCTCAGCGCCAGGATGAACAGGATGCCGGAGACGAGATAAAGGAAGGAGGCGACGTTCTGGCTCACGTCACTTCTCCTTCTTCTTGTACATCGCAAGCATGCGCTGCGTGACGAGGAAGCCGCCGAAAATGTTGACGGCCGCCAGTACCAGCGCCACAAAGCCGAAACCGGTTGCGAGCCCTGACGCCGAAATGCCGACTGCGAGAAGCGCGCCCACCACGATAACCGAAGAGATCGCGTTGGTGACGGCCATCAGCGGCGTATGCAGCGCCGGCGTCACCGACCAGACGACGTAGTAGCCGACGAAGATCGCCAGCACGAAGATGGCGAAGCGGAATATGAAGGGATCGACGGCGCCGCCCGAAAGCGCATGCGCCGCATCGCCGGCCGCCACGGCGGCACCGTTGTCTATGTTGGCCACCGCCGCACGGGCAACCTCCATCGCGCGATCGATCTGGTCGAGCGCCTGTTCCAGCGCGGTCTTTTCCATCACGCCTCTCCCTTTGCAGTTCCAGGCTTTTTGGGCGCTGCCGGCTTCTTGGCTGCCTTCTTGGGCGCAGTAGCGGCATCGGCTACCAAGGTCGTCGCGGGGATAGCGGCCGGCTCAACGACGGGTTCTGCTGGCGACGCCGCCTTGGCGAAGGCCTGATGCACGATCTTGCCGCCATCGGTCAGCATCGTCGCCTTCACCAGTTCGTCCTCGCGATTGACCGCAAAAGTCTTGGTCGCCTTGTCGACCATCGTCTCCACGAAGGCATAGAGGTTCTTGGCGTAGAGAAGCGACGCCGATGCGGCCACGCGGCCGGGCATGTTGAGATGGCCGACGATCTTCGCACCATTGGCGGTGGTGACGACCTTGCCGGCTTCTGAGCCCTCGACATTGCCACCGCGCTCGACCGCAAGATCCACCAGCACCGAACCCGGCTTCATCGCGGCGACCATCGCGGCCGACACCAGTTTTGGCGCAGGCCGGCCGGGGATCAGCGCCGTGGTGATGACGATATCCTGTTTGGCGATATGGTCGGCCACCAGCGCCGCCTGCTTGGCCTGGTATTCCTTCGACATTTCCTTGGCATAACCGCCGGCAGTCTCGGCCGCCTTGAACTCGTCGTCCTCGACCGCCAGAAACTTCGCGCCAAGCGACTGTACCTGCTCCTTCACCGCCGGACGCACGTCGGTCGCCGTAACTACGGCGCCAAGGCGCCTTGCTGTCGCGATGGCCTGCAGGCCGGCGACGCCGACGCCCATGATGAAGACTTTCGCGGCAGGCACCGTGCCCGCAGCCGTCATCATCATCGGTAGCGCGCGGTCGTATTCCGCGGCCCCGTCGATCACCGCCTGATAGCCGGCCAGATTCGCCTGGCTCGACAGCACGTCCATGACCTGCGCGCGCGAGATGCGCGGCATGAATTCCATCGCGAAGGCGGTAACGCCGGCTGCGGCAAGGGCTGCCACGGCGGCCTCGTTGCCATAGGGGTCCATCGTGGCAATGACCGCCGAGCCCTTCTTGTAAACCTTGAGGTCCGAAGCGGTCGGCCGCCTGACCTTCAGCACGAGGTCGGCGCGGCTGGCGTCAGATGCCTTGCCGATCAAGCCGCCCGCCTTGACGAATTCCTCGTCGACGATCCGCGAACCGAGACCCGCGCCGGCCTCGACGATGACCTCGAACCCAAGCCCGACAAGCCGCTTCACTGTATCCGGCGACGCCGCGACGCGAGGTTCCCCGCCCTCGGTTTCCTTGGGGATAAATGCAATCTGTCCCACCGCAAAATCCTTTCGGACGCAACCTTACCCAACGTTAGGCGCCAGACGGACTAAGTCGTCGCGCCGGCCGGAAAAACCGGCTACCGGAAGCTAGCGCAGCAGCGCCCAGCCGACAGCGTAGACAAGGATGAGGACGATTGTCGCCGAGAAGAAGCCGGCGCTTGTGAAGAAGCCGAACGCCATGGCGATCAGCAGCGCCGCACAGAACAACGCTCCATATTTGGAAAGCGCGATGAACATGGAATAGGTCTTCTCATGTTCGGGGTAGTCCATCTGCGCGCCCGTTTCCACGGGTCCGGTCGGCGAGTGGTCGGCCATTTGATCCTCCGGGAGTCCTTAACGGCACATAACGAAAAGCTGCGCCAAGGGCAATGGCAGGATGGCCATCGCGACCGCGACAAAAACCACCGTCCGTCGGTGCTTCTACAATCGGCATTCGTCGTTCATGGCCCAGGGGGCGTTGGCCTGCGCAAAGGCGTTGGCCTCCTGATCGACGAGCGAGGCAATCCCGGCCTGGTCAGCATGCAGCAGGTCCGAAGCCTTGACGAACCTGCTGCCATCCCATTCGAGCATCCAGGCGCCGGAATGGCCCGTATGATCCTCGCAGGATGTGGCGAAGGGAGCGATCATGCCGGTAATCCCGATCTGCGCCAGCCGGTCCTCGTCGAGCTTGAGGTTCTCGAACCCCCAGCGCAACTGCTCCGCATTGACAAGCCTTGTGTCGAATTGCTCCTGCGCGGCTCGGATGGCCTCGACGGTGAACATCGAGATAAGAACGCCGCGCTGGTAGAAGACCGAGTCGAACTCGCCCTCCCCGATCTCGGTCTTCTTCGGATCGAGGACATACTTCCTGATGTCCTGCATGGCCTGTGCGTCCGGGACCGGAAAGTTCCAGGACAGCGCCCTGTACCCCTTTCCGGCCTCGCCGACGGTCTTCAGGTCGCCGTCATGGCCCGACCACCAGATACCGACGAACCTGTCCATCGGGAATTTCGTCTTGACCGCCTCGGCAAGCGCGCCGGCGTTCATCGCACCCCAACCCCACATCAGCACGTAGTCCGGGTTCTCGCGCAAAATTTCCTGCCATTGCGCCGCCTGGTTGAGCATCTCGCGCGGCGCGACCGGGACGAAAAGAAGGGTGAAGCCGTGTTTGGCGGCAAGCGCCTGCAGGAACGGGATGGGTTCCTTGCCATAGGGCGCGTCCAGATAAAGCAGCGCGATCTTCTTGTCCCGCAGCGTGTCGAGATTGCCGCCAGAAAGATGGCGCAGGATCATCGACGCGCCGTCCCAATAGGACGCCGGCATGTTGAACGCCCATTTGAAGGTCTTGCCATCGGCCATCGCGGAGAAACCATAGCCTGGCGCCAGCAGGGGAATGCGGTCGGCATTGAGCCGGGGCAGGATTTGGGACGTTATGCCGGTCGACCAGGGCTGCACGACAAGACCAGTCGCCTTGGTCTTATCGTAACATTCCACGCCCTTTTCCGTGGAATAGCCCGTTTCGCATTCCTCATAGCCGAGCCTGACGCCGTTGATGCCGCCGTCGCGCTCGTTGATCATCATCATGTAGTCGCGCTGGCCATTCATCAGCGGCGTGCCGGTCGAGGCAAAGGGGCCAGTCCTGTAGGACAGGTTCGGAATGCCGACGATGTCCTCGGAAGAGGCAGAGCCGATCGAAAAGCTTATCGCGGACATCGCGACCAGCACAGAGGCCGCAAACGACCCGAGAGCGTTCCTAACGCCTACCATATAACTTTCCCAATCGCCGCCGTTTCGCGAATGTCCTTAGACCAAGGCAGCGGAATAGAGAATGCTTGCCGACGCCTTTCGGGAGCTGGAAATCAGCTCGCCAGTTGCGGGAACAGCCCCAGCAGACCGACGATGATCAGGTAGAGAGCGACGATGTAGTTGAGGAGGCGCGGCATGATCAGGATCACCACGCCGGCGATCAGGGAGATCAGCGGGGTGAGCGGCAGGTTGCCAATGTCCATCAGGATAGCTCCGAACTGCGGCGCGAAAGATTCCAACGCCTGTCAGCGGCATCTATAGCGCCGGCATCGGCATAGCCGCAATCGCCGGCGAGAGCGCGTCAGGCTGCCTGATTGTAATATTTGGCTGTCGGCAGGATCGTCAGAGGAGCCAGTTCGCCCTTCGCCGGCTTGGCGAAAAGCATGCGCTGCTCCACGGCCGTCGACTTGAAGAACGGAAAGCGCTTCAGGACAGTCTCGCGATTGATGGCGCAGTTGGCGTCGTAGAGCATCACCGGCACGCTGAACGGCGGATAGGCTCTCGGCTCTCCGACCTGAACTGCACCAAAGACGCGCCGATAGAATGCCGTGTGTTCCTGCCGCACCACGCCGATGCAACTCGTCGCATCGAAATGGACGCTGGCGACAAGGCCCAGCCGCAGCGTGAGATAGGGCAAGGCCCTGAAAGGCGAGCGATAGTGGGGCTCGCCGGCGAAGAGCGTCGGATTGATGAAGCTTTCCCCGCGCTGCAGGCGTGGCCCGATCACATCCGGGAACGTCTTCATGATCGGACCGTAGGGTTGGTCCTTGGTGACGTGATGGATGCGGACCGTGCTGGCGAGCTCTCCGTCGATGAAGACGCCGAACCTGTAGCAGTTCGGCGCATCGTCGAGGTCGTCAGTCACGGTCTGCGCGCTGGATTCCTCGATGAAGCCATGCACGCGATAGGCCCTATAGCGAAGCCTGTAGATCGCCTCGATGTCCTCAGCCGCCTCGCAGCGACGATACTCGGTCCTCTCGAGCAGTTCCGTGACCTTGTCGGCAAAGGATGCTTCACCCACCGCCGCATTTCCGAATTGGTTTTCGCCCGTGACCGCGCGAAGTGACCCCGACTGCAATGCCATACTCAAACAAGCCTCGTATGCCCGCCCGAATTCACGGTACGGCAATCGCTAGATATGTAAACTTTTAATTTAGATGCAACGCATTTACGCGAGGTTAACCTTAACAAGGCGTAAATTGATTAAAATACAGGGCAAATGGCGTTAACCATTCCCTTACTCGCAATTCAGACTGTTGGGATTAGCGCGCGCCTTCGCGCTTGGCGTTTTGCATGTCCTTGGCGAAAGGCCATACGGTCGTCGACATCGTCTCGATGCCTGACGCTGTAAGCGCGGAGCCGAACAGGAAGCCCTGCACGAGATCCGGCTTCACCTCATGCGAAAGTATTCGCAGTTGTTCAAAAGTCTCGACGCCCTCCATCGTGACCGCCAGCCCCAGCGAACGCGAGACGTTGACGACGCCCTTCAGCAGCTCGAGCGAGCGCGAGTTCTGGCCGATGTCCATCAGGAAGCTGCGATCGATCTTGACCTTGTCGAGCGGCAGCTTGTGAAGATAGCTGAGGCTTGAATAGCCGGTTCCGAAGTCGTCCAGTGCTATGCGCACGCCGAGCAGCTTCAGTTCCTCGACATATTGGCGCGTCAGTGACTTGTCGTCGAGCAATGCCGTTTCGGTGACCTCGATCTCAAGCCGGTGCGGAGCCAGGCCCGAGGTCGCGAGCGCATTGCGCACCCTGTCGATCACGGCGCGGCTGCGGAAGTCCTTGGCCGAAAGGTTCACGGAAACGGTGATCTTCTCGGGCCACCGGGCGCATTCCGCGCAGGCCGCCTGCAGCACGAAATGGCTGATCTCAGAGATGATACCCATCTCCTCAGCAAGCGGGATGAAGACCGCTGGCGATATTGGCCCGAGGTCGCGATGCTCCCAGCGGCAAAGCGCCTCGCAGCTTGCGATGCGCATCGTGTCCATCGCCACGATGGGCTGGTAGACGACACGCAGCGAGTTTGTCTCGACCGCCGCCCGCAGGTCGGCCTTCATCAACTGGCGGCTGCGGAACGCCTCGTCCATCGTGGCTTCGAAGAGCCGCCATCCGTTCTTGCCCAGCTCCTTGGCCTTGTAGAGCGCAAGGTCGGCCTTCACGATCATCGCGTCGACATCCGTGTCTCTTACGCGCGAGATGACCGCGCCGCCGCTGGCCTGTATCCGCAACGCGTGTCCGGCGACGTCGATCTCACCCTGGAGCCCGGCGAATATCCTGTCGATGATGCCGGACAGGTGGCTTTCATCCTCGACGTGGTCGATGAAGATCATGAATTCGTCACCGCCGAACCGGCTGACCTTGACCGTGTCGCTTGCAAATGCCGCAAGCCGCTCGGCCACGGCATAGATCAGGCCGTCTCCCACCGGGTGGCCCAGCGTGTCGTTCACGCTCTTGAAATCGTCGAGATCGAGAACCGCCAGTCCGCAGCAGCGATCGCGATCTCCGGTGAAAAGCGTTTCGACCACCAGTTCGTGGAAATAGGCGCGGTTCGGCAGGCCGGTCAGGCTGTCGTAACGCGCCATGGTGCGGACTTTCTCCTCCGCCTCGACGCGCTGTGTGACATCCTCGAAGGTGATGACCCCGAGCTGCTGGCTGCCCTCGCGGGCGGAGAACTCGAAATACTGGCCGTTCGAAAGCGAAACGAGGACCTTTCGGTCCCGGCCTTCGCTCAGTGCTCGTGTCAGTTGCCCTTCGATGAATTTGCAGTCCTTCAGGGCGAGCATGCCTCCCGCCACGCCCCGCATCAGCAATGAGTGGATCGTTCGCCCGAGCAACGCGTCCGGCGAATTGAAGGACATCAGGTGCGCCGCTTCCGCATTGGCGACGACCACCCTGCCGTTCGAGCTGAGCATCACCAGCCCGTGCGACATGGTGTTCAGCGCCCGGTTGAAGCGTTCGGCAATGCGATTGGCCTTCTTCTCCTCACTGAGCGCGGTGAAAAGCACTGTGCGCACCAGGTCGCCCATCTTGTTGATGGTGAAGATGAACGGAATGATGAAGAGCCCGAGCATGAAATTGTAGAAGTCGCCCTTGAGCATCAATCCGAACGAGATCGGCAGCAGCACCGAGAGCGACAGGATGATGACCATCTTGCGCGAGCCGAAGTTGCGCCCGGCGATGGTGATCGTGCTGGCCAGCACGACCGAGATCGCGGCGATCTCGCCGAAGCTGTCCGGCACCACGTAAAGGCTGACAAAGGCGAAGATGCCGACGCAGAAGCCCTGCACCGTGCCCCAGAAGATGTAATAGCGCTCCCAGCGCTGGGCCGCCTCGTATCCGACGATCGTTTCCCGGTCGACGCGCAGGATCGACAGATAGCGGCCAAGGCTGGCAGCCGCCATCAGGATCGCGAGGACGATGTAGATCGGTGCGCCGGTCTTCCAGTAGACGAGAAGGCCGATCAGTCCCTGTGTCAGGGCGCCAAGCAACAGGATGACCGCGCCGGTAAACAGCGACCGGACGAAGCCGAGATAGATGTCTTCCGATATGTCGTCGGGCTTGTTTGTTTTCATGACCTGCGGGGCCGAACTCGCCGAGGTCATGCCATATTCGCCTTAAGAAAGGCTTAGAACTTGCCTTTCGACAAGGGGCAAACAAGCCTGAACCCATTGCAAATCAAGGAATCTTCGGTTCCGGTAAACAAGCCGTATCCGTCATTCCGCAGCCTGCAGCGCAGAGGCTGTGGCAGGCTCTGAAAGCCGCTTGATCAGCCTTCCCCGCTCGACCGAAGCCGTATCGGCGCTCGCCCGTTTGACATGGCCGTAGCCCCGGATGAGCGACGGCACGGAGGCAAGCGCCACAGCCGCATCCAGTTGCTTCGCCGAGAGCCCCTCAAGGATAAAATCGATGTCCTGCTCGTATTGCGCAAGCAGGTCGCGCTCGAATCGACGCTCCTCCGTGTAACCGAAGATATCGAACGCGCCGCCCCTGAGCCGCTTCATCTTTGCCAGCAGCTTGAACGCCGGCATCATCCATCCGCCGAAGCTGGATTTCCTTGGCTTGCCGTCATTGCCCGTGCGTCCCAGAATGGGCGGCGCCAGATGAAATTCGAGTCGGTCAAACGACTGAAATTCCTTTGAAATCTGTCTTTCGAAGGAACCGTCCGTATAGAGCCGGGCGACCTCGTATTCATCCTTCACGGCCATCAGCTTGAAGAGATTCCGGGCGACCGCTTCGCTCAGGTCGGCAGAGCCTGCGACAGCCCGATTTTCCGCCTCACGCACCCGTTCAAGACGCTCGACGTAGCGCCCGGCGTAGCGCGCGTCCTGATAGGCGGTCAGGAATTCGGCGCGGCGTTGAACAATCTGGTCCACGGACTGCGAGGGCGACGCTTCCATCCCTGTCTTGCCAACAAGTTCGTTAACGAACTCCGGTTCGTGCGCGGCGCGGCGGCCCCACCGGAAGGCGGCGATGTTCATCTGCACAGCCTCGCCGTTCAGCTCAATCGCCTTTTCAATAGCCTCGGTCGTGAGTGGCAGCCCGCCATACTGGCAGGCGAAGCCGAGCATGAACATGTTGGCGCCGAGCGTGTTGCCGAAAAGGGCGGAGGCCGTCCGCGTCGCATCGAAGAAATGCGCGTGTTCCGATCCCGCCGCGTCCCGGATCGCCTTCTTCAGCCGCTCCACCGGCAGCGAATAGTCGGCCGAGCGCGTGAAGTTTCCAGGCATCACTTCCGCCGTGTTGGCGACGAAGATCGTGTGGTTTTCACGGACGGCCGCCAGAACCTTGCGCGCGCCGGAAACAACGAGGTCACAACCGAGGATCAGGTCCGCCTTGCCGGCGGAGACGCGGATCGCGTGGATGTCCGCTGGCGTACTGGCTACCCGCACATGGCTGAAGACCGACCCGCCTTTCTGGGCAAGGCCGGCCATGTCGATCATGCCGCAGCCCTTGCCTTCAAGATGCGCGGCCATGCCGAGGATGGCGCCGATCGTCACCACGCCGGTGCCGCCGACGCCATCGACGATGCAGGCCCAGCCGTCGCGGTCGAGCGGAAAAATCTCTGCGTCCGGCACCCCGTGGAGCGGATCGGCATCGCCGGCACGCCCCTCGGACTTGCGCAGCTTCGCGCCATGCACGGTCACGAAAGACGGGCAGAAACCGTTCAGGCAGGAAAAATCCTTGTTGCAGCTCGACTGATCGATCCGGCGCTTGCGCCCGAACTCCGTTTCCAGCGGCTGGATCGACACGCAGTTGGACTTGACGCCGCAGTCGCCGCAGCCCTCGCAGACGAGTTCGTTGATGATGACCCGCTTGTCCGGATCGGGATAGGCGCCGCGCTTCCTCCTGCGCCGCTTTTCCGCCGCGCAGGTTTGGTCGTAGAGCAGCACCGAGACGCCCTTGATCTCGCGCAGTTCGCGCTGGATCAAGTCGAGATCGTCGCGATGGCTGAAGGTCGCGCCCGCAGGAAACATCCTGCGGTCGTATTTTTCGGGATCGTCCGACACGACCGCGATGCGCTGCACGCCCTCGGCGTGGACCTGTCGTGCAACCATGTCCACCGTCAGCCCGCCCTCAACCGGCTGGCCGCCGGTCATGGCGACCGCGTCGTTGTAGAGGATCTTGTAGGTGATGTTCACGCCCGCCGATATCGCGAAGCGCAGGGCCAGCACGCCGGAATGGTTGTAGGTTCCGTCGCCGAGGTTCTGGAACATGTGCTCGCGCTTCGAGAAGGGAGCCTGCCCGATCCATTGCGCGCCCTCGCCGCCCATCTGCGTGAAGCCGATGGTGGAGCGATCCATCCACAGCGCCATGAAATGGCACCCGATGCCGGCGCCCGCCACCGAGCCGTCAGGCACTTTTGTCGACGTGTTGTGTGGGCAGCCCGAACAGAAGAAGGGCGTACGCGACCCGATATCCTTCGTCTCGGCCAGCATCGCCTGGTATTGCCTGAGCCGCGACACGCGCGCCGCGATTTCCTCCGACGGCCCGATCACACGCAACACGCGCTCGCCAAGCGCGATGGCGATGTCGTTCGGATCGAGCGCGCCCTTCACGGGGAAAAGCCAGCCGCCAAGTTCGTCCTTCTTGCCGATCACGGTAGGCTGCATGGCGGTGCCGTAGAGGTCCTCGCGGACCTGCACCTCGATCAGCGACCGCTTCTCCTCGACCACCACGATCATGTCGAGACCGCGCGCGAAATCCTTGATGTGCTCGATATCAAGCGGCCAGGGGCACCCGACCTTGAACAGCCGCAGGCCGATCTCGTTCGCCCTCTCTTCGTCGATACCGATGTCCTCCAGCGCCTGGCGAACGTCGAGATAACTCTTGCCGACGGTGATGATGCCGAGCTTCGGCCTGCTGCCGCCGGAATAGACGATGCGGTTGATGCCGTTCGCTCGCACGAAGGCCGCCGCCGCCGCACGCTTGTATTCGTGCAGCCGCGCCTCCTGCCCGATGAAGTCGATCTCGTGGCGGATGTTCAGCCCGCCGGGCGGCATATCAAATTCGGGGATGATGATTCCCAGCCGCTCCAGCGAGGCATCCACCGAAGCCGTCGATTCGATGTTGTCTTTCACGCATTTGATCGCAGCCCAGGTCCCCGCGAAACGCGAAAGCGCGAAGCCATAGAGCCCGTAGTCGATCAGTTCCTGCACGCCGGCAGGATTGAGGATCGGGATCATCGTGTCGACGAACAGGAATTCCGTCGCGTGTGCGTTGGTGGAGGATTCGGCCGTATGGTCGTCGCCCATCAGGGCGACCACGCCGCCATGCTTCGAGGATCCGGCGAGATTGGCGTGGCGGAAGACGTCACCGGATCGGTCGACGCCCGGCCCCTTTCCGTACCAGATGGAAAACACGCCGTCGTGCTTGCCTTGGCCCAGCAGTTCCGTCTGCTGCGATCCCCAGCACGCGGTGGCGGCCAATTCTTCGTTGAGGCCGGGCTGGAAGACGACGTCGGCAGATTCAAGCTGTTTTCTGGCGCGCCAGAACTGCTGGTCGAGACCGCCGAGCGGCGAACCCCGATAACCGGAGACGAAGCCTGCCGTGTTGAGCCCGGCCCGCCTGTCGCGTTCGCGCTGCATCAGGAGCAGGCGCACGATCGCCTGCGTGCCGGACAGGAAGATGCGCTCCTTGCCGAGGTCGAACTTGTCGTCCAGCGTCACGTCGTGAAGCGTCATCGGTCACATCCTCTGCGGAGGTCTGCCTCGAGAACTCGGGCAGGCCAGCGTGGGTTGCGTCGGGTGAAGTGTTTCCCCGCAGCACGGCGAGGTCAAATGAATTCGCGGCGAGCCTAAAAAGAGCAAGAGCAGGCGTGCCTTTAGGCTGGCGGCCGAAACAAAATGTCCGGCGGTCGACCGTTCGCGCACGATTCGAGCCGACTAGCCAGCCTGCTTGCCGGCCGCGTCGGAAGGACAAGGCAGTTTTTCGAGATTTGGCAGCTTGCCGCCGGGGTGTCCGGCAAGCTCGGGATTCGGCGTATAGACCGGTCCGACCACCAGCGGCTTGTCCGGCAGGATGCTCTGGTCCTCGGACGAGGTCATGGTCGTCTCGATCGTCTGCCGCACCGAACCGTCTGCCGCCTCGATCCGGATTGACACCTTGTACGGCCTGTCCTTGACCACGCAGCGCAGGGGCGGGCTTTCGATCGTCGCCTTCTGCAGTTTTGGCCAGATCTTCTGTTGCACGACGATGTCCTCGCCGCCGGCCGGATCCTCGAAACTGGCAACCGCCGTTTCCCCCTCCTGCATCGGCTGCAGCGGCGCGAGCCTGACGAGGTAGGTCGCGGTCGCCACCCGGTAGTTGAAGACGAAAAGCTTGCCGATGATCTCGTAAGGCTCGCTCCCCGTATCGCGGCACGCCGCCGCGCCGAGAAGCCCTATGAGGGTCAGCGCGGCGACCACTTTGCAAAACCACTTCTCAGCCATGCGAAACCTCGGTCGCCTTGCTCCGCTCATAGTGCCTGCGGGCTTTATGACGGTTCCCGCAGACAGCCATGTCGCACCAGAGCCGGCTGGCGTTGCGGCTCCTGTCGACGAACAGCCAGTTGCAGTTCGGGCAGATGCGGATCTTCCGCCATTCGTTTCCCGAAAGCAGCGACAGGGCCGATACGCCGAGCGCCGTCTCGAACCGCAGCGGCGTCGCCGGATCGCCATAGGGTCGCTCCGCCCCGCCGACCATCTCGCTTGCGCCATCGAGGCAGGACGCCGCCGCCCTCAGCACGGCGGGCAGCAACGCCGTATCCAACTGGCCAGACAGCACCGCTTGCCGGAAAAGCCTGTCCGCAGCTTCCCTGAGCGCGATCACCCGGCCAGCCGCCGCCTCGGAATTTTCGAACACCGGCGCCCGGCCACCAAGCTCGGCTGGCCGGAAAGTCCTGGCCGCCTCGGCAAAGCGTGAAATCTCGGCACGATCCTCGAACCGGTCGAACGACCGGTCGGCATGTCCGCGCAGGACGAGCGTGTTGGTCGTATCGAGCACGAGCACGCCGCCCGAAAACCGATGCTTGTTCCAGAGAACTGCCATGTCTCAAATTCTAACCGGTAATATGCATTTGACAAGTTAGGTTTCCTGCGATCAATCTCCAGCTTCGCCCGCCGGGAATCCCGGAAACGATGCCCTATTTTTTCCAGCAACTGCTGAACGGCCTGCACTCCGCAGCGCTCTATGCGTTGCTGGCTTTCGGCTATGTCCTGATCAACGGCATGCTGAAGCGTACCAACCTCGCGCACGGTCCCGTCTTTGCCTTCGCCGGGCAAACACTCATCTTCGCTGCCGTCTTTGGCTGGAACGTCCTGTGGCTGACGCTTCCTGCGGCGGTGGCGCTCGGCGTGTTCGCGGCCTTCGCCTATTCGGCTCTGGTCGCGACAATCCTGTCGCGCAGCGTTTTCCTTCCACTCGCGAAGAGTACACCCAACGCCATCGTCGTCGCCACGCTCGGGCTCGCGCTGGTGCTGATGGAACTGGCGCGCATCGCCGCCGACACCCGCGACTTCTGGCTTGCGCCTGTCCTCGCGACCCCCATCGTCTTCTGGTCCCACGGCGGGTTTCAGGTCACGCTCACCCTCATGCAACTCGTCAACTGTGCGCTCGCAGTGGTGGCCATTGCCGCGGCAGCACTCACCCTGGCGCATTCCAGCTTCGGCCGGCACTGGCGTGCGGTCAGCGACGACCCGGGCGCGGCCGCGCTTTGCGGCGTCGACACCGCAGACGTCTTCCGCTGGTCAGTACTCGCCGGGTCGATGTTTGCCGCACTCGCGGGCGTCATGGCCGCGCTTTATTACGGCAACATGAGCTTCGGAACCGGCATGGTGTTCGGGTTGAAGGTTCTGTTCGTCACGGCTGCCGGCAGCTATCGCGATCCCGTCCGAGCCGCGGTCGGCGCGGCCTTGTTCGGCGTCGCCGAGTCCCTTTGGGCCGGTTATTTCCTCATCGAATGGCGCGACGCCTGGATGCTGGGCTTCCTCGTAGCGCTGCTTGTCCTGACTCGTACAGGAGAAGAAACACACGACCGGCAGCCGCGCTGACCGTACGTCATAGACTATCGCCTTAGGCGCTTCTTGTTGACGCTTGGCACACCGGGCGGCATACCGATGATGGCCGGCGATCCACAACGGACCCGGTCGACAAGGGAGGATTTCATGTCGGGCTTGCTCGCTCTGTCCCGCTTCATCGATCGATTCAACGAGATTGTCGGCAAATCCGTTTCCTGGCTGATCCTGGTTGCCATTCTGGTCAGCGCCGCAAACGCTGTCGTGCGCAAAACCCTCAACACATCGTCGAACGCCTGGCTGGAATTGCAGTGGTACCTTTTCGGCGCCGCCTTCCTGCTGGCTGCCGCCTACACGCTGAAGCAGAACGAGCACATCCGGATCGACATCGTTTACGGCGCGTTCTCCCGCCGCGTGCAGCATTGGATCGATCTTCTGGGGCACATCTTCTTCCTCATGCCCTTCACGATCCTGATGATCGCGTACTTCATTCCCTATGTCGGACAATCCTTCAGGTCTGGCGAAATGTCATCCAGCGCCGGCGGCCTAATCATATGGCCTGCCAAGGCGTTGCTTTTGGCAGGCTTTGTCCTGCTGGGGCTGCAGGGCATTTCTGAGATCATCAAGAAGATCGCGATAATGCGCGGTGTCATTGAAGACCCGACACCGTTCATCTCGGCGCATGAACAGGCTCAACTCGACGCCAAGGCACTCGCTGAGGAGGTGCGCAAGTGATCGAGTTCATCGCGCAGAACATGGCGCCGATCATGTTCGTTTCGCTGATCGTCTTCCTGTTGATCGGCTACCCGGTCGCCTTCTCGCTTGCCGCCAACGGCCTGCTCTTTTTCTTCATCGCGGTCGAACTGGCGCCGTACTCGAACGACACCATCACCCTGTCCTGGCCGTTGCTATACGCGCTGCCCGAGCGCTTCTGGGGCGTCATGTCCAACGAAACGCTGCTGGCGATACCCTTCTTCACGTTCATGGGAATCGTGCTCGAGCGCTCCGGCATGGCGGAAGATCTGCTCGACACGATCGGCCAGTTGTTCGGCCCGATCCGGGGCGGCCTCGCCTATGCGGTCATCCTTGTCGGTGCCTTGCTTGCGGCAACGACCGGCGTTGTCGCAGCCTCGGTCATCGCCATGGGATTGATCTCGTTGCCTATCATGCTGCGCTACGGCTACGACAGGCGCGCAGCATCCGGCGTCATCGCAGCCTCCGGCACGCTGGCGCAGATCATTCCGCCATCGCTCGTGCTCATCGTTCTTGCCGACCAGCTCGGCCGGTCGGTCGGCGATATGTACAAGGGCGCGCTGATCCCGGGCCTCGTCCTGACCGGCATGTACATGGGCTACGTCCTCAGCCTTTCTTTCTTCAAGCGTGACTCGATGCCGGCCCTGCCGCCCGAGGCACGTACGCTCGGCCACGGCGTCACCTCGCTGGCCGTCGCGCTGCTGGTCTGCGTCGCGCTGGCCTACGGCGCCCACGTTTATCTTTACCCGACACAAGGGGCGAACGCCGACATCCTCGGCGCGACGGTCGGCGTCATCATCATCTACATCTTCGCGCTGATAGATCGCGGCATGAAACTGAACATCATGTCCCGCCTCGCTCAGCAGGTCATCATCGTTCTGATCCCGCCGCTCGCCCTGATATTCCTGGTGCTCGGCACCATCTTCCTCGGCATCGCCACCCCAACGGAAGGCGGCGCGATGGGCGCAGTCGGCGCGCTCGTCATGGCCGCTGCGAAGGGACGGCTTACCCTTGACGTCATCCGGCAGGCCCTGGCCTCCACGACGCGGCTGTCGGCCTTCGTCATGTTCATCCTCATCGGCGCGCGCGTCTTCTCGCTCACCTTCTACGGCGTCAATGGCCACCTGTGGGTGGAACATCTTCTGGTGTCGCTTCCGGGCGGTGAAACCGGCTTCCTCATCGCCGTAAACTTCCTCGTCTTCTTCCTCGCCTTCTTCCTCGACTTTTTTGAACTCGCCTTCATCATCGTGCCGCTGCTTGCGCCGGCGGCCGACAAGCTGGGCATCGACCTGATCTGGTTCGGCGTCCTGCTCGGCATCAACATGCAAACCAGCTTCATGCATCCGCCCTTCGGCTTCGCGCTGTTCTACCTGCGGTCTGTCGCCGCGCGCGTACCCTATCTGGACCGCATCACCGGCAAGCAGATCGCGCCAGTCACCACGGGGCAGATTTATTGGGGCGCGGTTCCCTTTGTCTGCATCCAGATCGTGATGGTGGGCCTGACCATCGCCTTCCCGCAGATGGTCATGCACTACAAGGGGCCGGTCGTGGATCCCGGCGATGTGGAGATCGTCCTGCCTCCGCTTGGCGGAAGCGATGTGCAGCCGGGACTTCCCGACCTCGGATTGCCGCCCTTGGGCTCGCCTCCCGTGGATGCGGTGCCACCGCAGGCCTCGCCACCGGCCAACGACCTGTCCGCTCCGCCGAAATTCTGATCTCTCGCCGGAGGCAAAAAAACCCCGGATGGCTTCCATCCGGGGTTTTTCTTGATCGGTGCGCCGGCAGACTAGAGCTTGGAGCTGCGCTGCTGCATCATCATGAAGGTATCGTAGTTGTATTCGGCGATCTGCATGTTGAGGTAGTATTCCTTGCGGAATGCCACGATGGAGTCCCAGATCTTCTTGAAGTTGGCGTTGCTCGCCATCATCTCGGCATAGACCTCGTTCGCCTGCTCGAAACAGGCGGTCAGGATCTCGTTGCTGAACGGACGAAGCTGGGCGCCGTTGGCCACGAGGCTGCGAATCGCGGTCGGATTGAGATAGTCGTACTTCTGCAACATGTTCGCGTCCGCTGCCTGTGCGGCTGTGTGGACCAGCGACTTGTAGTTCGCCGGAAGCGCTTCGTACTGCGCCTTGTTGAACATGAGATGCACGGTCGGGCCGCCTTCCCACCAGCCGGGATAGTAGTAGTAAGGCGCAACCTTCTGAAACCCGAGCTTCTCGTCGTCATAGGGTCCGACCCATTCGGCGGCGTCGATGGTGCCCTTTTCGAGCGCAGGGTAGATGTCGCCACCGGCAATCTGCTGAGGCACCACGCCGAGGCGCTCGACCACCTTGCCTGCGAAGCCGCCGATGCGCATCTTCAGGCCCTTCATGTCAGCGACGGTGTTGATTTCCTTGCGGAACCATCCGCCCATCTGCACGCCTGTGTTGCCACCTGGCAGACCATAGAGCCCCTGCGTCGCAAGGAACTCGTTGAACAAGTCGATGCCGCCGCCATGATAATGCCAGGCGTTCATGCCCCGGGCGTTCAGCGCGAACGGCACTGCTGCGCCGAGAGCCCATGTCGGGTCCTTGCCCCAGTAGTAGTATGCCACCGTATGGCAGGCTTCGACGGTTCCTGCCGCCGCAGCGTCCGCGGCCTGGAGGCCGGGGACGATTTCACCTGCCGCAAACACCTGTACGGTAAAATTCCCGTCGGTCGCCTCCGACAACATCTTCGAGAAGACCTCGGCGCCGCCATAAATGGTATCGAGCGACTTCGGAAACGAAGACGTCAGGCGCCATGTGATCTTGGGGCTGGACTGGGCTATTGCCGGTGCGGCCAGCGCCGCAGTGGCGGCGGCGGCACCGATGCCGGCGGTGCCGGCCTTCCTGATGAATGAACGACGATCCATGTAAAAACCTCCCGGAATTGGATCCTCCCGGCCTAACCCTGCGGAAACCCTTGATTTCCTTGGGCGGCGGTAGAGGCCGACAATACACACGGCCTATCCCAAGTCCAGCATGGCAGGACTGTCCGACCGCCTGTTGGCCGGCATCTAGAACTATAGTAGTGCATCCACAGGCGTCGTATTCGTCCAGCGATCAAGTTGAGATGGATTTGGTGCGCCCTATCGCCTATTTGATAGGCAATTGAACATCATGACTTGAGCGCCACCGATGCTACAGCCCCTCGTCGCCGTCTCCACCGACGTCAAGCATGTCGACAATTACGATTGGCACGCTGCGCCCAAGCAATATCTGGAAGCGGCGATCAGCGCTGCCGGCGTTTTCCCCGTTCTGGTGCCTTCCTTTGGCGATCGCCTCGACCTCGACCAGCTCCTGGCTTCCGTCGACGGCGTGCTGATGACCGGCTCCCGGTCCAATGTCCACCCATCGCTCTATGGCGCCGAGGCGACCGAAGCCAACGGCCCGTATGATCCGGCGCGGGACTCCACAACCCTGCCCCTGATCCGCAAGGCGATCGAGTACGGCGTTCCGCTTCTCGCCATCTGCCGGGGCATCCAGGAATTGAATGTGGCGCTTGGCGGCACACTCGCAACAGAAATCCAGGAGCGTCCCGGCTCGCTCGACCACCGTGCTCCTGTGTCCGAAAACCAGGACGAGCGCTTCGGCATCCGCCAGAGCGTATCGATCAAGCCCGGAACCTGCCTCGCCGGCGTCTTCGGCGCGGGCGACATCATGGTCAATTCCGTGCACCGCCAGGCGATCGACCTGCCGGGCTCTCGCCTTCAGGTGGAGGCCGTCGCCGCGGACGGCACCGTGGAGGCCGTATCTGTCAAGGATGCGCGCGCCTTCGCCGTCGGCGTCCAGTGGCACCCGGAATACTGGGTGCATTCGGACAACAACTCGGCAAAGATTTTCCGCGCCTTTGGCGATGCGGTCCGCGCCCACGCGCTGGCGCGAACCGGCGTACAGACTGCCGCCGAATAAGCTATTTCGGCTTGACGTGGGCGGTCTCAGGAACCGCCGTAACCGGCTTGCCCTCCGCGAACCACGAAATCAGGTTGTCGACGACGAGATCGGCCATCGCGTTGCGCGTGTAGATCGACGCCGAGCCGACATGCGGCAGGAGCGAGGCGTTGGGGACATCCAGCAACGCCTTGGGCACGTTCGGTTCATCGGCGAAGACGTCGAGCCCGGCCGCGAAGATCGTGCCATCGGCCAGCGCCTTTGCCAGCGCATCCTCGTCGACCGTGCTGCCGCGACCGATATTGATGAAGACGCCGTTCGGCCCGAGCGCCTTCAGCACCTCGGCATTGACGGCCTTGGCCGTCGATGCCCCGCCCGGCACAACGCAGATCAGCGTATCCACGGCCTGCGCCAGCGAGACCAGCGTCGGATGATAGTCATAAGGCAAGCCCTCGACCTGCCGCCGGTTGTGATAGGCGACCGACAAGCCGAACGCCTCCAGCCGTCGCGCGATCGCCTGCCCGATGCGGCCCATGCCGAAGATGCCGGCCTTGCGGCCGCGCAGCGTTCCCGGTGTCAGCCGGTACGGGCCTTCCTTTACCCAGCGGCCCTCGCGCAGGTAGTTTTCCGCCTTCGGGAACTCGCGCACCGTGTTGATCAGCAGTCCAAGCGCCGTGTCCGCCACTTCCTCGGTCAGCACGTCAGGCGTGTTGGTAACCATCACGTCGGTTTTGCCGGCATGCGCTGCATCGACCGAATCGTACCCGACGCCAAAGCTGGCGACGATTTCGAGCTTCGGCAGCTTCTCCATGAACGCGGCGCTGATTCCGCCAAAAGCGGCGATCCCGCGCACCTTGCCCGCCACCTCCGCCGGTATCTTGCCGGGATCGGCGGTATCCATCGTTACCATGTCGAAGGTCTTGCGGATGCGCCCGGCCGCATGCTCGTTCAGCTTGCCGGGCACGAGGATGGTGATCCGGCTTAGGTCTTTTTCGGTCATTGGCGTTCCACTGGTTTCGCGGTTGATTGCCGGACATGCAGTTCCGGCCTGATGAGTTCCTGCGAAGGGTTCACGGGCTGTCCCGAAAGCTTGTCGAGCAGCGCCCGCGCCGCCCGTCTCCCCACTTCGCGCTGGCCATTCCAGACCGTTGTCAGCGCCGGCGTCGCAATCGCCGCTTCCTCGAGGTCGTCGTACCCGGTCACCGAAATGTCGATGCCAGGGACGAGGCCGGCGCGCGCGATCCCGTTCATCAGCCCGATCGCAACGAGGTCGTTCCAGCAGACGGCGGCGGTGGGATGATCCTTCAGCGCCAGAAATTGCCCGGCCGCCTCGAAGCCTGCCTGCTTGGTGCGCGGCCCGGAGATACGCCAATGCGGCTCAATCTTCAGGCCGGCGGCGTCCATTGCCCGGACATAGCCCTGGTAGCGGTCGCGTCCAGTCGATGTCTGGTCGGTTCCGCCGATCATGGCGATGCGCTTGTGGCCGAGCGAGATCAGGTGGTTGGTGGCCAAGCCAGTGCCATAGGCGTCATCACCGCGAAAAACCGGCACCGCCGCCCCTTCCACGCTACGCGCGATCAGAACCGCCGGCAGCCCGTTTTCCTCGGCAACGACGATGTCCTCTCGCGGCGTCCCAATAGCCGGCGACATGATAACGCCGTCGGCCCCAAGCTGCAGCAGCGTGTCGATGAAGGTGCGCTGCTTTTCGAGCTGGTCGTAGTGGTTGGAGAGGATGAAGGTTTGCCGGCTGCGGTCCAGTTCACTTTCGATGGACCGCAGGATTTCGGCGAAGAACGGATTCATGATGTCATGGACCACGACACCGACGATTCCCGATCGCGAGGTGCGAAGGCTGGCGGCGCGGCGATTGTAGATGTACCCGATGGCGCGGGCGTGATCCTTGATCTTGTCGCGGGTCGCGTCAGCCACCAATGGGCTGTCACGCAGGGCAAGCGAGACGGTTGCCGTCGAGACGCCGAGCGCATCGGCGATGGTCGAGAGCTTGATCTTCTGTGCCAGTGCGCCCTCCCTTCCCGGCCCCCGAAGCCTTTAAAAACCGTCTTTAAACTGTTTAAAGACGCGCATAGGCCATCAGGGGCGGTCGGGTCAAAGCTTTTTTGCCAGTTCCTCGTCCTCGGCGTTGGGGACAGCCGTTTTGCTCAGGCGCAGGCGGTGTTCGCGATGGATGATGTAGAGCCCGCTGGCAACGATCACCGACGCTCCAACCAGCGTCCAGATGTCGGGCAGTTGGTCGAAGACAAGCCACCCGGCGGCAATCATCCAGACCATCTGGAGATAGGGGTAAGGCGCAAGCGCGGAAGCCGTGGCAATACGATAGGCCTTGATCAGGAACCAGTGTCCCACGGCTCCAAACAGGCCCAGCGACAGCAGCACCACCCAGTGCATCACGTCATGCGGCAGCGTAACCGCAAAAGGCAGCGCCGGCAGCAGCAGGACAACCGGCACGAGCGCCGAGTAGAGGATCATGCTTTCAGCCGTCTCGGTCGCTGACATTCGCCGCGTCATGATGACATAGAGGCAGTAGGACAGCATTCCGCACAGCGCGTAGAGGTGTCCCACCTCGAACGTTCCAACACCCGGACGCGTGATGATCAGCACCCCGACGAAGCCGGCGAGGATCGCTATCCACCGCCGCCATCCCGCCCACTCGCCGAGCAGTGGCCCGGCAAGCGCAGTCACGACCATCGGGCCAAAGAAGGCGATCGACGTGGTTTCGGCGAGCTGCAGCGTCTGCAACGCCATGAAATTGAAGATGGTCGAGCCGAAAAGCATCGCGCTGCGCATTACCTGCGCCGGAAGGCTAACGGCACGAAATCGCCCGGGGTTCTGCCATCCCCGCAACAGGAAAGGCACGGCTATGAGATGGACCGCATAGCGCATCCACGCGACGAACAGCGGCGCGATGCCGGCAAGCACGAGATATTTCGCGCCGGTATCCAGGAACGTGAACAGGATGAAGACCACGATCATGTAGAGGATCGCGGCAGGCGGTGTCGCCAGATCGGGAGGTGTCGGTTTGCTCAAGGCGCGGCCGCTTTATGCCAGTCGCCGTCTTGTGGTCGAATCCGCCTCGCCCCGCAACCGACAAATGTTGCGGCCTGCCATGCAAAATTTCGCGATAGGCCGGAGCCGGATTCGGACGCTACTCCTCGGCTTCCGGCTCGTCGTCGATTTCGACGAGTTCGGAGTTGGAAAGATTGGCCTCGACGCGCGCCAAAAGCTTGGCGAGCGCCTTCTGGTCTTTCTTGTCGAGCCCTTTCAGAGCCTGCTTTTCCGTCTTGCGCACTGATTTCTCGATCGCCTTGATCGTTTCCTGACCCGCCTCGGTCAGGAAAATATGGGCTTGGCGCGCATCGTGATCGGAAGCTCGCTTGTCGAGGAAACCCTGCGCCTGCAACCTGTTGATGGTCTTGGTGATGGTCGGCGGGCGTACCCCGAGCCGCGACGCAAGCTGGCCTGGCGTCTGGCCGTCCTCGCTGCTCAGCGCCAGCATGATTTGGTCTTGGCCCGCATAGAAGCCGTGCGTCAGCAGCCTTGCAGCGAGTGCGGTTCTCGAAAGCCTCGCCGCCGATTGCAGCCGGCTCATGGTCTGGCTCTTGTTCGTCTTGGACATATGCGTCCCCCAATCGACCCGTCCACCCGGAAAATCGCCGAAACGCGCCTTTTCGGGCAGTTCACGAAAATCTTTGCCGGCAAGCAAAGCTTGCGACCGCACGCTAATGCCAGAGCGAGATAACAGTTAGATGACAAACGAAAAGCGTATCGAGAATTTCGACGCCTTCAAGCGGTTTCGGGACTTGAAAAACGGCCTGTACCGCCCTCGGTGGGACGTGCAAAACGAAAACCGCCACACTATATGGAGCGTCTGATCGAGCGAGGCATGCCATGAGCGAAGCGCAAACCACCATCCCATCCCAGATTCCGGTGACCGTCCTGACCGGCTATCTCGGTTCTGGCAAGACGACCCTTCTCAATCGCATCCTCTCGGAAAACCACGGCCGGCGCTATGCGGTCATTGTCAATGAGTTCGGCGAAATCGGTATCGACAACGACCTGATCGTGGAATCCGACGAGGAAATCTACGAGATGAACAACGGCTGCGTCTGCTGCACGGTGCGCGGCGATTTGATACGCGTTGTCGAGGGCCTGATGCGCCGTCCCGGCCGCTTCGACGCCATCGTGGTCGAGACCACTGGCCTTGCCGATCCTGCCCCCGTCGCCCAAACCTTCTTCATGGACGACGACGTGCGCTCCAAGACCAAGCTTGACGCTGTCGTTGCGCTGGTCGACGCCAAGCACCTGCCGCTGCGCCTCAAGGACTCCAAGGAGGCCGAGGACCAGATCGCCTTTGCCGACGTCGTCGTGCTGAACAAGACCGATCTGGTGACGCCGGAGGAACTGGCAAAGGTCGAAGCGACGGTGCGCGCCATCAACCCGTCCGCCCGCATCCACCGCACCCAGCGTTCAGGCGTCGACCTGAAGGAAGTGCTGGATCGCGGCGCGTTCGACCTGAAGCGCGCGGTCGACAACGATCCGCACTTCCTCGATGCCGACGACCATCACGATCACCACGGGCATGACCATGATCACGCCTCGCCCATCCATGACGTCGGCGTGAAGTCCGTCTCGCTGCGAGGCGGCGAGATGGACCCGAAGAAGTTTTTTCCCTGGATCGAGAAGATCACCCAGATGGAAGGCCCCAACATCCTTCGTCTAAAGGGCATCATCGCGCTCAAGGACGATCCGGATCGTTACGTGCTGCAGGGCGTTCACATGATCATCGAGGGCGATCACCAGCGTCCCTGGAAAGCCGACGAGAAGCACGAAAGTCGGCTTGTCTTCATCGGACGCGATCTCGATGAAGCAAGGCTGAGGACCAGCTTCGAGGCCTGCCAGACTTAGCCTGCCGCATGCCGCGCCTGCTGACCGAACTGCCGCACGAAAGCCTGTGGGCTGGCGACATCATCCGCCTCGTCCACAACTACGACCTGGGGCCAGAGTCCGGGCCCGTCGATCTCATGATCTACGATCCGCGCGACAGCGACGTCGGAATGGGCCTCATGGTCGTTTCCGGCTACAAATCGGGCCTGACGCTCTCGGTCTTCCCCAAGGCAAGTTGCGGGAAAGGCAAGCGCAGCCTTGAAACATCGTGGCTGCTCAGCCATTGGAACGACTGGTTCTGCTACACCTACGTGACCGATGAGCTCGGGAAGCCCGCCCCCGTTCCCGTCGAGGGTACACAGGTCATTCAGTGGGACGAACGCGAGATCGTGATCAAAGACAATGCCGACAGTCGCCCCGCTTGATCTTGAAGGCCATTGCATCGCCGCCGTCTTTCTCGGCGGCGTGCCGCATTTCGCGATGGCCGATGGCTCGGTCCATCGACTCGACAACGGCCACAAGACGCTTCAGGTCCATGACGGGCTGCTCGCGGCGACGCTCGACCAGACGAAATCGCGGCTAGTGACAGGCGGCGAGGACGGCAAGGTCTGCTCCACGGCCGGCGACGTGAGCGAGACGCTCGCCGAAGCCGGACGCAAATGGATCGGCGCGGTCGCCTCCGGGCCGCAGGGTGCCATCGCCTACGCAACCGGCCGCTCCGCCTTTGTCCGCTTTGCCGACGGCAAGACCAGGGAGTTCCAGCACCCGCGCACCGTCGAGGGTCTGGCCTTCTCGCCGAAGGGCATGCGCTTTGGCGTTGCCCGCTACAACGGCGTCACCCTGCATTTCCCGGCCGCCGACGGCAAGCCAACGGAGCTTGAGTGGGCCGGCGCGCACACCGCCATCACCTTCTCGCCCGACGGCAATTTCGTCGTCACCGCCATGCAGGAGAACGCCCTGCACGGCTGGAAGCTTGCCGACGGCAAGCACATGCGCATGACCGGCTACCCCAACAAGGTGAAGAGCCTGTCCTGGAGCGCGAAGGGAAAATGGCTGGCGAGTTCTGGTGCGTCAGCGGCGATCGTCTGGCCGTTTCAGGCCAAGGACGGCCCCATGGGCAAGGCGCCGCTCGAACTCGGCACGCGTGGCAACGCGCTCGTCACCTGCGTCGCCTGTCATCCCAGCCAGGAGGTCGCGGCGATCGGCTACAATGACGGCATGGTCATGGCCGTGCGTTTCGCCGACGCCAAGGAAGTTCTGCTGCGCCGTCCCGGCAAGGGGCCGGTCACGTCGATGATGTGGGACGACGAGGAGCGCCGCATAGCCTTCGGTACCGAGACCGGCGACTGCGGCGTCATCGATATCACCGGCTGACAGACAGGCTTTCGCCTACTCCACGAAGCAAGAAACCTTGCCCTCGTAGCTGGATGTTACGGCTTCGACGGTGTTCTCGTCTAACGTATCGTATGTGCTCAACTGATATCGGCCAGCATATAGGCCTTCGTCGTCATCTCCCGTACGCGCCTTGGTCAGGATCTCGAGTTCGACATATCCGTGCGGCTTGTCGCCCACCCGCTCGCGATAAAGCCGCAGCCTCAATTCTTCTCCGTCCAGCCAGTATTGCGCGACGTTGTCCAGCTCGAATTTCGTGTTCGTAAGATCGGGTGCGATTTTCGGGTCCTTGATCGTCACCGTTCCGTCGAAGCTGAAGATCGCCGCGCCCATGCCTCGCGAGACCCCGGCGCCGACATCGAACGTAACCACCTCGTCCTTCGCCTCGCAATTGATGCCGCCGGACGCCAGCGCTTCCGCGCCACACATCAACAGGACCGCGACAGCAACAAGAAGACGCATTTAATTCCCCCTCACATCCGGGCGGCATTCACGCTCAAAAGCCCGATGGGGTCAACCGGCCCGGTAAACTGGCCCGATCAAGCCGTGCGGCTGTTTGTGGGCTTTCGCGGACGAGGCTCATCGCGTATGGGCGCGGGCAACACACTCCCGAACCTGCAGAAACCATGATTCGTCTCGAAAACATCAGCAAGCAGAACGGCAAGCAGATCGTCTTCATAGAAGCGTCTGCCGCCATCCAGAAGGGCGAGAAGGTCGGCCTCGTCGGTCCCAACGGCGCCGGCAAGACGACGCTGTTCCGCATGGTCACCGGACAGGAGCAGCCCGACGAAGGGCAGGTATCGACCGACCGGGGCATCACCATCGGCTATTTCAGCCAGGATGTCGGCGAGATGGCCGGCCGCAGCGTGGTCGCGGAGGTCATGGAAGGAGCTGGCCCCGTAAGCGCAGTGGCAAATGAGATGCGCGACCTCGAAGCGGCGATGGCAGATCCCGACCGCGCCGACGAGATGGACGCGATCATCGAGCGCTACGGCGAACTCCAGGCGCAGTTCGAGGATCTCGACGGCTACGCGCTCGACGGCCGCTCACGCGAAGTGCTCGCCGGTCTCGGCTTCAGCCAGGAAATGATGGACGGCCCCGTCGATGCGCTCTCCGGCGGCTGGAAGATGCGCGTCGCGCTCGCCCGCATCCTCCTCATGCGCCCCGACGCCATGTTGCTCGACGAGCCGAGCAACCATCTCGATCTCGAAAGCCTTATCTGGCTGGAGGAATTCCTGAAAGGATACGATGGCGCGCTGTTGATGACCTCGCACGATCGCGAGTTCATGAACCGCATCGTCACCAAGATCGTCGAGATCGACGGCGGTTCGCTGACGAGCTATTCCGGCGACTACGAATTCTACGTGCAGCAGCGCGCGATTGCCGAAAAGCAGATGCAGGCGCAGTTCGAGCGCCAGCAGGCTATGCTTGCCAAGGAGATCGCCTTCATCGAGCGCTTCAAGGCGCGTGCCTCGCATGCCGCGCAGGTGCAGAGCCGGGTCAAGAAGCTCGACAAGATCGAGAAAGTCGAGCCGCCCAAGCGCCGCCAGACCGTCAAGTTCGAATTCCAGCCCGCGCCGCGTTCTGGCGAGGACATTGTGACGCTCAAGAACGTGCATAAGCGCTACGGTAGCCGCACCATCTATGACGGCCTCGACTTCCAGGTCCGCCGTCGCGAGCGCTGGTGCATCATGGGCGTCAATGGCGCCGGAAAGTCGACGCTGCTGAAACTCGCCACCGGCGCGGTCGAGCCCGACCAAGGCACGGTCGCGCGCGGCCCGAGCGTCAAGATGGCCTATTTCGCCCAGCACGCCATGGAAGTGCTGGATGGCGAGCGCACAGTCTTCCAGTCGCTGGAAGATGCTTTCCCGCAAGCGGGCCAAGCGCCCCTGCGGGCGCTCGCTGGCTGCTTCGGCTTTTCAGGCGACGAGATCGACAAGAAATGTCGTGTGCTGTCCGGCGGTGAGAAGGCGCGGCTCGTCATGGCCATGATGCTGTTCGACCCGCCCAATTTCCTCGTCCTCGATGAGCCGACCAACCATCTCGACATGGCGACGAAGGAAATGCTGATCGCCGCGCTGGAGCAGTACGAAGGCACCATGCTTTTCGTCTCGCACGACCGCCACTTCCTCGCCGCGCTCTCCAACCGCGTGTTGGAACTCACCGACGACGGCATCCACGCCTATGGCGGCGGCTACACGGAATATGTTGAGCGCTCCGGCCACGAAGCGCCCGGACTGCGCAGTTAGTCGCCCGGTAGCTTCAGGCTCATTGCCTGTCTGCTTTTAGCCCGCTAGGAAATCTCCGACGGGAGGATGGCGATGGCAAAGGCGGGAAGTGAGCGGCAGGCACAGGGCGGCATTGGTCTCGCCCGTATCCGAAAGCTGCGCGCGGCCGAAGCCGAAATCTTCCGTGCCGCGCGCCCAAAATCCGAAGCGTCTTACGGCAAGGGCATCGCTGGCTTCTTCGGCGGCGTTCCCATGCACTGGATGAACGACTGGCCGACGCCGTTCCCGATCATCGTCGACCGCGCGCGCGGCGCAACCATCCTCGACATCGACGGCATCAGGCTCGACGATTTCTGTCTCGGCGACACCGGCTCCATGTTCGGCCATTCGCCGCTGCCGGTCGCCCGCGCCATCCGCAGGCAGGCAGATCGCGGCCTCACCTACATGCTGCCCGACGAAGACACGCTCGTCCTCGGCAGGCTGCTGTCCGAACGTTTCGGCCTGCCCGAATGGCAGATCGCTACCACAGCTACCGATGCCAACCGTTTTGCGCTGCGCGTCGCGCGCGCCGTCACCGGCCGACCGAAAATCCTCGTCTTCAACGGCTGCTACCATGGCTCCGTCGACGAGACGATGGTGCGGCTGGTGAATGGCAGGCCGGTCAACCGGCCCGGCCTCTCCGGCGAGTTCCGTGATCTCACGAAGGCGACGAAAGTCATCGAGTTCAACGATATTGCGGCGCTCGAAAAGGCGTTGGCGAACAAGGACGTCGCCTGCGTCATCACCGAGCCCGTCCTCACCAATTCCTGCATGGTGCTGCCCGACCCCGGCTTCCACGACGCCCTGCGCCGCATTACTAAGCAGACCGGAACGCTGCTGCTGATCGACGAGACGCACACCATCTCGACCGGCCCCGGCGGCTACACGAAGCGCTTTGGCCTGAAGCCCGATCTCTTCGTGCTCGGGAAGCCCGTAGCCGGCGGCGTCCCTGCATCGGTCTGGGGCATGAGCGCCGAAGTCGCGCGCCGCTACCGCGCCTACGAGCGCGCCAAGGAGCCGGGCTATTCCGGCATGGGCACGACGCTCTCGGCCAACCCGCTCCAGTTCGCCGCCATGCGCGCCACGCTGGAAGAGGTGATGACCGAAGAGAACTACGCCCGCATGGAGACGCTGGCCGAGCGCCTCGCAACCGGCCTCTCCGCCGCGATCGCCGACAACGCCTTGCCGTGGCACGTCGCCCGCGTTGGCGCGCGCGTGGAATTCATCTGCGCCCCAGGCCCGCTCCGCAATGGAGCCGAGGCGGAGAATGCCCACGCGCCCGCACTAGAGGCTGCCATTCATGTCACGCTGGTCAATCGCGGCGTGCTGATCGCGCCGTTCCACAACATGATGCTGATCTCGCCCGCCACCACGGCGCGTCAGGTCGACCGCCTCGTCCGCGCCTTCGGCGAGGTTGCCGCGCAACTCGCGGCATGACAGAGAAACGCATGCGCTACAGGATCTCCCGATGACATCCCCCTCAGGCTCGACACCCGAAGAGGCCAAGGCGTTTCTCGACGCCCATCCCGAAATCGAGGCGTTCGACATCGTGCTCACCGACGCCAACGGCGTCGGGCGCGGCAAGATCATCCGCCGCCACGAACTGCTCGGCCTCTACGAGAACGGCCGCCATCTTCCGATCTCGATCCTCGGTCTCGACATCACCGGCGAGGATGTCCACGAAACCGGTCTTATCTGGGATTCCGGCGACGGCGATCTGCGCGCATGGCCGATCCCCGGCACGCTGAAGCCTCTGCATGGCACGCTGCCGGCGCGCGGGCAGGTGCTGATGTCGATGTATCTCCTCGACGGCGCACCCATGACCTCGGACCCGCGCCATGCGCTCGCGCGTCAGGTCGATGCTTTCGCCGCGAAAGGCCTGTTCCCGGCCGGAGCCTTTGAGCTCGAATTCTTCCTGCTCGCCAACGATCGCGACGCGGAAGGCCACGTCCAGCCCGCCACTGCGGTGCTCGACGGACGCAAGAGCGGCAAGACCGAAGTCTATTCGGTCGACCACCTGCACGGCATGGAGCCGCTCTTCTCCGACATCTACGCCGCCGCGAAGGCGCAGGGCATTCCCGCCGAGACCGTCATCTCCGAATATGCTCCCGGCCAGTACGAGCTGACGATGAACTACCGCAAGAACATCCTGCAGGCCGCAGACGACTTGCTCATGTTGAAGCGCCTCGTCCGCGCACAGGCCCGCCGCCACGGCGTCACCGCCTGCTTCATGGCCAAGCCCATCGAGAAATATGCCGGCTCCGGCATGCATCTCCATGTCTCGATGCAGGACGCGAACGGCAAGAACGTCTTCGCCGAGGAACGCGAAGGCACGTGGTCGCCTGCCCTGCTGCATGCCCTCGGCGGGCTCTCGGCCACGATGGCCGAGTCCATGCTCGTCTTCGCGCCGCACGCGAATTCCTGGCGGCGCTTCGTGTCGCAGTCCTATGCGCCCGTCGCCCCGACATGGGGCGTCAACAACCGCTCGGTCGCGCTGCGCGTTCCGGCCGGCAGCGTCGCCGCGCGCCGTATCGAGCACCGCCCTTCCGGCGTCGACGCCAATCCCTATCTGGTAGCCGCGACCGTTCTCGCAGGCATCGCGAAAGGGCTCGACGAAAAGCTCGATCCTGGCCCGGAAGTCTCCGGTAACGGCTACGAGGTAGCGCAGGACACGCCATCTACCATGCCGTTCGACTGGCGCTCGGCCATCGAGGCGGCGAAAGCTTCGGCTTTCCTGAAGCAGGCGCTGGGCGAGGACATGCACCGCACCTTCACCGCCATCAAGCAGGCGGAATATCTGCGCGTCGCCCGCACCGTCAGCGAACTCGACTACCACCTCTACCTGCACGAGGTCTGACCGCCGGTCGTTTAACAAATGATATAGCGTATCTTACGACAAGAACATATCATGAACAAATGGCAGTCCTCCACACCCGCGAAAAGCTGGCGATCCTCTCAGACGCCGCCAAGTACGACGCTTCTTGCGCCTCTTCCGGTGCGGAAAAGCGCGATTCGCGCAAATCCGGCGGCATCGGCTCGACCGAAGGCATGGGCATCTGCCACTCCTACGCGCCGGACGGCCGCTGCATCTCGCTGCTGAAAATCCTGCTCACCAATTTCTGCATCTACGATTGCAGCTATTGCATCAACCGCTCTTCCTCCAACGTCCGCCGCGCCCGCTTCACGATCGACGAGGTCGTGCAACTCACCGTGTCGTTCTACAAACGCAATTATATCGAGGGCTTGTTCCTGTCGTCCGGCGTCATTCGCTCCCCCGACGAGACGATGACGGAACTGGTGGAGGTCGCGCGCCGCCTGCGCGAGGAGGAAAACTTCGCCGGCTATATCCACCTGAAGACAATACCGGAATGCTCGCAGGATTTGCTCGACCAGGCCGGCCGCTATGCCGACCGCCTGTCGATCAACATCGAGTTGCCGACCGACGAGGGCGTGAAGAAACTGGCGCCGGAGAAGAAGCCGGAAACCATCCGCCTCTCGATGGCCGCACTCCGCTCCCGGATCGAGGAAAAGTCCGAGCCAACGCTGAAGACGAAGAAACGCCAGCGTTTCGCCACCGGCGGCCAGTCCACACAGATGATCATCGGCGCGGACGCCACGCCCGACGCCGGCATCCTGCAGACCAGCGCGCGGCTCTACGGCAGCTATCGCCTGCGCCGCGTCTATTACTCCGCCTTCAGCCCCATCCCGGACTCTTCTTCATCGCTGCCGCTGAAGAAGCCGCCGTTGATGCGCGAACATCGGCTCTACCAAGCCGATTGGCTGATGCGCTTCTACGGCTTCGCTCAGGGCGAGATCCTCGACGGTCGTCCCGACGGCATGCTCGATCTCGAGATCGATCCCAAGCTCGCCTGGGCGCTTCGGCACCGCGCCATGTTCCCCATCGACGTGAACAAGGCAGACAAGGAGGCGCTGCTGCGCGTACCCGGTCTCGGCGCAAAGGTCGTCGGTCGCATCCTCCAGACCCGCCGCCACCGCCGCCTTCGGCTGGAAGACCTCGGACGCCTCTGCCAGTCCATCGCCAAGGTCCGCCCCTTCATCGTCGCCGAAGGCTGGTCGCCCGGCGGCCTCACCGATCAGCCCGCGCTGCGTGAAAAGATCGTCTCGTCCTGCGAGCAGCTTTCGCTGTTCTGACCATGCATCGTGCCCTCCTCGACCTCTCCACCCACACCATCCGCCTCGCAGACGAGACCGACTTCGCAGGTTGGCGCGACGCCGCCCGGCGTCTGGCGCTGGCAGGTGTGCAGCCAGAGGAAGTCGCGTGGATCGTTGGTTCAGGCGGCGCTGGAGAACATGGCCCGCCCCAACCTCCTGTAGGAAAGTCACTCACTGTCCCCCGCGAATTCGTCGACCGCGCCGAGACGATCATCTGCCACTCCGATCCCGAGCGCTTCTCCCTGCTCTATCGCATGCTCTGGCGCATGCGCGACGAACCATCGCTCCTGAAGATCGCATCAGACCCTGAGGTCCGCTGCTCCGAGGCGATGGAGAAATCCGTCCGCCGCGACATCCACAAGATGCGCGCCTTTGTCCGTTTCAGGAAGATCAGCGAAGGCGAGGACGAACGCTACATCGCCTGGTTCGAGCCGGACCATTTCATCGTCGAGCGCAACGCGCCCTTTTTCGTGCGCCGGTTTGCCGGCATGCGCTGGTCGATCCTGACGCCCTGCCTCTGCGCGCACTGGGACACCGGCGAACTGACTTTCGCACCCGGCGCGGAGAAGCGCGATGCACCTGCCGACGATGCCGCCGAGGAGCTGTGGCTGACCTACTACGAAAACATCTTCAACCCGGCGCGTCTCAAGACAAACGCGATGCAGAAGGAGATGCCGAAGAAATACTGGCGGAACCTTCCGGAGGCTCCGCTCATTCCGGCTCTGGTAGCCGGCGCGGAGACGGCCTCCAGAGAGATGATCGCAAAGATGCCAACAGCCCCTGCCCCCCACCACGCGAAGCTTCAGGCCAGGCACTGGCCGGCCAGCGCGTCGATTCAGGGAGACGATGGCGCGGACGCCGCCTCCATTGTCGAACTGCGCGAGGCCGCGAAATCCTGCCGCCGCTGCCCGCTGTGGCGCGACGCCACGCAAACCGTCTTCGGGGAAGGTCCGGACAATCCGCGGGTCGTCTTCGTTGGCGAGCAGCCAGGCGATCAGGAGGATATTGCGGGGAAGCCTTTCGTCGGCCCGGCGGGCAAGGTGTTCGATGCGGTGCTGGACGAGGCGCAGATCGACCGGCGCAAGACCTACGTCACCAATGCCGTAAAACACTTCAAGTTCGAGCCCCGCGGCAAGCGCCGCATCCATTCGAAGCCCAATGCCGGCGAGATCCAGGCCTGCCGCTGGTGGCTCGATAAGGAATTGGCCCTGACCAAGCCGGACCTTATCGTCGCGCTTGGCGCGACAGCCGCGCAGGCCCTGCTCGGCGAGGCCATTCCCATCACCAGGATGCGCGGACAGGTGGTGACGCGCGACGACGGCCTGCGGGTTTTTCTGACCATCCATCCCTCCTTCATCCTGCGCATCCGCGAACAGGGCGAAAAGGACGCCGAGCGCACGCGTTTCCTTCAGGATATGCTTGCGGTGAAGGAATTTCTTGCTAACTGACCCCACGTCAGCGCTCAGGCCAACAGGACCGCCATTGACTCAGGTGGGCTTACTTCGCCTTTATTGTCTTGCCGGAGCAGTTAAGCTTCGAGCCCGACAATAGAGGGATTATCACGTGAACACGTTGCAGAATTTCTCGCGCCGTTCAGCCGCGAAAATGTTCCTGGGCATCTCTGTAGCATTGGTGATGGCGACGTCCGCCAGCGCCCAGTTCACCGGCGACAGCGTCGGAAGTTCCCGGGTTGCGAAGACCGTGGAACAGGCCAAGTCGGGCCGTATCGGCCGCGATGTTTCGCTTACCGGTCATATCGTCAAGCATCTTCACCGCGACCACTATCTCTTCCGCGACAACACCGGCGAAATCCGGGTGGAGATCGAGCCGATACTGTGGCGCGGTCGGAGGGTCAACCCGGACATGACGGTTCGGCTGCGTGGCGACGTCGACCGCGATTTCCGGGGCCGCTACATCTCGGTCGAGCGCATGCAAATCCTAAAATAGATTAACATCCTCATAGGGGGCAGCAATGCCGCCTGTCAGGACATCAGCGAGGCCGCTCAGTCGTGACGCGCGTCGACAAGGATCGCCCGCAAATCGTTGACGTTCGTTCCGGTCGGCCCGGGTACGAAGAGGTCGCCGACGGCATTGAAGGCCGACCAGGCGTCATTTCGCGCCAGCATCGCCTTCGCATCCACGCCCGCCGCGCGCATCCGTCGAACGCTTGTCCCGTCAGCAAACGCCCCGGCATTGTTTTCCGAACCGTCGATGCCATCGGTATCCGCCGCGAGCGCATGGATGCCCTCAACCCCGTCGATGCCGATCGCGAACGCCAGCAGGAACTCGCTGTTGCGCCCGCCCTTGCCGCCTTTCGTGCGCAGCGTCACCGTTGTCTCGCCGCCGGACAAGATCAAGACAGGTTTGCGGAACGGCCGGTCCTTCGTCGCGACCTCGCGCGCGATCGCCGAATGCACCGAGCCGACATCGCGCGCCTCGCCTTCGAGGGCGTCAGACAGGATCATGGCCTCGACGCCCTGCCGTTTAGCCTCCGCCGCCGCAGCCTCCAGCGAAACAGCGGCCGACGCGATCACATGAACCTCATTACCCGCCAGCCCGTCGTCGCCGACCGCGGGCGCATCTGCCGCCGATGAACTCAAATGCGCCATCACTGCGTCCGGCAGCTTCATCCCGTACGCTTTGATGAAATCCAGTGCCTCAGTGCGGCTGCCAGGGCCGGGGATAGTCGGCCCGGAGGCCACCAGCGCCGGGTCGTCGCCGGGAATATCCGAGACCACCAGCGAAACGACCTTTGCCGGCGATGCCGCCGCCGCCAGCCGCCCGCCCTTGATCGTCGAGACGTGCTTGCGGATCGTATTCATCGCCGAGATCGGCGCGCCCGACGCAAGCAGCGCCTCGTTGACGGCGATCTCGTCGGCCAGCGTCAGTCCCGATGCTGGCGAAGGCAGCAGGGCCGATCCGCCGCCGGAGATCAGTGCCACGACCAGATCGTCCTCCGTCAGGCCCGACACCATGTCCAGCAGCCGCTTCGCCGCGACCAACCCCGCCTCGTCCGGTACTGGATGCGCTGCCTCGATGACCTCCAGGCGGTCGCAGGGCGCACCATAGCCGTAGCGCGTGACGATCAGCCCTTCCAGCGGCCCGTCCCATGCCTTCTCGAAGGCCGCCGCCATCTGCGCGGAGCCCTTGCCCGCGCCGATGACGATCGTGCGGCCCTTCGGTTTCGCTGGAAGATGGTTCCGGATCGTCCGCCCGGGATCGGCGGCAGCGACCGCAGCCTCGAAGATCGAGGTCAGGAAGGTTTTCGGGTCGAGGCTCATGCCAGCGTTGTACGTGGCCGGCGCGCGCGGTCAAGCACACGTCAAACGAGCGCGCTCTTCGCCTGCTTTCCGGCAACATAGACCTCGACCACCGACCGGTCGTCGCCCAGCGTCTGCAGCACGAATAGCTCTTGCGCCAGCGTCTTCACCGTTTCCATTCGCAGCCGCATCCCCGGCGTGGCGCCCGCGTCGAGCACCACGACATCGGCGTCCGTCCCCTCCTCCAGCGTCCCCGCCTTGTCGACGATCATCAGCGATTCGGCATTGCCGCGCGTGATCTGCCAGAACGAGGCGAAGGGGTTCAGCTTCTCGCCATTCAGCGCGATCACTTTGTAGGCTTCGTCCATCGTGCGCAGCATCGAATAGTTGGTGCCGCCGCCGACATCGGTGGCGGATGCGATCAGCAACGGCTTCGCGCGCTTGCGATAACGCTGGTAGTCGAACAGGCCGGAGCCAAGAAACAGGTTTGAGGTCGGACAGAACACCGCGACCGATCCGCTCTCGGACAGCGCGTCGGCCTCGCGCTGCGACAGATGGATGCAGTGCCCAAGCAGCATGCGCTCGCGCAGCAGCCCGTAATGTTCGTAGACGTCCGTATAGTCACGCGACCACGGGTAGAGCTCCTGCGTGAACGCGATCTCGGCATGGTTTTCCGAAAGATGCGTCTGGATATGCATGTCGGGAAATTCGCGGGCCAATGCCCCGGCCATCTCCATCTGCTCGGGCGTCGAGGTAATCGCGAAACGCGGCGTGATCGCGTAGAGCTGCCGGCCCCTGCCATGCCACTCCTCGATCAGCGCCTTAGTATCGTCATAGCTGCTCTCAGGCGTGTCGCGCAGCGCCTCCGGGGCGTTGCGGTCCATCATCACTTTGCCGGCAATGTTCAGCATGTTGCGCGCATGCGATTCCGCGAAGAAGGCTTCCGCCGACTGCTTGTGCACCGAGCAATAGGCCGCGACTGTCGTGGTGCCCTGCCTGATCATTTCGTCGAGGAATAGCCGGGCGATACGCCTGCCATGCTGCGCGTCGCGGAACTTCGTCTCCTCCGGAAATGTATATGTGTTCAACCAGTCCAGCAGTTCCGTCCCGTAGGAAGCGATGACCTGCATCTGCGGAAAATGCACATGCGCGTCGATGAAGCCCGGCAGGATCAGATGCGGCCGGTGATCGATGCGCGTCGCGTCGGTATCAGCTTCCGCCGCCACCTCGGCGTAAGGGCCCGCAGCGACGATCCGCCCACCTTCGAACAGCAGCCCGCCATCTTTCTCGTAGCGGTAGGCGGCGTGGTCGTTCGTATCGTCCGGCCAGCGCACGAAGCTTAGTGTGCGGCCACGGAGAAGCGTCTGTGTCATGCTACCGCCGCGCCTCTTCGAACCATGCGACCAGCAGCGCGCGTTCCTGTGGGCTGATCTGCGTCACGTTGCCGGGCGGCATGGCGTGGCTGCGGCCCGCCTGCAGGTAGATTTCGCGCGCATGCTCGCCGATCTCGGCGTCCGTTTCCAGCTTCACGCCCTTCGGCGCGAAATGGATGCCCTCGAAGGAGGGCTCGCCCGCGTGGCACATGGCGCAGCGCCCAAGGACCGTATCGCGCACCGCCGGGAAATGCGCCGAGACGACGAAGGTCTCGGCCACGGCGGAAGCTCGCGGCTCGCCCGTCACCACCTTCGGCACCGTCGAAAGCCAGATGATGATGATGAACAGGATCGTCGTCACCAGCCATGTCCAGTAGGGTTTCCCCTTCCGGGCATGCATCGTGTTGAAGAAGTGCCGGATCAGAACGCCGATCAGGAATACCAGCGAGGCGATGACCCAGTTGAACTCCGTCGCGAACGCCAGCGGATAGTGGTTCGACAGCATCAGGAACAGCACGGGCAGCGTCAGGTAGTTGTTGTGCGTCGAGCGCGTCTTGGCGATCTTGCCGTATTTCGGATCGGGCTTCCTGCCCGCGATCAGGTCGGCGACCACGATCTTCTGGTTCGGTATGATGATCAGGAAGACATTCGCCGACATGATCGTCGCGGTCACCGCGCCGAGATGCAGGAACGCGGCGCGCCCGCTGAAGATATGCGTGAAACCCCACGCCAGGAACACGAGGATGGCGTATAGCACCAGCATCAGCAGGGTGTCGTTATTGCCCAGCGGCGATTTGCACAGCGTGTCGTAGAGCAGCCATCCCAGCACCAGCGAGGCAATCGACAGGCCGATCGCCGTCAGCGGCGCGATGTCGAGCACGTTGGGGTCGATCAGGAAGAGGTCGGCGCCAGCGTAATAGACGATGGCGAGCATCGCGAAGCCCGACATCCACGTGGCGTAGGATTCCCATTTGAACCAGGTCAGGTGCTCCGGCATCTCGGCCGGCGCCACCAGATATTTCTGGATGTGGTAGAAACCGCCGCCATGCACCTGCCACTCCTCGCCATGCGCGCCCGCCGGCAGCCCCGGACGTTGCCGCAGCCCGAGGTCGAGCGCGACGAAATAGAACGACGAACCGATCCAGGCGATGGCGGTGATGACGTGCAGCCAGCGCACGGCGAAGCTCAGCCAGTCCCAGGCGATGACGAAATCGAGCATTCAGACCCCTCTGTTCTTTTGAAGTTTAAGGGCTCTGCTCCAAACGGAAAGAGGTGAGATAGCCGATGACTTTCAAAAAAAAATCGAAAATACTGAGAACTCCCTCGAATTTCCGAAGGTAGCATGGCCTATCTCGACAACATCGCCGTTTTCGTCCGCGTCGTCGAACTGGGAAATCTCTCGGCCGCCGGCCGCGACATGCGCATTTCGCCCGCCGTCGCGTCCAACCGCATCAAGGAACTGGAAAAGCATCTCGGCGTCCGGCTGTTCAACCGCACGACTCGCCAGTTGATGCCGACCGAGCACGGCACGGTCTTCTACGCCGGTGCCAAGCAGATTCTCGAGGCCATCACCGAGGCCGAGGCCGCCGTCAGCGCGCTGTCTGGGCAGCCGCGCGGCACCATCCGCGTCACGGCGCCGCTCGGCCTCGGTCGCCGCCTGATCGCCTCCGGCATACCGGAGTTCCGCGACCGCTATCCCGATATCGAAGTGCGGTTGCGCCTGTCGGACCACCATGTCGACATCATGAAGGAAGGCATCGATGTCGCGTTCCGGCTCGGCGTTCTCGAGGATTCGAGCCTGACGATGCGCAGCATCATGGAGTGCGAGCGCGTACTCGTCGCCGCGCCCGCCTATCTGCAGGCGCGCGGCGAGCCTGTCGAACCCCGCGACCTCCTAGCGAAGAAACACGACTGCCTCATGCTTCGCTATCCCGGTATCCGCGAGCATTTCTGGGCCCTCAAGACTCCGGCAGGGTTGGTGAAGGTCGAGGTCAGCGGGCCCTTCGATTCAGATGACGGCGATGTTCTGACAGGCTGGGCGCTGTCCGGGCGCGGCATCATCAACAAGCCGCGTTTCGAGGTCGAGCCCTTCATCCGTGACCGGCGGCTGAAGGTGATCATGCCGGACGCTCCGCCGACGCCGGTTCAACTCGCCGCCGTCTACCCGCATCGCAAGCTGCAGGATCCGAAAGTGCGCCTGCTGCTCGATTTCATGGCCGAACGGTGCCAGCGTCTGATCAGGGACGTTCTTGCCGGTAAGTGGTAGCTCGCCGCAGGCTTCATCGGGCTGCGATATTTGCGGGCTAAAATCCGGACTTGCCTTATATTAGGCAGGCAAGGCGGACATGGTCCGCGCAAAAGTCATTATCTGGAGAGTCTCATGGCCGGCATTCCCACCAAGAACAACCTGAAATCCAACACGAAGACCGCGTCGATCGAACTGCTTAACGCGCGCCTGGCCGATGCGATCGACCTGGCCCTCATCACCAAGCAGGCGCACTGGAACATCAAGGGCCCGCAGTTCATCGCCATCCACGAGATGCTCGACGGCTTCCGCGCCGACCTGGACGGCCATGTCGATACCATGGCCGAGCGCGCGGTGCAGCTCGGCGGAACCGCTCTCGGCACATCGCAGGTCGTGGTCAAGGAGACGGCGCTGAAAGCCTATCCGACCGACATCCACAAGACCAAGGACCATCTCGCGGCCCTGATCGACCGTTATGCAGCCGTGGCGAACTCCATCCGCAAGGCGATCGACGAGTCGGACGAGGCCGGCGATGCCGGCACCGCCGACATCTTCACCGCCTTCTCGCGTTCGCTCGACAAGTCCCTCTGGTTCTTGGAAGCCCATACCCAGGAAAGGGAATAGTACCGACGCGAGAACCGGTCAGCGCACCGATGCGCTGGCCGTCGCTCGCTGGAAAGCCGCAAGCGCCGTCATCACCTCGGCGGCGGCAAGTGCGGCAATCACAGCCGGGCGTTTGTCCTTCACGGCATCGCCACCGATCGGCGAGACCAGGCGCGCGAATTGCGCCTCGCTCCCACCAGCCGATTTCACGAACCAGGTTCTGAACGTCGCCTTCTTGGTCTTCGACCCGATCATGCCGACATAGGCCGCGTCATCCCGCTTCAGTGCCTCCGCAACGATCAGGAAATCCAGGGCGTGGTCGTGTGTCAGGACGATAAACGCGGCGCCGGCGGGTGCGCCTCGCACGATATCCTCGGGCACAGCCGTCAACATCGTTTCCACGCACAACGGCATCCCCTCAAGCGCCTCGGCGCGCGTCTCAACGATCATCGTTCTCATTGGCAGAAGCGACAATGCGCCTGCCAGCGCTTGTCCGACATGACCGCCGCCGAAAACATAGATATGCGGCATCGCGGCAGCCTCGGTCTCAGCCGCCTTCAGCAGTTCCGTTTTTATGGCGTCGGTCACAAGCCGTATCGCTATCTCCACCCGCCCGCCGCAACATTGCCCGATCTCGGGCCCCAGCGGAATGTCGAGGATGATCCGGTCATCGCGCAGCCTCCCGGCCAGCATCTGCCTCGCCTTATCGATGGCCATGTATTCGAGCTGACCGCCACCAATCGTGCCGTGCATCGCAGATGCCGAAACCAGCATGAAGGTTCCGGTCTCGCGCGGTACCGACCCTCGGGTGCGCACGACCTCGGCGATTGCGATCGTGTCATCCACAGCCAGAAAGGCGTTGAGGCTTTCGTCGCGCGAACTCATCGTCCGCTCCTATGCCCCTACGGCCGAACCCGCCGCCTTCAGCCGCTCGATCGCCATCAGCACTTTTTCCGGCGTCGCCGGCGCGTCGAGGCGCGGGCATATCCTGTGGCCGGCGACACTCGCCACCGCGTCGGACAGCGCATGCAGCACGGAAATCGCCAGCGGCAGCGGCGGCTCGCCGACCGCCTTGGAGCGATGGATGGTCGGCTCGTAGGCCTCGGACCATTTCGTCAAGGCGACGTTGAAGATCTTCGGCCGGTCGGATGCCAGAGGTATCTTGTAGGTCGACGGTGCATGCGTGCGCAGCCGGCCCTTGTCATCCCAGACCAGCTCTTCCGTGGTCAGCCAGCCCACGCCCTGGACAAACCCGCCCTCGATCTGCCCGAGATCGATCGCCGGATTGAGCGACCGGCCGACGTCATGCAGGATGTCGGTGCGCTCCACGACATATTCGCCGGTCAACGTATCGACCGACACCTCGGAGCATGCCGCGCCATAGGCGTAATAGTAGAAGGCGTGTCCCTGCCCCTTGGACCGATCCCAATGAATCTTGGGCGTCTTGTAGTGGCCCGCAGCGGACAACTGCACACGAGCGACAAAGGCCTGCCTGGCCAGTTCGTTGAACGCGATCTCCTGATTGCCGACGCGCACCCGGTTGGGCAGAAACACGATCTGGTCGCGCGGCACCTGATAGCGCTCGGCCGCAAAATCGATCAGCCTGTCCTTGATCTGCCGCGCCGCGTTCTGCGCCGCCATGCCGTTGAGGTCCGCGCCCGACGACGCCGCCGTCGGTGCCGTGTTCGGCACCTTGTCAGTAGTGGTCGCCGTGATGCGCACACGATCGAGATCGATCTGGAACTCCTCGGCCACCACCTGCGCCACCTTGAGATGCAGCCCCTGCCCCATCTCGGTCCCGCCGTGGTTCATGTGCACGGAGCCGTCGGAATAGACATGCACCAGCGCGCCGGCCTGGTTGGATTCCGTCTTGGTGAAAGAGATGCCGAACTTCACCGGCGTCAGCGCCAGCCCGCGCTTCACATATTTGCTGTTGGTGTTGAAGGCGGCGATCTGCCGACGGCGACGTGCATAATCCGAGCTTTCCTCGAGCTCTGCGACGATGCGCTGGATGATGCAGTCCTCCACCTTCTGGTGGTAGGGCGTGACGTTGCGCGTCCCCTCGACACCCATGGCGTCATAGAAATTCAGCTTTCGGATTTCGAGCGGGTCCTTGCCTACGGCGAAGGCAATCTCCTCTATCACGCGCTCCGCGCCAACCATCCCCTGCGGCCCGCCAAACCCGCGAAACGCCGTGTTGGATACCGTGTTGGTGCGAAAAAGCGCCGACCCTGCATGCACGTGCGGGAAGAAATAGGCGTTGTCGCAATGGAACAGCGCGCGATCCCCCACCGGTCCCGACAGGTCGGCCGAAAAGCCGGCGCGCAGCGCGAACATGTAATCGACGCCAAGGATGCGACCTTCCTCGTCGAAGCCGACATCGTAGTCGATGACGAAATCGTGCCGCTTTCCCGTCGCGACCATGTCCTCGTCGCGGTCGAGCCTGATCTTGACGGCGCGGCCGAGCTTCTTGGCGGCGATAGCCGCGAGCGCGGCGCACTGGTTGGCCTGCGTCTCCTTACCGCCGAAGCCGCCGCCCATGCGCCTCACCTCGATCGTCACCGCGCTTGAAGGAACGCCCAGCGCATGCGCGACCATATGCTGCGTCTCGGTCGGCCCCTGTGTCGAGCAATGCACCGTCACCTCGGTATCCTCGCCGGGAATGGCCAGCGACACCTGACCCTCGAGATAGAAATGGTCCTGCCCACCGAGCCGCATGCGGGCTGTCACGCGCTTAGGCGCAGCGGCGATGGCCGTCGCGGCATCGCCGCGCGTCAGCGCCAGCGCGGGAAAAACCTGCCCGTCTGTCTTGGGATCGAGCGGCCAGATGTCGAGGGTCGCAGGCAGTTCCTCATACGTGATCTTCGCCAGTCGAGCCGCGCGCCGCGCCTGATCCCGCGTCTGTGCTATCACGCAGAAAATGGGCTGGCCGTGGAACATGACCTTGCCCTCGGCGAGAACCGGGTCGTCATGCATGCCCGAAGGCGAAATGTCGTTCTCGCCGGGCACATCGGCCGCCGTCAGCACCGTCACCACGCCCGACGCAGCACGAACCGCCGACAAGTCGATCGATCTGATGACGCCATGCGCGACCGTCGACAAGCCAAGCCCCGCATGCAGTGTGCCGGCGGGCTCCGGAATGTCGTCGATATAAACGGCGGTGCCGGCGACATGCTTATGCGCGGAATCGTGGCGCTGGTCGGCGTGGACGCCGCCCTTGATGCTGGCCGCCTTGATGTCCGGCACGGTATGTTTGTTCATCACGCCGCCTCCTGCCGGGAAACCGTGATGGGGGCCTTCGTGCCTGTCGTTTCCAGATAGAAACGCATCAGCAGGTTCTTTGCCACAAGTGAACGATAGCCCGCCGTCGCCCGCATGTCCGTCAGCGGCGTGAAATCCATGTCGTATGCAGGAAGCGCAGCTTGGACGTTCGCTTCCGTCCATGGCTTTCCAAGCAATGCCGCCTCGACGGCAACCGCTCGCTTCGGCGTCGCCGCCATGCCGCCATAGGCGATGCGGATCGCTTTTACGGTTCCGTCCTTCGCCAGCGTCAGGTGGAATGCGCCCAGCGTAGCGGTGATGTCCTCCTCCCGCCGTTTGCTGATCTTGTGAATGGCGAAGTGCGTTCCCTTCACCGGCACCGGAACATGCACGGCCTCGACGAATTCGCCATGCTTCCTGTCCTGCTTGCCATACGCGATGAAGAAGCTTTCCAGCGGGATCGTCCGGCGCTTCTTTCCACGGCGAAGTGTCAGCGTCGCGCCGAGCGCAATCAGCGGCGGCGGCGTGTCGCCGATCGGCGAGCCGTTGGCAACGTTGCCGCCGATCGTGCCCATGTTGCGCACCTGCTCGCCGCCGATACGGTCGATCAGCCTGCCAAGCGCCGGTATCCGCTTTGCCAGCAGCGAGAACGCTTCCGAATAGGTCACGCCCGCACCAATGCTGATGACGCCCTTATCCGTGGAAATGGTTCGCAATTCCTCGATGCCGCCGATGAACACCGCTGGAGATATATCGCGCATCTGCTTCGTCACCCACAGCCCGACATCGGTCGAGCCCGCGACGACCGTTGCGGTCGGCTCCTTCTCCAGCAGGGCAGCGAAATCATCGACCGAGGCCGGCACGATCAGCCGCCGATGGCCCCCGCCGATAACGACACGCGCGCCGTCGCGCATTGCGGCCAGCGCCTTCGTGACGCGCTTGCGTTCCGCCGCCAGCGGGTCCTTCGCAGCCTGCCCATAGGTGGAGATGGCGCGCGCCGCCCGCACGATCGCCTCGTAGCCGGTGCAGCGGCAGAGGTTGCCCTGCAGCGCCTTCTCGATCGCCACAACGGAAGGATCGGGCGAACGCATCCACAGCGCATAAAGCGACATGACGAAGCCCGGCGTGCAGAAGCCGCATTGCGAGCCATGGAAATCGACCAGCGCCTGCTGCACGGGATGCAACTGTCCACCCTCGCCGCGCAGATGCTCGACGGTCACGACATGGCACCCGTCGAGCGAACCCATGAAGCGGATGCAGGCATTGACGCTCTCGTAGACGAGCTTCCCGCCAGCAAGCTTGCCGACCAGCACCGTGCACGCGCCGCAATCGCCTTCCGCGCAGCCTTCCTTGGTGCCGCGCAGCGACCGGCGCAGCCTGAGATAGTCAAGCAGCGTTTCGTCCGGGCCGACATCGGCGAGCGCGACCGTCTCGCCGTTGAGCAGGAAGCGCAGTTCCGAGCGGACCTTCACTTTGGCCATCTCAACTGCCCCGATAGGTGGAATAGCCGTACGGCGAGAGCAGCAGCGGCACGTGATAGTGCGTCTCCTCCGCCATGCCGAACCGGATCGGAATCTGGTCGAGGAACGGCGTCTCCGGAAGCTTCACGCCGGAAGCCCGCAAATAATCGCCGGCGAAAAAAATCAGCTCGTAGGCGCCGGTCTGGAAGTCCTTGCCCGCGAGCAACGGCGCGTCGCAGCGGCCGTCATCATTCGTGACGACCTCCTTAACCTTGCGATGTGAATTGCCGCTGACGCGATAGAGCGCGATCTTCAGCCCCGCCGCCGGCAGGCCGGTCGCCGTATCGAGAACGTGGGTCGTCAGGCTGCCGCTTTCGGCTTTCGCCATCGGCGCCTCCTTCCTGCGAGGATAAACGTATGGTTTTCCGACATTAAAGGCCATGCTATCCCAACGGTGAAGCGAAAGGCCACAAAAAGACTTTCAATTTTTTTCGGGGGAATGCCCCCGACATCCTTTGACTATCCTGAAAGTAACGCGGAAAGCCGCTTCGGCCCGGAGGAATGGTGCGCTACGTCAGAGACATGCGCGGTTACGGCCGCAATCCGCCCGATCCGAAATGGCCTGGCCAAGCCTTTGTGGCGGTGCAGTTCGTCGTCAACTACGAGGAAGGCGGCGAGAACAACGTCCTGCATGGCGACGCGGCGTCGGAGGCGTTCCTGTCCGAGATCGTCGGCGCGGCCCCGTGGCCGGGCATGCGCCACTGGAACATGGAATCGATCTACGAATACGGTTCCCGCGCCGGTTTCTGGCGGCTCCACCGCATGTTCACCGAGGCCGATGTCCCTGTCACCTGCTACGGCGTGGCGACCGCGCTCGCCCGCTCGCCCGACCAGGTCGCGGCGATGCAGGAAGCCGGCTGGGAGATCGCCAGCCACGGGCTGAAATGGATCGACTACCGCGACTATTCTCCCGATGAGGAACGCCGCCACATGGCCGAGGCGATCACGCTGCACCGCGAGGTCACCGGCGAACGGCCGACGGGCTGGTACACGGGCCGCACCTCGGTCAACACCGTCGCGCTGGCGGCCGCCGAAGGCGGCTTCGAATATGTTTCGGACACCTATGACGACGAACTGCCCTACTGGCTGGACCATGACGGCCACGGAAACACCATCCCGCCGCAGCTCATCATCCCCTACACGCTCGACGCCAACGACATGCGTTTCGCGACACCGCAGGGCTTCAATTCCGGCGACCAGTTCTTCGCTTACCTGAAGGACAGCTTCGACACGCTCTACGCCGAAGGCAAGGCAGGCAGGCCGCGAATGATGAACATCGGCCTGCACTGCCGGCTGGTCGGCCGTCCCGGACGCGCCGCGTCGCTGAAGCGGTTCATCGACTATGTGAAGAGCCATGATCGCGTCTGGCTGGCGCGCCGCATCGACATCGCGCAGCACTGGAAGGAAACGCACCCCTTCCGGCTGCCGGCGGTCTGCCCGTCGAAGATGGACCGCGATGCGTTTGTCGGGCTGTTTGGTGGCATTTTCGAGCATTCGCCCTGGATCGCCGAACGCGCCTATGAGCTTGAACTCGGCCCGGCGCACAATTCCGCGGGCGGCCTCCACAATGCGCTCTGCCGCGTCTTTCGTTCCGCCACCGACAAGGAGAGGCTCGGCGTTCTCAACGCCCACCCCGACCTGGCCGGCAAGCTGGCCGCCGCCAAACGGCTCACGCCGGAATCGGAAAAGGAACAGGCGTCCGCCGGTCTCGACGCACTGACCGACGCCGAACGCGAACTGTTCTCGAAACTTAACGCAGCCTATGTCTCTACCTTCGGCTTCCCCTTCATCATCGCGGTCAAAGGCAAGACCAAGGACGAGATACTCGCCGCCTTCGAAACCCGCATCGGCAACGATCGCGCCACCGAATTCGACACCGCATGCAGGCAGGTCGAGCGCATCGCTCTTCTGCGCCTGCGAGAAATCCTGCCGGAATAGAGGAGTTCGATGGCTGGCCCGCAATATGTCGCCCCGAGAGGCGGCCACCCGCCGCAGACCGATCTTCTGACCGGTCGCGCCGTCTTCACCGAAGCCTATGCCTTCATCCCGAAAGGGGTGATGCAGGACATCGTCACGTCCTACCTGCCTTGCTGGGACAAGACCCGCGCCTGGATCATCGCGCGCCCGCTCTCCGGCTTCACCGAGACCTTCTCGCAATACATCATGGAGGTGGAGCCCGGCGGCGGCAGCGCTCGCCCCGAACCGGAAGCAGGTGCCGAGGGCGTGCTTTTCGTCATGGAGGGCGAGGTCACGGTAAAGCTCGGCAAGAAGAGCCAGCGCCTCCTCAAGGGCGGCTACGCCTACCTCCCGCCATCAAGCGGCTGGACGCTCGTCAACAAGGGCAGGGTCCCTGCGCGATTCCACTGGATCCGCAAACTCTACGAACGCGTCGAAGGCATCGACGTGCCCGAGCCCATCTTCCGCAACGAGCAGGACGTCGTGCCGCTCTCCATGCCCGGCACAGCCGGCCGCTGGGCGACGACGCGCTTCGTCGATCCCGAAGACCTGCGCCACGACATGCACGTCAACATCGTCACCTTCGAGCCGGGCGGGCTGATCCCGTTTGCCGAGACGCATGTCATGGAGCACGGGCTCTATGTCCTGGAGGGCAAGGGCGTCTACCGTCTCAATCAGGATTGGGTCGAGGTCGAGGCCGGCGACTTCATGTGGCTGCGCGCCTTCTGCCCGCAGGCATGTTACGCTGGCGGCCCCGGTCGCTTCCGCTACCTGCTCTATAAGGACGTGAACCGCCACGCCAAGCTTGGTGGTTTTGGCAGGTGACGCGCATCATCACCGCCCGTCGCCTTACCCGCGAAAACTTCGCGCCCTTCGGCGACGTGCTCGACACCGCCGGCGACGGTCACTACCCGATCAACGCAGGCAAGTGCGAGCGCTACCACGCGCTTGCGAGGCCGGAAGCAGCCGGCCCCGGCGGGCATGTCCTGATCTCGATCTTCAAGGCAACGCCCTACGCCTTTCCCCTGAAGCTCACCATGGTCGAGCGCCACCCGCTCGGCAGTCAGGCCTTCATGCCACTGTCACCTCGCCCGTTTCTCGTCGTCGTCTGCCCTGACGACAATGGCGTGCCCGGCGAACCCCACGCCTTCCTCACCGAGCCCGGCCAGGGCGTGAACTATCCGCGCAACCTCTGGCACGGCGTCCTGACGCCGATCGGCGAGCCTCAGGATTTTCTGGTTGTCGATCGCGGCGGCGCGGGCAACAATCTCCAGGAATTCTTCTTCCCCGAACCCTACGAGATCGCCCTGCCGTGACCCAAACGACCGACATCTCGCTGATCGACCGGCTGCTCGACGTGATCGAGCAGGACATCGTGCCGAAGACGGCCGAGGGCGTCGCCAAGGGCAACAAGCTGTTCGGCGCGGCGATCCTGCGCAAGAATGATCGCTCGCTCGTCATCGCCGAAACCAACAACGAGATGGAAAATCCGCTCTGGCACGGCGAGGTCCACTGCCTGAAGCGCTTCTACGAAATGCCGAAGGCCGAGCGTGTCGACACGAGGGACGCGCTCTTCCTCGCCACCCACGAGCCCTGCTCGCTCTGCCTCTCGGCAATCACCTGGACCGGCTTCGACAACTTCTACTACCTCTTCAGCCACGAGGATTCGCGCGACAGCTTCGCCATCCCGCACGACCTCAAGATTCTGAAGGAGGTCTTCACGCTGGAGCCAGGCGGCTACAACGCCGAAAACGCCTACTGGAAAAGCCGCTCGATCCGCAAACTCGTCCGCGAACTGCCCGAGCAAGAGCGCGCACGACTCGAAGCACGTATTGACGCCTTCGCCGCCACCTACGACCGCCTTTCATCGACCTACCAGTCGGGCAAGTCGGACAACGACATCCCGTTGAACTAGGCTGCCTCGACTACGCATTCCTTGTCGTCGCATTCCTGTCCGGCGTTCGGCTTGATGCGGCCAAGAACCAGCAAGGCGACCAGTCCGGCGAGCAGGGAAACCACTGCGCACACCAGTGTCACCACCTGAAACGCATTTGCGTAGCTCTCCCGCGCCCCGGCAAGCAGCAACTCGCCTGCTGTGCCGCCCGCCCGCTCTGCCTCAGCAACCGCACCGCCGATCGTTTCGCGTGCGATTGTCATCGCTTCATCACTGAAACCGCTGCCTCCGTCAAACAGGGCCATGCCGCTCGCATAGAGGGCCGTCACGATGCTGCCGAGCACGGCAATGCCGAGCGCGCCGCCAAATTCGGAACTGGTTTCGGCAAGACCGGCCGCACCGCCCGCGCGTTCCGGCGGCGCACTTCCTATGATGAGATCGGTCGATAGCGTGAAGATAGGCGCCAGCCCGAACGACATCAGGATATACGCCGAGATCAGCAGATGAAGCGATGCCATCGAAGCCGCCTGCGCCATGATCAGGAAGCTGATGGCGGTGACCGCGTAGCCTCCGGCCATGACATAGGCAGGCCGCATGCTGCCCAGCAGTTTTGGTGCCAGCAGCGATCCGACGATGAAGCCTATCGACGAGGGCGCGCTCCACAGACCGGCCTCAAGCGGAGATAGGCCGAGCACGAGTTGCAGGTACTGCGCGGTCAGCAGGAAGATGCCGAACGCGGCGAAGAAGCCGAGGACATTGATGCCGAGAGACGCTGAAAACGTGATGGACGAGAAGAGGCGAAGGTCGATCAACGGTTCTGCAAGCCGGCTTTGCCGTCGCACGAAAACCACGCCGATCGCCAATCCGGCCAGCATCGCCAGCACCGCCCTCGCGTCGAAGGCCTGAGACGCCGCATGTTTGATGCCGTAGATCAATGCCAAAACCGCGGCCAGAGAGAGCACGGCGCTCGTCAGGTCGATCCGTCCTGCATTCTCGTCCTTGTATTCCGGCAGCAGGATGGGCGCCACGATCAGCAGCACCACCATGACCGGTACGGCGATCAGGAACACCGAGCCCCACCAGAACCATGTCAGCAGGATGCCGCCGATAACGGGGCCGATTGCCCCGCCGGCGGAGAAGCTGGATATCCAGACGCCGATGGCGAAGGTGCGCTCCTTCGGATCTGGAAACATGTTGGAGATCAGGGAGAGCGTCGATGGCGCCAGCGTCGCCGCCGACAGTCCGAGGATAGCGCGCGCCACGATCAGCATTTCCGCGCTCGTCGAGAAGGCCGCAAGGATCGACGCGAGGCCGAACGCAAAAGCGCCGATCATCAAAAGCTTCCGCCGGCCGATACGGTCACCGAGGGTTCCCATCGTGATCAGCATGCCGGCGATCATGAAGCCGTATATGTCCACGATCCACAGAAGCTGGGTGGCGCTTGGATTGAGGTCGGCGGTTATCGCCGGCACGGCCAGGTTCAGCACCGTCAGGTCCATGGAATAGAGCAGACAGGGCAGCGCGATCACGCCAAGCCCGACCCATTCGCGGCGTGTCGCCTTGCGCGGAATGCTCCCACCGCTTGCTGCAGACTGATCCATGGCTCACTCCTGTCTTCGCATAGGACGAACCAGCACCGGCAAAGCCGACACTCAGGCCCTCGACACGTCAGATCGCGTTTTTGGCGCGATCCTGCAACGTATCGGCGAGATCGTTGGCGGATCGTCCTGACAGCCTTCCGTCAGGAGTGCGATTTAGCCGTCCTAGGGGTCAGCGACCCTTCCAGACCGGATCGCGCTTCTCCGCGAAAGCCTTGAAGCCTTCCAGATTGTCTTCCGAGCCATAAAGCACGTCCACCGTCGGTAACTGACGCTTGGTGACGCGGTTCATGATCTCCTGGAACTTCACGCCTTCCGCCTCGCGCGCTGTTTCCTTGATCGCGGCGAACACCAGCGGCGGTCCCGACGCCAGCAGCCGCGCAATCTCCCAGACGCGATCCTCCAGCTTTTCCTTCGGCAGCACCTCGTTGACGAGGCCCCAGCGATGCGCCTCGGCGACGTCCATCCAGCGGCCGGTCAAGAGCAGGTCCATGGCGACGTGATAGGGAATGCGCTTCGGCAGCTTGATGGTAGCAGCGTCAGCCAGCGTTCCGGCGCGGATTTCCGGCAGCGCGAAGCTCGAATGGTCCGACGCGTAGATGAGGTCGCAGGAGAGCGCCAGCTCGAAGCCGCCGCCCACCGCCATGCCATTGACGCACGCGATGACTGGCTTGTTCATGTCGCGCAGTTCCTGCAGGCCGGCAAAGCCGCCGACGCCATAGTCGCCGTCCACCGCGTCGCCGCCCGCCGCCGCCTTCAGGTCCCAACCGGCGCAGAAGAACTTGTCGCCGGCCGTCTTGACGATGGCGACACGCAACTCCGGATCGTCGCGAAACGCCTTGAACGTCTCGCCCATCAGTCGCGAGGTCTTCAGGTCGATGGCATTCGCCTTCGGCCGGTCGAGCGTGACTTCGAAGACGCCGCCCTTGCGGCGCGTGGTGATCACGTCGGTCATTTTAGCGGTTAACCTCACTATAGTTGAGGGCGCTCGCCCCGATGAAATAGGTATATCGACGGTGATCGAGCTTTTGGCCCGTCAGCGCTTCAATCTGTCTGCGATGTTTCCCGGTAACAGGCCAAACTCCCCCGACCATCGGGTCGCTCGGGGGCCTACGGAACAATCGCTTGAGCACCTTGACGTCAAAGTGCTCCAGTATGACCTCAGCCACCAAGCTCTCGTTCGTCTTGTCAAAGACTTCCAAGGACCAGACAAGACGGTAAGGCGGACAAGTAACACGGTCGATGGCTCCTTCCGGCAGATCGCTCTCGCGGTAGCCTGAAGGTGGTGGATAGATCATGACCTTTGCACCAGCAAAGCATCCGCCACCCAGGCGCCCTTGCCCTCGCCGCAGACGATCAGCGGATTGACGTCGAGTTCCGCAAGCGCGTCGCGGTTGGCGAGCGCAAACTCGGAAATCTTCAGGACCGCCTCAATTGCGGCAGCGAGATCGGCTTTCGGCCGTCCCCGGAAGCCGTCGAGCAGCGGGAAAAGCTTCAGCCCGCGCAGCGCCGTTTCCACATCGTCGCGAGACGCCGGCAGAAGCAGCGTCGCGCTGTCCTTCAGCAATTCCACCAGCACGCCACCCGTGCCAACGGTCATCACCGGCCCGAACAGCGGATCACGTGTGATACCAACAATGAGTTCGGCAACGCCGCCTTCCACCATACGCTCGACATACAGCCCATCGCCCAATATGACGAGTTGCTCCGCAACCCCTCGCACCGATGCCTCGTCGCGCAGGTTGAGCTTCACCGCGCCGGCTTCCGACTTGTGCGCCACACCGAGCGCCTTCAACGCCACCGGATAGCCGAGCTCGTTCGCTGCGGCGACGGCCTCTACCACACTTGCCGAGCGCCGCCCCGCCGGTACGGATAGTCTTGCATCTGCAAGCATTGCTTTTGCAGCGGCTTCATCGATCGCGCCGGGGAGCATGATCTCCCCCCTCGTGGCGGAGATGGCCGGCAGGCCAGAGGGGGGCGCGACACCCACAGCCCTCGCCGTTGGCCGCCTCCAAGCCTCCCCCACAAACGCCGCGGCCGCCGCGGCATCCATCGCCTCGGCAATTCCCAAAATCGGCACGATGCCACGCCGAAGCAATTCCTCGCCATGTCCCTCAGGAATGTTCTCGCCCATCGAGGTGACGACCGCGCCCTTGGCGTCGTTTGCCTTCACGGCCGCCTCGAAGGCGTTGATCGTCCACCACCAGTCGGCATCGGAGCAGCGGTCGGTGCGCGGGAAATCCAGCACCAGCATGTTCAGCCCGAAGCCGCCGGAGACCATCGCCGAGAACGTCGCCGTCATCGCCGGTTCGTTGGCCCAGATATAGGTGTTGTAGTCGAGCGGATTGGCCACCGCGACGAGCGGCCCCAAAGTCTCCTGAACGCGCGCGCGGTGCTCTTCAGTCAATCCGGGGAAAGACACCGGCCGCCCCTCCGCAGTATCGGCCATCACCGACGCCTCGCCACCCGAACAGCTCATCGAGGACAGCGTATAGCTGTCCAGCGCGCCGACGCCGTGGAAGAGTTTCAGCGTCTCGAGGAATGCTGGGATCGTGTCGACGCGCGGAATGCCAAGCCGCTTCAGGAACGCGTCCGACGCCGAATCCGACCCGGCGAGCGAGGCCGTATGAGACACCGTCGCCGCCCGCGCCTGCTCCGAGCGCCCGACCTTCATTGCCACAATCGGCTTCTTCAATTCTCGCGCCCGCGCCGCCAGCCGCTCGAAACCTTCTGCCTTGTCGAAGCCCTCGATATGCAGGCCGAGGCACGACACGCGCGTATCCTCGATCAACCCGAGCGCCATCTCGGAAAGTCCGGTCTGCGCCTGGTTGCCGGCCGTCATCATGTAGGCGAGCGGCAGGCCGCGCGTCTGCATGGTCAGGTTGCAGGCTATGTTGGACGACTGCGCAATGATCGCCGCCCCCGTCTCGCCGTCCTTCAGCCGCCGACCGCCATGCTGGTCCGGCCAAAGAAGCGCACCGTCGGCATAGTTGATGAGGCCGTAGCAGTTCGGCCCGATGACGGCCATGTCGCCGGCGGCTTCCACCAGCGCCTGCTGCAGGCGCTCACCGTCGGCATCGTAGCTTCCCGTCTCGCGAAAACCGGCAGCGAAGCAGATCGCCCCGCCCGCACCGAGGTCGCGCAGCTCGCGCACGATGTCGATGGTCAGGTTGCGGTTGACGCCGATGAAGGTCGCATCCGGCGCAGCCGGCAGGTCTGCCAGCGAGCGATACGCCTTCACGCCTTCGATGGAATCCTTCGATGGATGCACCGGCCAGACGCCGCCGGCAAAACCCATCTTCAGGCACTGCTTCACGACGTTGGGCGCAAAGAAGCCACCGCCGACGACGGCGATCGACTTCGGCCGCAGCAAACGATCCAGCCTGCCGGCGCGAACCGCCGGTGTGGGAGTTTCACTCATCCGCCAACTGCCCTGAGCAGCGCGCGCGAAATGATGTGACGCTGGATTTCGCTCGTCCCTTCCCAGATGCGCTCCACACGCGCGTCGCGCCAGATGCGCTCCAGCGGCAGGTCGTCCATCAGGCCCATGCCGCCATGAATCTGGATCGCCTCGTCGGCGACGAAGGCCAGCATCTCCGTGGCCTTCAGTTTGGCCATCGCCATGTCCTGGTCGGTCACCGTGCCCTGGTCGTATTTCCAGCCGGCCTCGAGGATCATCAGCTCGGCTGCCTTCAGTTCGGTCGCCATGTCGGCAAGCTTGAACGACACACCCTGGAACTTGCCGATCTGCTGGCCGAACTGCTCGCGCTGTGCAGCATAGTCGATGGCATGGCCGAGCGCGCGTTCCGCTCGCCCGAGACACGTCGCACCGACCTGCAGCCGCGTCGCACCGAGCCAGCTGTTCGCCACCTCGAAACCCTTGTGCACCTCGCCGAGGACCTGGCTCGAAGGCAGCCGGCAATTGTCGAACTCCAGCACCGAGTTCGTGTAGCCGCGATGCGAGACGTTGCGATAGCCATCGCGCACGGTGAAGCCCGGCGTACCCTTGTCGACGAAGAACGCCGTGATCTTCTTGCGCTTGCCACGCGGCGAATCTTCCTCGCCCGACGCCATGAAAACGATCGCGAAATCCGCGATGTCGGCGTGAGAGATGAAATGCTTGGTGCCGTTCAGCACCCAGTCGTCGCCGTCCTGCACCGCGCTCGCCTTCATGCCGCGCAGGTCAGAACCAGCGCCCGGCTCGGTCATGGCGAGGCAATCGGATTTCTCGCCGCGAATGCAGGGGAACAGGTACTTCTCGCGCTGCTTGGGAGTGCCCGCAAGCAGGATGTTCGAAGGACGCGCCACGCAGGTCCAGTGCAGCGCATAGTTGGCGCGGCCAAGTTCCTTCTCGTAGAGCAGCCACGTCACCGTATCGAGCCCCGCGCCGCCGACATCGGCTGGCATGTTGGCGGCATACAGCCCCGCCTCGATCGCCTTCGCCTTCAGTTCCTCGATCAAGGCAGGCCGCAGCACGCCGGTGCGCTCCACCTCCTGCTCATGCGGGTAAAGCTCGTTCTCGACGAACGCACGCGTCGTCTCGACGATCAGCTTCTGTTCTTCCGACAGGCCGAAATCCATCGCGGTCAGCCCTTCTTCTTTCCGGCTTTCTTGGCCGGCTTCGCAGCGGACTTCTTCGCCGCCACCTTCTTCACCGGCTTCTCCGCCTTGGCCTTGGTCGCGGACTTCGCTGCCTTGCTCTTCAGCGCCGGCTTCGCCTTCTTCGAAGCCAGCTTGGAGAGCTGCTTCGTATAGTCGTTGTAAAGCTCGCCGGCGCCCCAGCCCTTGCCCTTGTTCTGGCGGCTCAGCGCTTCCATGATCGCGACCAGATTGTCGTCGCGGATTTTTTCCAGCTCGCGGATCGACCATTTGTCCGACTGCTCGTCGGATTGCGTGGCGATGAGGTCGACCAGCTCGTCGTTGAACTCCGGCACGTCCATCAGCTTCGTCCACGGCCACTTCAGGCAGGGCCCGAACTGCGCCATGAAATGGCGCATGCCGGCCTCGCCGCCCGCCACGCGATAGACCTGGAACATGCCCATCTGCGCCCAGCGGATGCCGAACGAGTAACGCATGATGTCATCAAGCTCTTCCACGGAGCAGATGCCGTCCTTCACGAGCCAGAGCGCCTCGCGCCATGCGGCCTCCAACAGGCGGTCGCCAACGAACGCCTCGATCTCCTTGCGGATCACAACCGGCTTCATGCCGATGGAAGCATAGATTTCCTTGGCGACCTCGATGGCCTCCGGAAACGTCTGCTCGCCGCCGACGATCTCGACCAGCGGCAGCAGATAGACCGGGTTGAACGGATGGCCGACCACCAGCCGCTCGGGATGTTTCTTCATCGCCACCTGCATGTCGGTCGGCTTGATGCCCGAGGTCGACGAGCCAACGATCGAGTTGGCCGGCGCGTGCGTGTCAATCTCCGCCAGCACCTTGTGCTTCAGGTCGAGCCTTTCCGGCACACTCTCCTGGATGAAGTCGGCATCCTTCACCGCTTCCGCGATCGTCTTGGCGAAGGTCAGCTTGCCTTCCTTCGGCAACCCTTCCGGCAGCATCTTCTTGTAGGCGCGGCGCGCACCCTTCATCACCTCGCCCACCTTGCGCGAGGCCTCCGGGTCCGGATCGTAGATCGCGACATCAATGCCGTTGAGCAACAGCCGGGCAACCCAGCCTGCCCCGATCACACCGCCGCCGATCGCGGCCGCCTTTGCGATGGTCATCTTCCGTCTCCCGGTCAGGCGGCCAGCGGCGCGCGCTTGGTGAGGTTCAGTTTCTTGCGCACTTCATCCGGCCCGATGACCCTCGCGCCGAGGTTCTCGACGATCGTCACTGCGCGCTCCACCAGCTGCGCGTTGGTGGCAAGAACACCCTTGTCGAGCCACAGATTGTCTTCCAGACCGACGCGCACATTGCCGCCAGCCAGCACCGCGGCAGCGGCATAGGCCATCTGGTTGCGGCCAAGCGAAAAGGCCGAGAACGTCCATTCCTGTGGCACGTTGTTCACCATCGCCATGAAGGTGTTGAGGTCGTCCGGCGCGCCCCACGGCACGCCCATGCAAAGCTGCACCAGCGCATCGCGCTTCAGCACGCCTTCCTCGACAAGCTGCTTGGCGAACCAGAGGTGCCCGGTATCGAACGCCTCGATCTCCGGCTTCACGCCCATCTCGGTCATCATGCCGCCCATGGCGCGCAGCATGCCGGGCGTGTTCGTCATCACATAGTCGGCTTCGTTGAAGTTCATCGTGCCGCAGTCGAGCGTGCAGATTTCCGGCTGGCACTGGCGCACGTGCTCGACACGATCAGACGCGCCACCCATGTCGGTTCCCGGCGTCCTCAACGGCAGCGGGTTCTCGACATCGCCGAACACCATGTCGCCACCCATGCCGGCGGTGAGGTTGAGCACGACATCGACGTCGGCGTCGCGGATGCGCTCGGTCACCTCGCGGTAGAGCGAGACGTCGCGACGCGGCTTGCCGGTCTCGGGGTCGCGGACATGGCAATGCACGATCGCAGCGCCCGCCTTCGCTGCAGCGATCGCGGAGTCGGCGATCTGCTTTGGCGAGCGCGGCACGTGCGGGCTGCGGTCCTGCGTGCCACCCGATCCGGTGACGGCACAGGTGATGAAGACCTCGCGGTTCATGGCTAGCGGCATGTTTCTCTCCCTGAATGAGCGGAGTCTGACTCGCCTTGTCCGGCCATGCTTTTCGTTTTACGAAGGCGTCATGGCAAAAAGCGAAAAGCCCGATGTGTTTCGCGTCGAGCGCACAAAGCTCGACGTGACCGTGCTCGTCTTCTCCGGCGCCTCCATCATGTGCGTCGCTTCCACCATAGACCCGCTACGCGCCGCCAACCGCGTGTTGGGCGAAACCCTGTTCGACTTCCGTTTTGTCTCGGTCGGCGGCGAGCCGGCAATGACCACCTGCGGCCTGCCGGTGGCCGTCAGCGGCAAATTCGATCCAGCGCGGCAGACCGACATGATCGTCGTCGTCGCGGGCTTCGGCACGCAGGGCTACGCGACCGCGAGCTTCCTCCATGGCCTGCGCCGCGCGGCCCGTTCAGCGCGCGCCTGCGGTGGCGTGGAGGCCGGCACATGGTTGGTCGCCCGGGCCGGCCTGCTGGAAGGCCGCGCCGCCACCACCCACTGGGAGGACATGGAAGATTTCTCCGCCGCCTTCCCCGGTACCGACGTGCGGCCAGATCGCTATGTCATCGACGGCCCGGTCTTCACCTGCGGCGGCGCCTCACCGACCTTCGACCTGATGCTGCATCTCGTCCGCTCACGCCTCGGCATGGCGGTCGCGCTCGATGTGGCCAGCGTCTTCATCTACGACCAGTCACGCGCCGCCACGGACGCACAGCCGCTTGTGTCGCTTGGCCGGCTCGACGGCTACGATCCGCGCCTAGCACAAGCTATCCGCCTGATGGAGTCACATATCGACCAGCCGCTTTCGACCGCTGCCATCGCACGGCGCGCGGGCGTCACCGCGCGAACACTCGAAAGCATCTTTCGCAACTCGATTGGAGAAACTCCGGGAGCCTATTATCTGCGCCTGCGCCTGACCGCCGCCCGCAAGCTGGTTACCGACACACGAATCCCGATGGCCGACATCGCCGCCCGAACCGGCTTCTCGTCCGCTTCGTCCTTCTCGCGTGCCTTTGCCAAGGCTTCGGGCAAGGCGCCGACGGAACTCAGAAAATCCGTGACTTAGCGGTCAGGCGCTTTCACGGGTCTGTTCTTCGGATTCAAGGATCGAACGCATCGCATCCACCAACCGACGTTCCAGCCGGCGCGTCACGGCCGCATCCCATTCCGGGGGCGCGTCGCTTTTGCCTGGCAGCGGCATGGCCATCAGGCTGTCCACGATCGACGCCGATTCATGGACACGGTCGAGCAGTGCGCCGACCTGCGCGTCGAAAGCGTTCGGGGATATCGGGCGCTTCGTTTCCATGCCCGCGAACATAGCCGCGCTTCATGACGGCCAGAAGGCAGGCATGTGTCGGGCAGAAGACAAAACAGCCGCACCCTTTGCGAAGGATGCGGCTGTTGCGGAAAGGCATTTCGCCGTCAGGCAGGTCTGCTCGACTCGCCTGTTTCGTCAGACGTAGCGGTTGACCACGTTTTCCAGATATTCCTGCCGGCCCGACTTCGGCTGCGGCTCGATCTTCTTGGCGACCACGCGCTCGGCGATGTCCTCCAGCGAACGCTTGCCGGAAAGCATCGCTTTCGCTTCCGCCGACTTCCAGCCGGCATAGCGTTCTTCCAGCGGTCCTGTCAGCGCCTTGTCCTCGACCATCTTCGCCGCCGCCTTCAGGCCGCGTGCGCAGCAGTCCATCGCACCGATATGGCCGATCAGCAGGTCCTGCGGATCGATCGACTGGCGGCGGATCTTGGCGTCGAAGTTGGTGCCGCCCGTCTTGAACCCGCCGGCCTGCAGCACGTAGTAATAGGCCAGCGCCATTTCCGGCACGTTGTTCGGGAACTGGTCGGTGTCCCAGCCGGACTGGTAGTCGTTGCGGTTCATGTCGATCGAACCGAAGATGCCCAGCGACGAGGCCAGCGCCAGCTCGTGCTCGAACGAATGGCCTGCCAGGATCGCGTGACCCTGCTCGATGTTGACCTTGACCTCCTTCTCGAGGCCGAAATCCTTAAGGAAGCCGTACACGGTCGCGACGTCGTAATCGTACTGGTGCTTGGTCGGCTCCTGCGGCTTCGGCTCGATCAGGATGGTGCCCTTGAAGCCGATCTTCTTCTTGTAGTCGACGACCAGCGACAGGAAGCGGCCGGCCTGCTCGCGCTCGCGCTTCAGGTCGGTATTCAGCAGCGTCTCGTAGCCCTCGCGGCCCCCCCACAGCACATAGTTCTCGCCGCCGAGCTTCTTGGTCACGTCGATGCACTTCTTCACCGTCGCCGCGGCATAGGCGAACACATCCGGATCGGGGTTCGTCGCGGCGCCCGACATGAAGCGGCGGTTGGAGAACAGGTTGGCCGTGCCCCACAGCAGCTTGATGCCGGTCTGCTTCTGCTTCTTGGCGAAGATGTCGGCGATCTCGTCCAGGCGTCCGGCGCTCTCGGAGAACGTCTTGCCCTCTGGGCGCACGTCGGCATCGTGGAAGCAGTAATAGGGAACGCCAAGAAGGGAGAACATCTCGAAGGCCACATCGGCCTTCAGCTTGGCGCCTTCCATCGTGTCGTTGAACCACGGGCGGTCGAAGGTGCGGCCGCCGAAGGGATCGCCGCCTTCCCATGCAAAGGAATGCCAGTAGGCGATCGCGAAGCGCAGATGGTCTTCCATGCGCTTGCCGGCGACGACCTCGTCCTTGTTGTAGAAACGGTAGGCCAGCGGATTGTCGCTGTCCGGTCCCTCATATTTGACCTTCTTGACGTCGCCGAAAAAACCGGTGGGCATCACGATACTCCTCTGATCGCGGGATAAAGTGCGCGGTAGCGCTGATAGGCTTCTGAGAATGCGTGTGTCTGGGCTTTGTCCGGCTCGACCGTGCCTTCGGTTTCGGGCGCAGTGCAGACGGCGAGCGGATCGGCCTTCTCCGCAGCGATGAGGCCGAGGCGCGCCGCGCCGAACGCCGCGCCGAAATCGCCGTCGGCTGGAATATCGACCGGCATTTCCAGCGCCGTCGCCATCGCCTTCAGCCAGTAGCGCGAACGCGAACCGCCGCCGATTGCGGTGACCCGCGAAAGCTCCGTGCCTGCGGCGCGCAAAGCCTCCAGGCTGTCGCGGAAGGCGAAGGCGACGCCTTCGAGCACCGCCTGCGTCAGCACCACGCGATCCGATTCATGGCCAAGGCCGGTAAACGACCCGCGCATTACAGCGTCGTTGTGCGGTGTGCGCTCGCCTGAGAGGTACGGCAGGAAGGTGACACCCGTCGGCGCCTTCAGCGTGTCGCCGAGTTCCGCCGTTAGTTCGCCGGCACTTTTTCCGGTGACGCCCGACAGCCAGTTCAGCGAATCCGTTGCCGACAGGATGACGCCCATCTGGTGCCATGTATTCGGCAGCGCATGGCAGAATGTATGCACCGCGCTTTCGGGGTTGGGCAGATAGGAGCCGTTGGCAGCGAACAAGACGCCGGACGTACCGAGCGAGGCAAAGGCGTGACCCGGCTTCACCGTGCCCATGCCACAGGCCGACGCCGCGTTGTCGCCCGCGCCGCCCGCAACCGGGATGCCTGATTTCAGACCCCATCGGGACGCAAGCTCCGCGCGCAGTGTCCCGGCGGTGTCAGTGCCTTCGACCAGACGCGGCATCTGCTTTTCGGTCAGGTCGGTCGCAGCGAGCAACTCGCCGGACCAGCGGCGCTCGGCGACATCCAGCCACGACGTGCCGGCGGAATCGGACATTTCCGACATGTGCTCGCCGGTCAGCCACAGCCGCAGATAGTCCTTCGGCAGCAGCACCATCGCCACTTTGGCGAAGATCGCAGGCTCGTTATTCTTCACCCATGCCAGCTTCGGCGCGGTGAATCCGGGGAACACGATGTTGCCGGTGATCTTGCGGAACCGCGGATCGGCATCGAGCTTCGCTGCCTCCGCATGGCTGCGCGTATCGTTCCACATGATGCAGGGCCGCAGCACCTTGTCGGCAGCATCGAGCAGTGTCGCGCCATGCATGTGGCCGGACAGGCCGATGCCCCTCACGGCTGCGAGTTCTGCGCCGTGCTTCGCCTTCAGTTCATCCAGCGCCTTTTCCGTTGCCGCAATCCAGTCGGCCGGGTCCTGCTCGGACCAGCCGGGATGCGGCCGCGACAGTTCGACGGGGGCAGAAGCGGACGCGATGGCCGTCTGGTCGGAATCGATGAGCAGCGTCTTGACGCTCGACGTGCCGAGATCAATGCCGAGATACATGCTCTTCCTCCCGACCGTTTCGTCGGCCGTTATGCGGGAACGCCGGTATTCCGGCGTCGCGTTTCCTCGGGCGGAATCCTACAGCGCAAAATCAGCAAGCTTGCAACAGGCCGCAAGCCATTTTTTTCGCGTTTCGCAAAAAATCAGACAGAATGATAGATTTTGATGCCCCTAACCCGCTTGCATCGACGCCGCCCTGCGCATGAAGAGTTGCGACAGCGGGCTGTCCGGCCGCGCGGCTGCGCGTTCCGCCGACAGAGCCATCGCCAGATGCGCGTCGGCAGCCCTGAACGCCGCCTCGATCAGCGTCAGGTCGATCACGTCGCGCTGCGCATGGCTGCCGCCGAAGCGCTGGGCAATGCCGCGGATCGGCCTCAGCAACTCGACCGTCCGCGCATAATCACCTTCGCCGAAAGCGCTGATCGCCCGCGTCACCGGGCTGCCGACGTCACGCGTGAATCCGGCATTGTCGCCGCCGACCGCCATCGCCTGCTCCTGCGCTTCCAGCAGCAGTCGTGCCGGCTCGTTCAGCCCCGCGCCGACGAAGGCCATCATCGCGTGCATGTCGTTGAAGGCGTAGTTTCCATCGGTCGCCTTGTTAGCCCAGTTTTTGGCCAGCGCCTGCCAGCGATCGCCAACGTCGACGCCGCGCAGGTGCAGCCGCCAGAGCAGCGCCGAGGCATCCAGCATGTTTAGCGCCAGTGTCGAGGGCGTGCCGTAGATCGGCGCGTCGAACAGCGCCAGCGCCTGGTCCGTCTCGCCAAGGTCGTAGTGGAACAGCGCCAGGTGCCACCAGTTATGCACCTGCAGGAAGCTGTCGCCGGCCCAGTCGTCGGTATTGTGGCGCATCCAGGCGATGCCATCGCGCTGGCGGCATTGCATCTCCAGCACATGCGCCACCGCATGCTGTCCCCAGCCGTCGCGCGGCTCCAGTTCGACAGCGCGTTTGCCAAGGCTTTCAGCCTGCGCATAGTCGCCCATCTCCTCCAGCCCGAAGGCATGCATTCCGAGCGTGGAGTGATAACCGGCCATACCTTCCGACCAGGCCGGCAGGGCGCGCGCGATGCGGTCGCGCAGCATGCGCGAATTGCCGGTGAAGAAGTCGATCTGGTGTCCGGCGAGCAGGCCGAGCGCGTCGCGCGGTTCCTCGATCGTTAGGTCTTCCAGCACCCGTCCGGCCTCGTGCCAGCGCCCGTCCGCCAGATGGCCGAGCGCGGCGACATGCGCCTTTTCACGCGTGGTGGCCGGCAGCGCGAGCGCGGCCGCGTGGCAAGCCTGCACCACCGGCGTCGCCTCATGGTCGGTCGAAAGGCCAAAGAGATAGCCCTTCAGCACATGCGCCATGACGAAGCCCGGACTCTCCACGATCGCTGCGTCCACCGCAGCGACAGGATCGCCGATGTAGCACTGCAACTGGTGCAGAGCCTTTTCATACTGCGCTGCCCCGGCAGCATCCGCGCCGGACAGCGAAAGACCGAGATTATCCCTGACTGCCACGATGGCCTCCGAGCCCATTGCCCGAATTCAGTTACCCGCCAGATTCAGTTCCCCGAACGTATCGCCACTGTCGCCACGCCGGCACCCACCAGCAGCGAGCCGCCGGCGCGGTTGAAGATGCGGATGGCGCGCGGGTTGCGCACCATGTCGCGGGCCCGCGCAGCGACCAGAGCATAACCGAACGCATTGGCGAAGGCGAGCACGAGGAACGTCGCTTCGAAGATCAGCATCTGCGTCCAGAAATCGCCGTGGCGGTCAAGGAACTGCGGCAGGAACGCCACGAAGAAGGTGATGCTCTTCGGGTTCAGCGCCGTCACCAGCCAGGCATGCGCCATCATCTTTGCCGACGACGCGGCGTCCGTGCGCGGCTCGGCGCTCAGCGTGCCGCCGGACCGGAACAGCTTTATCCCGAGATAGATCAGGTATGCCGCGCCGATCCACTTCAGCACGGTGAACACGGTCGCCGAGGCCGCCAGCAGCGCACCAATGCCGAGCATGGAAAGCGTCATTGCCGTGAAGTCGCCGAGCGCCACGCCGATCGACATCGGCAGCGCGGTGCGCCAGCCCTGCCCCAGCGCGTAGGATACGACCAGCAGGATCGTCGGCCCCGGGATGATCAGCAGGATCGAGGAAGCGGCAACGAAGGCCAGCCAGGTTTCGAAGGTCATCTTGGTCTCTCCGGTAAAGGAGAGGATAAATCTCCCATGCACGTCGTTTGTAAAGCCCCTTGGCCGCGCTCAGGTGCGGTCCAGATAATCCCGTGCGATCTCCTTCAGCCGCTCTTCGCCGAACGGCTCGCCATGCCCGCCATAGACAACCCGTACCGGCAGGTCGATCAGCCGGCGCATCGTGGCGCGATACTGCTCCTTGTCCGAACACCACATTTCGTCCAGCAGCGTGTCGTCATAGACGGCGTCGCCCGAAAAGAGCACCCCGTCCTTCTCGTCGTAAAGCCCGATGCAGCCGAAGGAATGTCCCGGCAGGTGCAGCACGGTGAAGGTGCGGTCGCCAAGGTCGATCCTGTCACCCTCGTCGAGCACGCGCGTCAGGGGCGCAGGCGCGATTGCGTAGTCCTTCGCCCGCCAGCCTTCATGCGGAAGCCTCAAGACTGGCTCGTCCAGAGCACGGAACTCGTCGGCAAAGGTCCAGCGGTTTTCCATCGTCGCGAACGCGTCCGCCTCCCATTTCGGCCCGGCGCGATCCGCGAACTCGAACAGCGAGCCGACATGGTCGGCATGGATGTGGGTCGCGACCGCCAGAACCGGCTTGCCGGGAGTCAGGTCCAGCACGGGCGTCAAAGGCGCGAGCCCCATGCCGGCGTCAACGACGAGGTCGAGATCGCGGCCTTTGAGGTGATAGAAATTCGCCCTGAAGTAGTCGTTCAGGAACGGTTCGGTAAATGCGCTGAGGCGCACGTCGATCTGTGCCTTGGAAAACCATGGCGTGCCTGCTGGTATTGGCTGCGGCTGCATTCTTTTCTCCACGAGAAACGCGCAGCCGGATTAGGAACGGAAAGGCGACGGCGGGCAAGCCCGCCTAGTTCTCGAGCTCAGCGAGCGCCGACCATCGCACTCAAGATCTCGGCGAAGCTGGAATTCGCTCCCAGCACAAGGACAGCCGCAACGAAGGCCGCGGCGAACAGCGCAAGGTCGGTCTTCAAATTGTGGCTCATCTTTCCCTCTCTCGTTGGAGCCGAAACTAGCCAGCGGTTTCGGGAGAGATTGTGACGGCCAAAAGGTCTTTGTGTGCCGCAATCGACTGCCATTTGCGACGCAGGCATGCGAAAAACACCGCAACACCTTGCAGCACTTGGCTTTCATATTTCGTAAACTACGAATCCCTAAAATTGAGGAAGCTCCGGCAATGTGCCGCAGTGTGTTCGAGTGGTCGTACCCGTGTCCAAAGCGTCCGTTGCCCAGCTTTCCGCCTCGCAGGAATCTCGCCAGTCCATCTCGCGCCGTACCGCGCTTCTGGGTCTCGGCTCGACGGCGTTGCTCGCCGGCGCCGGATGCTCCACGATGGAGATGCCAAGCCTCCAGCTCGACGACATGTCGACCGGTTCCATCCGCCCGAAGATCAGCGTCGACCGGAATGTAACGACACCGCAGCTTATGTACGCATCCTTCACTGATGAAGGCTTCACGCTGCCGGAAATCCCCTATCAGAAGATCGAGCCAAAATGGCGGCGGCAGGTCGTGGTGGACCCGACCGGCGAGGCGCCCGGCACCATCGTGGTCAGGCTGCAGGAGCGTTTTCTCTACTACGTGCAGCCCGGCGGCGACGCCCTGCGCTACGGCGTCGGTATCGGCCGCGAGGGCTTCCTCTGGAACGGCCGCGCCAATATCCAGTACGGCAAGAAATGGCCGCGATGGACGCCGCCGCCGGAGATGATCCAGCGCAGGCCGGACCTTGAAAAATGGCGCGGCGGACAGCCCGGCGGCCTGGACAATCCGCTCGGCGCGCGCGCGCTCTACATCTTCCGCGACGGCCAGGACACAGGCTACCGCATCCACGGCTCTCCCGAGTGGTGGACCATCGGCCAGGCCATGTCGTCCGGCTGCGTGCGCATGATCAACCAGGACGTCATCGACCTCTACAACCGCGTCAACGGCAAGACGCCCGTGGTGGTGGGATAGACATCGTTCCACGGGGGGTTCTCAAAAACCTTCTCATACGGGCACGTTGCGTCGTTACCACGCCCTGCAATCGCAGTCTGGCTTTTGGTTTTCGTTTGCCCATGACGGAGGCGGGAAACCGCCCTACCCGTTCGCGATCACCAGCGCGCGCTCCAGCTTCGCCATGCCTTCCGCCAGCACCTCGTCGGAGATGGTGAGCGGCATGAGGATCCGGATCGTGTTGGCGTGGACACCGCAGGACAGCAGCACCAGCCCTTCGGCGAGTGCTGCCGAGGTCACGCGCTTCGTTGCGTCCGCATCCGGCTCCTCGCCGCCACGCGCCTTGACCACGTCGAAGGCGATCATCGCGCCCGGACCGCGGATCGCCGACATGGCCACCGTGTCGTTGCGCTGGGATATGCGCTGGAGATCGTCCTTGATCTTCTTGCCCAGCGTGTTGGCGCGCTCGACCAGCTTTTCCTCCTCGATCACGTCAAGCACCGCGAGTGCCGCCGCGCAGGCAAGCGGGCTGCCTGCATAGGTGCCGCCGAGACCGCCCGGCTCCGGGCCGTCCATGACATCGGCCCGGCCGACGACGCCGGACAGCGGGAAACCGCCGGCAAGGGACTTGGCGATGGTCATGATGTCAGGCTCGACGCCGGAATGCTCGATGCCGAACAGCTTGCCGGTGCGCGCAAAGCCGGTCTGCACCTCGTCGGCGATGAGCAGGATGCCATGCTGGTCGCAGAGCTTGCGAAGGCCCTCGAGCAGTTCCGTCGGCGCGGGATGGAAACCACCCTCGCCCTGCACCGGCTCCAGGATGAAGGCGGCGACATTGACCGGATCGACATCGGCGCGGAACAGATACTCGATGGCGCGCAGCGAATCCGCGACCGTGACGCCGAACTGCGGCACCGGGAACGGCGCATGCCAGACGCCACCGGGCATCGGCCCGAACTTCTTCTTGTAGGGCGCAACCTTGCCGGTCAGCGCCGATGCCATCAGCGTGCGGCCGTGGAAGGAGCCGGAAAAGGCGATGACATTGGTGCGGCCGGTAAAGGCGCGCGCGATCTTGACCGCGTTCTCGACGGCCTCAGCGCCGGTCGAGAACAGCAGCGACTTCACCGGGCCGGAGATCGGAACGAGCTTGTTCAGCCGCTCGCAGAGCTCGATATACGGCTCGTAGGGCACGATCTGGAAGGCGGTGTGGGTGAAGGCGTCGAGCTGCTTCTTGACCGCCGCGATCACCTTGGGATGGCGGTGGCCTGTATTCAGCACCGCAATGCCGCCGGCAAAATCGATGAAGCGCTTGCCGTCCTTGTCCCAGAGCTCAGAGCCTTCGGCTCGTTCGGCGAAGACCGGATAGGCGGTGGCAACGCCACGTGGAATGGCCGCAGTGCGCCGGGCCTGAAGGTCCGAATTGGTCGACATGGAAATCCCTCTACTAAGACAAGTAGGCTTCATCCTACAGGCGACAGCGCGCCAGCGAAACGAAGATCGATTGCGCCAGACGACAGTTGCCCGTCAGACAAACGGCTTGGCGACGTCGAATTTCCTCGGCACCAACCGATTCATATACGCCATGCCCTTGTCGGTCAGGCCAGTCCCCTCGGCGGTGATGAAGTCATCGGGCATGTGGCGCGTCTTCGCCGCCACGTTCGACAGCGGCACGATCTTCAGGACGGTCTTGGTCCCGTCATACTGCAGCGCCACGGACCCGCCGCCCTGCGCAGCCGCCTCGACCGCATAGACGCCAGCGTCGAACGCTTCCTGCTGATCGACCTTGCTGATCGCGCCGACATAGCCGCGCGGCATGTAGCCGAGCGCATCAACGCGGGCGCGCTTGCCCGGCAGGCCTTCCGCCAGAGCCGTCTCGAAGGCGCGGTTGAGGTCGGAGCCCGAAAGCTTGACGTTGCCATGCGCGTCGCGCTCGACCCTGTCCGGGCCGACGATGCTCTCGACCAGCGACGTGCCTTCGGCTGTCTGGACACCCTCGGACACCGCGACGATGCAGCGCTTGTGCTTGTCGAGCCTGGACTTCACGTCGTCGAGGAAACGTTTCACGGAGAAGGCACGCTCGGGCAGGTAGATCAGATGCGGCCCGCTGTCCTCGTCGATGCGCCATGCCGCCGACGCGGCGGTCAGGAAGCCGGCATGACGGCCCATGACGATGGCGACATAAACGCCCGGCAGCGCGCGGAAATCGAGATCGACCGAGAGGAACGCGCCGGCGACGAACTCGGCGGCCGAGATGAAGCCCGGCGTATGGTCGTTTTCCATCAGGTCGTTGTCGATGGTTTTTGGCGCATGCACGAACGCAATCGAGCCGCCGGATGCATCTGTAAGGATCTGCTGCGTGCCGGAGGTATCGTTGCCGCCGATATAGATGAACGCCTGCGCATCGACCTTTTGCAGCCCCTTGAGCACGAGATCGCAATAGGCTGCGTCGGGCTTGTCACGCGTCGAGCCGAGGCCGGAGCTCGGGGTGCCGGCGAACAGCTGCAACTGCTGTTCGGAGAGGTCGGAGAGTGTGACGAAATCGCCATCGCGCACGCCGCGCACGCCAAAGCGGGACCCCAGCACACGTGCCTTCGGATAGCGCTTCATGATTTCCAGCGTGGCGCCGGCGACCGTCTGGTTGATCACCGCCGTCGGCCCGCCGCCCTGCGCGATCACGAAGGTCTCTGCCATGTCGAAAATCCTCTCAATAATGCCCTGATGAGCAACCAATGCCTGCGTTTGGCGACGAGCGCAACAGGCCGGAGATCATGCGATTCGATTGAAAGCCGCTACGAGCCGACCTCGTTCAGCACGAGTTCTTCGTGCCCGCGCATTTCCTTCAGCGCCGCTGCTATATCGATGGTCGCCTTCAGGGGAAGATGGTCGGACGCGACCTTGGCCAGCGCACTGTCGTGAACCTGCATCGCCGTTACCAAACCGGGCGACCCGATGACGCGGTCGAGCGCGATGAAGGGGAAATAGGACGGAAACGAAAAATGGTTCTGACTGAGGGGACCGAAGACGGGCTTGAGCTCAAGCAGGGATGATTTCCGGCCCGGCCGCCACTCGTTGAGGTCGCCCACCAGCAGGATCGGCACCTGGGGTCCCTGTTCGATGGCGTCGAGGATAGAGCGCACCTGCCAGCGCCGGCTCCGGCGCAACAGCCCGAGATGGGCGGCAACGAGGCGAAGCGGCCCGGCGGGAAGGTCGAGATCAACGACCAGCGCTCCGCGTGGCTCGGCGCTTGGCAGCGCAAGACGGCGCATGTCACGGACCTCGCCCTTGCGCAGGAAGAGCGCATTGCCATGCCAGCCATGACCATCCGCTTCCTCGGATGTCGGGATGAGCGTCAGCCCCGCATCGCGCTCCAGAGCCTTGAGATCGAGCAGGCCCGAGCGGCGGCCGAACCGCTTGTCGGCCTCCTGGATGGCCACCACGTCTGCGCCCAGTTCCGTGATGACGGATGCGATGCGGCCCGGATCGAACCGCCCGTCTGTGCCGATGCATTTATGCACGTTGTAGGAAGCGATGACCATTTCGTGGTCGCCATTCGCTTTCACGCCGCCCTTCGGGGCGCGCTCGTCGCCGGCCGCCTGCATGGTTTGAAGACGTGTCCTGAGCCGCGCCTTCAGCGCGGTGAAGCGGGATTTCCTCCTCAGCCGTGCGAGCAGCACCGGATCGAGAAACGTACGGCGTTTGGGCATCCGTTCAACCTGCCGGGCATTTAGGACATGTGTTTAGCGCTACCTTTCAGGGAGGAAAAGCCGTCAAAGCACTGAAGGTTTCGTTACCGACAGGGAACCGGTCCAGACCACGGCCGCAGGCGTCAGAGCTGGCTCTCGACAGGCAGCATGCTGACCAGTCCGGCCAGCGCTCGACGCCGCACGGTGGCGTCCGGTTCGTGATCGACGATGCCGCTGTCGTCATGCCACAGCGTCGCGCCGTCGCGCAGGACAACGCGGTAGCTGTGGGTCGCTTCTGTTTCTTCCGCGAAGACGGACTGCATCTCGCGCGCTAGCCCGGCGTGGTCGAAAAGTACGCCCATCTCCGTGTTCAGGGACGCGGAACGCGGATCGAAGTTGAACGACCCGATGAAGCCGCGCTGTCCGTCTACCACGAACGCCTTGGTATGAAGGCTGGCTCCCCGCGACCCAAACAGGGAAACATTCTTCTTACCATGCCGCGCGCGCAGTTCGAACAGCCTCACGCCGCCCTGCAGCAGCTTCTTCCGGAAGCGGGAATAGGCTCCGTGAACAGCTGTGACGTCCGTAGCGGCAAGCGAATTCGTGAGCACGGATATTCGCACTCCCTTTCCAGCAAGGTCGAGGAACATGCGCACGCCACTTTCAAGCGGGATGAAATAGGGCGAGGTGATCTGGATGCTCCTCTCGGCCCGGGAGAGGATCGGACGGATAGCGGGCACCAGCCCGCCATCGCTGCCTTTTTGCACGCACTTCTCCGGCGGGTCCGAGACTATGGCCGCATCGGCAGTCCAGTGCATGCCCGAGCCGGAGGCGACTGAACGGAGCGCATCGTCTACTCGCCCGAGATACTCGCCACTGCGCTTCGACAGGACGCGACGCTGCAAGCGCCTGCGCAAGCGAGCCAGGTCTGCGCGGTGCAGCCAATCCGCCAGGTTGCGTATCGGCGAAACCATCTCGCTGTTCCAGAAGCGATCGAACATCTGTTCTGCTTCCTGAACGGCAGGGCCGACCAGGGACACGTCCATGTCGCGGAAATTCGATTCTTCCGAGGCGTCGAAATAAGCGTCGCCGATGTTCCGTCCGCCGACGATCGCGACCCGCCCGTCGGCAATCCACACCTTGTTGTGCATGCGGCGATTGACGCGCCAGAAGCGTACGACCATTTCCAGCCCGCGCAGGAAAGCGCCTTCCCGGCAGCGAAGCGGATTGTAGAGACGCACCTCGATATTCGGGTGCCGGTCCAGCGCGCGGTAGTTTGAATCGCGGCCGAGCGCATTGATGTCGTCGAGCAGCAGGCGGACCCGAACGCCGCGATCCGCCGCATCCAGCACCTCGCTGGCAAGCAGCCTTCCTGTGAGGTCGTCTTTCCAGTAGTAATATTGCAGGTCGAGACTGCGTTCGGCCATGCGCGCAACGGCAGCGCGCGTGGCGAAGGCCTCGACATTGTCGGTGAGCAGGCGCAGGCCCACCTTGTGGGGATGTCGGGACGTGATGGCCGAGATTGTCCGGTCGAGCAGTGTAGTGGGTACGTCCGTACGGAAAGCGGTGGAGGCTGAACCAACCGATCTTGTGGCCATGCGGCCGTAGAGCATCACTGCGAAAAACGCGGCAGGGGTGATGAGGATAATGACCCACCAGAACATGCGACGCGACCGGAGCTCCCAGATGACCAGTCCGGTCGCGTTTAGGCGTCCGGGACTCCCTAACGCTCGACAGCCAGTCCGAGTTTCCACAGACGGTCGGCATTTTTCCAGAAAAGCGAATCCCGCTCATCGTTGGAGCAGCCTTCGAGGATGGCATGCGTGGCTGCCACCCAGGCGAGCAGGCCGCCGCCGAGCGTGCAAACCGGCCAATCGCTGCCCCACACGACGCGGTCCCAGCCGAAGCAGTCGATGACATGTTCAGCATAGGGTCGCAGCGTTTCCGCCGTCCAGGTTTCCCTGTCCGTATAGGCGACGATGCCGGAAATCTTGGCCATCAGGTTCGGCCGCGCCGCCAGTTCGGTGATGCCACGCTTCCAGCCGTCGAAATCCCCGCTTTTGATGTCGGGAACACCGCAATGGTCGAGGATGAAGGTCACGTCCGGCGCGAGTTCAGTCAGCGCAAGCGCCAGCGGCTGCTGGCGCGGGAACATGCAGATGTCGAAGGTCAGCCGTGTACCAGACAGCCGCTTCACATTCTGGCGAAACAGCGCGCCCTGCGAAATGTCGTCGGACACCGTGTGCAAGATGCGCCGGAAACCCTTCACGAACGGATCGGCGAGCGCACGCTCAAGCATCTCGGGAAAGCCCGGGTCCTCCGCGCGGCAGGCTGAAATCGCACCCCGGATAAGGCTGCCGGGCTTGCCCGATTGGTCGCGGACATACTCGATCTCGTCGGAAATCAGCTGCGGCGCGACATCGACCTCCATGTGCAGCACGTCGGTGATGCCGGATCGCAGGGCGTCCCGCGCATATTCGCCGTAGAGGAAGTCGCGATCGAGAGCCGGCTCGCCGGAAACCCAAGGATAATCAAGTCTTGATTTGTCAATGATATGCAGATGCGTGTCGACGAGCACTATGTCCTCCCACTGATGTATCGACACCATTCATGCGACGCGGCGGCGCCGGGAATCAACCCCTCGCCGGGCATCGAATGATGGACGGCGTCAGCGCCGGTCGCGCCCGATGACTTCGTCGGTGTTGGCGAGCAATTTTCGCACAGCTGCGCGGGCGGCATCGGGCCGCTTCAGCCGTACATTGCGCTCGATTGCCTCATGCAGCTTCTGCGCATGGTGCACGTCGGCCGTTTCACGCGTCACCACGACAAACAAATTGTTGAGCGCTGATTCGATCAGCACGCCGAGCGGCACGAGAAGTTCGTTGCCGGAGGCGCGCAGGATGGCGAGATGAAACCGCGTGTCGGCCTGTGTCCGTATGGCGAGCGAGCTTGCCTCGCCCATCTCGCGGCAGGCGGCGCTTATCTCTTCCATTTGCTCGTCGCTGCGGCGCTCCGCCGCCAGCGCCGTCGCCTCTGGCTCGATGATGTGGCGGAATTCCTGAACGGTGCGCAGGAAAGCTTCGCGATCGGGCGCCGACGCATACCAGCTCAGCACATCGCGATCGAGCAGGTTCCAGCGCTCGCGCGGCTCGACCCAGCTTCCGACTTTGGGACGGGACGAAAGCAGGCTCTTCGCCATCAGCATCTTGATGGCCTCGCGCACTGCGGACCGGCTGACGTCGAAGGTTTCGGACCATTTGGCTTCGTTGGGCAGGATCGTGCCCGGCGGGTAATCGCCCCGCACGATCCTCGCCCCGATCTCGTTCGCGAGCGATGCATGTACGCTCGCCCCGGCGACCAGTGATCCCCCGAACCCCTTGCCCCGATCCGACTGAACAGATCCGGGTACCGATGTGTTGTGTGGCTTTCGCCTCATGAACTGTCCCCCGCCCTGCCTAACCAGTTCTGGCTGTCCGGGCAAGGTGAGGACGCGCCCTTTCGGGCGCGTCCTGCCTGACCTACTTCTGGATGCAGGTGTCGGCGTTATCCTTGGTGCACTCGTCGAGACCCGTGAACACCGGATCGGCAACTTCCTTGCCCTGGATAAGGTCGATCATGACGGATGGTGCCTTGTAGCCCATCTCGAAGGGACGCTGACCGACGAGCGCCGAAACGAGGCCCTCTTTCGCGATCGCGACCTCTTCGCCGATCGTGTCGGCGGCAGAGATAACGAAATCACCGCTGGCCAGACGATCGGCCAGAGGCTTGGTGAAGTCGCGATAAGGCTGCGGCGCCATGAACAGCGGCCAGCCGCCCATGATGCCGAAGCCGTCGAGCTCCGGATTTGCGGCCATGATATCGACCATTGCCTGCACGCCCTTCACGCCGTCGTCGTTGGTGAAGACCGGGCAGCCGGCGACTTCGGTCCAACCGCCCTCACCCGCCAGCGCAGCGAGTCCCTTCTGGCCGGACAACGCATCGCGGAAGCCCTGCGCACGCTGCAGGATGTTGTCGGCAGCCGGGTTGCCCTGAATGGTGCAGACGGTGCCGCCGTTCGGCTTCGACTTCTTGAAGTACTCGCCGATCCGGAAGCCCATCAAATAGTTGTCGGTGCCGAGATAGGTCTTGCGCAGGCCGGCGTCTTCCTTGGTCAGGTCGGCATCAAGCGTCATGACCGGGATGGACGGGTTGGCGTTCTTGATCGTCTGGGCGATCAGCGGCGCGTTGGATGGCGAGATCGCGATCGCAGCCGTCGAAGGCTTGGCGAGCATGTCGGCGACGATCTGGGCTTCGCCCGCCTCGTCGGACGTCGATGCCGGGCCGGTGTAGAAGCACTCGAATTCCGAGTCAGCGTTCTCGGAGTTCCACTTCTGACAGCCCTGATTGATCGATTCGAAGAAGGCGTTATCAAGCCCCTTCACGACAATCACGAGCTGCTTCTTCTCCTGGGCCACGGCCTGGCTCACGCCAAGCGCCATCGCCGCGGTCGCAGCAAGCAACAAAAGTTTCCTCATGGACTTCCTCCCTTTGAAAAAGACGGGAGCGGATGCTCCCGCCAACCACATCAACCCGGATAGTAAACGACACGCGGATCTTCACTCCCGCGCTCGTACTCCCACGCCGAATCGACAAGCATTTCGAGATCGTATTCCGGCTCCCAGTCGAGCAAGTACTTTGCCTTGCTGTTATCCATCCAGTTGGAATGGAAGGAACTGGAGATCTCGATCGAATCCAGACCGCGCGTGCGCGCGAGATAGTCCGCCAACTCGCCGTAATCGACGGGTCGGTCCATTGAAATATTGAAGAGCTGGCGCTTGGCGCGCGGGTTGTCGATGGCCGCCACGATCGCTTCGACGAGGTCGTTGACATGCACGAAGTTGCGTCGCAGCGGTCGTCCGTCGGCGTCCTTCAGCAACGGCACGGTGCCTTTCGCGGCATAACGCCGGGCGTCCTCCGCCGGGACCATCTTCTTCCAGTCCGGCCCGCCGAACAGGTCGTCGCCGAAGGACAGCGTATGGCGGAAATCGTCCTTCTCCATGATCCACGGCGCGCGCAGGCAGCAGCCGTTCAGATCGTACTGGATGCCGAACTGCTGCAGCATCACCTCCTCAAGCACCTTGGAGAGCGCGTAGCAGCCCGGGTACGCCATATGCGGCGCATGTTCCGTCAGGGGACCATCGTGCCGGTAGAAGAAATGTCCGACGCCCGCGTCGCCGCCGATCAGGATGAACTGGCGCGCAGCCTTCGACATCCGGAACTCCTCGAGCAGCCAGAACAGCCCCTTCACAGTGACATCCATGACGTCTTCGGGAATCTCCTTGCAGGTGGCAAGGTGAATGACGTGTGTCACATCCTGAAGGGCGCGGGTCACGACAGACCTGTCGGCAATGGAGCCCTTCACGACTTCAAGCCGGTCGCTCTCCGGCATACTGCGATTATGGCAAAGCGCCCGAAGCCGGGCCCGGTCGAAAGACGAGTCGGACAGGAGCCTTGAAACAAGGCTTCGCCCCACCTTCCCGGTTGCGCCAGTAATCAGGATCAGCATGCCTTCCTCCCGAAGGTGGGCTAACCTAATAACCACGCGTTCTCCGCGTCAACTGCTATTGTCCTATTTGTCTTACAAAATATTGACTGGGGCTTCCCGCATTCGATTGACGCCCGCCTGCCTCTCGGCATAAATGCCGTGCGACGCGTCTCCCGGAGGATAGGGGAAGACGGCGACCGGCACAGCCTCGCGACACCACGGCGACCGGTATGCGATACAGGGAGGTAGGCAGGTGGCGGTTCTCGAACTGACCAATGTTTCCAAGCACTTTGGGGCAATCCAGGCGGTAAACGATGTGTCGTTTTCGCTGGAGCCCGGCGAAGTCGTTGGCCTGATGGGCGACAACGGCGCGGGCAAGTCCACGCTTGTGAAAATGATCGCCGGCAATTTTCGCCCCAGCGAAGGCAAGATCAGCATGGAGGGACACGAACTGGTCATGCACAAGCCCGTCGATGCGCGCCATCACGGCATCGAGATCGTGCACCAGGACCTCGCCCTTTGCGACAACCTGACGGCTGCGGCGAACGTCTTTCTCGGACGCGAATTGCGCAAGGGCGTCTGGCCCTTCGCCATCCTCGACTACGGGACCATGTACAAGCGCGCCGGCGAAATCTTCAAGGAACTGAAGTCCGAGACGCGTCCGCGCGATCTCGTCAAGCAGATGTCCGGCGGTCAGCGCCAGGCAGTGGCCATTGCACGAACGAGACTTTCGCAGGCCAAGATCGTGCTGATGGACGAGCCGACCGCCGCCATCTCGGTGCGACAGGTGGCCGAGGTCCTGAACCTCATCCGCAATCTTCGTGACCAGGGGATCGCGGTTATCCTCATCAGCCACCGCATGCCCGACGTGTTCACGGTGGCGGACCGGGTGATCGTCATGCGGCGCGGCCGTAAGGTTGCAGACAAGAAGATCGCGTCGAGCTCGCCGGAGGAGGTTACGGGCCTCATCACCGGCGCAATCGAACAAGCGGCCTAGGCAGGGAGGCGACCATGGCTGTGACACTCGAACAGACGATCGATCACAAGCAGCACAGCTGGGGAAGCAGGCTGGTCAACAGCCAGACCTTCTGGGTTCTGCTTGCCGTGATCGCTGCCTGTATCTTCCTGTCGTTTGCGACCAACGCATTCGCAACGAAGGCGAATTTGTTCAACATCACCCGCAACGTCACCTTCGTTGCGATCATCGCGCTCGGCATGACGCTGGTCATCATCACTGGCGGTATCGACCTTTCGGTCGGCTCGGTGCTCTGCCTGTGTTCGATGGTGCTCGCGGTCGTGATGCATGCCGGCTACGGCATCGAGGTCGGCATCCTCGCGTCGCTGGCGACTGCGATCCTCGTCGGGACCTTCAATGGCGTGTTGATCGCCTATCTGGGCTTCCCGCCATTCGTGGTCACACTCGGAATGCTGTCCATCGCGCGCAGTCTGGCGATGGTCGTCTCGGGCAACACAGTCGTCTTCCAGTTTGGGCCGGACCACGACCTGCTCCTGTCGATCGGCGGCGGCGCATGGTTCTTCGGCATCGCCAACCCCGTCGTCTTCATGGTCTTTTTCGCGCTACTCACCGGTTTTGTGCTGCGCTGGACGAAGTTCGGACGTCACGTCTACGCAATCGGCGGCAACGAGCATGCCGCGACGCTGACAGGTGTTCCGGTCAAGCAGATCAAGGTCGCGGTCTATATCATCTCCGCCTTGTCGGCCGGCGTTGCGGGCATCATACAGACTGGCTGGCTCGGTGCGGTGACGACCAATATCGGCGCAGGCATGGAACTGCAGGTAATCGCCGCTGCCGTCATCGGCGGCGCCAATCTTGCAGGCGGCGTGGGCACCGCTTTCGGCGCGATAGTCGGCGCGGCGCTGATCGAAGTGATTCGCAACAGCCTCGGTCTGCTCGGCATCAATGCCTTCTGGCAGGGCACCTTTATCGGTGGCGCCATCGTGCTGGCGGTGATGTTCGACCGCATCCGCAACTTCAGACAAAGCGATTGATCAAAGCAGGACAATGACGGAACTTTTCAGCCTGAAGGGCAAGCGCGCTCTCGTCACCGGGTCAGCGCAGGGCATTGGCTATGCCCTGATAAAAGGGCTTGGCGAGAGCGGCGCTGAGCTCGTCGTCAACGGTCGTACGGCGGACAAGGTCGAAAAGGCGGTCGCCAGCCTGCGCGAAACAGGTCTCACGGCGGAAGGATCGATCTTCGATGTGGTCGACTCGGCCGCCGTCGAAGCCGAAGTCGCCCGTATCGAAAAGGACATTGGTCCGATCGACATCGTCGTGAACAATGCCGGCATGCAATACCGCATGCCGCTCGAGGAATTCCCCGACGACAAGTGGCAGCAGATCCTGCAGACCAACGTGACCGGCGTCTTCAATGTCGGCAAGGCCGTGGCCAAGCGAATGATCCAGCGCAAGCGCGGCAAGATCATCAACATCGCTTCGGTGATGAGCGAACTCGCACGGCCGACGATCGCGCCCTATACGGCGACCAAGGGCGCCGTGCGCAATCTGACGCGCGGTATGTGCGCCGACTGGGCGAAGCACGGCATCCAGATCAACGCCATCGCTCCCGGCTTCTTCCGCACGGAAATGAACACTGCGCTGTCCGAGAATCCGGAATTCACGGCCTGGTTGGAAAAGCGTACGCCGACCGGCCGCTGGGGAGAGGTGAAGGAACTGGTCGGCGCGGCCGTCTTCCTGGCCTCCGACGCCTCTTCCTTCGTCAACGGCCACACGCTTTATGTCGATGGCGGCCTGACAGCTTCGGTGTAGCGAGCAACTGCAAGCGTCCTCCCTCGGTTTCGAAGGAGGACGCTGCAGGTTTGCGAAGAGTCTATTTCTTCTTTTTCGGCGCGTATTGGCGCCAGTTATGCTGCTGCTTGAAGCCGAGAACCTTCTTCACCTTGCGGTTCGAGAACAACGTCTCGTACTTGCCGAGTTTCCCCTTGACCGGCACCTTCGGATAGAAGCGATCGAGCAGTTCCTGCGTCGTCAGGTCGGCTGACGGATCGTCGTTGGCGGCGTTGAACACCTGGTAGCCGAGCCCGTCCTTCTTGACGGCAAGATCGACGATCTGGCCGAGGTCGCGCGCGTCGATATAGCTCCAGGCGATGCGCTTGCGGAACGCCGGATCCTTGATCCAGTTCGGGATGTAGCCTTCATATTCATGCGGCTCGATGACATTGCCGATGCGCAGCGCATAGATGTCGAAGCCACTCCGGAGCGCAAAGGCGCGCGCCGTCTTCTCATTGATGACCTTGGAGAGCGCATAGGAATCCATCGGGTCGACGTCGTAGTCCTCGTCGAGCGGGAAGTAGGCCGGATCCTTCGGCTCGTTCGCGAAGACGACGCCATAGGTCGTCTCGCTTGACGCCACGACGATCTTCTTGATGCCCAGCTTCACCGCCGCCTCGATGACGTTGTAGGTGCCCATTGTGTTGACGCGGAAAAGCTCGTTGTCCGGCGTGATCATGATGCGCGGGACGGCGGCGAAGTGCACGACGGCGTCGACCGGCTGCGCGCGCAGTGACGGGTCGAACTCGTGCAGGCCCATGTAGCTGGTGAAGGCGTTGAACACCTGTCCGCTGTCGGTGATATCGGTGATCAGCGTCCGGACCTTCGGATTGTCCAGCGGCTTGGTGTCGATGTTGAGCACTTGGTGCCCCTGATCGACGAGATATTTGACGACGTGGCGGCCCGCCTTGCCGCTGCCGCCAGTGAACATGATTCGCTTACCCAATGCTTCCTCCAATATTGCGAGCGAGACCGGTTACTTCGATCAAATCCAAGTAACCGGAAGACTTGTAATTACGGCAGCGTGTAGGCCGTCTTGACGATGGTGAAGAACTCCGCTGCATAGCGGCCCTGCTCGCGCGGCCCGAAAGAGGACGCTTTGCGTCCGCCAAACGGAACATGATAGTCGACGCCGGCGGTCGGAAGGTTGACCATCACCATGCCGGCTTCGGAATTGCGCTTGAAATGGCTCGCGTGCTTCAGGCTGGTCGTGCAGATGCCGGCCGACAGGCCGAAGATTGTGTCGTTGGCGGCGGCGAGTGCGGAATCGTAATCCTTCACCCGCATGACGCTGGCGACCGGCCCGAAAATCTCCTCGCGGTTGATCCGCATGTCGGCGGACGTTTCGGTGAAGAGCGCCGGCTGCAGATAGAAGCCGGGCGTCTCGCGGCTGAGCAGCTCGCCGCCGAATGCGAGCTTTGCACCCTCCTTCTGGCCGATGTCGATGTACGACGTGTCCTGGTCGAGCTGCGACTGATCGACGACGGGGCCGATCTGGGTGCCAGCCTTCAGCGCGTCGCCGACGACCACAGCCTTCAGCTTCTCCGTGACGGCGGCGACAAACTTGTCATGGATACCCTCGGTCACGATCAGGCGCGACGAGGCCGTACAGCGCTGGCCGGTCGAGAAGAAGGCGCCGTTGACCGCGACGTCCACGGCGACGGCGAGATCGGCGTCATCAAGGATCACGAGTGGATTCTTGCCGCCCATTTCGAGCTGGAACTTGCGCATGTGTTCGACGCAGGCAACTGCAACTTTCTTGCCGGTCCCGACCGAACCCGTGAAGGTGATCGCGTCGATGCGCGAATCGTTGAGCATGGCATCGCCGACGACCGATCCGCGGCCCATGACAAGGTTGAAAACACCCTCAGGCACGCCGGCGCGGATGATGATGTCGGCGAGAGCCCAAGCCGAACCCGGCACGAGGTCGGCTGGCTTGAAAACCACGGTGTTTCCATAGGCGAGCGCCGGCGCAATCTTCCAGGCGGGAATCGCGATCGGGAAATTCCAAGGCGTGATGATTCCGATGACACCGACGGGTTCGCGCGTCAGTTCGACATCGATGCCGGGGCGCGTCGACGGGAGCTTTTCACCGCAAAGACGGAGCGTCTCGCCAGAGAAGAAGTCGAAGATTTGGGCGGCGCGCAGGACCTCGCCAACGGCCTCGGGCAGCGTCTTGCCCTCTTCGCGCGCAAGCAATTTGCCGAGTTCGTCCTTCCTGGCAACGATCTCGTCCGAAACCTTCTTCAGAATGTCATGGCGCTGCTGGATCCCGGAGCGCGACCAGGCGGGAAAATCCGCCTTGGCGGCTGCGATCGCCTGATCGGCCTGTTCGCGTGAGGCACGCGCATAGTTTCCGACGACGTCGCCGGTGTTGGACGGATTGATGTTCTCGGCGGCTTCCGCGCCGTCGGTCCAGCTTCCCGCTATAAAATTCTGATGCAACGTCATTTGTCTGATAAATCCCTGTTTGCGCCAGAAGCTAATTGGGCCTGCCGGGCTCGAACTGCAAGCCCGAAAATCGTGGCCGAAAGACAGGAAGCCGATTCGGTCGCGATGGACCGATGACGTGCTGCCAAGATCTGGCTTTCTTGGCGACGACGGCGGAAGAGCGGACGCTATCCGCTTGTCGCAATAGGCAGTGCGAACTCGAAGAGCCGATTCGGAATATGACTTCTTCCAGAAAACAAAAAAGCCCGGACGAGCCGGGCTTTCTGTTTTTGGTTGCGGGGGCAGGATCTAATCTTCACTTGCGCCCCGAGCAAGTAAAGATGGTTGCGGGGACTGGCGTCGATCATAACTTGCGATCGACGCCAGAAAAGATGGTTGCGGGAGCATGCACCCATCTTCACTTGCTGTTCAGGACCGCGGCATAAGTGCCGATCCTTGCCAAGGTTGGGGTCGAGCGTTCGAATCGCTTCACCCGATCCAGTTTTCACCAAGAAACTCAAATACTTAAGAAGTGCCCTACGGGACGCTTCTTGCTGACAGCTTCGATGACGGCGCGTTGTCAGCAGATCGTAAGCGCTGACCTGCCACTAAGCTGTCATCCAGCGGCGATTAGAGCCTCGGCCGTTTCGCGAGGAAGGAATTTTCGGATATTGTGGCGTAATGCTTCTGCCCCACGATCTGGATGGGGACATAAGCCAGTGTCGCCACGACGCAATTTTTGCTGACATCTATAAAAATTGGCGTTGCAATCTCGGGACAAGCCGAAGGTCAGAATTTGGACCGACTGCAAGGCCAATAGAGCGTACTGGAAAGATGAAATGGAAGCTGACAATGAAGCCCAATTGAATTCTTACCGACAGCCGGGCATCAAACATCGCGCTTCTCTTTCCATCGAGGGACGCACGGATGCCGGGCAAGCAGTGGACTTCCAATATCTCATCATAGGGCCTCTGTCCGCTCAGGGCTCGAGATCAGATCGGAATGCCAAGGTCCTGAACGTTATCGTTCGTTCCCGAACTGCTGCGAACGGACAGCCATACCACCGTCAGGCGATCGCTATTTATCTGTTTATCAAATTGTGTAATTGTGTAATCGTATTGCATCAACCCGACGGGCGTGTGACAAACTCCGTCATGACGCTTTCGAGACCATGACTTCAATGAACGACGTATCGACCAGTATTTCCTCTCCCACTTTGCGAATGGGCGACGCCGCCCCGGATTTTGAAGCCCGATCCACCCAGGGCCCGGTTCGGCTTTCCGACTTCAAGGGCCGGTGGCTGGTCTTCTTCTCGCACCCGGCCGATTTCACGCCCGTCTGCACGACGGAGTTCGTTGCACTCGCTAAGGCGCATGACCGGTTCGCGGCTCTCGACTGTGCGCTGTTGGGACTATCGGTCGACAGTCTCTATGCGCATCTCGCCTGGAGCCGCGCCATCCGCGAGCTGTTCTCGGTCGACATTCCCTTCCCAGTCATCGAAGATCCCTCGATGCTCGTAGGCCGAGCCTACGGCATGATCGACGAAGCGTCTGAAGACAGCGCTGGCGTTCGGGCGAGCTATTTCATCAACCCAGAAGGCGTGATCCGGGCGATCACCCATTACCCTCTGACGATCGGGCGTTCGGTCGACGAGATGGTGCGGATGGTGGCGGCCTTGCAAGCCACCTATTCGGGCGAGAAGCTGGCGCCGGCCGACTGGCAGCCGGGCCAGCCACTGCTTCATCCCGGCGACGAAAAGGCTCAGGATGAAGCCGACTGGTTCTGTCGGAGGGATGGATGAAGACGCTCTGGCAATCGCGGGCGCAAGCGGATATCGCGGCCGACAAGCTTCGCAGGTTCGCTCAGCCGCAAAGATTGATGATCTTGTCCCTTCTGCTCGAAGGTGAAAAATCGGTCACCGAAATCGACATGGCGAGCGGGATCGGCCAGCCAGCACTCAGCCAGCAGCTCGCCGAACTCCGCAAGGCAGAACTCGTGACAACGCGCCGGCAGGCGAAGCAGGTTTATTACAGCCTCGCCGATGACACCGTCGTCTTGTGTGTGCGCAGCATCGAGGCGGTGTTCGGCGCCGGCGATCCTGAACAGGCGCTCTTGAGCATGGTCAAACCGGACGTCCGGCCGGAGCGAAGCGGGATCGTGCGGGGCGCGGCCAACTTCGTGCGAATACGTTGACCGGAAGGCATGCCTTAAACCACTCTTAAGTGTGCAGGCGGGGCACTCTCTCCGAGCATTGAATTGCCGCAGGAGCGCGTCACAACGGCAGAAAGGATACGCTACGATATCGCGCTTCTACAGGTCAATGAGATGCACAGCTACCCCGTGAGTTGATCGCAGGCTTCAAGAGCCTGGGCCGCGTACATGACCGACGGCCCCGCGCCCATATAGACGGCCATGGCCAAGGTCTCGCTGATCTGCTCACGGCTCGCGCCGGCTTTGACGGCACCTTCGGCATGATAGGCTATACAAGGCTGACACCGCGTCGCGACGCCAATGGCGAGTGCAATCAACTCCTTCGTCGTCTGGTCGAGCGCTTCGCCGCCATGGGCGGCCCGTGACATGTCGCTGAAGGCTTTCATAACATTGGGCGCATCCTGCCGGAGGGACTTTACGCCGCCATTCATATTCTCGATGAGTTTTTTCCAGTCTTCGATCATGGTCATCTCCTGTGTTCAAGCATATTGCTGCGCGGCTCCAAACCGTTGGAAGCCGCGAAAGTACGAAATGGACTCAAGTCGTGAAGGCGCCAGCGCTGCGATAGAGCACGTAGGCCGCGACGACAAAGATCAGGCCCGCAAAGATACGATTCAGCGTGTTCTTGCCCGTCGACAGGCGATTGGCGATCATCATGCCAGCAACGCCGCCGGCGAGCCCTCCTGCGATGAACTCGAAGGCAACGGGCCAATCGACGAGGCCGGAAGCGGCATAGTTGAGCGCCGTGGCGAGCCCGAAGCTACCGACCGCCAAAAGTGAAGAGCCGATCGCATTGATTATCGGCATGCCGGTTGCCAGAATGAGCGCGGGTACGATCAGGAAGCCGCCGCCGATCCCGAAGAAGCCAGATGCCGATCCGGCGACAAATGCGACGGCGGCCGTGGCGAGGCAGGTGCGCAGATCCGCAGGACGTTCCGGAGCGCTTCCTGGCTCACGCGGACGCAGCATGAGGATGCCGACGAGGACCATCAGCAGGCCAAACAAGAAAAGCAGCCGCTGACCGTCGACGAGTTTGCCGAGGGTCGAGCCGGCGAGCGCGCCGAGCGTACCGATGCCTGCGAAGATGATCGCACAGCGCCAGCGGACATTGCCGCTCTTCGCATGGCCGATGAGATTGGCGAAGGCGTTGACGGATACGGCGAGCGCGCTGGTTCCTATGGCAATATGCGGTTGGGTTACTCCGACCACGTAGAGCAGCAAAGGCGTCGCCAGGATCGAGCCACCACCCCCGACGAGACCGAGGGAGAAGCCGACGAGGCCGCCCGAAGCGAATGCCGGGCCGAGATTGGCAAGCATCGCTCACACCTTCCCGGCCAGAAATCGATCATGGGTGACCATTCCGATGAACATGGCGACGGCGAAGATCACTGCGGGCAGCAGACCAAGCGAGAGGGATGCGATTGCAGGACCGGGGCAGAAGCCGGCCAACCCCCAGCCGACGCCGAAGATCGATGAACCGATGATGAGCGGGCGGTCGATGCGGGTCTTGGTCGGCAGATGAAGCTGATCGTCGAACAGAGGCTTTTTGATCGCGAAGGCCATCCTGTAGCCGATGAAGGCGACGACGACGCCGGCGCCGAGAACGAAGATCAGGCTCGGGTCCCATGCACCGGTGACGTCGAGGAAAGCTTTCACCTTTGCGGGATTGAGGAGGCCGGAGATCGCGAGGCCGAGGCCGAACAGAAGACCGGCGGCAAGGCTCATCAGGATGCGCATGGCCGCTGTCATAGCCAGCCTCCGAGCCACATGACGAGCACGGTCAGGATCGCGGTCGCAAGGAAGGTCAGCACCGCCGTGAAGGACCGGGGAGACAGTCGTGCCAGTCCCGAGATGCCATGTCCGGAGGTGCAGCCGGAACCCATGCGCGTGCCGACGCCGACAAGCAGGCCGGCGACGATCAGCAACGGCCAGGACGCTGTCACGACCACCTGTGGCGCAGTGCCGAAGATGACGAGATAGGTCAGCGGACCGAGAAGAAGGCCGGCGACGAAGGCGATGTCATGACCCAAGCGCTCGCCACGATGGCCGAACAACCCGGCGACGATGCCGCTGATTCCGGCGATGCGGCCGTTGAGCAGCATGAGAAGACTGGCCGACAAGCCGATCAGCACGCCGCCGGCCAGGGGAGCGAAATAGGCGTCCATCACCAGACTGCCCCCTCGAGCACGTCCAGCGGGATCTTCAGGTAGCGCTTGCCGTTACCCTCTGGCTCGGGAAGCCGGCCGCCGTTGATGTTCACCTGCAGCGCATGCAGGATGAGCTTGGGCATCGGCAGGGTCGCGTCGCGCTCCTCGCGTAATTTGACGAAGCTTTCCTCCGTCTGGCCGGCGATATGCGGATTGGAGCGCTTCTGCTTGCCAATGGTGCTTTGCCACAACGGCTCGCGCCCACCGGGCTGATAGTCGTGGCCGGTGAAGACGCGGGTTTCGTCAGGAAGGGCGAGTATGTCCTGAATCGACTTCCAGAGCACTTTTGCGCTGCCGCCCGGGAAATCGGCGCGTGCAGTTCCGGAGTCCGGCATGAACAGCGTGTCATGGACGAAAGCGGCGTCGCCGATGACATAGGTGACCGAAGCAAGCGTGTGCCCTGGCGAGAACATCACTCTCGCCTCGGTCGTGCCGACCTTGAATGTGTCGCCTTCGGTGAAGAGCCGATCCCATTGGCTGCCGTCAGCCGGGAAGTCAGGCCAGTTGTAGAACGCCTTCCAGAGCTTCTGCACATCGACGACGTGCGCGCCGATCGCTGTCGGAGCGCCGGTCTTGTCCTTGAGGTAGCGGGCCGCGGAAAAGTGGTCGGCGTGCGGATGGGTGTCGAGGACCCACTCGACGGTAAGGCCCTTCTCCGCAATGTAGGCGAGAATCGTATCGGCCTGCTCGGTGCTGGTCGATCCTGACTTCTCGTCATAATCGAGCACCGGATCGATGATGGCGCATTTCTTCGTCGCGGGATCGTTGACGACATATTGAATGCTGCCGGTGCGCTTCTCGTAGAAGCCCTTGATCTCTGGCTTGCCGGTGTGTCGATGCGCGGCCAGCCAGTCGCGGGCACTGTCGGGCGCAATGCCGATCTCGCTGGCGACGGCAATCAATTCGTCGTCGCTGAGGCCCACGACGTCGGCGTCACCGGCCAGAACCCACATGTAGAAGGACCGGGCCCCGGATCGGCAGTGCGCAAGCACCGGACCGGCCGACACAACGATCGCCTCTGCGAAGCGTCGGACGTCTTCGGGCCGCATGTTGCTGCTCGTCACCGGGATGAAGACATAGTCGAGACCTGCCGCTCTCGCGGCGGCTTCCTCTGCCGCTGTCCCCGGCTGCGAAGCCTCTTCACCATCCGGCCGGTTGTTGATGATCGTCTTGAAACCGCGCCGGGCGAGCTCAACGAACTCTTCGGGTTGAAGCTGCCCTATGACGGAAACCTTCTCTGTGACCGGTATCGGTTTCATCGGGCGGCTCCTTGACACCTGCAAATACGAATTACACACTTACATAAAACCAGATATGTAATTCTGCAAGTGGGAGGAGCGCCTTGAATGGCCGTTCAGGATGTCCGAGCAGTTCAGGTGTCGGAGTTGAGGCGCGGGATCATTATCGTTGGTGAAGGGGCAGCAGCCGTCACGGCTGGGGCCGCGCTAAAACGACACGATGGAAGTCGATATCGACGCCAACGTAGTTGCCGGCATATCTGTGGCCGAACCTTTTTCGCGAGCTAAGTATCACTCCGCCTCTTCCGGCATCGCCCAGGAGCGGAACACCGATGCGTCCCTCACATCCGCCTTCGCGGCGCTTCTGTCTTGCCGGCGCTGGATGGTTTGCGAGGATGCATCATTTGGACGCACGAGCCTCTTTTTCGGCTTCCTGACTTCAACAATGAACTGGCCGGATTTGTCACTCTTCTTCGAAGATTTGGAACTGAACATCATCACATCTCCTCTTTTTGCGTCACTTGTTCGATATTTGCGTTGTCTTACGTGCGTATCGCGCCCATTGCCGACCCTTCCCTATCGCTGCCAGGCGATCCTTGTATCTTCCAGAGGCAGGAGGGCGAGCGGGTGGTGGGGGACGATGCGCGGCGTGAAGTCGGAGACCGGTCGGTTCGGGGGAATGGAGGCGCGGTATCGATAAGAGCCCTGACCCGAATCCTGTCCCGTCATCACCGCGGCGAACGCCTTTTCTCCCGCCGCCGGTTCGGCGTAGAGTTCCACTCTGACCATCTCCGGCGGCAGTTCGCCGAGATACACTTCAACGGAGAAAAAGCGGCTGTCTTCAGCCTCTTGCGTATTCACGGCACCGAAGCGCACATGCGGCCAGAGCCTGTTGAGGTCCTGTTTCCATCGCGCCAGTTCGCGCGCGACCTTGTCGCCTTCCGCCGTGCGCGCCTCATAGGCCACGGCGGCCGGAAGATAGAATTTCTCCGCATATTCCCGGACCGTGCGATTTGTCGAAAACCGTGGCGCGAGGCGGGCCATGCTTTCACGGATACGCTCGATCCAGCGAGTGGGAATGCCATCCTGATTGCGGTCGTAGAATTCGGGAACGATGACGTCCTCCAGGAGCGAATAGAGTGCATCCGCTTCCGCCTCGTCAACAGCCGGATCGTCTCCGTGCTCTTCGCCGTCGCCTATGGCCCACCCAACCTCGGGTTCATAGGCCTCCGCCCACCAGCCATCGAGTTCCGACAGATTGAGCCCGCCGTTGGCAAGGATTTTCATGCCGCTGGTGCCGCTGGCTTCCCAGGGCCGGCGCGGTGTGTTGATCCACACATCGACCCCTTGAACGAGCCATTCGGCCTGGCGCATGTTGTAGTCGCGCAGGAAGATGAGCCGGGATGCCAGCTCCGGCCGCTTGGCGAATTCGTTCCAGGCCTTGATCAACGCCTGGCCTTCGGCATCCTGGGGATGCGCCTTGCCGGCCAGCACGAGCTGGACCGGGTGCCGGGCATCGGTCAGGATGCGGGCCAGCCTGTCGGGATCGCGCAGCAGAAGAGCAGGACGTTTGTAGGTTGCGAAGCGGCGCGCAAATCCGAGGGTAAGAGCATGCGGATCGAAGATCCCACGGGCGGCGTCGAGCCCACCGCCGATCTCCGCGTCTTCCACGCGCTGGCGCAGATATTGCTTGCGAACCTGATCGCAAAGGTTTTGCCTCGATTCATTGCGCATTCGCCAGATTTGCTGGACGTCGAGCTTGAGGATGCCGGTTTCCAGCCCGGTCAGATCGCCACGCCAGCGATCCTTGCCGGCGGCTTCGGTCCACAGGGCGTCGGACTGAACCGAGTCCCATGTCGGAACATGTATGCCGTTCGTTACATGCCCGATGGGCACGTCGTCGGTCGGCCAACCAGGGAAGAGAGGTTGAAACAGCGACCGGCTGACCTTTCCGTGGAGCGCACTGACGGCGTTCACTGCGCCGCTCGCACGGATCGCGAGGTAAGCCATGTTGAACGGCTCAAGATCATCGTTGCGATCCCTCCTGCCGAGGGCCAGAAAGTCGGCGATGGCGATGCCGAGATGATTTTCGGCATAGGACCGGAAGTATTTTGTGATCAGTTCAGGAGCGAAGCGGTCGAAACCGGCTGCAACGGCGGTATGAGTGGTGAAAATATTGCCGACCCGTGTTGCTGCCAGAGCCTCGGCAAAAGATACGTCATGGTCGACCCGGAAGCAGCGGATGCGCTCCAGAGCAGCGAAGGCCGCATGCCCTTCATTCAAATGGCAGACCTGCGGTTCGAGCCCGAGTGTGCGGAGAAGCTGCCAACCGGCCATTCCCAATATCATTTCCTGCATCAGGCGTGTCTCGGGGCCGCCGCCATAAAGCTCGCTGGTGATGCATCGATACGTCGCGGGATTTGCGGGATCGTTCATGTCCAGCAGGTAAAGCTTCAGCCGTCCGATCTGGACTTCCCAGGTTCTGATCCAGAGCTTGCATCCGGGAAGGTCGATTTGCAGTCGCAACCATTCGCCATCGGCGGAACGCAACGGCTGGATTGGGAGCTGATCCGGCTCGTTGACCGGGTAGAGGGCTTCCTGGCTACCGTCCCGCCCTATCGATTGGCGGAAGTAGCCTTGTGAATAAAGCAAGCCCACCCCGACGACCGGCACGCCGAGATCGCTGGCGGTTTTCAGCTGATCTCCCGCCACGTTGCCCAGCCCGCCCGAATAGATCGGCAGGGCTTCGGTCAGCATGAACTCCAGGCTGAAATAGGCTGCGGTTTTCAGCGGCGAGGCTGGGTGTGCTTGTTGGAACCATCTCGATTCGTTTGCAGCCTCCCGCTTCTCCTTCAGCAATGCTTCGATAGTTTGCCTGAAATCGGACTGAGCAAGAAGAGCCCTTGTTTTGGAGCGCGAGACGGTGTGGAGAACACCCCATGGATTGCCCGTGGTTTCCCACGTTTCGGCATCGAGCTCCCTCCACAGCCGGTCGGAGGCGCGGTTCCAGGACCAATGCAGGTCGAGCGCCAGCTCCCGAAGGGCGAGCAACCCGCTTGTCTCTTCCGGCTGCCCGTCCATGCACTCCTCCGAAACTAGAAAAACTGAAAGCGAACTCTTCTGCGGATCTCAATATCCGTCCGTCTTAAAGCACCTTGAACTCTATAGATGGCTTTGTCATCAGTCGTTGACTAAAATCAATCAGAAAGCGCGGAGGGGATCGCGAGGGTAGCCACATGACGGCAGTCGCGTCCGTGGAAGGCCGAAATGTTCGGCGATCGTCGCTCATCTACGCGCTCATGGGCGAAGACATCCTCGAACAGTGATTCTTCCTATCACTGGGCACGAAATCCTTGTTCCGCTCCCACTGGTCGCCGCCAAGCGCATCACCACTGACAAAGATTCATATCGTTGGGCGCTTGGGGCCAAGGCTCCGCGACAGAAGTTATCATCGGCCGATGATTCCTGTTGTCATCGAGTGATGATTAATCTAAATTGCCGTCAAATAAGGATGTTGGCAATTTCCTGTGAAGACCTTTCCAACACCAGCTTGGCGGGGTTCCGATTTAGATTCTGTCACATCGATGACTTGCTCGAAGGGGCAGGCTAGCTCCCTTTTCCAATCGACCGGTGGGCGGTGGCGCAGATATTCCGAGAAAGTGGAGGCGCATGACCGGATATTGGCCTGCCTGATCCGTTACAACCGCAGTAACAATCCAAACACTTGAGGAAGAAGATCAGATGTCGGACATTGATGAGAACTGGATTCGCAATCGCGCACATGAGCTATGGGAAGCGGAAGGGTGCCCGAACGGAAAAGAACTCGACCACTGGTTTCAAGCCATGGATGAATATCTGTCTTTGGTCAAAACAGATGGAGAGAGCTCGCCCAGTGCCCCTGTCCCGGTTCAGGATACCGGTAGTGGGGAGGCGGCCGTCAAGAGACAGTCCAGATCGCCAGGAAAAACGCCGGAATAGGAAAACGGCTTCTTGAGGCGTGCACGCAGGCAGTCGGCGAACGGAGCCGCCCTTTCATCCAGACAGGTGATCGTGAGGTCTGCGCCGACAGCACGGACTGCCGTCGCGCAGCCGACAGCAATGGGCATCTCATTTGCTGGCAGACGACGAGCCCACGTTTCCCGCACAAATCGAAGACCGCCTCCATATCTCACCTACTCAGGAAGCGCATAGCATCGGTGGCTCTGCTCCTCGTTCGTCGCAATGATGATCACCGGGATCTGGCTCGCGGCGCTTGTTACAATCGACTATTGATGGCGTTCGCGGCGGGATCGGCACCCGAACCTGGCAAGCTTTCCGACAGCGCGATTTTCAGTTTCTCCTCCTGTTCTGGCGAAAGGGAGGTCTTGAGCACCCGGCCCCGCAAACCTTCAAACTCGGCCAGGACCTTCTCAGGCTGAACCTTCCGTACAAGAACGAACAGCGCAGAGGAATTGTTTGGAATGGTCTCACCCAGCGACCTGATGAAGGCATCATCGATCCCGTAGTCGGCAAGCGACCCGGACAGGGCGCCGAGACCGGCCCCGGTCAGGCCGCCGATTGCGATGCCGGCAAGAGGATTGAGGAACAGCAGGCCGACCAGGCCGCCCCACAGCGTACCCGACAGGAGACCTGATGTAGCGCCGAGAGCTGTCAGGTTGATGCTCTGCTTGAGATGGACCTTCCCGTCGCCGTCACGAACGACGATCACGGCGTCTTCCAGATCGACCAGATATTCCTTCTTCAGCGCAACGAGTTTGAGAAGCACCTTGTCGGCTTCATCAACCGTGTCAAAACCGATGACAACGAGATCGGACATTATTTTCTACTCCTCTGGTATAGTCTGTTTTTTTGAATACCGCCTTGAGCTCGAGTATCGGGCGAACTCGATCATGCCTGGTGGCAAGACTTATCGTGAAAGGAAGATCGGAACCTTCGGACTGGCTAACAGCGTGCGTGTAGCACTGCCGAAGACGAACTCGGTGATCCGCGATTGCCCATAGGCGCCCATCACAACCATCTCCGCCCTGAGGTCTTCCGCGTGGGCCAGAATAAGCTCGCCGGCATTGCCGCCTTCCAGGTGGTCGAGCGTCACTTTTATGCCGTGGCACGCAAGATGAAGAGAGATATCGCTGCCGGGGTCTTCTCCCAAAAGCCGCGCGACCTTGGGCTCGGGAACAACGACGACGTGCACGGCTCGAGCGGCAGCAAGGAAAGGCATGGAATCGGCGACGGCGCGGGCCGCTTCCCGGCTGGCATTCCAGCCAATGACGATGGTTTCGGGCAAACCGGTCTTTTGCCACGAAGGAGGCAGAAGGATCGACGGACGCCCGGATGCGAAGATGATATCTTCCGAAACCGTGAGAGCCGTTTCCGCGCGAGCGGGTTCCCGTCCGGTTCCGACTATCGCCAGAGAGGCATGACGAGCATGCAGCATCAGCGCCTCACCCGTTTCGCCGGAACATATCCTCAGTTCACACTGGACACCGGTTGCAGCCGTCACCTCCGCCAGGAGTGCGCGCAGCCGCTCGTTGGCCTCGTGCCTGCGTGCTTCGTAGGCGGCGAGCATGCTTTCAATCGCAGCCCCTCGGGCAAAGCCATGCGAGGGATTGGAGATTAAATCTTCTGGTACGAAAGCAACGATCACGTGCGCGTCCCATGAGCGCGCGAGATCTACAGCATAGTCGATATGGATCCGGCAGATCGAAACATCCGCCGTATCGATATAAACCACAATATCTTTTGGCCTATTCATTCCATCCTCATGCCGCCGGAAACAGAGCTAAACTAACGATCATCCCCCATGAGTCAACAACTGATGATCAATGGCGCTGTGAAAGCCGCCTGCATGGCGCTCAGATGCTGCTGAAGGCGGTCCATCGCAGACCCTTTGCCGATATCAGTCTCGAACCATCGTCAACCCGCCGTGCGTTTATAAGGCCACTTCCAGTCACGGATTTCCGGCATGTCCTCGCCGTGTTCATGCACATAGGCTTTATGTGCGGCGAGCCGCTCCCTCAGGCTTGCCACGAGGTCCGCAGCCTTGTCTTTCAGCGCCGGCAGGCGTTCGATTGCCTCTATCGCCAGATGGAAGCGATCGAGTTCGTTCATGACAGCCATATCGAAGGGCGTCGTCGTCGTGCCTTCCTCGATGAATCCCCGCACATGGACGTTGGGGTGATTGGTGCGTTTGTAGACCAGCCTGTGAATGAGATACGGGTAGCCGTGATAGGCGAACACCACCGGCCGGTCGCGTGTGAATATGCTATCGAACGCGTCGTCCGAGAAGCCGTGCGGGTGGTGCCGGGGCGATTGCAGCGCCATCAGATCGACGACGTTGACCACGCGGATGCGCAGGTGCGGCAGGAGCTGGCGCAATATGTCGACGGCGGCGAGCGTCTCCATCGTCGGAACGTCACCGGCGCAGGCCATCACGATATCCGGGTCGAGCCCCTCTTCCGTGCCGGCCCAGTCCCATATGCCGAGCCCTGCCTCGCAATGTTGCTCTGCCTCCTCCATGGTCAGCCATTGCGGCGCAGGCTGCTTGCCCGCCACGATGACGTTCACGCGATCCCAGGTCTTCAGGCAATGGTCTCCGACCCACAGGAGCGTATTGGCGTCGGGCGGCAGATAGATGCGGACGATTTCGGCGCTCTTGTTGGCGACCAGATCGACAAATCCGGGATCCTGATGGGAAAAGCCATTGTGATCCTGACGCCAGACGTGGGAGGTAAGCAGGTAAGTGAGCGACGAGATCGGCTTGCGCCATTCGAGATCGCGCGAAACCTTCAGCCATTTGGCGTGCTGACTGAACATCGAATCGACGATGTGAATGAAGGCTTCGTAGCAGGAAAAGAAGCCGTGCCTGCCGGTGAGCAGGTAGCCTTCGAGCCACCCCTGGCAGAGATGCTCGCTCAGCACCTCCATCACCCGACCGTCGGGTGACAGATGATCGTCGCTCTCCAATGTTTCGGCCATCCAGACCCTGTCGGTGGCTTCGAACACACTCTGAAGCCGGTTCGAAGCGGTCTCATCCGGCCCGAAGACACGAAAATTCCGCTCACTCTCGTTGAGACGCAGAACGTCCCTCAAATAGTCGCCGAGAACCTTGGTCGCCTGTGCTTCAGCAGCACCCGGGCTCGATACCGGCACCGCATATTGCCGAAAGTCTGGTGTATGCAGTTCCTTACGCAGCAAGCCGCCATTCGCATGCGGATTTGCGCCCATGCGGCGCGCACCCCGTGGCGCGAGGGCTTTCAGGTCCGGCTTGAGCGCTCCGTTCTCGTCGAAGAGATCAGCCGGATCATAGCTTCTGAGCCAGTCTTCGAGAATTGTGCGGTGGCCCTCGTCCTCACGGCAATTTGCGACCGGGACCTGGTGGGACCGCCAATGATTTTCGACCATCTTGCCGTCGACGACTTTCGGCCCGGTCCAGCCCTTCGGGCTGCGCAGGATGATCATCGGCCAGCGCGGCCGCGCTGCTGACACCAGGGCCTGCTTGCGGATTTCAGTCAGCCGGTCGAAGACGGTGTCGAGTGCGTCCGCCATCTGGCGGTGCATCTCGGCAGGCTCGCTGCCCTCGACGAAAAGCGGCTCATAACCGTAACCGATGAAGAGGTGCTCGAGTTCGGCATCGGACAGCCGGGCAAGCACGGTTGGATTGGCGATCTTGTAGCCGTTGAGGTGCAGGATCGGCAGCACCGCGCCATCGCGCGCCGGATTGATGAATTTGTTCGAATGCCACGCCGCCGCGATCGGACCGGTTTCGGCCTCGCCATCGCCCACCACGCAAGCTACGACCAGATCGGGGTTGTCCAGCGCCGCCCCATAGGCATGCGCGACGGCGTATCCGAGTTCGCCACCTTCATGGATGGAACCCGGCGTTTCAGGTGCGACATGGCTTGGAATGCCGCCCGGAAACGAGAACTGCCGAAACAACCGTTTCATGCCCGTCCCGTCCTGGCCGACCTCCGGATAAATCTCGGAATAGGTGCCTTCCAGCCATGTATTGGCCACCATGCCCGGGCCGCCATGGCCAGGCCCGCAGATGTAGAGGATATTCTCGTCGCGCTCGGTGATGATCCTGTTGAGATGCGCGTAGATGAAGTTCAGGCCCGGTGTCGTGCCCCAGTGACCGAGAAGCCTGGGTTTGACGTGTTCTGGCTTTAGAGGCTCTTTCAGCAACGGATTGTCGAGGAGATAAATCTGGCCGACGGACAGGTAGTTGGCCGCTCGCCAATACCGGTCGATCAGTGAAAGATGTCCGGTATCAAGCGCCATATTTGCCTCCTGGTGTGAACTTTTTCTCCGTGCATTCTTCCTTTAACGGCGGCAAAGTTGCGGGTCAACACTTGATGACTAAAGCGATATGGCTGCTGGTCCAGTTTCTAGTTTGAAGATCGCAAACGGGTTCGGCTAATCACGTCAAAACCTCAGTAGGCGATCTGGCCGTCAATAAGTGCAGCCGGTTTTCCATAAAATTCCTGCCGCAACATCTTGCGTGCCTCGGGGCTGACCACCGACATTGGCGCCGCGACGACGGTCCTGGCTGCGGATCCGGCCAGATTGACCGTGCCGATTGCGGCAAGACCGACATGATCGGCCAGCGTCACCTGACCACCCTCCAGGGACTGGCCGGCGAGACGTTTGCCGAGGAGCGATATGATCTCAGGGCTGTCGGCAAAGGCGTTGTGACCGAGCGCGTCGTTGGACCCGGCGGCGCTCGTGTCGATCACCGTGATCCCGAGTTGCTTGAGCATGCCGGCATAAGGGGTGGTGTCGACGCTGCCGACCCGGCTGACACCCCCTGAGATCCGCTGCGACACCTGCAAGGCCCGGTCGCGGGTTGAGGCGAAGATCGTGAACTGCGGTCGCTTAGGTCCCATCTCGATCAACTGCCGTCGGAACACATCGACATCGATATCCGGCGATGCCAGAACCACATTGCGGACTTTTACCGGTATCGCTTGTTCGCGCATGGCGACCCCGCGCAGAGCCTCCGTCGTCAACCAGCTTCCCATGGAATGGGCAAGGATGGTGATGTCGCCGACGTCAGGGCTTGAAGACGCCTGAATAATCAGATCCTCGAGCGCCCTGCGCGAATAATTGGTGCTTTCCTTGTCGTAGATATAGCCGAAGACGCTGGCGCGGGAGGGCCAGGTGAACAGGATGGGGGCAGCGTCCGTTCCCGCGTCATGGGCGATTTGCGCGAAACGAAAGACCGCATCGGCATAGGTGTTGTTGAAACCGTGCACGAAGATAATCACCTGCCGCTTCGCGTTCCGGTTCTTGCGAAACCAGCCGAGCGCTTGCTGTTCGGAGGCGACTTTCTCGACCTTCAGCACGGCAAACTCTTTCTCGGGATCCGCAGGCACGCGCTTTGGCCATTGGACCTCGCCAACCTTCCTCCTTGCGTCCGGCGGTATGGAAACGGTGAGGTTGTTGAGCGAGATCGCCGTGCCGCGCTCGCCGGAATAGAGCCGGCCGGGATCGTCGGCGGGCTTTCGGGTGGTCGCGACCAGCATGTCGACACGGCTTGTATCGTTGCTCGTAAGGGCAACGGGCTGAAGGACATTTTCAGGGCGTCCCGCGCAGCCCGCGAGCAATGACAGTACAAGCGGGAGCGCCAGGACGCGCCGCCAGGCAAAGGCGTTGAGGGGGCGGGCTTGCCGCACATCAAGGATATCCAGCTGCAGAGGTCGCCGCGGCGGCGCGAGTTCACTTGCTTTCGACATCGCGCGGGATCCTGAACCAGGTCACATAGAGGGCGGGAAGGAACAGCAGGGTCAGGACGGTTCCTACGACGATGCCGCCCATCATGGCGTAGGCCATCGGCCCCCAGAACACCTCATGCGAGATCGGGATCAGCGCCAGGGTTGCCGCCGCAGCCGTTAGCATGATCGGTCGCATGCGGTGTTCGGTTGCCTCCACGACGGCTTTCCAGGGCGGCGTTCCGGCCTTGCGCAGGTCTTCTATCTGGACGATCAGGATCACCGAGTTGCGGATCAGGATGCCGATCAGGGCGAGAACGCCGAGGATCGCGACGAAGCCAAGCGGCGCACGGCTCAGCACCAGAGCGCCGACAACCCCGATCAAGGCAAGCGGCGCGACCGAGAACACCAGGAACAATCGGTGGAAGCTTTGAAGCTGGGTCATCAGGAGCGTCGTCATGACGAAGATCATGACCGGGACCACCTTGATAATCGGCGCCTGCGATTTGGCGCTTTCTTCCACCGTCCCGCCGACCGCGACATCGTATCCCGGCGGAAGCGACGCTTTCAGTTCGTCGATCTTCGATCCAAGTTGCCCGACGACCGTCGCAGGCTGGGTGCTGTCGTTGATGCCGGCCTTGATCGTGATCGTGGGGATGCGGTTGCGCCGCCAGATCGTCGGTTGTTCGAGATCGTAGTCGAAGCGGGCGACGGACGAGAGCGGGATGGCCTTGCCGCTGCTTGTCGGAAGCTGCAGGTCGACGAGGCCGTCGATCGAGGCCCGCTCGGCCGCCTGGGCACGCCCGACGACATTGATCAGGTAGATCGCGTCGCGCACCTGGGTTACGGTCGCGCCCTGGACGACGCCGTTGAGAGCGGTCGCGATGTCTTCAGACGAGACGCCGAGTTGGCGCGCCTTGTCCTGGAGAACATCGACCTTGACGACGCGCGCCGGCTCGTTCCAGTCGAAGACGAGCCCGGTCAATGACGGGTGCGACATGACGATGCCCGCCGTTTTCTGCGCGAGTTCGCGGACTTTCTGGATGTCTGGACCGGAGATGCGGTACTGGACGGGTCGTCCGACCGGCGGTCCGATATCCAGGACCTTCACGAAAGCGTCGGTGCCTGGAAAGGTCTTATGAAGATAGGCCTGCAGGTCGGTTTTCAGACGGTCGCGAGCCTCAAGCCCCTTTGTGACGATGACCATCTGGCCGAAGGTCGGATCGTCAGGCTGGACATCGAACGTCAGAACGAAGCGCGGCGCTCCGCGACCGACAAAGCTCGACCAGTGATCGATGTCGGTGTTCCCGACAAGCTTTTCACGCTCGAAGACGGCCATCTGCCGATTTGTTTCAGCAATGGAGCTGTTCTGCGGCAGGTTCCAGTCGACGATCAGTTCCGGACGATCCGACGTGGGAAAGAACTGCTGCTGGACAAGCGACATGCCGGCGACGGACAGGCCGAACGCGGCGATCGTCACGATGATGGTGGTCCTGCGGAAACGCAGGCAGAGTTGAAGCAGCCAGGAGAAGACGGCGCCGAAGCGGCTCTTGTGCTCGGCGTGTTTCTTCATCGTCTTCGGCAGGATCGTCACGCCGAGTAGCGGCGTGAACAGGACGGCGACGATCCAGGACACGGTCAGCGAGACCGCGAGCACGACGAAGAGCGTGAACGTGAACTCGCCGGCATTGCTGTTGTTGAAGCCGATCGGCAGAAAGCCCGCGACGGTGACAAGCGTGCCGGTGAGCATCGGGAAGGCGGTCGAAGTGTAGACGTAGGTTGCGGCTTTTCGCAATGTGTCGCCCGCCTCGAGCCGGGCAACCATCATCTCGACGGCGATCATCGCGTCGTCGACCAGAAGGCCGAGAGCGATGATGAGGGCGCCGAGCGAGATGCGTTGCAGGGAAATGCCTGAATACTGCATCACCATGAAGGTGATGGCGAGCACGAGCGGAATGGAGATCGCGACGACCAACCCGGCGCGTAGGCCAAGACTGATGAAGCTGATGGCGAGCACGATTGCGACGGCCTCGAACAGCGCCTTGGTGAAACCTGAAACGGCCTGGTCGACCACCGCGGGCTGATCGGACACATGATCGACGGACACTCCAAGAGGGAGGTCCTGGACAATACGGGTCATCATCGTGTCGAGCGCGGCGCCGAACTCCAGCAGATTGCCGCCGGTCTTCATGCCGATCGCCAGCCCGATCGCCGGCTTGCCGTTGAAGCGGAACAGTGAGGATGGAGGATCGACATACCCGCGCGTCACGGTTGCGACGTCGGTCAGCGGAAAGAAGCGGTCGTTGATGCGCAGATTGATGGCGCGCAGGCTCTCTTCGGAGATGAAACGTCCGCCGACGCGCAATGCAACCCGTTCCGGCCCCGCCTGGACGATACCGGACTGTGTGACGGCGTTTTGTTCCCTGAGTGTCTCGACGATGTCGGATTGATTGATGCCGAGGGCTGCGATCTTGCGCGGGGAGAATTCGAGATAGATCACTTCGTCCTGCGCACCGATGATGTCGACCTTGCCGACATTGGGCACGGCCAGCACGCTGGTGCGGGCGTCCTCGACCAGATCGCGCAATTGTCTCTGGTTGAGGTTTTCAGCGGTGAAGGCGAAGATGTTTCCATAGACGTCGCCGAACTGGTCGTTGAAAAACGGTCCGACGACACCGGCGGGAAATTGCTGCTGGATATCGCCGATCATGTTGCGAACGCGCTGCCAGGTGGGCTGAATTTCCCTCGCTTTTGTGGTCGGAAGCAAGTCGACGAATATCGTCGTTCTGCCGGCCGTCGTGAGACTGCGCGTCCGGTCCAGGCTGTCGAGTTCCTGGAGCTTCTTTTCGATGCGGTCGCTGATCTGCTCTGCGACCTCTTCAGCCGACGCGCCGGGCCATTGCGCCTGGATCACCATCGTCTTGATGGTGAAGGAGGGATCCTCCTCCCGTCCCAGGCTGAGATAGGCGTACATTCCGGCGATCGAAAAGGCGATCATGAAGTACCAGACGAAGGAGCGGTGTTCGAGCGCCCAGTCGGAAAGATTAAAGTTTTTCACCGGTGCATCTCCTGTCCAAGTCTGGTTTTCTGTCCCTCCTGAAGTTGGTCGCCACCGGCAACAACGACCTTTTCGCCAGTGTCGAGTCCCCTGTTAACCCTGACCTGGGAGCTGCCCGCTTCGCTTGCCTCGAGCCCGACCGGTCGACGTGAGACGGTGAGCGTCGCCTCATCGATGACCCACACGTCCGCGGCGCCATCCCTGAAGGTGATCGCGGAGCGGGGAAGGACGATGGCGCTGTCGCCGGCCCCGTTGGAGAAGGCGGCGGTCACCACCGAGCCGAAGCGGAAGACGGCGGGAGCCTCGTCCACGGCAATCTTCACCCTGTGGGTGCGGGTTTCGGCATCGGCTTGCGGGGCGATCTCGCGGATCGATCCGGAGGTACGCAGCCGCCCGTCGAGCTGGAGCGCCACATCGACGCGGTTTGCCGAGCGGATCTGCGCGAGCTGCCCCTCGGACACGTCGATCACGACATCGCGCTGATCGAGACGCGCAAGCTTCAGGACTGCCTGGCCGGCCGTCGTCGTCTGTCCGACTTCCACGGAGGTCGAGGTAATGACGCCGTCGAACTCGGCCTTCAGCTCCGCGTAGCCAAGTTGTTCCCTCGCCTTGGCGAGATTCGCCTCGGCTTTCGTCATGTTTGCCTGCGCTGATTTGAGGCCCTGCTCGGCAAGTTCGAGATCGGCGGAGCTTGCACTGTTGGTGGAGACGAGCACGCGCTTGCGCCGCTCGGTGATCGTCGCGTTCTCGAGTTGCGCGCTGGCGTTGCGCAGCTCGGCCTGGGCGCCGGTGACGGCAAGCTGCAGCGCAAGCGGATCGATCAGTGCGAGCACGTCTCCCTTTTTGACGACGTCGCCTGCCTCGACCTTTCTCGCAATGACGCGGCCCAGCGTGCGGAAAGCGAGTTCGGTCTCGACGCGCGGCTGTATGACGCCGGCGAAGCTCAAGGTGCCGGCCCGTTCCGGCGTGGCCGTCATCCAGATCACCGGTCTTGGCACAACATCCTGTGGGGCATCAGAACGGGATACTGAGGGCGACAGGATCGCCGCTGCGCCAAGAAGCACAATAGCTGGAAGGAGCCGCCTCATCGACTAGCCTCCCAGGCGACTGTCTGGCCCGGCCGCAGGAACTTTCCGCCTTCGGCGACGACGAGCTCGCTCGCAGAAACACCTTCGGCGATCGAGAATTCACCGGTCCGGTAGTCCGCAACGGTGACCGGCCGCAACTCGACGGCGCGGGTCTGTGCATTGACGATCCAGACGGCAGGCTTGCCATCGGTGGACGTCATCGCGCTCCAGGGCAAGGTGATGGCTGCGACAGACGGCGTTCGGAAGCGGCCGACGACGGGCGTTCCCAGCGACCAGGCAACATCGGGCGCAAGCGCCATCTTGACCCGGATCGTTCCGGTGGTGGTGTCGATGACGGGGGCGATCTCGCGAAGTGCTGCGGTGACGCCGCCGTCGGGATCGGAAACTGGCGCGATCGTCGCCTTGTCGGCTGGCTGGCCGGACAGGAAAAAGGCCTCGAAGACATCGAACCACGCCTCGCGCGGCCCGTCATGGGCGAGCGTGAAGGCAGGCTGTGCGGCGGACACGACCTGGCCGACTTCGATGTTACGGGCGATGATGATCCCGTCCGCGTCGGCCTTGAGCTCAGTGTGGGAGAGTGCGTCCTGCACGATCGCCAGCGATGCCTGGGCAGATTCCAATGTGCCCTGCGCCGTCGCCAGTTCTTCCTTCGCCTGATCGTAGGTCGCCTGGGCGATTGCGCGCGATTCCACGAGCGCTGCATAACGCTGGTAGGCGAGCGTCTTTTGATTGAGTGTCGCCTGTGCCGCCACGAGGCCGGCTTGCGCCGATAAAACGTCAGCGCGTTGCTCCGTGTCGTCGATGCGCGCCAGCACATCTCCGGCACTGACACGGGAGCCGACATCTGCCCGCCTGTCCACCACCTTCCCGGCTGCCCTGAAGGCAAGATCCGTCTGGATACGGGCGCGCACCTCACCGGTGACGTCAGCGCCGCGCTGCTGCTCACGCACGGCGGCTTTAATCACCCGGATCGATTGGGGGGAAGGCTCTGCCGTCCTGGCACCATCGTCGCATGCGACGAGCAACATGCCGGTCAGGCAGATACCGAACAGTCGGGTCAGGCCGATCAATCGGCGCCAGGTTTCAGGGCAGATTGCAACTGGGCGTTCCTGCGTCTTCGAATAAGCTCCGGTCAGAACGTGGTCTCCTGTCAAAGGCTTGGATGCGCCGGATCGGCGTGGAACGGCAGAAGCCGATCCGCCAGGCCGATCGTGGCGCGTTTTGCGCGTGTTCGCGGCCATCCGGCGAAGCGGATCGGGCGCCCATTGTCGTTATCGCGTTGCGCCGGCGAGCTCCTTGTCCAGCTTGTCGGCTGCCGAGCGCACGCCCGCCTTTGCCGCGTCGAGCGGCCCGAAATTGGCGGTGATGTCGAGCGCGTTGGCGCTCCTGTTGGCGACATGGGCATAGAGCAGAGTGCCGGTATGGGCGTCCTCGATCTCGACGGCGTAGGAGACCCAGCCTGAGAATGTGCCGCGCCCGCCGGTCGCCTGCGCGCCCGCATTGACGACAAGGCCGACTGGCAGAACATGCGAGACGGTGGACAGAACCGGCGTGCTTGCTTCCGCTCCGGTCAAGGTCAGCCTTGCGCGCAACGTGCCCGGGCCCGGCTGCCCGGCGATTTGAAGCCGACGACCGAGCACCCTGGAAAACTCCTGATGCATGTAGACGGCGAGCGCTTGACGATCGGCAGCCGACATCTTGCCGAACTGCGCATCCGGACCGGCGTAAATCTCTGTGGGCGGAACGAGGACGCGACCATAGGCTGCAAAATTCACATCCGCCCGGCGATAGGCGTAGGGCTTGCTCTTGTCCGAGGTCGGACGCAAAAGTGCAGAGGAGGACAACGCAACCGAGGGCGGCGGCGTGGTTGCGCAGCCAGAGATGACGGCGATGGCCGCGAAAGCCACCAGGCCGCGCATCCGGAAAGTCGGACCCGTTGGCCGGCCGCCGCAGGCGCGTCTGATGGAATGGTCGGTTCCTGTCATCGGCAATCTCTTCTTTCGGTTCAGTTGTTGCCCGACGGCACGACGTGCCGTTTCAATGGTCGGCCCTGGCCGAGCGCAAAGGTTTGCCCCAATGGCCCGGCTTGATGGCTGGGTTGCATGCGAGCTGAGACCTAACGCGGAGAGGCGCAGTTTTGGCGAGCCCTCCGGCCACGCCTCAATCATTCAACGGTCGATGATGCCGCGACGGACTTCGAAGCCGCCGCCCGGATAGCGGCCGATGGCGCCCCCGGCGCAACGGTCCGGACCGCAGATTCCACGTGCGGCCGCGCCTCCGCCGTAAGGGCCGCGAACGACGGCCGAACCGCCGCATGCGGCTCCAACGCAGCCACCTCGGCCAGCACCACCATAACCGGGGCCACCATAAGCAGCGCCGCGTCGATAATAGGTGTTCCAGTTTCCATGCCACGGCTGGCTGGCGTAGTGGTTGTTCCAGTAGGCTTGGTTGAAGGCGACAACGGTCAGGCCGATCATCGGAATGATCGCTGGCGACAGTGTCACGTCCTGCCCCTGGTAACGGATGCCGATATAGTTCGAGGAAACCCATCCACGTGCGCCCGCCCAGGAGACATCGCACCAGGGACCTGAATCGATGCATCCGTAGATGGTCAGAGCCGCGCTTGGCGGCATGGTGATGACCACCGGATACCACGTGCCAGGCCCGGCCCGCAGATTGACGTTTGCGATCGTCGCGCCACGTGTTGCCGCATGAGCCGTAACAGGAGCCAGGGCGAGCGGAACCGCCGAAAGCAACATCAGAAGAAGGGTGCGGAGCGACAAGGCCCGGCGCAAGGCAGTAAAAGCATTGGAATTGAACATCGATAGACCTCCCGATGTGCGGCCTGAAGCCGGACCTCAGATAAAAGAATTGTCATCAGTTGATGACCAATCTAGCGGAAGATCATTGCAATGATTGTACCGATCGGGACAATCTCGTCGAGATTTATGCGCCAGTCGCGGTCATCTCACCGCCACCGCCGCGACCCGACAGCTGCGGCATTGCATCCGCAGAGCATATCAGGGCTTCGAGCGCCCGCGGTCGAAGGATCCTGATCTCGCGATAGCCGCGCTGGATGACGCCGTCTGCCTCGAGCCTTGCCAGATGGGCATTGACGATTTTCCGGGCAAGACCGCAAAGCTCGGCAAGATCGGACTGGCTCACCGATGCGACGCCGTTAGAGGCGACCTGATCGAGACGATAGGCAATGCGGCCGAGCGGTGGCGAGACCAGAAGATGCGCCGCCAGTCGCACGAGCATGCCCAGTTGCTGCCCTTGCAGGTCATTGAGCGCCTGCGTGGTTTGAGGAAACCGTGCCGCCAATTGCTCAAGCGCGCTGTTGGAAAACAGGAGGACCGTGGTCTGCCGTGCGGCGCGCGCCGTTGCCAGGCGCGAGGTTAATCCGCTGTTTGTCGTGAGGCCGAATATTGCCGGCGGCGAAAGGATCGCCAGAAGAGCATCATGACCGCACGCAAGAGGCGCCTCGAGCCTCAAGGCCCCTTCGAGCACGGCGCAAAGTCCGTTGGTTTCGTCGCCCTGGCCATAGATCCATTGGCCGGGCGCCAGTGCGACCCGCCGTCCGGCGCGGCAGAGTTCGCGCTGCCATTCGAGAGGCTTCGATGCGAACCAGCCATTTGCGGAGAGAATGCCGACTGCATGTTGCGTGCGATGGCAGTGCGACAGGGGCTGCTCACCGCCAAAGTCTGGTTTTTGCATCGAAGGGGGCATCGCCAAAGGCCTCAATCTCTAGCGCAGGAACTGTCTGAACCGGTGCAGCGAGAAGGCGAACAGCACGACCCCGATGATCAGCAACGCCAGGAACTGCGGCCAGACGACATCGAGGCCGGCTCCACGAAACAGGATCGCCTGCGCAAGGATGACGAAGTGGGTGTCGGGTGCGGCGAGCATGATGTCCTGGATGATCTGCGGCATGCTCTCCCGCGGCGTGACACCGCCCGACAGGACGCGCAACGGAAGAAGGGTCAGCATCAGCAGAAGACCGAACTGCGGCATGGATCCGGCAATGGTGGCCAGGAAGATTCCCAGTGACGTTGTGGCGAAGAGCTGCAGCACCGTGCCCGCGAAAAACAGGATAAGCGACCCTTGAATGGGCACCTTGAGCAGGCCCTGTACGATGAAGACGAGCGAAACTGTCGAGGCGACCAGCACCACCAGGCCCATCGACCAGATCTTGCTGATCATGATCTCTGTCGGGGTGATCGGCATGACGAGCAGGTGCTCGATCGTGCCGTGCTCGCGCTCGCGGATCAACGCCGCACCGGTCAATACGATCGACAGCATGGTGATCGAGGAGATCACGTTGTTGATCGCCCCGAACCAGCCCTTGTCGAGCGAGGGATTGAAGCGGGAGCGCAGCGCCAGATCGACCGGAACGGTCGTGTTTCCCCGGTAGCGGTTCAGGTACTCGCTCACTTCGCCAGAAACAATCGACTGGACGTAGCCGCCGCCGCTGAAGGCCTGGGTCATGCGAGTGGCATCGACGTTGAGCTGGATCGTCGGCGCCTTGCCGGCGAGCAGGTCGCGCTGGAAGTTCGGCGGGATGTCGAGGGCGAAGGTGTCGAGGCCGCTGTCCATCCGGCGGTCCATCTCATGCTGCGAGATGATCTTCGGAATCGAGAAATAAGGCGGATAGAATGCCGTGAGGATGCGCGAGGAGACCGGCGACTGGTCCTCGTCGACCACGGCGATGGCCGCGTTGTTGAGCGTCTCCGGCATCGCTGTCGATGCCGTATAGATCGACAGCGTGAAGGCGTAGACGATCAGGACGGCAAGCATCGGATCGCGGGCAAGTCCGCGCAGTTCCTTGACGCCGAGCTGGATGATGTTGGCAAGACGCATCGATCAGGCCGCCTGTTTCTTGAGGAAGGCCACGGTCATCCCGGTCAGGACCGGAATGGCGATCAGGAGAGGAATGAAGGAGGCGGCAAGATCGTTGAATCCGAGCGCTTTGGAAAACGTGCCGCGGGCGATCGTCACGAAATAGGTCGCGGGATAAATCTGGCCGATATAGGCGCCCATGCCCTGGAGCGAGGAAACCGGATCGATGATGCCCGAATACTGGACCGCCGGGATGAGCGTGATGAGGGCCGTCCCGAAGATCGCGGCGATCTGGCTGCTGATGAAGCTTGAAATCAGCAGTCCTATGCCCGTGGCGGTGACGACGTAAAGCAGGGCCGCCAACGCGAGGGTCAGGAAACTTCCCGTTAGCGGAACCCCGAACACGATCACCGCGAATGCCGTCAGCATGACGAAGTTCAGCATCGCAAGGGCGACGTAAGGGAGTTGCTTGCCGAGGATGAACTCGAAGCGCGTTACCGGCGTCACGTAGAAATTGACGATGGATCCGAGCTCCTTCTCGCGCACGACGCTCAAAACGGCGAGCATGGACGGGATCAGCATCAGAAGCAGCGGGATGACGGCGGGCACCATGGCGATCAGACTGTCGACGCCTGGATTGTACCGGTATCTGAGCGCGATCTGGAACTGGCCGACCGTCGCCGCGCCGCCATAGAGTTCACGCGCCTTCTGGGTCAGCCAGGTCTGGTGCATGCCCTGCACGTAGCCGCGGACGGTCTCGGCGCGCGACGGTGAGGCGCCATCGATCCAGGCACCGATCTCGACACTCTTGCCGCGCGAGACATCGCGTCCGAAGCCGGGCGGGATCTCCAGCGCCAGGCTGAGTTCGCCATTGCTCATGCGCCGGTCGAGGTCATTGTAGTCGGTGATCGGCGCCTTTTCTGTGAAATAGCGGGAGCCGGCGATCTGAAGCGTGTAGTCGCGGCTGATCGTCGTATCGTCGCGGTCGAGCACGGCGAAGGACAGGTTCTCGACATCCATGTTGATGCCATAGCCGATGACGAACATCAGGATGACACTGCCGAGAATGGCAAGCGTCGCGCGGATCGGATCGCGGCGCAGTTCCAGGGCTTCGCGCTGGGTGTAGGCGAGCATGCGGCGCGGATCGAAGGCGCGGCGGGTGGCGGATGGAGCTGTGGGGGGCGCCACTGCTCCATCCGCCTCTTCACGCTGCGTGGGTCGGGGGGACGCAGGTGGAGACTGTTTTCCGATCGCTTCCTCCAGATAGGTGATGAAGGCTTCTTCGAGACTGGCTGCGGATTTCTGCTCGACGATCCCTTTCGGCGTATCGCTGACCAGCACCTTGCCGGCATGCATGAGCGAAATGCGGTCGCAAAGCTCGGCCTCGTTCATGAAGTGGGTGGAGACGAAGATGGTGACGCCGTCATTGCGCGACAGGTCGGACAGGATCTGCCAAAAGCCGTCGCGCGCGACCGGATCGACACCGGAGGTCGGCTCGTCAAGGATCAGGATGTCGGGGGCGTGGATCATCGCCACGGCGAGCGACAATCTCTGCCGGATACCCAGTGGCAGCGCGTCAGGCAATGCGTCCATGATCGCCTTGAGATCGAACCGCGCCGCCATGTCGGCGATGCGCGCCGGGATCGTGTCCGGCGGCAGGTTGAACAGGCGGGCATGCAGGTCGAGGTTCTGGCGAACCGTTAGCTCGGAGTAGAGCGAGAAGGCCTGGCTCATATAGCCGACCTTTCGCCGCACCTCGATATCGTTCGGATCGACCTCATGTCCGAACAGCTTCGCCGTTCCTTCACTTGCCGCTAGGAGACCGGTCAGCATTTTCATGGTGGTGGTCTTGCCGCAGCCATTCGAGCCGAGGAACCCAAAAATCTCGCCGCGCGGAATCTGGAAGCTGACATTGTCGACAGCCGTGAAGTCGCCGAAGCGCATGGTCAGATGCTCGGCCTCGATCGCAAACTCGGTCTCGCCCTTATCGGGCCTCGGCGGTATGACGACCTCGTGATGACCCTGCCGCCTTTCTTCTGGCAGAAGAGCGACAAAGGCGGCGTCGAGATTGGCGGCTCCGGTTCGCGACAGCAGTTCGGCCGGCGTTCCTGTCGCAAGCACGCGCCCGGCATCCATCGCGACGAGCCAGTCGAAGCGTTCGGCTTCTTCCATGTAGGCGGTCGCGACGATCACGCTCATTCCCGGGCGTTCGCCCCTTATATCGTCGATCAGTTCCCAGAACTGCCGGCGCGACAGAGGATCGACGCCCGTCGTCGGTTCGTCGAGGATGAGAAGATCGGGATCGTGGATCAGCGCGCAGCACAGACCGACCTTCTGTTTCATGCCGCCCGAAAGTTTCCCCGCGGGGCGATCCGGAAAAGGGGCAAGGCCCGTGCGCTCGAGCAGATCGTCGATGCGGCGCTGCCGCTCCTGCCTGTCCTGGCCGAACAGGCGGCCGAAGAAATCGATGTTTTCGAATACCGAAAGCGTTGGATAGAGGTTCTTGCCAAGCCCCTGCGGCATGTAGGCGATCCGCGGGCAGGTCAGATTGCGGTGCTTCGTGTCGGCAATGTCGCCGCCCAGCACCTCGACCCGCCCCTGCTGGACCGCGCGGGCGCCGGCGATCAGGCTAAGGAGGCTCGACTTGCCAACGCCATCGGGACCGATCAGGCCGACCATGATGCCGGGCGGAATATCGAGGCTCACATCGTCGAGCGCTCTCGTCTTGCCATAGGACAATCCGACACGCGCCAGGCTCGCGACCGGTGCGGCCCGTGTGTTGTCGTTCGAGCCATCGGGCGCTTTCGTCATTGCACAAGCGCCCTCGTCAGGTGTTCCGGCCACTCGGCAGCGGGATCGACGCGAACATAAGCCATGCCCGGAAGTCCGGTCTTGACCTGCTGGATGTATTTGCGAAGCAGGTCCGGGGAGACTTTCGCCTTGATCCTGAACATCAGCTTCTGCCGCTCTTCCTCCGTTTCCACGGTCTTCGGCGTGAACTGGGCGACATCGGCAACGAAACTGACGCTTGCCGGAATAACGACCTGCGGCGCCGCGTCGAGAACGAGCCGCACCTCGGAGCCGATCGCAATGCGCCCGGCCTGGGCGGTCGGAAGAAAGAAGGTCATGTAGACGTCGCTGAGGTCGACGAGGTTGAGGACACGGCCGCCGGAGGACAGGACCTCGCCGGGCTGCGCGACGCGATATTGCACGCGTCCCTCACGCGGCGACCGGAGCGTGCTGTCGTTGATATCGGCAGATATGCTTTCGATTGCCGCCTTTGCCGCGACGACCGCTGCCTCGGCATCGATGATTTGCGCTTTTGCCGCGCCGATCGCCGCGTCCGACGCGGAATGCGATGCCTTCGCAGCAGCGACGGCTGCCCGTGCCCGTTGTGCGGCGGCCCGATCGTCGTCGAGTATCTGCTGGGAGGTGGTATTGGTCTTGATCAACTGTTCCGTTCGGGCCAGCTTTCGTTCCGCTGCGTCCAGCTCGGCCTCGCGTTGCCCGATTACGGCGGCGGCGGCTTCTTTTTCCGCCTCGCGCTGGGCAAGCAGGCTCCTGGCCGTATCGATGCTGATGACCGCGCGCTGCAGCGACGCTTCGGCCTGCCGGCGTTGCGCCACAAGCTGGTCGGTGTCCATCTGCGCCAGAACCTGTCCTGCCGTCACGAGGACGCCTTCGTCGGCGAAGATGTCCTTGATCCGACCGGCCGTCCTTGCGGAGATATCGATTTCCGTCGCCTCGATCCGGCCGTTGCCGGCGACGATCCCGGCCGGCAGCCCCGAACCGTCATACATCCGCCAACCATAATAGCCGCCGGCGATCGCGCCGGCTGCAAGAACCGCCAGGATCCATTTTCTCGCTGACTTCACCATTGCGTCCACCCCGCGGTTTTTCGGTTGCAAAAAAGTATCTGAAGTTGGGTGAGCGCCGATTTGCGACGTCGCGAGACGTTGTCCGCCATGAAGTCCTGCCGTGCGTTTAAAGCGGGGCGCGGCCGATCGCGGACTGCCCCTCGTTGAAAGAAGTTATGCTGCGGGCGATCTGCAATCAGGGCCTATATCCCCTCCTGCCCCTTCATCCCCCGCGCCAGTGTCCGGCCCCCTCGCACCGCGCAACGACCTCGCGTTCGGATCATGCGTCAGGTTTGAGATCGGCCATGCCCCGTTCGAAGATGTGCCTGCCCTCATCCGCCCATCCGGCCAGGACCTTGCGGACGTGATCGCCGTGAGCGGCCATCATCTCGGCGGGCTGGTCGATGGTCGATAACTGGTGCAGATAATCTGCCTGCTGCTGGAGCAGTCGTGCCGTGGCATCGAGGCCTGCGCGATACAGCCCGGAATAGAATTTGACGGGCACCGACGAGACCGCCTTCATGAAATCGAATGAATTCATTCCAAAACCAGACCCGGTTGAATTGGAAGAAGACGTCTCCTTGCCAGCATCCATAGCCACGTGCTCCGATGATTTCTTTGCCAGATGCAACAAAAGGGCTGCGTGCCGAAGCACAAGCGTTGCGCGCGCATATCATCAAACGATGACCTTTTTGTCAACAAGTGATGATGCAGTTAGTCATCGATTGATGATTAACTCGAAAAGCCGACCCAACTGGCCCCTTCAACATTGCCAGACAGGTCAACGAACGCAGGTTGCGACGACAAGCGATCGAGGGCCGTCGCATGCGGTCTGCCGGCGCGGCACCCCAACAGTCCTGTTCAGCCGACAAAGGCGGAAATGATCAACGCGTTGACGATATCGATGAAGAAGCCGCAAACGAGTGGAACGATGATGAACGCCCGGTGGGCGGCCCCGTGCTGCTGCGTGACAGCCGTCATGTTGGCGATCGCGGTGGCCGTCGATCCAAGCGTGATGCCGCCGAAACCGGCCGATATGACGGCCGCTTCGTAGTCCCGGCCCATGAGGCGAAACACGACGGTGATGGTGAACAGCACGGTCAGGGCGATCTGGATCGCAAGCGCTGCGGTGATGAAGACAAGGACGCCGTCGAGCTGCCACAGTTGCAGTCCCATCAGCGCCATCGTCAGGAACAGGCCGAGCGCCAGATCGGACACCAGCGCCAGCCCATCCTCGACGCCTGGCCAGATCCGCCGCACCGCTGCACCGACAGCGAGCGGCATGAGATTGCGAATCAGGATGCCCGCGGCCAGGCAACTGACGAAGGTCGGGACGGTCAAGCCGGTCAGTGCGATCAGCTTTTCGATACCGAATCCGAGCATGAGCGCGACGTTCAGCGCCAGGATGGCCCAAAGGACGCAGAAATAATCCAGCCTGGTCTGCGCCTGCTCGAACGGCGCGCCGATGTCGAGGTCGCCATCCTGGTTGCCGGCGATCCGGTGGCGCTTCATCAGGTAGGCGGCGATCGGTCCGCCGATAATGCAGGCGGCGATGAGCCCGACGGTGTTGGCGGCAATCCCGAGCTCCAGCGCATTCTCGATCCCGAGCCGCTGCGTGAAAATCGGCGCCCAGGCGAGCGTGGTTCCGACGCCTCCCGTCAGCGAGATCGATCCGACCATCAGACCGGCTTTCGGCTCGAGCCCGAACAGGGACGCAAGCGACAGGCCCGCGAAATTCTGCAACAGCATGAAGACGATGGCGAGCGCAAGCAGGACCGCCAGCGGCTTGCCTCCGGCCAGAAGGCTCCGCACATCAGCCTTGAGGCCAATGCCGGCAAAGAACAGCAGCAGCAGAAAGTCGCGCATGCCCAGTTCGAAGACGATCTTCTCGCCGGTAAAGGCAAAAACAAGTGCGACGGCTGCCGTGCAAAGCAGGCCGCCGACAACCGGCTCCGGGATCGCATAGCGGCGCAGGACCACGGCGTTCATGGTGACGATTTTGCCGGCGAGAAGCAGGATCACTGCGATCGTGAAGGACAAAAAGGCATCGACCTGCATCGATCACCATCCGGCTCGCCGCGAAAGATCGAGGCCCGCGCCGCCCCTGTCGGTCATGCCTCGCAAATGGCTAGCCCTCGAAATCGAGCACGACACGGCCCTGGATGTCGCCCTTGTGCATTCGGGCGAACACGTCATTGATATTGTCGAGCGTTTCTGTCTCGACCGTCGCCTTGACCTTGCCTTGGCCGGCAAAATCGAGCGCCTCCTGCAGGTCGAGCCGGGTGCCGACGATGGAGCCGCGGATCGTGACGCCGTTGAGCACCGTTTCGAAGATCGACAGCGGAAATTCGCCGGGCGGAAGGCCGTTGAGCGACAAGGTGCCTCCGCGCCCGACCATGCCGAGCGCCTGCTCGAATGCCTTGGGCGACACGGCGGTGACGAGGACGCCCTGGGCCCCGCCGATTTCCTTGCGAACGAAAGCGACAGGGTCTTCGCTGCGTGCATTGACGGCAAGCGATGCCCCCAGGCGCTTGGCCAGATCGAGCTTGGCGTCATCGATATCGACCGCCAGCACATTGAGACCCATGGCCCTGGCATACTGGACGGCGAGGTGTCCAAGCCCGCCAATACCGGAGATGACGACCCAGTCACCCGGTTTCGTGTCGGTCACCTTCAGACCCTTGTAGACAGTGACGCCGGCGCAGAGGATCGGCGCGATATCGACGAAGGAGACATTGTCCGGCAGGTGGCCGACATAGTCAGGGTCGGCGATGACATAGTCCGCGAAGCTTCCATTCACCGAATAGCCCGTGTTTTGCTGCTCCTCGCAGAGCGACTCCCACCCGCCCAGGCAATGCCGGCAATGGCCGCAGGCGCTGTAGAGCCATGGCACGCCGACCCGGTCACCTTCCCTGACATGCTTTACGCCTGACCCGACCGCAACGACGTGGCCCACGCCCTCGTGTCCGGGGATGAAAGGCGGCTTCGGCTTGACCGGCCAATCCCCTTCGGCCGCATGCAGGTCGGTGTGGCAGACGCCGGCGGCGGCGACCTTGACGAGAATCTGGCCGGCTCCAGGTGTCGGCACCGCCGCTTCCTCGATGACGAGCGGTTTTCCAAACTCCCGGACCACCGCAGCCTTCATTGTCCTGGTCATGCTGTTCTCCTTCACCATGGATACGCCGGGCGCCGTAAATCGAGTGCAGCGCTGTCGAAATTCGTATGGCGCCGGGCACTCGACCTGCGATCGTGACGGAAAGACGATCGAACCGCGCGGCATCCTTGTTTTGTCGTTACCGCCCCTATACAGCCTGGCCGCCTGGCCTGAGTGACGATACCTTCAACAATTCTTTGCCTAAGGGTTGGACAGGAGAGAATTCGCCATCCTTCCCGAAGGAACAACCTTAGTCATCAATCGTTGACTGATGTATTCTATGAAGCTAAACCTGACAGCCGGTCAAGAGGCCGCGAGGAGAAAAAAATACCCAACCGAGTGATCAGCCCGGACGCCAGCGACACGACGCGCGACCGCATCCTGAAGGCCGCCATCCTTCGCTTCTCGGCCCATTCCTATGACGATACCGGCCTTCGCGACATCGCCGCCGATGTCGGGGTGGACATGGCCTATGTCCATCGCTCCTTCGGATCCAAGGAGAAGCTGTTCTACGAGGCCGTCAAGGCGAGCGGCCGGCCCGAGCAGCTGTTCGCCGAAGACGATGGCTGCCTGCCCTCCACCCTGGCGAACCAGATCCTGTCACGCAAAGGCGCCAACGAGATCGGTGCGCTCGACATCGTGGTGCAGTCCTTCGCCAGTCCAGCAGCCTCGCGGGTGCTCAACGAATTCCTGGAGGAGGATTTCGTTGCTCCGCTCGTCAGGAAGCTGTCGACGGTATCGAGAAGGCGTGCCGCGCTGGTCGCAGCATTTCTGGCGGGTGTCGGTATTCTCAAGGACGTGATCAAGGCCGAGCCCCTGCTGGAAGGCGAGCGCAGTGCTCTGGAAGAGGATGTCAAGCAGGTGATCGCCACGCTGCTCGAGGTCGAAGTAAGGGACTGCGACTCTCCTCGCGAACATGTCCCGCACGAGACGCGCCGCTGATGGCGGGAACGGTGCAGAGCGGGCTTAGCGCGGCCACTTCCCCACCTGGCGGCTATGATCACGATGCCCGCATGGAAGCATATCGTGCCCTGGACCGGTTGCGCGAGGCCTGTACAGCCCGATTGACGGCCGGACTGTCGCCGGCGGCGCTCACGCTCGCCTTGTTCGACTGGTCGCTGCATATGTGGTCCGCCCCCGGAAAACGCCTGGAGCTGGCCGACACGGCCATTCGCCAGGGAGCGCGCCTTTCGGCCTATGTCGGCGCCGTCGGTCTTCACGGCCAAGCACCGGCGTGCATCGAGCCGCTCGCCTCGGACTATCGCTTCAAGGCCGAGGGCTGGGACAAGCAGCCGTTTGCCGCATATGTGCAGACCTTTCTTCTCGCGCAGCAATGGTGGTCCGATGCAACGCGCGCCGTGCCGGGGGTAACACCCCATCACGAGGAGGTCGTTTCTTTTGTGGCCCGCCAACTGCTTGACGTGGCGTCGCCCTCGAACAGCCCGTTCACCAATCCCGAGGTGATCGAGCGGACGATCCAGAGCGCAGGCTCGAATTTCGTCTCGGGCTTCCAGAACTGGATGGAGGATGCCACCCGGCTCGCCAACGCTCAGCCCCCGATTGGCGCCGACGCCTTTCTTCCCGGCCGCGACGTCGCCCTCACACCTGGAAAGGTGGTCTATCGCAATCACCTGATCGAGCTGCTTCAATATTCTCCTGCGACCGGGACGGTGTTCGCCGAGCCGGTGCTGATCGTGCCTGCCTGGATCATGAAATTCTACATTCTCGATCTTTCGGCCCACAACTCGCTCGTCCGCTATCTCGTAGAGCGGGGACACACGGTCTTCTATGTCTCCTGGCGCAATCCGACGGACGCCGACCGCGACCTTTCGCTCGACGACTACCGGCGACTGGGCGTGATGGCGGCACTGGATGCGATCGCAGCGATCGTGCCCGGCCGCAAGGTGAATGCGGCCGGCTATTGTCTGGGAGGCACGCTGCTTTCCATCGCCGCCGCCGCAATGGCCCGTGTGGGCGACGACCGCCTTTCGACCGTCACCCTCCTGGCAGCCCAGACGGATTTCAGCGAGCCCGGAGAACTGGCGCTCTTCATCGATCCCAGCCAGATGCACTTCCTCGAGAGCATGATGTGGAACCGGGGCTATCTGTCGTCAGACCAGATGTCCGGAGCCTTCCAGATCCTGCGCAGCAACGATCTCGTCTGGTCGCGTCTCGTGCGCGACTATCTCATGGGCGAGCGCACTCCGATGACCGATCTCATGGCGTGGAACGCGGATTCAACCCGCATGCCCTACCGCATGCATACGCAATACCTTCAACGGCTCTATCTCGATAACGAACTCGCCACCGGCCGCTTCATGGTCGATGGCCGCCCGGCAGCACTCCAGAACATCCGCGTGCCCCTGTTCGTTGTCGGCACCGAGCGCGATCATGTCGCTCCGTGGCGATCGGTCCACAAGATCCACCAGATCACCGATACCGACGTCACATTCGTATTGACCAGCGGCGGACACAATGCCGGCATCGTCAGCGAACCCGGTCATCGCGGCCGACGCTACAGCGTCGCCTTAAAGCGGACAGCCGATCTCTGCCTCAGCCCGGACGAATGGGTTGGCGCCGCCACCCAAAAGGACGGGTCGTGGTGGGAGCAATGGCAAGGTTGGCTCGAGGCGCATTCGTTGTCTGAACGCATTGCCGCGCCTGGGATGGGCGCTCCCGACGCAGGATTTCCACCCATCTGCGATGCTCCCGGCACCTATGTTTTTCAGAAGTGAGGCCACCCGTGGTTCCCAGCACGCTCAGGAATCGAACATTTGACGAATTGCAGCTCGGCGACACGGCCTCTCTGGTCAGGGTCGCAAGCGGCGACAAAAGCGAGAGTGACACGCCGGTGGCAACGGGTGATGGCGATCTGCCGCCCGACAACGCTGCCGAAGCGACGAGCATGTTCAATCGCGCCGTCATGAATGGTGCATGGGCCGGAACCCTGATTTCCGAAGTGCTGGGTTCGCAACTGCCCGGGCCCGGGACAAGCTATCTGGCACAGGAGTTCCGCTTTCTGAAGCCGGTCCTGTCAGGTGACACTATCACCGCGACGGTTCGCGTCACCGAAAAATCGCCGGCAAGCCGGGTTGTCGTTCTCGACACGACATGCTCGAACCAAAAAGGCGAGCAAGTCCTCACCGGCACCGCGACCGTGATCGCGCCGGCACGATCCATTGAATGGCCGGCCACGCCCCCGTCCACGCCTCCAACCGCACACCACGATCGATACGACGCCTTCGTCCGGCAGGCCCGTGAACTGCCGATGGTACGCGCGGCGATCGTGCATCCATGCTCACCCGAGGCAATCCTTGCCGCCGTCGAAGTGCGTGAAAAAGGATTGTTCGAACCGGTTCTTGTCGGGCCCGAGGCGAGGATCCGGGCAGCGGCGGACGCCGCCGAGGTCGACCTCGATGGGATCGCAATCGAACAGGCGCTCCATAGCCATGCGGCGGCAGCGCGTGCCGTGGAACTGGTAGTTTCAGGCGAAGTGGCCGTCCTTGTCAAAGGCAGCCTGCACACCGACGAGTTGCTGGGCGCCATCGTCGCGCCTGGATCCTTGCTAAAGACCGAGCGCCGCATCAGCCATGTCTTCGCACTGGACGTACCAGCCTACGGGAAACCATTGATCGTTACCGACGCGGCGATCAACATCCAGCCGACGCTCGACCACAAGCGTGACATCTGCCAGAACGCGGTCGATCTGCTGCGAACACTCGGCGTCGACAAACCACGCGTCGCAGTGCTTGCCGCCGTCGAAACCGTCAACGCCAAGATGCCGGCAACCCTCGATGCGGCCGCCCTGACCGTGATGGCGGCGCGCGGTCAGATTGCCGGCGCCCTTGTCGACGGGCCGCTCGCATTCGACAACGCGATCAGCATCGCTGCCGCGCGCACCAAAGGCATCGTCTCCGATGTAGCCGGCGAGGCCGACATCCTGCTTGTCCCGGACCTTGAGGCAGGCAACATGCTTGCCAAGCAGCTTATCTATTTTGCCGGAGCAACGGCGGCCGGGATCGTGCTGGGGGCGCGCGTGCCAATCGTACTCACCAGTCGCTCCGACCCTTTATCCGCGCGGATCGCTTCGGCAGCCCTCGCAAAACTTCTCGTGTGCCGCGGCAAACAATCCATGCCGGGGGCGGCAGCATGAGCGATCGACTTCTGATCACTTTCAACGCCGGCTCGTCGACCGTCAAGATCGGCCTGTTCGCCGTGGAAGGCCGGCATCCCAAGCGTCTCGGCAAGGGTATCATCGACTTTCGCACCACGCCGCTACGTTTCCGGCTTCTGGAAGGAGAGCGACAAGTCGATATGGAACTCAAGGCACAGCCGGGCGAGGAACTGGACGAGGTGCTCGGCGAAGCGTTCACGCATTTGGCACGCATCTACAGGCTCGACGACCTGGCCGGGATCGGCCACCGCGTGGTGCATGGCGGCGACGTGTTCTCGGGCCCGGTGCTCATCGATGACCGTTCGCTACGTCAGATGGAGGCGCTCGTTGCGTTGGCCCCGCTGCATCAGCCGCAAGCTCTTCGTTTGATCCGCGCCATCGCAAGGCTGCGGCCGGACCTTCGCCAGACAGCCTCCTTCGACACGAGCTTTCATCGCACCAATGACGATCTGGTGCGCCGCTTCGCCTTGCCCCGTGCACTCCACGAGCGCGGGATCAAGCGCTACGGGTTTCACGGGCTGTCTTACGCATACATCGCCAGCGAACTCGCCCGCAACTGGCCGCAACTGGCCGGCGGCAAGATCGTCGCTGCCCATCTCGGCTCGGGCGCCAGTCTTTGCGCCATGCAAGGCGGCCAAAGCGTCGATACCAGCATGGGGTTTTCGACGCTGGACGGCGTGCCGATGGCGACACGGTGCGGCGCGCTGGATGCGGGCGTGCTTCTGCATTTGCTATCGCAGGAAAGGATGCCGGTCGCCGATCTGGAGGACATGCTCTACCACCGCTCCGGACTGCTCGGCGTTTCGGGCATCAGCCCCGACAGCCGCGACCTTCTCGCCAGCGAGGCGCCAGAGGCAAAGGAGGCGCTGGAGCTCTTCACACTGCGCATAGCCGGAGAAGCTGCGCGTCTGGCCGCGACGATGGGGGGTCTCGACGCGATGGTGTTCACGGCCGGCGTCGGCGAACATCAGCCAGCGATCAGGGCCGACATCTGCAGCCGGCTGATGTGGCTGGGCATCGATCTCGATCCCGCCGCGAACGCCACCAATCATGCGATCATAACAAGCGCCGCGAGCCGGATCCCTGTGATCATCATTCCGACGGACGAGGAGCAGGTGATTGCTTCCGAGGCTTTGCCCGGCTTGATGCCGTAGACAGGCGGAAGTCTGCGATTTCTGGACTGGGTTGCCGTCGGCGATGCACGTGACGCGCCCACGACAGCCGTTGCGCGATGACGTCCGTGCTGCCGGCGAGAGCCTCGTGATCATCCATCTGGCTGACTGGGTCGCGCCGCTCGTCCGGCCGACTGCCCCGGGGCGTCACAGCCCACAGCGGACCAGATGAAGGCGTCGCGTTGGTTTCCCGCTGAACAACACTTGATCAAGTAATGGCCTTGGTTTCGTAGGGGGTCGATATCTCAAGCTTGCCCACCGAGGATCTCCGGGCCACCACGCCTGACGCTTGGGCAGCCCCTGACGTGCCGCTTATGAAGCGTGCTGGCTTGGCGCCGCCGTAAAGACGTTAGTTGCTATTGACAAACTCCTGCATGCCCACTTAATTTCAGGATCAGTCATCATATGATGACATAGATGTCAACCAAAGATTACAAAGAGTATAATGGGCCGTAGCTAAACACGATTTCACATATATTGAAATCAACGGAGGTAAGCGCTTTGTAAAATGAAATGAAGCCGGATGTGATCTGTTACTTCGATCTAATAATACTGAATATAACTAAATTTTGAGGGCATCTAGGGGCGCTCGTGAAGGCACGGCTAGCTTGCTCGACCACTCACCGCAGCAACTTTCGCTCGGCTTTTGCAGCGGCCCAGTTACGCCCGTAGGGGTCATTCACGAAGTAAAGGAAAGTGAAAATGAATACCGATGCTGTGCCCTTGAAACTCTATAAGGCCAACGCCGAACTGCAAATCCAGATCGGTCGCCTCCTGCAGGAGGGTGGCCATCGCTGGCTTGATGTCGCCTCCCAAGCGAGTGATGAAGCCATCGCGGAATCCAGGTCGGAGATCGAAAGCCTGCGCAAGGCCGAAAACTGGCAAAACCTTGCCACCCTTCCAGGTGAAACTTTCTGGCGCGCACTCCAGCAACGGGCCGGCGACACGCAAGAGTTGACGAAGATCGCCATCAAAAACCAGACGGAGTTCACGAACGGTCTGCGTGAAGCCATTGAGGGCTGGCAGAGGGCGGTCAGCGAAGCCGTCGGCGGCGCAACGTCAGGGCAGCCGATCCAGGACATCTTCAAGCAATGGGGCGCCTTGTTCCCGATCCCCGGCGGGAAAGATGCGCCAAAGGGCGGAAAGGCGGCCTGATTCATGATGCCTGAACAAAAGACCGCCCTGGTTACGGGCGGGATGGGAGGCTTGGGCGAGGCGATCGCCCGGGCGTTCCATGATGCCGGAATCAGGGTGCTGGTGACGCACGCCCGCGATGAGGGTCCGGCCAAGGAGTGGCTCGCAGCGGAGCGGGACAAGGGTTACGGTTTCACCTCCTATGACGTCAACGTGGCCGACTTCAAATCCTGCCAGCGCATGGCCGAGCGTCTTCACGCCGATGGTCATCAGGTCGATATCCTCGTCAACAATGCCGGCGTCACCCGCGACGCCACTCTGGGCAAGCTCGACAAGGAGAACTGGGACGCTGTCCTTCGCGTCAATCTCGATTCCGTTTTCAATGTGACCAAACACTTGATCGATGGCATGACGGATCGCGGCTGGGGCCGGATCATCAACATCGCGTCGATCAACGGCATCAAAGGGCAGTTCGGGCAGACCAATTACTCGGCGGCCAAGGCCGGCATGCACGGCTTCACCAAGGCGCTGGCGCAGGAAGTTGCGAAAAAGGGCGTGACCGTGAATACGGTGTCGCCCGGCTATCTCGCGACCACCATGGTGACTGTGGTTCCCGAAGATACCCTTGCCAGGATCGTCGCCGGCATTCCCGTCGGACGCCTCGGGCAGCCGGACGAGATCGCCGCTCTCGTCGCTTTCATCGCCAGTGACGCCGCGGCGTTCATGACCGGCAGCAACATATCGATGAATGGCGGTCAGCATATGTACTGACACGCTCGGCGCGCGCGGGACATCATCAGGTTCTGCGTCGTCTCTCGCGTGCCATCGCCAAGGAAAATTTGATGACAAGAGACATTGCCATATTGGCCGCGACCCGAACCGCGATCGGAAGTTTCCAGGGTGGGCTGTCAGGCCTTCCAGCCTCCGCTCTCGGCGCAATCCTGATCAGGAAGGTCCTCGAAACCACGGGCATCTCGCCCGAAGAGATCGATGAGGTTGTCCTCGGTCAGGTCATCACCGCCGGAAGCGGACAGAATCCGGCACGTCAGGCGGCGATCGGGGGCGGCATACCGCATGCCGTGCCGGCTCTCACCGTCAACAAGGTATGCGGCTCGGGTCTCAAGGCAGTGCACCTTGCTGCACAGGCGATTACCTGCGGCGATGCCGATCTGGTGCTGGCCGGTGGACAGGAGAACATGTCGCTCGCCCCTTACATCCTTGCGAAGGCGCGCACGGGCCTGCGTCTCGGCCACGCCCAGCTCGAGGACAGCCTGATCCGCGATGGTCTCTGGGACGCGTTCAACGACTATCACATGGGCATCACGGCCGAGAACCTGGCGGAACGCTATGGGCTGACACGCGAGGAACAGGACGCTTTCGCCGCCACCTCACAGAAGAAGGCCGCCGATGCTGTCGCTTTCGGCCGCTTTCGTGACGAGATAACACCCGTCGATGTTCCGCAGCGCAAAGGCGGTTCTGTCAGTTTCGACACCGACGAGCAGCCGCGCGCCGACACGACCTGCGAGGCGCTCGCAAAGCTGAAGCCGGCCTTCAAGAAGGACGGGACCGTCACGGCCGGCAACGCGTCGACGATCAACGACGGAGCCGCCCTGCTTCTGCTTTCAAGCGCGGACAAGGCAAAGAGCCTGGGTTTGCCCGTACTCGCATGGATCAAGGCCTACGCCAGCGCCGGCGTCGATCCAGCCTTCATGGGCATCGGCCCGGTCGGCGCGACCCAGCGTACCCTTCGACGGGCCGGCTGGAACCTCACCGATCTCGATCTCATCGAGGCCAACGAAGCGTTCGCGGCCCAGGCACTCGCAGTCGACCGCGAACTCGGTTGGGACACGTCGAAAGTCAACGTCAACGGCGGCGCCATCGCACTCGGTCATCCGATCGGAGCGTCGGGCGCACGAATTCTCGTGACCCTCATTCACGAAATGCGACGCCGCCATGCGCGGAAAGGTTTGGCCACGCTGTGCATCGGAGGCGGTCAGGGCGTCGCGCTGGCGCTTGAAGCAGACTGAGGGCCAACGGCAGCTCTCATACATGACGGGTAACTGCGTCAGGAGGACACCATGACCCAAACCACGACCAAAATACGGCAATGGTCCGAACTCCTCGCGGACCCGTGGGCGCTGGCCGAAGCCGGGATGGCCTACGGTGCCGACGCCTGGCAGCGTACTATCCTTTTTGCCGACATCGAGCGTGAAGTCGGTGATCAATATCGCCAGAAGCTGCGCGAGGGCAGCCCTGGTGTCCTCAACTTCACCAGTGAGCCGATTCTGTCAGGCCTCGATCTGCCGCGGCCGACCAACTACCGGCTGGTTCGCATCACACCACCGGACGGAAACGTGGTCGACGAAACCAGGCGCCCGTTCGTCGTGATCGATCCCAGAGCCGGCCATGGGCCGGGCATCGGCGGCTTCAAGCCGGACAGCGAGATCGGTGCCGCGCTGAAGGCGGGACACCCTTGCTATTTTGTGGGCTTCCTCCCGGATCCGGTCCCTGGACAAACCGTCGAAGACGTCATGCGGTGTTTCGCGGCCTTCGTCGAGCATGTCGCGCAGCTCCATCCTGGCAGTGAGGGCAAGCCTGCGGTGATCGGGAACTGCCAGGCAGGTTGGCAATTGCTGATGGCCGCCTCCGTCTGGCCGGAGCTGTTCGGTCCACTCATCGTCGCGGGCACACCGCTGTCCTACTGGGCCGGTGACAACCCGATGCGATACGCCGGAGGGCTACTCGGTGGCAGCTGGCTGACGGCCCTGACCAGTGACATGGGAGCAGGCCGCTTCGACGGCGCGTGGCTCGTTCAGAACTTCGAAAATCTCGATCCGGCTAATACGTTATGGGTAAAGCAGTACAACGTTTATGCGAAGGTGGACACCGAGCGGGAACGCTATGTCGGCTTCGAGAAATACTGGGGCGGGTACGTTTTCCTGAATGACGTCGAGATGCAATACATCGTCGACAATCTGTTTATCGGAAACAAGCTCTCCACCGCGCAGTTGCTGACATCCGATGGGCTTCGAGTGGACTTGCGTAACATCCGCTCGCCGATCATCGTGTTCTGCTCCTATGGCGACAACATCTCACCGCCACCGCAGGCGCTCGGATGGATCACGGACCTTTACGACAGTGACGAGGATGTTCTCAGCAACGATCAGACGATCGTGTACACCACACACGACAGTATTGGCCATCTCGGCATCTTCGTCTCCAGCAGCGTCGGCCAAAAGGAGCACCGCAAGTTTGCCAGCTTGATCGATCAGATCGATCTCTTTCCGGCAGGCATCTATCGTGCGACCGTCAGCGCTACGCCCGAGAACGCCCCCGACGTCACGGATCCTTATCTGATGTCGGTCAGGCGCAGCAGTGTCGAGGAGGTTCGTGAGATCGTTCGCCCGGATCCTGAATCGGATCGCCGCTTCGCTGCCGCCGCTCGCGTTTCGGAAATCAATCTCGCTCTCTACCGCAATACCCTCCAGCCTTGGGTACGCGCGTTTGCGACATCGTATTCCGCACGGTGGCTGCAGGCGTTGCATCCCTTGCGAATGTCGTTCGAATCCTGGTCCAGCGATCACCCCCTCGGCGCGGAAGTGCGTGAGCTTGCCGCCGAAATCGGAGACAAGAGACAGCCAGTTCCGTCCGACAATCCGTTCTTGCAGATGCAGAAGGACTTCTCCGATGCACTTGTGCATTTTCTGGATCGCTATCGCGACCACAGGGACGAAATTTACGCGCTTTCATTCGGCCTCATGTTCGGCTCTCCCTGGCTAAAAGCGCTCGCAGGACAACCACTTGCAGATGATCGCCCCGCGAGGTCGCACCCCGGGGGAACACCCGAACACCGCAGGACGGTCCAGGCGTCGATGGCTGGGCTGGAGGCGAAGGTCGAGCAGGGAGAGTTGCTGGAGGCATCGCTGCGCGCGCTTTTCCATGTGCTGAAACATCGTGGTGGCGTCGATGAACGTCTCTACCATCGTGCCGCCCGCCTTTGGGACGATCCGGAGATGCCAGGACCCAGGCAAGCTGACTTTCGCGTGCTTGTCCGCGAACAGGCGCTTTTGCTCTCCCATATGGGAGATGAAGCGATCAAGGCGATCCCAGCTTTGCTTGAAGGATCTGATGCCGAGCATATCGAAAAGGCGGCCCTCGCCATAGGCGAACTTGTCCGCCTGGATGATGAAGCCCTGCCTGAAGCCGCCGCAAACGCGCTGGCCTATGTCACAGGCTTCTTCGAGCAGGCCGCTTTGCACGCGAAAACGACGGCGCAACGCGAGGCGTCACCGGATTCCACCCCGACCGAAGAACCGAGCGCGCCGCCCCAAAATCAAACAGACGGTTCTGAGCCTGGTTCTGACAATTCGGCAGCGCGCAGGACGCCAAATCCTCGGGGTCGTGCACGCAAGCGCCAAAACTGAAGCGGGTTGCCGCTTCGTTTGAAATAATGCCGTTTTCCCTATGCGCCACCCGGACACCGTGGCGTCGATAAAGTGATCGTCATGAAAGAACAAGAAGAATCGCAGAGCCGCAACAAAGATGAGGACGTTCATGCGGCATGGTCGCAGATATGGTCGTCGATCTCGCCCGAATCTCCCTTGCTGGCGTGGATGGACTGGGCAAGCCATCTCGCGACAAGTCCTGGCAAGCGGGCCGATCTGTCTCGCCTGGCTTTCGAGCAAATGGAGCAGATCCATGCGCTGCTGAACGCGGGACTGTCGTCGGAACACAACGCTGGCCTTGCCTCGAAGATGCCGCCGCTTACCGATCGCCGCTTCAGCGATCCAGCCTGGACGCAGTGGCCGTTTAACGTCCTCGGGCAATCGTTTCAGATGCAGACGAGATGGTGGGAGGAAGCCACCCGCGACGTCTGGGGTGTCGATTCTCATCATCAACGCCTCGTCGCTTTCGGCGCCAAACAGTGGATCGAAATGCTGTCGCCGACCAATCTCGCGACGCTCAATCCAGAGGTGATCAAAAAAAGCATCGACGAGGAGGGAGCGAACCTTGCTCGCGGGCTGTCGCATTTTTTTGACGACGTTGCCCGGCGCATGTCCAACCTGCCCCCGGCCGGTGCTAAGAATTTCGTCGTCGGAGAACAGGTCGCCACCACTCCTGGCAAAGTCGTGTTTAGGAACCGGCTGATCGAACTGATCCAGTATGCGCCGACCACTGACCAGGTCCATCCTGAACCGATCCTGATCGTTCCGGCCTGGATCATGAAATACTACATCCTCGATCTATCGCCCCACAATTCCCTGATCCGTTATCTCGTCGATCAAGGGTTCACCGTGTTCTGTATTTCCTGGAAGAACCCGGACGCCGATGATCGCGACATGGGGATGGCGGAGTATATCGAGCTCGGGTTTCAGGCCGCGTTTAATACCGTCACGGCGATCACGGCGGCGAGGAAGGTTCACGCCGCAGGCTATTGCCTCGGTGGCACTCTGCTTTCGATCGTCGCTGCGGCCATGGCGCGAGACAACGACGATCGTCTTGCCTCCGTCACGCTGCTTGCCGCCCAGACGGATTTTACCGAACCTGGCGAGCTGGGCTTGTTCATCAACGAAAGTCAGATCGCTCTGCTGGAAGCGCAGATGGCCGAAGTCGGCTACCTGCATGCCGAGCAGATGAACGCGGCTTTCCAGATGCTGCGCTCATACGACCTGTTCTGGTCACGCATCATAAACGAGTATTTCCTCGGCGAACGACGGCCGATGAACGACCTGATGGCCTGGAATGCGGATGGAACACGGCTCCCGGCAAAGATGCATTCGGAATATCTGCGACGGCTCTATCTTCAGAATGATCTCTCTTCCGGTCGCTATCAGGTTGGAGAGCACCCGGTTTCGCTCGGCGATGTGCGTGTCCCGATCTTCTGCGTGGGAACGACGACGGACCATGTCGCTCCCTGGCGTTCAGTCTACAAACTGCATCTCCTCATCCCCACCGAGATCACCTTTGCACTGACAAACGGCGGCCACAATGCCGGTATCGTCAGCGAGCCTGGGCGTCCGCGCCGCCACTATCAGATCATGAAACGCGTGCCGGGCGACGCCTATGTCTCGCCGGACGAATGGGTCCGGCTTGCACCAACCCGCCAAGGCTCCTGGTGGCCGGAATGGACGGCATGGCTTGCGAGCTATTCGGGCGACCGGGTGATGCCCCCTCGGCTCGGCGGGACAAGCAACATCGAGACGCCGGCCGCTGACGCTCCTGGAGAGTATGTGAAAGCATCCTGATCGTTTCCTTCGATCAGAGAAGCGAAGAACAGATGAGGCGTTCGGTAGCTCGGAAGCCTGGAACTAGCACTACTTTGGAAGATTTTTAGGCGATGCGGGTTTTGGGATTCCCGCGATGCGATCTGCGTGATTCATGGGTTTAACAGGAGTTATGTTTGCAAAGTATGCAGGCTGCCGATTTTGGCGCGCGAAGATCCTTCAAGGATAAACTGGTCGTTTGCCTGCGGCTGGCATATGGCATGCATGTTTTCATCTTAAACTATGCACTCATCTCGAAGGAGGTAGGAAAGCCTTCTGCCCGACCGCTAGAACGCTGGGAGTCGCGGTGAGTGCTCGGTCTTGATCGCCATTCCGAAATCCAGCTTCGTCAGCTTCATTATGTGATCGCGGCAGCCGAACACGGCAGCTTCCGGCAGGCGGCGATAGCGGTTGGTGTGCAGGAATCGGCAATCAGCCGACGCATCCGCGATCTGGAAGACGAGGCTGGCGCGGCGCTGTTCATCCGCTATCAGCGTGGTGTCTTGTTAACCGAAGCCGGTAGAAATTTCGTGAAACGAGCGCGACGGGTCATCAATGAACTCGATCTAGCCGTAAAAGAGGTTCGGGCAGCAGGCAGGGTTGAGGTGGGCGTGCTGCGGATTGGGATATTCACGTCGCTCGCGTCAGGATTCATCGCCGAACTTCTCGAGCGATATCGCGCACAGCATGCTGGCGTCCGCACAAAGTTTGTCGAGGGCGCACCCGCTGTTCACATCGCCGCCGTCCGGCTGCACGAGATCGATATCGCCTTCCTTACCGGCTATCCAAGAGCGATGGGATGTGAAGTGACGAGGCTCTGGTACGAGCATGTCTTTGTAGTCTTGCCGGAGACACACGAGCTGGCCGCGAAGCAGCAGATCGAATGGGCCGACTTGCGCGGCCAACACTTCATCGTGAGCGAGGCGGATCCAGGCCCAGAAATTTATGACTATCTCTTTAAGCACCTATCGGAGCTAGGTCATGCTCCAAGCGTCGAGCGCTGCCCCGTCTACAACAGGGATACACTGATCCGAATGGTGGCTTTGGGCGCGGGCATCACGCTGACCAGCGAGGCGACGACGGGGGCGAAGTTTCCCGGCGTAACCTATCGGCTGCTGGTGACAGAGGATTTGCCCTTCAGTGCCGTCTGGTCTCCGCGCAATGATAATCCGGCACTGAGAAGGATGCTGAGCCTCGCCAGAAGCCTGTCGGTGAAGAGCACCGGAAAGCCCGGTCAGAACCGATGATCGGGCGAGAGGGTGCGCCGAGCTTTGGCGAAGCCTCGATCCGTAGCGATGAACCGTTTCAGCATCGGCACAATTAGCTTGACTGGATCGGTGGCGGGTTGCCCCGTCTCACGTGCAATCACGTTGGCATAAGCAATTAAATCGCTATGCAGTGACGCAGGCAGCGCAAGCGATACCTTTACTGGCCTATCGTCGGCAATTGGGCCAAGTTTCAGCTTTGTCATGGTCAGCCTCTGTAGGGTTCGAGGACGAGATCGCGCGTGACGATAACGCGAACGGGGAAGCCTGGCCGGATGGTCAACGTCGGTGCGACCTGCAATTGGCGCCGGACGATCTGCTGCCCGGCGTCGTTGATGGTGTCCTGTGCGCCGTCGCGGATAGCACGGACCAAGCGGTCCTCATCGCTGACCGCTAGTTCCGTGCCGACCGCGAGCAGCGTGGAGAGACCGGCCGCTTTGGCGAGATCCCACCAGTGATAATCGACCCCATCCTCAAGACCAGCGTATCCTTGCGTGTCGGCGCCCGGCTGGCGTTCGAGGACGATGGAGCGGCCGTTCGGGAAGATCAGCCGGTTCCAGACCAGCAGCGCCCGTCTTTGGCCGAACTGGACGTTGTTGTCGTACTGGCCGACAATCCGCGTGCCTTGCGGAACGAGAAGGCTGCGACCGGTCGGGCTATCGTAGATATTTTCCGTCACCTGGGCCGTGATTTGGCCTGGAAGATCGGAGCGTATCCCGGTGATGAGCGCAGCCGGGATAACCGCGCCGGCCTGGAGCACGAAGGGCGAAGCGGGTGCCAGGACGCGATCCGACGAGGTTGTGCGGCGGTCGGCCGGCCCATTGAGGAAAGCGTTCTGTCGATCCTGGGCGGTTTGCCGGCCTACTTGACCCGCAAGGCCGGCGAGATCGACATCGGGAATGCCAGGTGTGGCCAGACCTACCCGCGCCGCCGCGGTCGTGCCCGGCTGGGTCTGGAAGAAGACTCGCGACGTGCGCGCGGCCTCTTCCTCCTCAATTCGCCGTTGTTCGGCTTCGTCGACACCCGACGTCGCGATCGTCGGAGGAACGACGGGCTGGCCTCGGTTCTGTGCATCCAGAATAGGTCGTCCGAGATCGCCCGGTAAGGGCGGGCCGAGAACAGGGCCGGTGTAGTCTCGCGGCAATCCGGCGAGACCATCCGCGGTCTGGCGATTAGCGGTCGAGTAAAGCTCCTCTCCGTCGCGGCCGGCGTTCCGGGTTTGGAGTGCGTAAATCAGAGCGCCGCCTATGCCGACCAGAGCGACGGCAGTGACGCTCGCAAGCACCTTGCGCGACAGCCGGGTGACGCGCGGCGGCTCGGCCCGCAGACGCATCGGAGCGCTCGTATTGCTGTTTTCCTCGCTCATGACGCGGGCCTCCCGTCGGTACGGACAATCCTCACCGTTTGCTGCTTATCACCGCTGCCGAGGCGCAATTCGGCCGCGCCGAACAGACGATCGACAATCAGGATGTGTCGGTGGACGCGGGTGTTGGCGATCTGGGCTTCGCCCTCTGGACCGATGACGAAGATCGGCGGCATTTCGCCCTGGACGATCCCGCGAGGAAACTCGACGTAAACCCTGCGGCCGTCGTCATAGACGGAGACTGGTTTCCAGGGCGGATTCCCACCAGTCAAACCGTATCGGTAGTTGCGCGCCGCAACGGCCGCGATGACCGGGGTCGCCGGGATGCTCTGGCTTTGTCCGGCGCGCGTCCGCGGATAGGACCATGCGACGGAGGGCATATAAGGCTTCGTTCCGGAAAGCAGCTCAATCATGTAGACACGTCGGTCAGTGGTAACGACGAGATTGGTCGTGATGTCCGGACGGGAGGGCTTCACGAGGATATGCACGCGGCGGGTCGTGCCGCTGCCGCTCTCGGTATCTCCGATAATCCAGCGGGCGGTATCGCCGGCTGCAATCGGCCCGGCGCCCGTCAGCGACTCGCCGGGTTCCAGCGCGATGTCGGTGATCTGCCCAGGAGCTGCATAGACCTGATAGAGCGCGCCGTCTGACCAGGGATATATCTGGATTGCATTGAAGTAGCCCTCCCGGCGCGGCTGCACGCGAGCGGCTGCATTGGCGTTTTCGACGCGAGCGACTGGTGTACTGGCCGCCGTGCCGCCCTTTGCCGGCGTCCAGGCCGGAGGAATGTGGATCGGACGCGGCCGATCGTCAGTTACGGACACCGGAACGGCTGGCAAAGCCGGAACATCCCGATCGTAGCTGATCTCCGGCGGCTTCTGCGGCGTCGCGCAGCCGGCCAACGTAGTGGCGGAAAGCAGCAGAACCGGAAGCACGGATTTACGGAAAGCCGGAATGGCGTGGTTGCGGAAAGCCGGCTTCATTGGCTCATCTCCCGCGACCAGTTGATGGCGTTGACGTAGATCCCCAGCGGATTGACCTTTATCCGCTCAGCATCCCGCGGTGGCTGGATCACGATGGTCAGGATCGCAGTCCATCGCTGGGTGGAGGAGAGCTGGCCATTCTCGAAATGCCGCTCCGTCCAAGCGACACGGAAGCTGTCGGGCGACGCCCGAATGACGCTGGAGACCTCGACTGCGATCTGCTGCTTGCCGACTTTGGTGAACGGGTCGTTGGCGCGGGCGTAGTCATTTAGTGCCGCGGCGCCGCGATCCGTCGTCCATTCGTAAGCTCGGAGCCAGTTCTGCCGGACGATGATCGGGTCGGCCGGAATGCTCCGCGTCTGTTCGATGAAACGCGCGAGGTGCCAGGCGACTTGCGGATCGGTCGGGCGGAAATCGGCGGTGGCGGGCTCGACCGCCTGCGCCTGGCCGAGATTGTCCACCTGAACAACCCATGGCACGACGGTTCCTCGCGCCGACTGATAGACCAGGGCGGCGGCAAAACCGGCCGACAGGATCAGGGAGCCGAACGCCATGTAGCGCCAGTTCTTCGCCTGCACGCGAGCCGAGCCGATACGCTCGTCCCAGACTTGGCTTGCCCTCTGGTACGGCGTTTCGGGTTGGGGCGTCTTGCCGTAATGAACGGCGGGCCTTTTGAAGAGATTCATGAGCGGTCACTTTCAGAGAGATTGACGGATGCGCCGGACCCGTGGCTGTCGCCGGAACGGACGGCATGCGCGGCGGCGCTGACGCCGTGGGAGACATGGCGGCCGCGCTTCATGCGCTGAGCCCATGCGGGGGGCTGGTCAGTCGTCGTCGCGGGCGCGACGGAAGAAGGCTCCGCCTCGCCGCCGACCGACCCCATGGTGGATGTGCCGCCGGTGGCGCCGAAGCCGGCGCGGGCGCCGTCGGAGAAGCTGGATTTCATGCTCTCCGACGCGCGCGACGCAGCTCGACGTAAAGGCGACGTGGCGGCCGATCCGGCAGCGCGCGCGACACCGCCGACGCCGGACGCCACACCCGAAGCGCCGGACTGTCCCATGGAGCCGAGCGTGTAAGCCGACGATGCCGCTCCGGCCGCCGCAGCTCCGCCACGGGCGACCGCGGCTCCCCCGGAGAGAAGCGCTGCGCCGCCTCTCGCGGCAAGCATAGCGCCGCCGCCGGCGGCCAGTGCCGCGCCGCCCACGGCGAGACCGGTGCCGACCGCGGCGCCAGCGCCAAGCTGCGGACCGCCGCTAACGAGACCCGATGCGATGCCGGGTCCAAAGATTCCGAGGCCGACGAGCGAAAGGGCAGCGAGCACGACCGCCATGGCGTCGTCGATGCTCGGGGTCTGGCCACCGAAGCCTTGGGTGAACTGGCTGAAGAGCGTCGAACCGATGCCTACGATGACGGCGAGAACCAGGACTTTGATGCCGCTGGAGATCACGTTGCCAAGCACACGCTCGGCCATGAACGCGGTCTTCCCGAAGAGGCCGAACGGAATCAGCACGAAGCCCGCCAACGTGCTCAATTTGAACTCGATCAGCGTCACGAACAGTTGGACGCTGAGAATGAAAAACGCGAGGATGACGAGCGCCCAGGCAAAGAGCAGGCAAGCGATCTGGATGAAATTCTCGAAGAACGCGATCCAGCCCATCAGATCGGAAATGGATTCGAGCAGCGGCCGTGCCGCGTCGAGGCCGGTCTGCGCCACCTTGCCAGGGCGGAGGAGATCCTGTGCGGTGAAGCCGGTCCCGGAGGCTTTCAGGCCGAGACCCGAAAAGCTGTCGAAGACGATCTTCGCGAGATTGTTCCAGTTGGAAATCAAATAGGCGAAGACGCCGACGAACAGCGTCTTCTTGACGAGGCGTGCGATGATGTCGTCATCGGCGCCCCAGCTCCAGAACAGCGCCGCGAGCGTCACGTCGATCACGATGAGCGTGCTCGCGATAAACGCCACCTCGCCGCTGAGAAGGCCGAAGCCGCTGTCGATGTATTGGGTGAATGTCCCAAGAAAGCTGTCGATTACCCCCGAGCCGCCCATGGATCACCGCCTGTCGCTTGAGGACGGCGATGCCGGAGCAATCGGACGGCCGAGGAATCGATTGCGGGTCTCGGCCCAGACGCGCAGGCATTCGGCGTCGCTCGCGGCCTGCTGACCAAGCTGCTGGCACCGGCGCTGGCCCTCGCGCAGCGGATCGCGCGCGGGCTCGACGATGCGCGCCGGCGCTCCCGCCGGCGCCTCGTCCTTGCGAGTCATCTCCACAACCGCCGCCGTGATGGCGACGGCGACGAATACGACAGCGCCCAGCCGGGCCAGCATCTTGCTGTCCATGACAGTGCTCCTTTCTGGCCCTCAGTTGCCGTTGAACATCCGCGCGCTGCCGGGGTGATAGCCGGAGCCGGGCGTCAGAAAGCGGCGGCGCTGTTCGCGCCCCTGCTCGGCCGCGGCGGTGCGCTCGGCTTCGGTCAGCGCGCCCGATCGACCATTGGCGGCGAGCAGCGCGACCAGATCGGAAAGCTGCTGCGACTGGAGGGCGAGGAGCTGGTTGCCGGCCTGCGTGGCCTGAAGCGCGCCGGTCGCGCCCTGGCTCTGGCTCACCAGTTCGCTCATCTGCGTACGGTTGGTGTCGATGTTACCAACGACGCCGGCCTGCACGCGCATCGCGTCCTGCAAGCTGCCGACGGTGTTCTGCCAGCGGCTACGCGCAGCGGTGACGAGCTGCTGCTCGCTCGCCGACATCGAGACGCTGCCGTATTGCTGCTGGAACACCTGATCGATGTTCTGCACGTCGAAGGCAATGTTCTGCGCCTGCTTCAGGAGCTGCTGGGTTTTTTGAACATTCTGCTGAAGGGTCTGGAGCGAGGAGAACGGCAGGTTTGCCAGATTCCTCGCCTGGTTGATGAGCATGGTCGCTTCGTTCTGAAGCGAGGTGATCTGGTGGTTGATCTGCTCCAGCGTACGCGCGGCTGTTAGGACATTTTGCGCGTAGTTGCTGGGGTCATAGACAATTTTCCACGCATAAGCGGGCACGGTCGCCAACGGCGAAACTGCGATCGGGACGGCCAGCATGGCGGCAGCAAGAACGGCGGAGGATTTGCGAAGTCGATGGATGCTCATGGCTGAAGATCCTTTTCGGGCTGGGGGGTGAGCGTTGGGAAATTCGGGAGCAGGTCGATCGCCCAGCCGAGTTCGCGGGCTTCGAGCCAAGCGGCGAGGAAGCCCTCGCGGCCGTGCTCGGCGACGAGGTTGGCGATCAGGGTCTGGTCGGATTTCGACGATGCGGCGCAGAGCGCCAGGCCGAGTTCTGAGAGGCCCAGCTCGAAAAGGCGATTTCCGCGGCGAGACTGGCAGTAGTAGTCGCGCTTGGGCGTCGCTCGCGCGAGGATCTCGATCTGACGGTCATTGAGACCGAAGCGGCGATAGATGGCTGTGATCTGCGGTTCGACTGCCCGTTCGTTCGGGAGGAGCAGTCGCGTCGGGCAACTTTCGATGATGGCCGGGGCAATGTCCGAATTATCGATGTCGCTGAGCGACTGGGTGGCGAAGATGACCGAGGCGTTTTTCTTGCGCAGCGTCTTCAGCCATTCGCGGAGCTGGCCGGCGAAGCCTTCGTCGTCTAGCGCCAGCCAGCCTTCGTCGATGATGAGCAGCGTCGGCCGCCCGTCCAGCCTGTCGCCAATGCGGTGGAAGAGATAGGCGAGCACAGCAGGCGCAGCGCCCGTTCCGACCAGCCCCTCGATCTCGAATGCCTGCACGTCGGCCGAGCCGAGATGCTCGGCTTCGGCATCGAGCAAGCGGCCATAGGGACCGCCGACGCAGTACGGGCGGAGTGCCTGCTTGAGTTCGTTGGACTGGAGAAGGACGCTGAGGCCAGTGATCGTGCGCTCACCGACCGGCGCCGATGCGAGGGAGGTGAGCGCCGTCCAGATGTGCTCCTTTGCCTCCGGGGTGATTTTAATCCCTTCCCGCAGGAGGATCGCGACGGTCCAGTCGGCGGCCCAGGCACGCTCATAGGTGTCGTGAATGCGGGCCAGCGGCTGGAGCGATACCGAGGATTCCGATCCTTCGGTCAGGCCGCCGCCGAGATCGTGCCAGTCGCCGCCCATGGCGAGCGATGCTGCGCGGATCGAACCGCCGAAATCGAAAGCGAAGACCTGGCTGCGGAGGTAACGGCGGAACTGCAACGCCATGAGGGCGAGAAGCACGGATTTGCCCGCCCCTGTTGGGCCGACGACGAGCGTGTGGCCGACATCACCGACATGCAAAGACAACCGGAACGGGGTCGAACCTTCGGTTCTGCCGTAAAGCAGCGGGGGCGCATCGAAGTGATCGTCCCGTTCCGGCCCCGCCCACACGGCGGAGAGGGGAATCATGTGGGCGAGATTGAGCGTCGAGATCGGCGGCTGACGCACGTTTGCATAGACATGGCCGGGCAGACTGCCGAGCCAGGCGTCCACCGCGTTCACCGTCTCGATCATCGCCGTGAAGTCGCGGCCCTGGATGACCTTCTCGACCAGCCGCAGTTTTTCGTCGGCAAGACGCGGGTCGGCGTCCCAGACCGTGATCGTGGCGGTGACATAGGCCATGCCGGCGACGTCGGCGCCGAGCTCCTGCAAGGCCATGTCCGCGTCGGCGGCCTTGTTGGCGGCGTCGGTGTCCACCAGCACCGACTGTTCGTTGGTCATCACCTCCTTGAGGATCGCGGCAATCGACTTGCGCTTGGCGAACCACTGCCGCCTAATTTTGGTCAGCAGCTTGGTCGCGTCGGTCTTGTCGAGGAGGATCGCACGCGTTGACCAGCGATACGGGAAGGCCAGCCGGTTCAGATCGTCGAGCAGGCCCGGCGTTGTCGCGGTCGGGAAGCCGACGACGGTCAGCACACGCAGGTTCTGATCGCCAAGACGTGGCTCCAGACCGCCGGTGAGCGGCTGATCGGCGAGCAGCGCGTCGAGATAGATCGGCGTTTCCGGTACGCGGACACGATGGCGTTTCGTCGACACGCTGGAATGCAGGTAGGTCAGCGTCTCGCTGTCATCGAGCCAGCCGCAGGACGGCATGAAACCGTCGAGCAGCGCCAGCACGCGATCGGTGCGGTCGGTGAAGGCACGCAGAATCTCGTACGGGTCGACGCCCGAGCGCTCACGCCCTTCATAAAGCCAGGACTCGGTGCGCGCTGCTTCCTCGGCCGGTGGAAGAAACAGGAATGTGAGAAAATAGCTCGATACGAAATGTGCGCCGGCTTCTTCGAAGTCGGCCTTGCGCTCGGCATCGACCAAAGCCGACGCGGGATCGGGAAAGATGTTGTCGGGATAGGTGGCAGCCTCGTACCGTTGCGCCTCGACGAAAATGCTCCAGCCCAGGCCAAGGCGGCGGAAAGCGTTGTTGATGCGGCTCGCAACGGCAATCAGCTCGGCCGCGACGGAGGAATCCAGATCCGGACCCCGAAAGCGGGCCGTGCGCTGAAACGAGCCATCCTTGTTCAGCACGACGCCGGGAGCGACCAGAGCGACCCATGGCAAATAGTCGGCGAGGCGAGCGGCAGTGCGACGATATTCGGCGAGATTCATCATGGCCGCCTCCTCACACCGCGAGGAAAGCCGGAATGCGCAGATGCCTGCGCCCGACCTCGACAAAGAGCGGATCGCGACGGGCCGCCCAGACGGCCACGAAATGACCGATTGCCCAGATGGTGAGGCCGACGAGCCAGAGGCGCAGGCCGAGGCCCACGGCCCCGGCCAGCGTGCCGTTCATGATCGCGATGGAGCGCGGCGCACCGCCCAGCAGGATGTGCTCGGTCAAGGCGCGATGGACGGGCACCGAAAAGCCCGGCACCGCGTCGAGTTGTTCGAGGACCGCCGCCATCAGACAAGTACCCCGCCGCCGAAGCTGAAGAAGCTGAGGAAGAACGAGCTGGCCGCGAAGGCGATCGACAGACCGAATACGATCTGGATCAGGCGGCGGAAGCCGCCGCTGGTGTCGCCGAAGGCGAGCGCCAGGCCGGTGGCGATGATGATGATCACCGCCACGATCTTGGCGACCGGCCCCTCGATCGACTGGAGGATCTGTTGAAGCGGCTGTTCCCACGGCATGGAGGAGCCGGAGGCATGGGCCGGCGGCGTGGCGGCCAGTATCATGATGGTGAAGAGCGCGGTCGAACTGGCGAGACGCCGGTAGCTGCCGCGCATGATCGAGTCGGCGGGCAGATCTGGACCGATGGGCACGGACGACAGGACGGGTGGATTGGTCACATTCGGAACGACGGGCGAATTCATTCAGCTTCTCCATTCGAGGTGGTTGCGGGGGTGATGCGGTAGTCGCCGGTGGCGGGATCGATGCCGTCGACACGCGCGAGCTCGGCGAGCCGGCGCGACGAGCCGCGGCCGGAGAGGACGGCGACGAGATCGATGGTCTCGGCGATCAGCGCGCGCGGAACGGTGACGACGGCTTCCTGGATGAGTTGCTCGAGGCGACGCAGCGCGCCGATGCCGGAGCCAGCGTGGATGGTGCCTATGCCGCCGGGGTGGCCGGTGCCCCAGGCTTTGAGCAGGTCGAGCGCTTCTGAACCGCGGACCTCGCCGATGGGAATGCGGTCGGGCCGGAGGCGAAGCGAGGAGCGGACGAGATCGGAAAGCGTGGCAACGCCATCCTTGGTCCGCATCGCGACCAGGTTCGGCGCTGCGCATTGCAGCTCGCGGGTATCCTCGATGATGACGACGCGATCTGCTGTCTTCGCCACTTCGGCGAGCAGCGCGTTGGTCAGCGTTGTCTTGCCGGTAGAAGTGCCCCCAGCGACGAGTATGTTGGCGCGGGACTGGACCGCCGTGCGCAGCTTCACCGCCTGGTCGGCCGTCATGATGCCGGCGGCCACATAATCGTCGAGCGTGAAGACCGCGACAGCCGGCTTGCGAATAGCGAAGGCGGGTGATGCTACGACTGGCGGAAGCAGCCCCTCAAAACGCTCACCCGATTCCGGCAACTCGGCCGAGACGCGCGGCGAGCGGGCGTGGACCTCCGCACCGACATGGTGCGCGACCAGACGCACGATGCGCTCGCCATCGGCGGCCGTCATCGTCTCGCCGGTGTCGGCCAGCCCTTCGGAAAGCCGATCCACCCAGATGCGCCCATCGGGATTCAGCATCACCTCGACCACGGCCGGGTCTTCCAGAAATCGCGCGATGGCGCTGCCGAGCGCGGTGCGCAGCATGCGCGCGCCACGCTGGCTCGCTTCCTGCCTGTGGTGGATAGATGCCATTTCGTCCCCGTTTCTCGTGGGGACGCAACAGATGATCCCCGGATCGGGGATGATTAAAAGAGCCCGGAGTCAGGCCGATTCAACAAGTTTCGGTCGTAGTAGTAGCGTGGCGTGCAAATACAGATTCCATGGGGAAAATGTCGTGCGCTGGAAGCCACGGCGTTCTTTTGCAAACTCTGGCGAAGAAGATGCAGCAATAGGAGCCGTACCATGGAGAAGACTGTCGATTTCATCATCCCCAAGAGCGTTCCGGAAGCCGTTCTGGTCTCGCTGGAACTGTCGCGAACCAAATGGCTGGTGACAGTGATTCGCCCCACCAACCATGTCCGAATGTCACGCTATCTGGTTGCTGGTGGAGATCTTGAGGATCTGTTGGCGAAGCTCTCGGAATTCCGTATGAGGGCCAGCCGGGAGCTGGGGCACGATGTCCCGGTCATTTCCATTCAGGAAGCTGGATATGAAGGATTCTGGCTCCGCCGGGCATTGGAAGCCGCCGGTGTGCAAAGCCACATCGTCGATCCGGCCTCGATTGCCCAGCCCAGACGGGCGCGAAACGCCAAGACCGATAGGATCGACGGCGAGATGTTGCTCAGAACGCTGATGGCTTGGCTCCGTGGCGACCCGCGCGTCTGCTCGATGGTCAGGCCGATCAATCCCGAAGATGAGGATCGTCGCCGCCTGACTCGCGAACGCCGCGAACTGATCGGCGAGCGCGTACGGCTTGTGAATCGAATGAAGGGCCTTCTGCTATCGCAGGGAATCCGTGACTATGAACCCATGCGACCGAACAGACGTCCGCGACTCACCGAACTGCGGACGGGAGACGGCCGTGCCCTTGGGCACAACATGAAGCATCAACTCGAACGCATGCTGGATCGTTTGGAACTGCTCCTCGTCCAGATGAAGGCGATCGAGGAAGCCCGGCTCGAGCTGGCCAAACAGTGTATCGCGCCGGCCGATGTCGAGGATGCGGCAGTCAGCGACATAAGTGCGGGTTCACTGCTCATGAAGATCAGAGGCATTGGGCCCGAATTTGCCTCGGTCATGGTGACCGAAGGCCTTTTCCGCAGATATGAGAACCGGCGGCAGATTGCGTCCTATGCGGGGCTGGCCCCGACTCCGTGGCGAAGTGGATCGATCAATCGCGAACAAGGCATCTCGCAGGCGGGCAACCCACGCCTGCGCACGGCCATGATCGAATTGGCCTGGCTTTGGCTGCGGCATCAGCCTGATAGCCGCCTTGCACGATGGTTCCATGAACGAACCGGTCCGCAAGGAGGTAGGATGAAGAAGATCATGATCGCCGCGCTGGCGCGAAAACTCCTCGTGGCGCTGTGGAAATATGTCACCCAGGGTGTGTTGCCCGACGGGGTCGCAATGAAAGCCGCGTGATGTTCCCTTTCTTCGTGGCCTGATCAGCGACGAAGAAATCGGGCTGACGGACCGTCCGTTCTCCTGGCCTGTATGCCGCAATACAGAATGGTTCCGTCTCCCGAGCCCTGCCGCCGAAAGCGGAATGTTGGTGCAGCCGTCGAGGACGGCGACCGGATGTGAGGTTTGCGCGTGGAGCAACGCGCATGACGATAAAGGCTCGCCCGAAATCCCGATGATCAGAGACCAGGAATGATAACCATGAAACAACGATCACCGCCTTGACCAACCTCTCCCCATGTGAGGAGAACGGCGGTGCGCCTCTGTTCTTGAACTGGTCGTATCGATTCCCAGATGCCGCGCGCGAGGTGTTCAGGCGTCCGATTCGGGCACATCTTCTGAAATCTCCTGACGGAGCTTCGGCCCCTGCGCCAGACGCCGGCCCAGCGCGGTGATGAACGCTTCATATCGCTCGCTGGATTTGGCACGCGCTGCCTGCGCCGCCGGCTCCGGCAAGGCGGGCGTCGTGGTGATCCAGAAGCGGATGAACACCGCAAGGGTCTCGACGGCGATGCCAACGTCCCGTTCCAGGCGCGTCATGCGGCGGTCGATCTGGTCGAGGCGCTTGGCGACGATCGCCTCCCGTCGCTCGGCATCGTCCGGCGAGAGGAACGACGCGATAGCCGCCTCTGCTATCATGGACTGCGATTGATCGCGGCGGGCGGCGAAATCCGCCAGCGTCTTCTCGACATCGGGGTCCAGATAGACCGTGGTCTTTATCTTCTTCCGGTGACTGGTCATGGCGCCTACAGTTCCATGCCGTCATTCGGATCGAGCGAGACCTGCCGTGCGACGCCCTGCATCTGGCGGATCATGCGCTGGTTGCGCACGGCATCCTCATCGACGTCGTCAGGCGGCTCGATCTCGAACTCGTTCTCGATCGGCGCTTTCTTTTCTACCGGCTTTACCCGGTGGAGCTCGTGCTGCAGCCGCCGTTCGGATTCGGTCGGGTCCTCGTCGTCGGATCGACCTGCGGGTTGCGCATTGAGCGCTTCCGGCCGCGCCGGGATCGGCAGGCTGGTCCAGTCGTCCGGACGAATATGTTCCGGGCGGTTCAGGGCGGGCGGCGACATTAGGCGTTCGCGGAAACGGGCATCCTCATAGTAGCGAGCCTTTTTCGCCCGGATCGGCGGAATGCCGGCGACCATGACGATCTCGTCGGCCGGCGGAAGCTGCATGATCTCGCCCGGCGTGAGCAACTGGCGGGCGGTTTCCGAGCGGGACACCATCAGGTGGCCGAGCCAGGGCGACAGACGGTGCCCGGCATAGTTTTTCATGGCCTTCATCTCGGTGGCCGTCCCGAGCGCGTCCGAGACGCGCTTGGCCGTCCGCTCGTCGTTCGTCGCGAAGCTCACGCGAACATGGCAGTTGTCGAGGATCGAATTGTTCGGCCCATAGGCTTTCTCGATCTGGTTCAGCGATTGCGCGATCAGGAAGCTCTTCAACCCATACCCCGCCATGAAGGCCAGCGCGGTCTCGAAGAAGTCGAGGCGGCCGAGCGCGGGAAACTCGTCGAGCATGAGGAGGAGACGATGGCGCCCGGTCTTCGCCTGGAGCTCTTCGGTCAGGCGACGGCCGATCTGATTGAACAGCAGGCGGATCAGCGGCTTGGTCCGGTTGATGTCGCTGGGCGGCACGACGAGGTAGAGCGTCGTCGGATGCTCGCCGCCGACGATGTCGCTGATCCGCCAGTCGCAGCGCCGCGTGACCTCGGCAACGACAGGATCGCGGTACAATCCGAGAAACGACATGGCGGTTGATAGAACGCCGGAGCGCTCATTGTCGGATTTGTTGAGGAGCTCGCGCGCCGCGCTGGCCACGACAGGGTGTGGGCCGGCCTCGCCCAGATGCGCTGTCTTCATCATGGCGCGCAGCGTCGACTCAACCGGGCGCTTCGGATCGGAGAGGAAGTTGGCGACGCCGGCCAGAGTCTTTTCCGGCTCGGCATAGAGGACATGCAGGATTGCACCGACCAGAAGTGAATGGCTGGTCTTTTCCCAGTGATTCCTTTTGTCCAGGCTCCCCTCGGGATCAACGAGAATGTCGGCGATGTTCTGGACGTCGCGAACCTCCCATTCGCCCCGGCGGACCTCGAGCAGCGGATTGCAGGCGGAGGATTTGGGATTGGTCGGATCGAACAGCAACACACGGCCATGGAGTGACCGGAAGCCCGCGGTCAGCGTCCAGTTCTCACCCTTGATATCATGGACGATCGCCGAGCCCGGCCAGGTGAGGAGCGAAGGCACGACGAGACCGACACCCTTGCCGGATCGGGTAGGCGCAAAGCACAGCACATGCTCCGGCCCATCATGGCGCAGATACTCGCGATCGTATCGGCCGAGTACCACGCCGTCGGGATCGAGCAGACCCGCAGCCTCGATCTCGGGCTTCTCTGCCCAGCGGGCCGAGCCATAGGTGGCGACATTCTTCTGTTCGCGCGCTCGCCAGACCGACATGCCGATGGCGACCGCGATCGCGATGAAACCGCCCGACGCAGCGATCATGCCGCCGGTCGCGAATATGCCCGGCGCGTAGGCGTCGTAAAAGTACCACCACCACATGATAGCGGCCGGAAAATAGATCGGAACGCCGAAGAGCCTGAACCACGGCTCGCCGAGCTGCGCCTGATAGCCGAGGCTCCACGCAACATACTGCGTCGCGCCCCAGGTGGTAACGAGCACGATCAGGAAGACGATCGTGATCTGTCCCCAGAGGATCTTGGTGCCGGACATGGCGAGGCTCCTTTCTGACGGGTGTTAGAGGCCGATCCCCCGCTTGCGGCCGAAGTCCCAGTCGACGCCGCCATCGTCGCGGGCGACGCCGGAGACGTGGCGGCCGATCTGCTTTTCGAGAGAGGGAGACCAGGGTACGAGCTGGAAGCCGAGGCCGTCGTCGATCATGGCGAAGCGGCCGGAGGCGAGCGTGAAGCGCTGGCGATAGGAGCCGGCGACATACTCGCCGCCGTCGGCATAGTTGAATGGCCGGCCGGTCTCGGCGGCGAGCTTTTCGCCCAGCGCACTGACCTCGCGATCGCATAGCGTGTTGAGCAGTCGCCGCGCGAAGACGACGCGCCCGCCCTGCCGTTCGGCGAGACCTTCGCCGATCAGGTGCTCGGCGCGTTGCTCGAGGGCCCGCTGTACCTCGGCGCCGAAGCCACCCTCCGAGAGCTCGATGGGCTCGCGGGCAACCGCCTGCCGATCGAGCCAGGTAGCACCCGCTGCGTTGACCTGAGAGTGGATATCCAGATCGGAGCGGACGGCGAGCGCGACGCGGCGCTGACCTTGCGCATCCTCGTAAGCGCGCAGCTCGACGATCGATCCGGGTGGGCTGTCGCCAGCGGCATCGAGATGCGGCAGCTTGATATGATGGGTGCGACCGTCGACACCGTCGACCACGGCATAGGCCGTCCCCTTCAGCTCGTCATCCAGACCGCGTTCGAGCAGGCGACCGACAACGGGCACGTCGAGGCTTTCCCCGGCGAGCACATAGCTTGCCGAGCCGCGCTCGATGCCGCGCTCGGTGAGAGCGCGGTGCATGCGCTTGATGATGTCGCCGCGCTCGCCGAGCTCGCGCAGGACGCTCTCCGCCTCGGGCCTGATGAACCATTGCGAATGGCCGACCTGTCCCGCGACACCGAGAATTTCCAGCGTCCGCAGCCGGCCGACCTTCAGCGCGTGGAACTCGTCCGGCTGGCGGTCGGCGCGCGGCGCGAGATCGATGATGCCGGACTTGCCGGCGTCGCGGACAAGCTGGCGGTCGAGCTGCGTCCAGCGTTCGGTCTCGATCTGGCTTTCGAGAGTACGGCGGATATCGAGATCGGTGCGCGGTCCCAACTCCTGGGTGATGAGCTCGCGCGCCCGGTCGCGCATGCCCTCCTTGATGTAGTCGCGCGAGATCACGAGGTCCTGGCCATCGTCCCGCACGCCGCGCACGATCAGGTGGACATGCGGATGCTCGGTGTTCCAGTGATCGACGGCGACCCAGTCGAGCTTCGTGCCGAGATCTTTTTCCATCTGGCCGACGAGATCGCGGGTGAAGGATCTAAGGTCCGCCATGTCGGGGGCGTCGTCGGGCGAGACGATGAAGCGGAAATGATGCCGGTCATCGCCACAGCGCTCTGCGAAGGCGCGGGCGTCGGCATTCTCCGTTCCCGGCCCGAACAGCCGCGCCTTCTCCCCGTCACGGGTCACGCCGTCGCGGCGCAAATAGTCGAGATGCGTTCCGAGCGGCGCGGATCGAGCGGTGTGACGGACCACACGCGCCTTGACGACGGCGCCACGCGTGCGCGACGTGATGAGGCGATTAGCCTGAATGCTGGCGCGCTGGCCACGCCCGAAGCGTGAGCGATTGCCGGAGGTGACGCGGCCGGATCGCGAGACGCCGCCGCCTGCCTTCTTCGCTGCAGCGAGCGCCTGCGCAACAAAAGGCCGGGTCTGTTGCGCGCGGGTCGATCGGATGCGGCCCGGACGTATGCGGAACTCGAGGTCATCGAACATGACGCGACTCCGCACGGTGCAAAAAGGACCGAAAAATCAGGAACATGGGCGCGGAGCGCACGGTGCGCGAAGGCGCTACACGGTGCGGAACGCGCCAAAAACATGAACAAAAACAACCGCCCGACCGAAGCGCACCGTGCGCCCTTTTATCCTGCCATCGTCCGGTCGCTGCGCCTGCCCCCACCCCCGGCGTTCTCCACGACACGCCAGAGCCCGAGGGGATGCACCTTGATGGAGGGCCGCTCATGGCCGGCCTCCCGCTGCATTGCCCGCGACAAACAGCTCTTGGCGTTGCAAGGCGGTGATCGAATCCGGGGTCGCCGTGAGGGATGGGAGCGCGTGGTCTGACGCGCGGCCCGCCTGCGCTGGACTGGCGGCGGAAGTGCCACCCTCGCGCACGACGAAGATCCCCGCCTCGCGCCAGTCGGGCGGTCGCACGATAATGGAGCCGCCGTTCAAGGGCCGCTCGCCGCGCAGCGCGGGCGCAAGCGAAGCGACGTAGGCCCGCGTCTCGGCAGGCAGCGGGCGACCTTTCGAGCGATGCTCGTCGTAGCGCGCCGGGCCGGCATTGTAGGAGGCGAGCATGGCTGCGACGTCGCCGTAGCGGTCCCACATTTCACGGAGGTACGCGGTGCCGGCAAGGATGTTGTCGCGAGGATCGTAGGGATCGCGACCAAGGCCGTGGCGGGTGCGGAGCTCGGCCCATGTGTCGGGCATGACCTGCATAAGGCCCATCGCGCCCGCCGACGATACGGCGCGCACATCGCCCGCGCTTTCTGCAGCCATCACGGCGACGATCCAGGCTGCCGGGACGCCGAAGCGTCGCGACGCCTCGGTGATGTTCGCGGCGTGCGGATGCGCCGACGCGGCTCCGACGGTGGACGGAACCTGCGCCAGAACAGCGGGCGTTTCAGCCGCGGCGAACGTCAGGCCGGAAAGAAGAAGGAGGAGCGCTGAGCGCCGGACAGCAGTCAAGCCGCCGGCGCTGGCGCGGTGCTGAACCGCCGCCATTCAGTCCTCCTTCCGCTTCTTGGAAGTGAGGTTGGTGTGCAGGCCCCAGGCGGAGCCGTCGTCACCGGCGCGGAAGAGGTTGGCGCGCAGAGTGCCGCCGAACAACGGGCTGTAGATCTCGACGGAGAAGAATTCGCCGGCCCGATCTCCGACGGCCGCCCAGGCGGCGCCGATCGGTAGCCCGTCCTCGTCGCCGAGCAGGACGCGATAGGCTGGAGCGTTCTTGGCCTCCGAGGGCTCGGCGGCGACGAAGGTGATTTCCTCGTCGATGCCAAGCGCCCTGAACCGCCCTTCGAAGCCGGATTCCGTGCGTGTGAAAAGTCCGATGTTGGCCATGATCTTGGTCTCCTGTTGTGCGGCGGGATTGCATTGGTCGCGCTGTCACCGCGTCGGCGCGCGCCAGACGAAGCGGCCCTCGCCGTCGTCGTCGGTGAAAAGCGGTGTCGCCCGACCGATCACCGCGGTGGCGGGAAGCGGGCCGAAGTAGCGGCCGTCGAGGCTGTCTGGGACCTCGTGGTTCATGAGGAACAGCTCTCCGTCGCCGATGCGGCGGCAGCCCTGCCAGACCGGCAGGTCACGGCCCTGGCTGTCGCGGTCGAGCGCATCGCCAAGCGGAACGTCGTCGACGCTGATTGCATGCCCGGAGCGGCAGACACGTTGTCCCGGCAGGCCGAGCACCCGCTTCAGAAGCGGCACGCCGCGAGCGACGTAGCCGCGCTCCACGATGAACGAGGCGACGGGCTCGGGCGGCATCACGACGACAAGGTCGGGCACCTCGAGACGACCAACGGGATCGATGGTGTAGAAGCCGACGGGCTCGCTCGCGGTCGCGTTCCAGACGAGCTTCATCGGCAAGGGCGTGGCGCTGGCGAGGGCGATGCCAAGAACGCCGAAGGCGGTCAGCGCAAGGTAATCGAGCCGCGTCATCGCACGATCTCCCGGCGCCGGAGCCATGCCTGATGGCGATCGAACGTGTAGGGACGCGGCGCTTCGCCGGCGTTCATCCAGTGGGCGACGTGCCGCCAGTGGTCGGGGTCGACATCGGCCGGATCGATGCCGAGCGCGTCGATGCCATCGACGTGACGCAGCACGCTCTCGACCTTCGGCCAGCCTTCGATCTTCAGGAGAATTTCGCCGCCGGGCCGCACGAAAGGCAGCGTCTGGTAGGGCGCGCCCGGTGCGACCGAACGCACGATATCGATGCGCGAGATGACCGTGCCGTAGTCGTTCGCGGCCCAGCGAACGAAGGCGAAGACGGTGTTCGGGCGAAAGCAGACGACACGGCGGCGGCGATCGAGGATCTGCTCGTGAGCCTCGCGGCCGAACCTGATCCAGTATTCGATCTTCTTCTCGACCCACGTGAGTTCCACGCGGGTCAGATCATCCGTTGGATTGGCGGACGGCAGCGGGCCGCCGCGCATGCGGGTAGCCGCGATGCCGGTCATTTTGGGTCTCCTTCGGTCGGGGGGAATTCGCGGGCGAGCAGATCGCGCACCATGTCGGCGACGGTCATTCCGCGGCTGAAGGCGGCGACCTTGATGCGGCCGCGCATGGCGGGGGTGACGTCGATGGTCAGTCGGGCGGAATAGACGGCGGCGGCGCCACAAGCGGGCGCGGTGTCGCCGGCCTTGATCCAGCCGCCCGGATCGGCCGGCCGTGTTGCAAAGCCGCGTTTTTCGGTACGCGCTGTCATGACGCGCCTCCGCCGTCGAACGGCAGCACGGATGCGAGGCGCGCGCGGGCTTTCGCAGCCATGTCCGGGTCAATCTCGCAGCCGAGATGGCGCCGGCCGGACAGCCTGCAGGCTTCCCCGGCCGCACCCGACCCCGCGAAAAAATCGCCGAAGAGGTCGCCTTCGGGGCAACTCGTGCGGATCAGGATTTCGGGAAGCGCCGACGGTGTTTCGGTTGGATGGATTGCGCGGCCATGAGCGTTGCGCATGTAGATGACCGAGCGCATCAGGCGCGGCCCGCCGTCATGACTGACGTAGTGACCAGCGTCGATGTGGCCGGTATGGGGAGGACGTTGCTTGCGGTGCACCGTTCGCGCCGCAGCGTCCGGCGTAGTCTGGACATCGTTGTAGATGTCGCGCCAGGCCGCTTCGCCGGGATAGCACTGGACGGCCAGTTCGTGCACCCGCGTGAAGCGATCTGCGTGAAAGCAGGTGCCGTTCTGCTTCTCCCAGACAATTTCCTGTGCCAGGCGAAGCTTGACGTCAGCGAACCGCTCGGCGGTCGCCATGAAGCTGTGCAGCGAGCCAAAGACCCAGATCGAGCCGGTCGGCTTGAGGGCGGCACGCGCGAGCGCCAGCCAGCCCTCGAGGCGCCGATCCCAGGCGAGCGACGTCTCGCCGTACGGCGGATCGGCGAGGATTATGTCGAATGGCCCATGCGACGGCATGTGTTCGCGGCAGTCGCCGGTAAGGACGATCATGACGCCGCCCTCCCGATGCGCAGCCGCTCGATCTCGGTGACGAGGGCCGCAATTTCACGGGCGGCGGGCGATCGCGCATCGATGTCCGACGCAAGCCGCCCGGTCTGTGCGGCGTCGGCGAAGACGACGCGCTGGCCGATGGTGCTGGCGAGCACCGGCGGATCGTGATCGGCGAGCGTTTCAGCCGTCTCGCGGGCGATGACGGTGCGCGCGCCGCAGCGATTGAGCGCAAAACGGGCGACGAGCTCGGGGCGATAGATGCGTGCTTCGCCAAGGAGCGACAGCATCTCGGCCGAGGCCCAGCCGTCGAGTGGCGACGGCTGTACGGGGATGACCACGAGGTCGGCCGCGAGCAGCGCGGAGCGCATGAGGCCTGCGACGCGCGGCGGGCCGTCTATGACGATGTGATCGACGTCACGGGCGAGCTCGGGCGCTTCGCGATGCAACGTGTCGCGCGCCAGGCCGACGACGCCGAACAGGCGCGGCAGGCCTTCCCGCGAGCGTTGCTGCGACCAGTCGAGCGCGGAGCCCTGCGGGTCGGCGTCGATAAGAGTGACGCGCCTGCCTCGGCGTGCCAGCTCGCCGGCGAGATGCAGCGCGAGTGTGGTCTTGCCGACCCCACCCTTCTGATTGAGGAGCGCGATGATCATCGGCGTCCTCCCGGCGGATCGAGAGGGAGACGCGGCGCTCGGGCGTCGTCTGATGTCAGCGAAGCGGAACGGTCGCGGGCTGGGCCCGGTGGCGTCGGCAGGCTCTTCCTGGCGGCGACGCTGAGGTTTCTGGCGGCGTCGCGAATGAGGTTATCCACCTCGCGCGCGCGATCTACAGAGTTAGATTCCTGGTTAGACTCTAAGTTAAGGGCGCGATTTCTTGTTTCTGCGCTGAGACTTAGGTCTGGTTTGGGTTCCCGATAGCACGAGCCCCCGGTTCCCGATAGCACGATACTTCGGGTTCCTGATAGCACGAGGCCGTCCACAGGTTGTCCACAGGCCTGCGCGGGCTCGAAGGCAAGCAGCGTGCGCCCGCCGGGTTCCGTTTCGAGGAACAGCGTGTAGCCGGGAAGCGGCTGTCGCCGGACGATGTCGCGCAGTTCGAAGGCGAAGCGCTTGAACGGCGACAGGCTCCCCGATTTCTGGTGGAGGTGGCGGAAGTCGAAGCGCCAGCCGTGTCGCTGGCGGCCGCCGTGCTTGCGCACGAGGCGATAGAGCCAGCGGTCAAGGCCGCCCGTCAGGTCGAAATAGGCCCGGTCGATCGTGAGCACGAGGGCATCGTCGAGAACGGCCTTGTAGAACCAGTCCGGTACGATCAGCTCGATGCCTTCGGGACGGCCGTCGCGCCCGGTGCGCTCCTGCCACTCGTTGATCCAGGAAAAGCGATGCCGACGGCCTTCGGCCGGCTGGCGGATCGAGGTGGACACCGTTGTCGATTGCAGGCGGTCGAGCGCCGCCTTCAGCCGCTGATAATCGCGCGCGCTCGTGCCGCGACCGACATAGGAGAGAATTTCGTAAGGGGTGGCGGCCATCAGCCGCGACGTGCGAAGCCCGGCGTCGCGCGCTTCAACGATCTGGCTCGCGGCCCAGATCAGGATATCGGCGTCCCAGATGGTCGCCATGCCGTGGTCGTGAACGGCCTCGACCCTGATCGTTACTTTGCCGGCGACGAAATCGATCGGCGCGGTGCGATGGGTCTTGGAGAGGGAGAAAAAGGGATAGGCCATGAGATCCTGTGCGTCTCTTGGCGCGAAGTCGCCGGGGAGCGCGCGAAACAGGTCGAGCTGCCCGCGCTCCGAGAGGGATCGACGTCGCACCGCCATGAACGGAACCGGCCGCGATCAGCGTGCGTAGCGGCCGGCGTGGACCGGCCGGACGGGCGCCTGGCGCTTTGCTGGCAGGATCGAGCCGCGCGGATCCGAGGTGGAGGTCACTGCGCCGCGGGCGGCCCAGCTTTCGAGCTCGTCGATCGCATAGACGACGCGGCCGCCGAGCTTGTGATACGACGGACCGGTGCCATAGGTGCGGTGCTTTTCGAGCGTGCGTGCGGAGAGGCTGAGGAATTCCGCCGCTTCCTTGGTGCGCAGGAAGCGCGGCGGGAGAAAGACGGGTTCGTGTGGCATGGTCGGGCCTCCGTGGTGTTGGGGACGGCCGCTGCGAGAAAGCGGCGGACGGCGACCACGGTGGCGGAGAGAAGGCGGCGAGTTGCAGGGCGAAGTTGGGGGGTATCGAAATCGCCCACCGTCCGCGGCGGGGCGACGCGTCAGGATTGGCGGCGGTGACGGAGAAGCTTTCGATAGCCGCCGGCGATCATGTTGCGGGCATCGCGTAGCAGCGCCTTGATCGCATGGCGGGCAGAAGACGCCTGCCAGTCATCCCGATCGAGACGCTCCTGGTTGAGGACGACGTGCGCGATTTCCTGCTGTGTCGCGCCAGCGCGATGTCCGTCGAACGCGCGGAGCATTCTGCGCTGGCGGGTCCGCTGCTGGGGCGTCAAACGCGTGTCGGGCGGGATGGCGCGCCCGTGCAGGGCCGAAAGGAGGCGGTAAACCGCTTCTATCCGATCGAAGCCGTCGATGCCGAGCGGTATGGCGGCTACCGATGCGGTGCGGCCCTCGACGACGTAGTTGATAATCTGGACGCGCTCATCGTTCGGCAAAGGAAGACGGAAAAAGTCGCGACCGTCGCCGATCGGCGCCGTGCCGCTCCATGGGAGGAGAAGCGGGTAATCTTCAGTGTCACGGAAGTCGCGTGGCGCTTCGATCAGTACGACAACGCTCGTGTCATGGAGCGGGAGCCAGAAAACCGGAGCTTCAGGAGGCGGCGTCAGAGGGTCTACAGGGAAATCGCAGTCCCCAGCGCCGCTGGATCTGCTCGTTCACGGAGGTCGGAGCTCCGCGTTCAGTCACGGATGCTTCGTAGTCCGCATCGTAAGCATCGTTGCGGCGCAGCCATTCCCAGGCCAGATCGGATGGCGTCAGTGTGTCCAGATGGTCGTATTCAGCCGACGAGCGCCATGTAGATGCGTCAGGCGTCATGATGATCCTCCTGCGACTATTGCGACTTGGAGGTTGTAGAATTCCCGTTCGGGTTGGATTTTGGAAGTCACGTTGAAATCAACAGGTGATGCCTTCAGCGCATCACGATCCAGACTTCCGCTGACTTTCACGAACCAGTTCGCGATAACCGTGTTCGGTCATCCAGTGCGCGCGTGCGAGGTGGGAATTGTGGATCAGTCGACAGCGCATCGGATCGTCATGAGGATCGAGGCCGAAGAGGATGTGAATAGCCTCACGCCAGTCGGCCCCCTCCCGCTCGGCGTCGAGCAGCCGCAGATAGAGCTTCATGTGCTCGCGGTCGTAAGTCGTAAGCGTGTCGCTGGACGGTGGCGCGTCCAGGAACGCCGGTATCGCCTGTCCCATCAGAGTACCATAGTCACGTGCACGACGTTCGTTAACTGTCCCCAAGAGCAATACAGTGCTTTTATGTCAGCAAACCGTCTGTTGATGGCGCAAAGCGCTAACCAGGCTGGTCAGCTTGATGCAGCAACAGGACCCCTTCTCCTTTTTCTGTCGCCAGAAGAACGATCCCGGCCGATTCGAGCGCGCGCCGTACGCCATCTCGCGTGGTTTCGAAAACGTCGAATCCGTTCTCGGATTCGAGGCGTTTGAGCGCGGTCAGCGATACTCGGGCCTTGTCAGCGAGCGTCTCCTGTGTCCAACCCAGCAGCGCGCGTGCGGCCCGTGATTGTCGGGCGGTGATCATACATGATCACCTCCCACTTCGACCCGCATGCACTCCAGAACTACGACTATTTTAGTCGCCCTACGGCAGAAATCCACCCCATTTTTGAGCCCAAGCCACTAATAGCTGCGTTTCTCGACCCAGCTCGGCAACTGATTCGGTTTTCCTAGAATGGCCGGAGAAATCGAGGCCGGTCGCACAGGCTGGAGATCTGGCCCACACGGCTTCCGGCCTCGGGCGGGGCGGCTCTGGCGAGCGTGGCCCCAAGCCATAGCCTCGGCCCGGGAGAGGAGGATGGGTTTGGGAAGGAGGGCGAGGGAACC
>NZ_JBEBMF010000004.1:419490-456990 GCF_040081925.1 Mesorhizobium quangtriensis
AATGTTACGGAAGGAGGGCGAGGGAACCGTCGCCTCCTTCCCATGGGAGGGTTCGAGGGAGGGGTCTCCCTTCCCTCGGGAGGATGTTTGAAGGAGGGGCGCCAGCCCTTCCTTCATGGGAGAGCTGGAGAGGGGCTCACCCCTTTCCAATAGCCGGGAAGGCCGGTCGATCCGGCCGCGCCGGCTCCGCTGACGGTGTGAAGGCGGCAGGCGGCCGAGGCCGCCTGCCGCCCGATCGCTGTCACCAGACGAGACCGTCAATCGCTTCGTAGCGCTCGCGTTCATCGTCCGGCTCTTCGCCCTCGATGGAGAGGTCTGTGGTGAAAGTGTTGAAGTATATGCCCGTCTCGGCGGCGATCTGGCGGGTGATTGCGCACAGGCCGTGCAGGCGGTCGTCGCCTACTTCCTCGCGGGGCGCAGGGAAGTCAGCGAGGAAATGCCACCTTCCGGCGCGGCTGTCGTACCATTCGTTGGTAGACCAGTCGACGTGGACGTCGTTGAGCAAAAGGTCGATGCCATCGGGTTCGCCCCAGTAGTGCGTGAGCTCCTGTCCGGCGCACCAGATCCGCTCGCCCAGATCATCTGCCTCGGGGCCGCTCGGTGCCAGTGCGAGTTCGCGTTCCGCGGCAAGCGCGCCGCGCACAAGATCGACGAGCTGGTCGAGCCGCTCCACGAGCCTGTCGTGTGCTCCGCGGCTGAATTCGTCGTCGCAGCCAAGGCGATTGGCCATCGCCATGAGGCGGAATCCTGCGAACTTCGCGTAAAGTTCGACATAGTGGAAATCAGACATTGTAAGTCTCCTTTCGTTTCTGAGTGCGACCTGGAAAGTCGCGTAAGCCTCTGTTCTAAAAGGAGTATGAGAATATGACTTGATAGAACCGGTTGTTCCATCAACCGTTCCCTACCCGGACGTGCGGAGTTGGCAACGACTCGGTTCGAAGCTCCGGGGACAATGTAGCCACCGGGTCACCGGTACACTGAGCCGTGAGGCGAAGTGGAATCTGCCAGCACAAGGGCGGTGAGGCGCTAGGGATGAGCGGATACGATCAACGTAGGTGAACCTCCGATAAACGTCGTGACGAAAAGCAAGCCAAATGTGCTGAAAGGCTTGGACCAAAAGGTACGCAGCAAGGTGTGGTTCTTTTCAGAGTGAATCACCATGGACATAACGCTGCCGGCGAAGAGGAAGGATCCGACCCGCTCAGAGGCTTATGCGGAACAGGGTAAGCCCGTAACGCTGCCGGAAACGGCAGGCCAACCGCAAGGAACGCTGTTGGCGCTGCGGGTAAAGGAAGGCGGAAAAAGCGAAGGCCCGGCTGTAATCGCCGGGATACGGGCTGCAACATCGCCCGACACGAAAGTGGGCAGACTTCCGCCCGGTCATTGATGGTGAGAGAACATGACAAATCGCTGGGCGAGGAAAAGCAGATGACGGCAATCGATGCGAAAGCAACGAAAGCTGGTGCGTCCTCGCACGGGGCACAGATGTGGGACCAGACAAACTGGTTACAGATCGACGCATCCGTGAAGCGACTTCAGGTGCGTATCGCCAAGGCCACTCGCGAGGCAAGGTGGGGCAAGGTGAAATCCCTGCAACGTCTGCTGACCCGCTCGCACAGCGGTAAAATGCTCGCTGTGAAGCGGGTGACGGAAAATCGTGGTAAGAACACGCCGGGGGTGGACGGAGCGATCTGGTCAACCTCGGCGGCCAGATGGAAGGGAATGACGACGCTACAGCACCGTGGCTATCGAACGATGCCACTGCGCCGCGTCTACATCCCGAAAAGCAACGGCAAGAAGCGCCCGCTCGGGATTCCCTGTATGCGGTGCAGAGCGATGCAAGCCTTATGGAAGCTCGCACTGGAACCCGTAGCAGAGACCCGGGCGGACCCGAACTCCTATGGATTTCGGCCTGAACGCTCGACAGCCGACGCCATCGAACAGTGCTGCATCACACTGGCGAGACGCGTCTCGCCAGTGTGGATTTTGGAAGGGGACATTCGGGGCTGTTTCGATAACATCAGCCACCAATGGCTTCTCCAGCACATCCCGATGGATAAGGGTGTCCTGTCAAAGTGGCTGCGGGCCGGGTATATTGAAGAGGAAACCTTGTTCGAGACCAAAGCCGGGACCCCGCAAGGGGGTGTGATCTCGCCGACGATCGCGAACATGGCACTGGATGGGCTTGAAGCGGCGGTATACGCGAGCGTGGGTTCGACAGAAGCCACGCGCAGACAAGCCAGACTGAATGTCATCCGTTATGCTGATGACTTTGTTATCACCGGCGCTTGCAAAGAAGTGCTGGAACACAAAGTCATGCCAGCAGTCAGAACGTTTCTGGCCGTTCGGGGTCTGGAACTCTCGGAAGAGAAGACCAGAATCACGCATATAGCGGAGGGTTTCGATTTTCTGGGCAAGAATGTACGCAAGTACAACGGCAAGTTCCTAACGAAGCCGTCGAGGAAAAGCATCAAGTCGCTTCTCGGCAAGGCCCGGGAAATCATCAAGGGCAACGCAACTGCCACGCAGGCGTCATTGGTACAGACGCTAAACCCGATCATTCGGGGATGGGCCATGTATCACCGACATAGCGCGGCAAAGACGACCTTCTCTTCGATAGATCATCGCATCTGGCAGATGCTCTGGAAATGGGCATACCGAAGGCATCCCAAGAAAAGAGCGCAATGGGTGAAGGATAGGTACTTCCAGTCCGACGGATACCGGAACTGGGATTTTGGCACGCGAGACGCCAAATATCGGCTCTTTCGGGCAGCAACGGTCTCGATCAAGAGACACGTCAAAATCCGGGGCATGGCGAATCCGTTCGATCCAGAATGGGGGGAATACTTCGCCCATCGTCGAGCCACGAAATCGACCGCAAAGTGGCCCGGTGCCAAACCGTGGTGCTGAATAATGGCTTGAGCCGGATGCGGGGCGATCCGCACGTCCGGTTCTGAGGGGGCGGCGGGGCAGAGATGCCCCGCTGCTACCCGACCGAAAGGTGTCCACGCTGTAGCCCAGAGGGGTCAGGGACCGCGGTACGCGGCCGCCGCGCGGCAAGCGGAGGAGCCGATTTTGTGGCGTCGGCCTCGGGCCGGCGAAAGAAAATTGGAGGGGCCGCGCTGTCCTTGACGCCGGATGGGCTGGCGTAAAATGGACTGTCAGAGAGAGATAGCCCGCGGCCCCGATCAGGGGCCGCGTCCGTATGGGCCGGGGTGGTTTGGAGGGGGTGGTTCACCCCCTTCATGGGTGGGGGAGCAGGAGGGGGCGGGGCGTGCCCTGCCCCTTCCGGGGAGAGTTTGAGAGGGGCGGCCTGCCCCCCTCTCATAAGCAAGGACGAACGGTCGATCCGCTCGCCCTCGCTCATCCTGAACATCGCGACCCTCGGGAAACGCAGGAAAACCCGGCGGCTTGCGCCGCCGGGCCCTGGCCTTTCCGCTCAGAACGGGATGTCGTCGTCGAGATCGCGCTGGCCGGCTCCGTTTTCGCTCTGCTGCGCCCGGCTCAGGAAGTCGACCGTCTCGGCGATGATCTCGCTGCCGTAGCGATCGTTGCCTTCTTGGTCCTTCCACTTCGTGTAGTGGATGCGGCCGCGAACCAGAACCTTCATACCCTTCTCGCAATAATCCTGGATCGTCTTGCCGAGGCCATTGAAGGCGGTGATCCGGTGCCATTCGGTGTCCTGAACCCGGTAGCCCTTGTCGTCCCGGACAACCTTGCCTTCCGAGTAGCGGGGGCGCGAGGTGGCCAGCGTGAAGTGGGTGATCCGGGTGCCGCCCTGGGTGGAGCGGGTTTCGGGGTCCTGACCGATGTTGCCGGCGAGAATGACGATGTTCTGCATTGTAGGTCTCCGTTGCTTCTCGGAGGGACCATCCCTCCGACGAGACCCGGCCAAGGACGGCGGGAGACGCCTGCAACTGCCTGCTTGCGGGCAGCTCGCCCATAAGGCCCGGAGTGGGGCGGGCAGCCGCGCTTGCGCGGCAACACGGTCCGGAGCCGCGTGGGTTGCGGCCGGAAACCGAACGGACTTACGGGATCAGTCAGTCGGAGGGATTGGTGCCTCTGAACGCATACGAACCGAGACGCACAGCCGAACCATCGTCCTCGCCGGCAGCAGCGAAACGGCAGGCCCTATGAGCCTGCGCCGGCCAGGGCGGCGCCTTCGGTCCTCCATTTCCGGCCACCCGCCTCTCCGCTCGCAGAAGCTGTCCGGGACGAGGACGAGAAAGGCTATCGGGCCGAATGGCACGGAATGGCGACGCGTCCGCTTCGATGGCGGAAGGTGCGATCCGACAGAATTGCGAGGGGGTGGGAATGAAGGTGATCGCGGCTTGCTTTCACGGCGCGAAGGGGCTTGACGGGCGGGGCGACAGACGTTCACAGCCTCCGGGACTCATGCCGATAGTCGGGCGATCCCGAGCGACCGGGTGATGCTGACGGGAAACGGCGGCATGGGGCCGCAGCGTCGACGCTCCATGCCTGACCTGAGCGGGAAAGCCGGACATCCGGCGGCGCAAGCCGCCCTGGTTTTCTTGTGGCAGTGATGGTCGCGGTCGACGGGTCAGCGCGAAAACACCGAGACGCCGAGGGCGTTGAGGTTGACCATCGCGGCTATGCCGATGAACAGACCGCCCGCGCCGCCGAGCAGATTGAGCACTATCGTCGAGTCAATCGCGTTCTTTGTGACGCCGAGCACGAGGGCGTATCCCGCAATGGTGGCCGGGATCGCGAAGATCGCCAGCGCGATCAGGCGCAGGGCCGGATTCCTGGCGAAGCCGAGAACCCCGATCACCAGCGCGATCGACAACAAGGCCGCGCCGATGGCGGCAAGACCGGACAGGAAGACCCCGGCGCCGGCACCCCAGGCGTACTGCGCGGCCGAGAGGCCGACCATGAAGGGCAAGGCGTAGATGGCAAAGTTGTAGGCGATGATGCAGAGCGTTATCGTCAGCGAGATAGCCAGCAGGATCAGTGACATCGAAACCTCCAGATGAACGGTTGAAGATCGAGACAGACTACTGGTGATTTGGCTCTGTCTCTGACTGTGCTACTGCGCCGGTTCTGCAAGAGTTCTTCATTAAAGTCATCGACACGGTCGATGGTCAAGTTCGTACATTTGCCAGAACCAGTTGAACGTGTGCGGGCTTTGATGTTTCTTTGCGAAAGACAAGCGAAAACCCTTTTTGGAACGTGCAAATGATATCGCCTGATGGAGTTCCGATTGTTTGCAGTGAGCCCCAGGGAGTGGCTCGCGGCTTGTTCCTTCATTTGCCTGCTTTTGGCCAAAAGAAAGAGGATACAAGGCCGGTTCTCGACCATCTAGCCGAAAAGGGCTTTACGGCGATCGGAATGGATGCATGGCAGCAAGGCGAACGAGGCCGCGAAAGCCGAGACCAGCTCACGACGCGCGTGTTCGGGAATTTCCGGCGGAATATGTGGCCAATTCTCGGACAAACGACACTGGATGTATCTCGGGTGATCGATTGGGGGCTGGCAGAGTTCAATCTAACTGCGCCGGTGTTTGTAAGCGGCCTCTCGCTCGGCGGGGACATCGCGGTCGCCGCTGCTGGTCTTGATTCCCGGATCTCCTTTGTCGTTGCCGTCGGCTCGACGCCAGATTGGAAACGGCCGGGAATGCACGATGTTGTCGACGCAGCGAAACTGCTGGCGTCCGGTGAGGCGGACCTATACGCGCAGTTCTTCTATGATCAGCTCAACCCTTTAACGCATCTGCACCGATATGCGAGGGGCCATGGCTGAACTTCATTTCGTGTGAGTTTGATAATCATATTCCCTTGGATGGTGTGACACGGTTCAAGGCAGCGCTATCGGACGCATATCCACTGGCTGGCGAGCGTATTTCCCTGAAAATGTTACGGGGCCGGCGGCATATGGATTTGCTCGATCTCGATGTCTGGTGGCCGACAGCCTCCGCGCTTATAGATCGCGCTGACAGCTTGGCTTCGTCGGGCAATTCCTGAACGCTGGGCCAATCCGCACTTGGCTGCGAAGAGCCACAATAGTCGGCGAGCAGATCTGTCGTTAACAAGGCGACAGCTTCAGGAACGAAGTGGCGCACCTGGGCAAAGGCGGCGCTTACGCGCCGCCATCGAATTGCATGGTCGGGATGCCGAGCTTGCGGGCCTTGTCCGCGAGGTTTCCCTGAATGCCGCCGCCGCCGAAGACGAGGACGCCGACCGGCAGCACCTCCAGCATCGTGTCGTTGCGCTTGTAGGGAGCCTGTTTCGCCGGATACTTCTCGAAGTCGGGCGTGAAGGCGATCTGCGGCACCTTGCGGTTTTCTGCCCAGCGGGCCGCGATGCGTTCCGCTCCCGTCTTCGCGCCACCGTGGATGAGCACCATGTCGGCGTGCTTCGCACGGACCTGATCGAGCTTGGCCCAGATCAGGGTGTGGTCGTTGAAGTTGGTTCCGCCTGAGACGGCCACCTTCGGACCGGCGGGCAACAGCACCTCCTTCTCAGCCCGGCGCTTCGCGGCAAGGTAGTCTCTGGAGTCGATCATCGCGGCTGTCAGGTTGCGATGGCTGACCTTCGAGCCGGTACGGGGCCGCCAGGCGCTGCCGGTGTGGTGCTCGAAGGCCTCGGCGGAGACATCGCGGAAGAGCTCCATGCTGTTGCGCCGTTCGATCATGGTCTGGCCCTCTGCCGTGAGGCGTTCGAGCTCGACCGACTTCACCTCGCTGCCGTCCTGTTCTTTCTGAAGGCGACGCTGCGCAAGCTCGTTGTCGTCCAGCTCGCGCTCCACCCGGCCGGTGGCGCGGTGGAAGAGATTGACGGCTCCCCAGAGCAGTTCTTCGAGATCGGGTTCGAGGCGCGTGTCGCCGAGCGTGGCGATCAGGGCGTCGAAGATATCGGCGACGGCTGCGGCGACGGCGTTGCCCTCCGGAAGCGGCCTCGGATCGGGTTCGTCCTGATACGGCCGCCAGCCGTAGAGCTGGAGTTCGTTGAGGACATGATCGGTGGGGGACGAGGTGTGGATCGGGTCGTAGCCTGCGGTTTCGTCTTCGTTCGTCATCGTGAGCGTCCTTCGTCTGGAGACCGCGACCATCGCGGCCTTCGCAGGCGTCGACGCCCACAGGCGGGCCGGACTGGCAGCCCTCGTCTCTCGCGAGGGCCTCGATGGCCAAGCCCGGCTATTTTGCTTCGCGATGCAAAGGCGGCGCAGCCGGCGGCGGAAAATAGCCGGGCGCCGCGCCATTGCCCGGCCGGGCCGTTTGTGGGCCGATCGCCCTCTCAGAAGGCCGTGGATGCGGGCTCTCCGACAGCAAAGGCCGCTTGCGATGATGAACCGAGACGGCAGGTGAAGACGCCTGTACCGCCCTCGTCCGCTGCCGATCGCCTCAGCCCTCCACGAAACGGCGGACGTCATCGGGATGAACCTGCTCCAACAGGGTCGCCCGGAGGGCGTCGACGCCGCGCCAGCGCAGATCATCGTTGAAGTCCTCAAGCTTCGGCGACAGGGAAATCGCCTCGATCCCGAGGCTCGCTGCTCTGGCGAGCAGGCTGTCGCGTGCGCCGTCTCCGGCCGGATCGCGATCGCGGAGGACATAGAGCCTGCGGAGCGTCGGCGGAAACAGGATAGCGGCGAGGTGCGCGGCCGAGAGCGCCGCCATCATGGGCATGTGGGGCATGACCTGACGGGGCGACAACACGGTCTCGATGCCCTCGCCGGCTGCCAGCACCTCATCCGCGACGCCGAAGCGGACGCCGTGCCCGAGAAGGTCTCCCATCGCCCGTCGCGGCGAATCGACGGGCGCCTTGCCCGAACCGTCCGGCGAAAGCCAGGTGCGGTGCGCGCCGGTCTGCCTGCCGTTGAGGTCGGTGACGGACGCGACGATCGCCGGCCAGATCTCGGTGGGCGAATGCTCGTCCGGTTTATAGTAGCACCTACCATGGTAGCGCAGCGCGGTGACGCCGGATAGCGACGTGATCGACCGCCCGTTGAGGTAGATTTCCGCAAGGGTGCCGCTGATTGGTTCCGACATGGAGAAGAGCCGCCGGGACGCTTCAGGTGATCCCGACGGCGCCGCACTGGAGATGCTGCCGGTCGGCGTCCTTGTCATCCGCGGCTCGGGATGAGGGAGCGAGAGGAACCGGCGCGCTTCCTCTGCCACGTCCTTGAAGTCGATGAGGCCGAGCGCCTCGCGGATGACATCGAGGAGATCGCCGTGTTCCCCGGTCGATGCGTCGGTCCATTTGCCGGCCGCGCCCTTGCCGGTTTCGGGCCCAGTCAGGCGCACGAACATCGAGCGGCCGGGGCTGTTGCGCGCATCGCCGACCTGCCAGTACCGCCCGGCACGTCGGCCGGACGACAGGTATTGGCGGCAAACCGCTTCGGCGTGATAGCCGAGGCGGATTGCCAGTTCGGAGGCGTCGTGACGGGACATCAGGCGGCCTCCCGCTCGCCGATGCGTTCGACCGGAAAGCGGTCGAGCACTTTGGCAAGCACGACCGGGCCATTCGTGTCGGTCGGCACGAACATGCGCAGCTTCCACGAGATGATCTCGTGGAACAGGCCGTAGGCCGTCAGGCGTTCGCGCATCGTGTCGTCGAAGCCCGAAAGCTCGATGCGGTTCGCGCCCATGACGCGGACGCGGCGAAGCTGAAGGCCCTGGGCGAGGTCGAGGATCGTCCGGCCGTCCATCAGCGCCGTGAAGGCGTCGTCCGACGTGATCGTGGCCGCGCCGGTCGTGGTGGCGGTCGCCGCCCATGCCGGCGAGACTCTGCGACCGATGATGCGCTCGCCCTCGTCTGTCTGGAGCCGGTAGACGCGCGTCGAGTCGTTCGGCAGCCGTTTCCAGATCGGCAATAGCAGTCCTGTGACCATGTGAAGCGTCGCGTCGGTGAACTCCGGCACCTCGGCGATCTCGGCGCTCCAGGCTGAGGCGAAGGTGTTCCGGTCGGTTTCGACCCAATGGGTCTCGCCCATGAAGCGCACCGGGATATTGTGGGCCTCGGTCGGGCGGATCAGGCGGACGCGCCGTTCGACCTCGCCATCATCAAGCATGACGCTGCTCGCCGGGATCTGGACGGCGGCTCGGCCTGAGCGCTCGTTGACGAGCAGCTTTACGCGCGGATCGCCGAGCTCGGCGAGAGCTGCGTCGAGCGTCACCGGCCAGTTGCGCCTGCGCTCGTTGATCGTGAGCAGGCTGGTTTCCGCGCCGGTGCGTGGATGCGTGTAGATCGTCTGGCGATCAACGACGACGAAGCTCTCGGCGCGCAGCGTCTCCAGCCCAGCGTCATAGGTGCCCGACGCGATCGCACCCTCGATACGGGCGGTCAGGAGCTGCTCGAAGGCGGTGAAGAGGATTCCCTGAAGTTCGATCGTGAGAGCGAGCATGCGATTGAGAAACGTCGTGATCGGCGGCAGCTCGTCCTTGATGCCCGTCGAATCCATCAGCTTTAGGCCGGTGGCCCGCTCGAAGCGGTCGAGCGAGCAACCCTCGACCTTGCCGCGCACTAGCAGAAGGTAGAGCTGGCGCAGCGCATCGCGGGCGTAATGGCTTTCCAGATTGTCTTCGGGGCGGAACAGCCCCTGGCCGCCCGTCTGGCGCTGGCCGCGTGTGATCGCGCCCAGCGTGTCGAGGCGGCGGGCGATGGTCGAGAGGAAGCGCTTCTCCGCCTTCACATTGGTCGAGATCGGCCGGAACAGCGGCGGCTGCGCCTGGTTGGTTCGGTGCGTGCGGCCGAGGCCCTGAATGGCGGCGTCCGCCTTCCAGCCTGCCTCGAGCAGATAGTGGATGCGCAGCCGGGTGTTCTTCGCCGACTTCTCCGCATGGTAGCTACGGCCGGTGCCGCCGGCGTCGCTGAACACCAGCACGCGCTTCTGGTCATCCATGAACGCCTGCGTCTCGGCGAGATTGGCGGCTCCTGCGCGCGTCTCGACGACAAGCCGGTCGATGGCGACGCTGCCGCCGGGCTTGCGCACGATACGCCGCGACCGGCCCGTCACCTCCGCAACGGTGTCCGTGCCGAAATACTGGACGAGCTGGTCGAGCGCGCCGGGAACCGGCGGCAGGCTGGCGAGCTTGGCGATCAGCGCGTCGCGGCGGGCAACGGCCTCGCGGCTTTCGACCGGCTGGCCGTCGCGATAGACGGGGCGCGATGACAGATTGCCCTCCGAATCCGTGAACGGCTCGTAGAGCTGGACGGGGAAGGAATGGGCGAGATAATCGAGAACGTACTCGCGCGGAGTGATGTCGACGCGGACGTCGTTCCACTCCTCGGTCGGTAGCTCCGCCAACCGCCGTTCCATCAGCGCCTCGCCGGTCGAGACGATCTGGATAACGGCCGAATGTCCCGCCTCCAGATCGGCGGCGATCGAGCGCAGCAGGGTCGGCGTCTTCATGCTGGTCAGCAAATGGCCGAAGAAGCGCTGCTTGGCGCTTTCGAAGGCCGAGCGCGCGGCGGACTTCGCCTGTTTGTTCAGCGTGCCCGACCCGCCTTCGCCGCCGCCGGTGATGTTGGCCGCCTGCATCGCCGCATCGAGATTGTTATGGATGACGGCGAAGGCCGCGGCATAGGCGTCGTAGATGCGGATCTGCTCGGCCGTCAGCTCATGCTCGACGAGTTCGTATTCGACGCCGGCGAAGGAAAGCGAGCGGGCTGTGTAGAGGCCGAGGGCGCGCAGGTCGCGGGCAAGCACCTCCATCGCCGCGACGCCGCCGGCCTCGATCGCCTCGACGAACTCGGCGCGCGTGGCGAAGGGGAAATCCTCGCCGCCCCACAGGCCAAGCCGCTGGGCATAGGCGAGATTGTGAACGGTGGTCGCGCCGGTGGCGGAGACATAAACGATACGGGCGTCCGGAAGCGCGTTCTGGAGGCGCAGGCCGGCACGGCCTTGCTGCGAGGCGGCGACATCACCGCGTTCTCCCTTACCGCCCGCGGCGTTCTGCATCTGGTGCGCCTCGTCGAAAATCACCACTCCATCGAAGTCGGAGCCCAACCATTCAACGATTTGTTTGACCCGCGAAACCCTCTCTCCGCGGTCGTCGGAGCGCAGCGTGGCGTAGGTTAAAAATAGGACGCCTTCGTTCAGCGCGATCGGCTTGCCCTGCGGGAAACGCGACAACGGCGTGACCAGAAGGCGCTCCATGCCGAGCGCACTCCAATCGCGCTGCGCGTCCTCGATCAGCTTGTCGGATTTGGAGATCCAGACCGCCTTGCGCCGGCCCTGGAGCCAGTTGTCGAGGATGATCGCGGCCGACTCGCGTCCCTTGCCGACGCCGGTGCCGTCCCCGATCATGAAGCCCTGGCGGAGACGGACAGCGCCTTTTGCGTCCTCGGCGGCGGCGGACAGCTTGTCGAAGGTGATGTCGACCGTCCATGCGCCGGGGAGGAAGTCGGCATGCGCCTCGCCGGCATAGATGACGGTTTCGAGCTGGGCGTCCGACAGCAGACCTAGCACGTTCGCCGGCAGGGTCGGGCGATAGCTCGGCTTCGGCGGGGCGACGCTCGCCATCGACGCCGACTGGACGAGCTGGGTTGGATGCGCCGCGGCGCCGGAAATCCGGATGGTCTGTAGGCCGTATTCCTCATAGATCGCGTCGGAGAGGCGTCCGGCCTTGGCGGGCTTCCAGTCAACGGCCTCATAGGCGAGCGGAACGGACTCCGGCTGAGAATGCGTCGCAGCAGATGCCGCCCTGGCCGCCCGGTTGACATAGGCGCGCACGGTCCGGGCCGCGACAGGCGCGGCGACCGGCACAGCGATCGCCGGATCGACCGGCAGGCGCGCCGGGAGATGCTCGGCCAGCCATCCAAGAAGCGTGGCGACATCCGGCGCGACCCCGGGCGCGGCCGGAAAGACGGACGGATCGTCGGCCGGAAGCTTGTCGATGACGGTCAGCCGCGTCGGGATGGTCGTGCCATGCTTGGCGTAGACCGAGCCATCGATAGCGGCGGAAAAGACGACGCGGCCGCGTTCCTGCAGACGGGCATAAGCCGAGGACCAGGCCGGTGCGTCGGGCGCGAAGTTCGCACCGGTGATCGCCACGAGCCTGCCGCCGGGCGCAAGGCGTGACAGCGCCGAGGCGACATGCCGGAAGGCGGCGTCAGCGATGCGTCCCTCGACATTCGCCAACACCGAGAACGGCGGGTTCATGAGAACGACGGTCGGGAGGAGAGCCGGATCAAGGTGATCGTCGATCTGGGCTGCGTCGAAGCGCGTGATGGAAAGGGCCGGAAAGAGGAGGGAGAGAAGATCGGCGCGGGTGTCGGCAAGCTCGTTGAGCAGGAGCGAGCCCCCGGCGATCTCGGCCAGAATGGCGAGAAGCCCGGTGCCGGCCGAGGGCTCCAGCACGCGGTCGGCGGGCGCGATCGCCGCGGCGACCGACGTCGCCAGGCCGAGCGGGATTGGCGTCGAGAACTGCTGGAAGCTCTGCGCCACGTCGGAACGGCGCGTGTGCGTCGGCACCAGCCCGACGATCTTGGAGAGTTGCGACAGGATCGCTTGCGGAGAGCCGGCTTTGCGGAAAAGCGGCTTTCCGTATTTGCGCAGCATGAGGACGGTCGCGACCTCGCATGCCTCGTAGGCCGTTTTCCAGTCCCACGCGCCGGCGGTGTCGGAAGCGCCGAATGCGGATTCCATCGCGCCGCGCAGCACGGCGGCGTTGATAGGCTGACCGCGTTCGAGGTGAGGCAGAAGAAGCTGTGCGGCCGCGACGATCGCCGATGCCGTGCCGGAAGCGACGACGGGCGGAAGCGATGCGGCGATCTCGGCGGCCGCGGTTGCGGATAAAACGTTCATGATGGGGAACCTCGGGAGAGCGGACGGGATCGAGCCGCGCAGCGCTCTCTCTCGACCGCAATGGCTCAAACCCGTCCCGGCCCCACTCTCGCTCTCGTCGCAAAAGGCACGTCGCCGAAGACCACCGATCGCCGCCGGCGGTTTCCGGCCGTCACCTCGTGCTGGCGACGGCTTTGATCTATTGTTTAGAGGAAAGAATATCGGGCGAATTCGACTTCGCAGGTCGAAAACCGAGCCCGCTATATTGGAGAGAGTAAGCTCGTGACCAAGTCACTTCTCCCGCGAGCGCCAAGGTTCTATTGGCTTGTCATCCTCGCGTTCGCCGCTTCGATAATCGCTTCAAGTTTGCCGGATTTCGGGTCGGAGCATTGGTCGATCTCGATCGCAGTCCGGGGCTGTGTCATCGCGGTTGCCGCCGTTCTCGCGGCGCTGTCAGAAATCTGGGACATTGCGCCTTCCGTCATCATCAAAGCGGAAGCCCGCTACCAGAACCGTCAGGCGCGAGAGGTCTACACGATCCCCGTCGTTTTCGGCGCGGCGCCAACGCGTGTTCCGGGGATATCGCGCCTGCGCGTGACGCGGACGGATGACAATCTGGCGATCCGGCCGTGGGCGCTGCGCTTCGAATACGCTGTGGATGGGCGCAAGGGTGAGTGGTAGCGCGGCCCCAACGACCCGCCAGGCGAGCCAACGCGACGATGGCAGGAGCGTCCCGGCTTGGAGACGGGACGCTCGAAAGCGTCATCCGAAGCGACGGCCGGCTTCGGTGAAGGTATATTCGTTCGCGATGATGGTCTCCTCGACGGACTCGTCCGAGGTCAGGTATTCGTATTCGCGTTCGAGCTGCCGGTAGAGCCAGTCAGCGAGATCGCGCAGCGCCTCGGTCACGATCTCCCCGGCATCGGCGGTCATGCCCTGCCAGGTCGGACTGTCGCGCTCGACGGAGATCGCCATGCAATAGGCGTGATAGTAGTGGCCACGGTGGCTGACATCAGCGTGGAGCTGATAGAAATTGCGTCGCTGGACGGTCTGCAAACCGTCGGCGATGGCATGCAGGCGGTCGTCCTTCGGGGCATGGCCCCGGATATCGCGCGAGGCGTTCTTCCTGTAGGAATAGAACGCCTCAAAGCAGGCGCCGTCCCCTTGCGACCAGAAGCCGGTGAAGTAGATGCGTCGCTGCTGCCGGGTTCCGCCGCCCATCAGCCGGACGGCGCGGGCTTTAAGGCGAACGCCGAGAATTTCGCAAATCTGCTCGAAATCATCGAAGATGGTAGCGTACCAGTCATAGTCGAAGCCGCCCTCTCGATACCATGCTCGGGCGTTCTCCCTGGCGGCGTCGGATAGCTCGGCAAGCTGGTAGACCGTCGTCTCGATCACCTTACTCATCGGGATCGCCTCCGCCGAGGACCCGGGCAAGCCAGCCATCGGTGTAGGTCCATGCGATCGTCTTGCCGGTGTTGAGATCGACTACATGCGCGCCGCCGCCGAAGGCGTCGACACGCGGCTGCGAGCAGGAGTTGGCGTACTGGAAGCCCCAGCGGCCTTTCAGGCCAAACTCCGCGGCGCAGATCCTGACGAACTGAAGGAGGTTCCGGATCGCCGGTGACGTCGTCGCGCATCCAGAGCTTGCTGCCGCCGTGCTCGGGCTGGATTGACAAGAGGAAGCCGTCCGAGGGCGGATCTTCGGATGCGCCGTCTTCGGAAAGCTGATTGTAAAGCGCAAGCGTGCGGGCGGCATTGTCGGGTGTGCCGACGTCCAGCAGGCATGAGAAATGGGTGAAGTGGTCGGCCATGTCGGGCTCCTGAAAACGAGAAAGCCCGGCGCGACGGCCGGGCGATGGTCGATGGATACGGTGGTGTCGTGGTCAGAGGCGGAAGTGCGTCACAATTCGCTGAGCCTCGGCGTGGTGGCCTAGCATCTCGCGATAGAAGCGCTTTCGCGCCTCCCGCTTGTGGGGATCGTTCCAGGCTGAGCGGGACAGCTTGCGCCGCGCCGCCCGGATGACGGCGCGGTCGCTGTCCCAGACCAGAATGTCGAGACGAAGATAGGTCGCGTACACCGGCGCCTCCTAGACCTTGAAGCGTCGGCGCAGCTCGTCGATCTCGTGAAGTTCGAGGCCGGCGTGCGCGCCGTTGTTGGTGAGGTCGTCCATGAACACCGGATCGAGCGGCCCATTGATAAGAGCAAGCTGAAGGGTGGAAAGACCGGCGAGCACGGCGTCGCGCTCGCGGGCCGTCATGGTGATGGTTTGAAACGCTTCGACGGTCTCGCGCGGTTCGAGCAGGCGCACGCCGCTGTGCTCGTCGATTTCGTAATCGTCGAACTCCTGCACGTCGCCGGTGGCGAGCCATTCGCCATCGTAGTGAACACTTTTGGCGAGGCTTCGCGCCTCTTCGGACGTGTCGGCCTCAACGACGGTTTCGTAATAGACGAAGGCATCGTGGCCTTTGCGGACGACAAATTTCGGCATGGGGATACTCCTTGAATGAACGTGCCAGGCGCGCTGGCCGGGCTGGATTGGGAAACCGGGGGCCGGCGTCACGCCGCCCTCAGCAGCGCGGCCCGCACCGTCTGCCGCCAGTCGGCATGGACAAGCCGGCCCTCAAGGATGCTGGCGCGGAAGCGCAGGTCCTGGGCGGAAGCGGCATTGTCCCGGCGCGCCTCGGCCGACGCTTCCCCACGCAGCGTGCTGGCCTTCGCGACGACGAGGCGCGCTTCGCCATCCGAAGCAACGGGATCGCACCAACGAACGCTGCGATGCGAAGGCTCCCCAGCGAGGACCTGGCATTGTTCGCCGTCGATAACGACGAACAGTCGAGGCTTGAACGTCATGGCGTCGCCTTCGCCGGTCTCGAGGTGATCGCGGCCGGAGAGGCGTTCGACGCAGGCGATCGCGTCGTCGAGGGAACTGCACTGGCCGAGATCGACCGTCCTGATCAGGGTGCAGGAATCGAGATCCGGATTGTTCCCGGCATAGCGGGCCTCACCGAGGCAGGTTATTCGCAGCGGAAGCTTTCGGGCAGCGGTGAGCGCCGCGACTGCGGGAAAGGTTCTCGCGCCGAGGGTGGCAATGCTGAAGCTGTTCATCGTGAAGTCTCCGTGACAGGCGGCGGAAGCCTCTCTCCCGCCCATCATCCCGTCACGGTCAACCGACACCCCTCTCCCTCTATCGCTCTCGAATGGCGGCCGTGGCCGGCATGAAAAAAGCGCCCCGCCAGGAAGACGGGGCGCTCGATGTCCCTCAATCGATTGCCTGATAGATCGCCGATGCTTCGGGATGTCCGTCCAGATAGTCATGGAGGCGATGATAGCCTTCGGCGAGATGATCGGATTCGTACTGGATGGAGAGGTGCGACAGGACGAACAGGGTCGCGATGATGCCCGCGGCTTCCGCGGAGACCTCGCCACGGAACTCGGTGATCCCGCTTTCGATCCGCATGCGCTTGCGGGACGTAGGCGCGAGGAACAGCGGCCGGCCCCGGAGCTCGAAGAAATCCCAGAAACCGCCGCCATAGTCATAAGGACTGAGCCGCTCCATGAAATGATAGACGGCATTCTCCGCGATTATGAGGTGCCGCAGGCCGAACAGGGTCGGCAGGAAGTTTTCGCGACGATCGTCCGGTACAAGGGTCGCAAGTGGGCGTGCGCTGGTCTGGAGCGTCATGGCCTGGTTCTCCTGAGAGAGGATGGAGACAGGTCCGGTCAGCGCTCTCTCTTCGCCGGCCCGAAACCAGCCAGGCCCGTCCGCTCTCTTCCTCTTTCACATGCGCCAGAGCCCCTGCGCGATTTCGCGTGCGAGCATGGCGTGAGCATTGGTCATCACGTCGCTGCCGCTGGTTTCGGGGTGATCGAAGAACCGCGCGGCTGGACCGTTCTCGATCCAGTCGGCGTAGTAGCACCAGGACCGATCCTGAAGCCGGAAAGCTGCCATATCAGCAGCCCAATGCGGCTTCGGCTCGACGACGACGGTGACGCCATTGCGGGTTTCGGGCCACGGCAGCGAGCGCTGCGAGGGAGGGCAGCGCAGGTCCGCCGCGAGTATCTCTTCGACGGTGATCATGCCGCAGCCCCCTCGACCGGCGTTGTGATGAAGCCGTTCGGATCGTCGGGATCGGGCGGAAGGTAAGCATCGTAGGGGTTGCCATCGGCGAGATGGCCGAACGGCGTCATGACGATATCGCCGCCCTCTGCGCGGCCCACGGCGCAGAGGACGTAGCGGCGCTCACGGGCGGCGGCGTCCAGGCACTCCATGAGTGCGAGATTACCGTCGCCGGCGGCGCGCAGCAGCGTGTTGAAGTTGGTGCGGACGGGGTCGGGAATGGCCACGATATTCTCCTGAAACGAAAATGGCCCGCCGTCCTTCGACGGCGGGCCAGGTGGATGGGGCATGGGATGGTCAGGCGGCAGCCCGACCCTCGACGACATCGGCGCCGATCTCGTCGGCGGTGACCTCTTCGAGACGGGCGCGGCTGTATCCGGTCTTCGCAAGCCAGAGCTCAGCCGCGTCGCGGTTCTCGGCGAGGTGAAGGAGCTCGGCGTTTTCGCCGACATCCTGCACGACACGCACCTGCCCGAGCTTGGGGCGCTCGATCACGCGGAAGGTCAGGTCGCTGTCGATGCCGTAGGTCCGCATGATCGTGACGAGGATGATGCCGCTCTCGCCGAAGTCGCCTTCATGGAGTGTGAAGCATGGCGGCGTCGAATAGGTCGGCCGCTCACGGGCCGGCTCCTTGCGCACGAGGCGGCCCACGCCGTTACGACGCTCCCATGCCGCGAGCTTCTTTGTGAAGCGAGCTGGCGGCTTGGGCGCGCCGTCGGAATAGGCGACCAGCGAACCGAGCGGGGCGAGGTCGAAGATGAGAGAAGCGGACATGAACGAGGTCTCCTGAAACGAAAACGGCCCGGCGGGATGCCGGGCCTTGGAGTGGAAGGGGAAGGAAAGCGAGGCGGCCGAGGCCGCCACGCATGCGGACTACTCGGCGGCGACGAGCACCGCCGGATCGTCGCTGGTGTCGGCTTCGGCCGCCTCGTCGTCCCCCGCGAGGAATTCCGGCAGAGCAACGTCGTCCTCATCGGAATCCACGAGGCTCTCGACGGCCGGTTCCTCGGCGAGAACGCGAAGCGGCTCCGGCAGCCAGCCGGAGTCGGCCAGGAGACGTTCGGCCTCCCGCGCCATGTCGGCCTTTCTCAGATGGTCGATCAGGCGGGCCTTCTCCTCGCCAAGCGCCTCGCGAACGGCCTCGAGGATGCGGGGCTTTGTCACGCGGCCGAGGTAGTTCGTGACGGTCGGGCGGAAACCGGCTTCCGCCATGTCGAGGCCGGTGACGCGGGCAAGGCGGTCGGCTTCGGCCATGCGGTTCCGAAGGTCGTGTTCGGAAATGCCGGTGGCACTGTGCGGATTCGGCCGCTCGTAGAGCGCGTTGATGCCGAACGAGACGCAATGGGCGAGGAGCGCCATGCGGCTGTCGTGATCAAGCACGTCCAGCCAATCCCACAGAGCATCATCGTCGGCCGGCAGGTCCGCCTTCCATCCGGCATGCCGCTCGGCGACCGACTTCGCATAGGGGCTGTTTTTGAGATCGATGCCCTGTTCGCGGAAGTAGACCTCCTGAACCTCGACCTGAATGGTCGCGCCTCTCGGAGACCGCTTGAAGCGGTCGCTTACGAGACGATGGAGCAGCGCCGTCATGGCGATGTGCGGATTTGCGGCCACGGCATCGCTCAGCGCAACGGTGCGGTGTGCCGTCAGTTCGGCGACGAGCTTTTCGGGAAGAGGCCTGATCATGTCCTCTTCCTCGTCGGGCTCGAGGGGCTGACCGCCGACCGTGATCACGGCGTGCTGGACATCGGACGTGGTCACGCCGTCGGCATCCCCGTCGCCCTCGATCTCCGGCGTTTCGCCCTCGACGGACGCGGTCGGCTCGTCCTCGGGACGGACCCAGCCGCGATCGACCACGAGCTCGCCATCCTCATCGACAGTGACGAAGACGCCGGCGATGGCGATCTCGGCGGGGTCGTAGATAACCCGGCGACGCTCGAAGGCCTCGATCTGCTTTTCAAGCTCCGCAAGACGATAGTCGATTTCGCGCGGCAGTTCGTCGACCGCATGATATTTGTCTTCGAGGTCGGCGTGTTCGTCGCGCAGCGCCAGGAAGGCCGCATTTTCTTCCTCGGTCAAATCATCGATTTCGCCCGGGATGGGTCGCAGCCCATACTGATGGCCGTATGGAAGATAGAGGTCAGCCGAGACCCACTTCCAGCCTTCGGCGGCCAGCGCCTCAGCGACCCCTTTAAGCTTTTCGGCGACGAGGCGATCGAGAAGCGGCACATCGTCGAGCCAGCCGTCTTCCTCATCGTCGAACAGGTAACGCGGCAGAACGGACCCGCCGGCCGCCACATAGGTGTCGAGGCCGATGAAGAGCACCCGCTTGTCGGATGCGGGAACGCTGGTCTCGGTCAGCATGTTGCGAATGCGCCAGGGCTCGCGATGGTGGGATTGCCGGACGGCGTCCCAGACCTGTTCCTGCCGTGCGTGATCCGGGTGCGCGGTGAACGCCTCGAGCATCGCCAGCGTCATGCCGTTCTCTGCATAGACGGCGTGGAGCGTGGGCGAGACCTTCGCAAGTGCAAGGCGCTGATCCACATAGCGCTCCGTGGTGAAATAAGCACTCGCGACCTCGGCGTTGGTCATGCCTCCGTCGACCATGCGCTTGAATGCCTTGAACTGGTCGAGCGGATGAAGCGCGAGCCGGAACGTGTTCTCGGCGAGCGAGTCGTCGATGGCCGATGTCTTGGCGTTGGCTTTCTTGACGATGCAGGGAACCAGACCATCGGCGGGGAAGCGGCCCTTCTCCACCAGCCGGGCGATGACGCGGAAACGGCGGCCGCCGGCCGGCGTCTCGAAATCTCCGGTTTCGTTGCCGTCGGCATCGAGAATAGCGCGGACGTTGATGCCCTGGATCAGATCCTCGCGTCGTTCGACGTCATAGGCGAGATCGTCGAGACCGGCTTCGACATCGGTTTCGCGCACATTGTCGTGGGACAAACGGATGCGGTTGAAGGGAATGTCGCGCGCCCGCGAGAACTCGATCAGTTCGATGGCGGGCTTCTTCTTGGCTCGGGCCATGGTGGCTACTCCGTGACGGGCGCCGAGAGCCTCTCTCTCAGCCCTAAACCCGTCATAAATCCCCATCCCCCCTCTTCCTCTCCGGCGGCTGCGGCGGGCTCGGTGTGAGGTGGCCGCCACCTTCCCTGGCCTGGATCCTGCGCGCGGCACGACGGATGACGACAAGGCGCGTATCGGCGGCCTGTGCGATCCGCTCTATTGTTGACAGCTCCGCATCCGAGCACTCCCCCATCACCTCGATCTCGACGAAGTTGCCGCCCCTGTCGACGTTGGAGACGCTTGGGCGGTGGCTGTAGGAGACGTAGAAGCTTTCGTGGCGCTCAATCGGTCGGACACGCGACCGCAGGAAAATGATGCCTGAGCCGAGATTGCCGCAGAACAGCAGCTCGTCGGCCGGTGTGGTCTTCGCGCCGTTGCCTTTCTGTCTGCGGCCGATCTGGCGGAAGGCCTGGTCGAACGTCGCCGGGTCGCGCGTGATCCGCGCCTCGAGGGCCTCATGGAATATCCATGGTGGCCGCCAGGGGTTTAGCTTCCCGACCGCGATTTGATGGAGGAAATCGGCGAAGCTCGCCGGATCGGCCGGATACGGGCAGGTCCGCCAGATTTCGCGGACCCGCGCGCGCAGCGTGTCCGGCAGCGCGAAGAGGCGAGCACGGCCCTTGCGCCACCAGGCAGCCCGTTGACGGCGGCGCTCGCGTTCGGCCTCGTTCCACCAGACAGCTCGACGGGCCATCTCCTCGTCGACGGAGAGCTGACCGGCGGCGATCTCGTCGGCGAAAAGCGGCAGCGCCTCGCGTTGGAGGCGCTGCTTACGGAGAAATGCCGCGCGTTTACGCGACGTGTCTCCATAGGGCTCGGACCGATGCCAGCGACGAAAACGCATCACGCCGCCCTTCTGTCGATCGCGCCGGCGGCCGGAGCCTCGGTCTCGGGAAGGAAGGACAAGATCCAGTCGGCCGCTTTGCTGGCCTGCGAGGCGGCGCGGACAATGGCGCGATTGTCCTCGCGCAGCACCTCCAGCCACGAACCGATATAGTCGGCGTGTCGTACTGTCGGCACGATGCCCAGCGAGGCGCAGCAAAAGGCGGAGCTCATCTCGGCCACCAGCTCCTCGAACGCATACTTCTTGCTTCCAAAGGAGCCGGAGAGATCGCGGTTCAGCCGGCTGTGGTGGCCGCTGGCATGGCCGATCTCGTGGAGCGCGGTCCTGTGCCAGTTGATCGGATCGAAATAGGCTTGCGGCGGTGGCACGGCCACGTAGTCGAGCGCGGGCATGTAGAAGGCCCGATCGCCGCCGATGCGGAAGTCGATGGCGGTCGCTTTGATGAGAGCGTCGACCGTCGGTTCGATCAGGCCAGGCGGCGGGAGCGGCGCGGCAACGATGATGTCGTCGGGCAGGCCCTCGCATTGCGCCGTGTTGAACACGGTGAACCGCTTGAGAAAGGGGATGGCCTGGGCTTCCTCGCCGGTTTCGCGCGCCCGCCGCTTTTCATCCTCGGGGATGAAGCGGTCTGCATAGACGACGGTGGTGCCGTGCTCGCCCTTGCGGACATTTCCGCCGAGCGCTGCCGCCTGACGGTATGTGAGCCAGCCCTGACCGGGGAAGCCATGCTGTACGACTGCGCCCCAGAGGATGAGGATGTTGATGCCGCTATAGGCGCGGCCGGTGCTGGCATTGTTCGGAAGCCCGAGCGGGGCTCTGGCTGCGGCCTTGCCCCAGGGCTGCACCCACGGGAAGCGCCCGGCCTCGAGGTCGGCGATGATCTTGTCGGTGATTTCGTCATAGAGGTTCGTCCGGTCGGAGCCGGTGCGAGGGGTGCGGTCATGTCTGGACATCGCGGTTCTCCGCGACGGGCGCCGGGAGCCTCTCTCCCAGCTTTCAACCCGTCACGGCTAACCCAGTCCGCACTCTGACTCTCGGGGGCGTTGCGGGGTCTCCCCGCAGAAGGGGGTGTGCCGGCGACTTCGGCGCCGGCCAGGGGGAAGACTTCCCCCAAAGTTCTATCGGATCGTAAACCCGGGAAAACGCAAAGCCGACTATCAGTAATTACGCCCTTCAGGCGAGCTATCCGAAAACGGTTACTCAAGCCGAAACCGCATTCGCCAACCCGTCTATGAGCAGATCAAAAGCGATGCGCAGGTCCTCCTGTCGTAGCTTCTCGACCAAATCGCCGCAAGTCGGCAGGCCAATCTCGACGGACCTGCGACTCGTTCATCCGCATCAGCCGCGGACCAATTGCGCAGCCGCTTCGCCGGCGCTGTCCATATAGCTGGTGTCCCGGTGCAGAAGCACGACGGCGAATGCGCCATCGAGCAGAAGAACGATCTGCCGCGCGAGACGGCGCGCTTCGTCGGGGGCCCGGATTTCCTCCAGCACGACGCAGAGCCAGTCCTCGACCCGCTTCTTGTGCGCGCGGCCCGCGAGGATCGCCGGATGTCCCGGCAGGTGGATGAGCTCGACCGACGTCCGCAGGAACCCGCACCCCTTCCACTTGGGATGCCGCGCAGACGCCGCCAGATTGCGGAAAATGCCTTGCACCTTGTCCGCCGTGTTGCCCTCGGTCTCGGCGAACCAGCGCTGGAACAACGCAAGGTTCGGCTGGTCGCGCGTTTCGAGATAGGCGGCGATCAGGTCGTCCTTGCTGCGGAAGTGATAATAGAGCGTTCGCTTGGTAAGCCCGGCCTTTTCGGCGACCGCGTCGACGCTCACGGCGCGGATGCCTTCCGCGTGGAACAGCTTCCCGGCTGCCTCAATGATGCGCTCGCGTGTCGGTCTCAATGATCTAGGCATGCCCGAATGTATACTGACCAGTGAATATACTCAACCGGCATACACATTTATCCTTCCGGCATGCGTAACCGGTCTTCAAACACCACCCTTATCGAAGGACAGCCGGTCGAGCTTTCCTCACCGGACGGTGTTCTGCTTGCCGGCCATCTCTGGCGGGTCCGGCAAGCGGACCCTATGGGGACCGTCATTATCAATCCTGCAACCGGGGTGCTCGCGCGCTATTACCATCGCTATGCCCGTTTCCTCGTGGAGCACGGATTCGACGTGCTGACCTATGATTATCGCGGCATCGGGCTGTCGCGGCCCGTCCATCTGCCTGGCTGCGGCTATCGCTGGCGTGACTGGGGCGAGCTGGATTTTGAAGCCGCCATCAGGTTCATAGAGCAGCAGGGTCGTCATGACAGAGTGCTGGTGGTCGGGCACAGCGTTGGCGGCTTCCTGCCGGGACTCGCTGCGAGTGCTCGCCGCATCGAGCGCATGCTGACCGTTGGCGCCCAATATGCCTGGTGGGGCGACTACGCCTTGCATCGGCGGCTCCGCCTGTTTCTCAAATGGCATGTGGCGATGCCCGCCCTGACGCTTGCCTGCGGCTATTTCCCCGGCCGCCGGCTCGGTTGGCTGGAAGACCTGCCGGCTGGCGTCGCTCTCGAATGGAGTTTTCGCAGGTCGCGTTTCGAGCATAGCCATCCGCGCGCGCTGCGGCGGAGGGCGCTCGACCGCATGGCTGCCGTTACGGCGCCGATCCTGGCGGTTGCCATGTCCGACGACGAGCTTGGAACTCCGGCCGCCATTCGCCGGACGCTGAACTACTACACCGGCAGCGCCGAGCGAACCGCGGTGCTGCTACGGCCGTCGGACTATGGACGCGACACGGTCGGACATTTCGGCCTGTTCCACGATAGCCATGCCGCCGGCTTCTGGCTGGAGACGCTTCTGTGGCTGCGCGACGACCGAAATCCATGGCCCGGCCACGTCATCGATCCTTGAACGGAAGGTTTTCATGCACCGTCTCTTTTACTCGCCCGGCGCCTGCTCGCTCGCTATCCACATCGTGCTGGAGGAGATTGGCGAGCCTTACGAGGCCGAGGTCCGCTCAGCCAAAAACGGCGAAGGCACGACGACGGCGGACTATCTGGCGCTCAACCCGAAAGGCCGCGTGCCGGCGCTGACAGGCGTTCCCGGTGGCGCTGGCGGCGCACCTGACCTTTTGACCGAAGCCGTCGCTATCCTGTTGTTTCTCGCTCGAAGCCATCCCGAGGCGAAACTGCTGCCTGCCGATCCGGCTGGTGAAGCCCGATGCCTGGAATGGCTGAGCTGGATCTCGATCGATCTACACGGCATCGGCTATGGCCAGCTCTGGCGTCCGCACCGGTTCGTGCCCGATCCGGCGCTCCATGAGGCAGTGAAGAGCAAGGGGATTGAGAACATTCGCACCGCCTACGATCATATCGACCACATCCTGTCCGATGGCCGCGAATGGGCAGTGCCCAGCCAATACACGGTCGTTGATGCCTATCTTGTCGTGTTCTGGCTTTGGGGTCAGCGGATCGGTCTTGAGATGGACACAAGCTGGCCGGACTTGGCGCGGCTGATGAACAAGGTGCTGGAACGTCAGACGGTGAAGCAGGCGCTCAGGCAGGAGGGCCTGGCTTGAGGTGATGTCCATCACGGCCCATCAGGCGTGCGTTGCGGATGTCAGATGCTCGAACAGACTGCGCGCGGGCGCGGTCAGCTCCGCTTCGCTGCGAACACAAACGGACAGTTCGCGCGTCGCCCAGCCGTCGTGAAGCCGAGCCATTGCAATACGCGCGGATCGCCTCAAGCGCCGCGCTGCCGTTTCCGGTACGATGCCGACGCCGACGCCCTCGCTGGCCATTCGGCAGATACTTTCGAAACTGCGAAGCGCCACGCGCAACTTCAACTTCGTCCCAAACTGGGCAGCCTGCATCTCAAGGTGCTGTTGCAAAGCTCCGTCCGCCAAGGCGATGAAAGGATGATCGAGCAGATCGGCGAAGCGAAGCTGGGGCTTTTTCGCAAGATCATGGTCCAGCGCGAAGACGGCTACCAGCCGGTCGATGGCGAAGGGGTGCGATATGAGGTCGGCGATCTCGGCGGCGCTGGACAGGATACCGATTTCGGCAAAGCCCGCGGCAACGCTGCGCGCGATCTCAGAGCTTTGCCTTTCTTTCAGTTCGATGTCGATCTGTGGATGGGCTGCCATCCAGGGCGCGAGCCGTTCGGGCAGAAATTCCGTAACCGCCGCCGTATTGGCGAAGATGCGGACGCTTGCGCGCATTCGCTTGGCGTAGCGGGATATCTCTCCGCGCATCTGCGCCATCTGATGCAGGATCGTGCGCGCATGGTGGGCGAGCGCCTCGCCGGCTTCGGTCGGACTGACGCCCCGCCGGCCGCGCTGGAGCAGCAGGACTTCGCCTGCGGCCTCCATGTCTCGCAAACGCTCGCTGGCAGCCGGCAGCGACATCCCTGCATCGGCCGCGCCATGGGTGATGCTCCCGGCATCGACGACGGCCAGGAAAAGGCGCAGATCAATCAGGTCGAAACGCATGCTGACCGTATAGTCGCATTTTTGCCTTCGGCATAGCCGAAGTCACGCATCGGTCTTTCCGCATTGCGCGAAAACGACCGCCCGATATTCATGGGCAATGTTTGATCTTTCCACACCGTTACTCGCCGCAGTCGTTACCACCTTCTTCGCGGCCGGCCTCGTCAAGGGCGTCACCGGCATGGGGCTGCCTACCGTGGCGATGGGCGTGCTTGGTGCCCTTGTCTCTCCGCTGGCGGCCGCAAGCCTGCTGATCGTGCCATCCTTTGTCACCAATGTCTGGCAGCTCCTGGCCGGCCCGAACTTCGGCGCGCTCCTGCGGCGGCTCTGGCCGATGATGCTGGCTGTCGTCGCGGGAACCGTGCTCGGATCGACATGGATCGCCGGCGGCGACACGAAGCTTACGACAGCATTTCTCGGCATCGCGCTCGTCGTCTACGCGGCCTTTACATTGTTTGCGCGTCAGATCAGCGTTTCGCGCCGTACCGAGCCGTGGCTGTCACCGCTGATCGGCGCAATCACAGGAGCCGTGACGGGGGGAACCGGCGTTTTCGTCATTCCGGCAGTTCCTTATCTCCAGGCGCTTGGTCTGTCGAAGGACGACCTCGTGCAGGCTCTCGGCCTCTCGTTTACCGTGTCGACGATCGCGCTCGCCATCGGACTTGGCGCGCATGGAGCATTCCAGGCCGACCGTCTCTGGCTATCGGCGCTCGCTGTCTTGCCTGCGCTGGCGGGCATGTGGGTGGGGCAGCGCGTTCGCAACCGGATCAGCCCGCTCGCCTTTCGCCGCGGCTTCCTGATTTGCCTGCTGCTTCTCGGCTGCGAAATGGCTACGCGGTCTCTGCTATGATTTGAGAAGTCTCGTGGGCAAGCAAATCCACCAATGTGAGAGGTCGATTGTTTTCTCTAACTTCGGCGAACCGGAACGTAGTCGGCACTCGATCTTCTGCGAAAAGCTCATAGAGCAGAGCACAAATAGCTGTTAGATCAAGTTACATTGGATTCCGGCGAGCACGAATCGGGAGGGCGGGAACGATGCATTTAAGGAAGCTTGCTGTCCGTAACTTTCGACGGCTGCAAGATGTTGTTATCGACCTTGCATCTGATATTTCCATCTTCGTCGGCGCTAATAATAGTGGCAAGACGTCCGTCGGCCACGCACTCCAGCTCTTCACAGGCCATGGCCGTTTTAACATCCATGATTTCAGCGCGGATTTATGGCCGGGGATCGTTGCATTCGGTGCGGGCGACGACAGTCTTGCGTTGCCGACCATGGAAGTCGATATTTGGCTGGAAATCGGGGCGGAGGATGTTCATCGCGCCATTGACCTGCTGCCTAGTCTCGCTTGGGACAGCACACTCGTCGGGATGCGTGTCGCCTATGCGCCTATAGACCCTGACGCGACACGTGTCCGTTTCAATGAGGCCCGCGAGCGCGCGCTCGCTGCAGTCGAGAAAGACGCGAACGGCGCCCCGGTGTTTGACCCGGCGCCACGACACCTTCGTGATTATCTGCGCGATACTCTGCATGATGAGTATGAGCTGCGCCACTTTGTGCTTGATCCGGCGCGGTTCGACACCGACATGGTCGCCGAGGACGGCTACGTACCCTCGTCGCTTGCGGGTCGGGATCGCAGCGGCCGCGAAATTCTCAACAGCATCCTGCGTATCGATTTCCTGGACGCCCAGCGTCACCTGTCCGACAGCGCTGGAGGAGGTCGGGCCGAAGACCTGTCGCGAGTCCTCAGCCGCTTCTACGGGCGCAATCTTGAGCAGAAGGGTGACGACCTCGAGGCGCTTCGCGCATTGGCTCAATCGGAGATCGCGCTCAACCAGCATCTGGAGAGAGTGTTTGAGCCGACCTTGAAGAGCTTATCAAAGCTTGGATATCCTGGACTCTCCAACCCTCGCATGATGATCCGCTCCGCGCTCGATCCGGCACAGATCATGAGCAGCCGTGATGCGGCCTTGGTCCACTATGCGCTCGGCCCAGACGACGGTGCGGCCGATCCCCCGACATTGCCTGACCGCTACAACGGGTTAGGGTTCAAGAACCTCATCTTTATGGTCGTTGAACTGCTCGACCTCCATGCGCAATGGCTGGCTATCGAAGAAAACCGTCCGCCGGTCCATCTGATCTTCATCGAGGAACCAGAGGCGCATCTGCACGCGCAGCTCCAGCAAGCTTTCATTCGCAAGGTGATGGACATCCTCGCGCTCAAGGGTGTCGACCGGACCGCTTACACAAGCCAGGTCGTCGTCACCACGCATTCGACCCATATCCTCTACGAGCGGGGCTTTCGGCCGATCCGCTATTTTCGGCGTTCGCGCGCGAACGCCAAGTCGACGTCCGACGTGCTCAACCTTTCTGCATTCTACGACAGCACCGCCCCGGACATTCGCACCTTCCTTGAGCGCTACCTCAAGCTCGCGCATTGCGATCTGTTCTTCGCGGACGCTGCCGTGCTCGTTGAGGGCAATGTCGAACGGCTATTGCTGCCGCAAATGATCGAGACTGCTGCTCCGCGACTGCAATCGACATATCTCACCATTCTAGAGATTGGTGGCGCTTTCGGCTACCGCTTCAAGGCGCTGATCGAATTTCTCGGCCTCACCACCCTCATAATAACCGACCTTGACAGTGTGTTCGGTCCAGCAGCCTTGGCCGAAGGCGAAGACGCCGTCGTAGGCCAAGCTGGTGGGCCCGCGGACCAGAGTGAGGCTGCCGCACAGGAGGAGCCCGATCTCGACGCCGCTGACGAGGATGATGAAGGCGAAGAGGCGGCGCCGGCGGCGGGCGACAAGCCGGGCAAGGCCTGCATTGCCGGGCATCCAGGCGCGGCGACCTCCAATCAGACGTTGCTGCAATGGCTGCCTAAATGCGGGACCGTCGAGGCGCTCTGGGCTGCGACGGCCGACGACAAGACTCAGGCTCGTGTGAATGACGATGACGCGCTTGTTCGGGTTGCCTATCAATGCCGCACTGACGTCAGTTGGGGCCACGATACGGCCGCGCTCGCAGGACGAACGCTTGAGGAGGCTTTCGCGCTTGAGAACCTCGAGTGGTGCCAGCACAAGGATCGCCGGCTGCTTCAGTTGAGGATCGCGAAGAACGACGAAAAAACGTTGGCTGAGCTCGTCAGCCGTGTCCACAAGCGCGTGCAGGCGAAGAGTTTTAGCAAGACCGACTTTGCTCTGGCGTTGCTCGCCGAGGATCCGACCAAGTGGACTGTGCCGGAGTATATCGCAGAAGGGCTACGTTGGCTGGAGGGTGAAATCGCTCCACCCGATCCGGAACCTGATGACGGGGACGAGAGCGAAGACGAAGGCAGCGATGGTGGGGCTGACGGCGAGCACGGCGACACTGGCGCTGAAGACGCCGTCCACCTCGCCGTCTCCACCGCTGGCAACGGTTTTGCCGCATGACCAGTCGCATCGGCAGCCCGGACACACCCGCTGACGTCGAGGTTCGTGCCTGTCTTGATGGAAAAGTTCCCCGTTCCTTCGTGATGGTCGCAGGGGCCGGCTCCGGCAAAACAACCTCGCTGATCAAGGCCCTCGACCATCTCGCTCGAACCCGTGGCCCTTCTCTGCGTCGCGCCGGGCAGCAGATCGCCTGCATCACCTATACAGAAGTCGCCGTCGGCGAGATTTCTGAGGATGTCGGCGTCTCGCCGCTATTCCACATCTCCACGATCCATAGCTTCCTGTGGTCGGTGATCCGACCGTTCCAAAGCGACATAGCAACCTGGGTTGGCGTCAGGATCGAGGAGAAGATCGCCGAGCGGCGAGCGCATCACGAAAAGCCCCGCACGCAGGCACGAACCAAGGCGCGGTTAGAGATCGAGATCGCCGAACTCGAGGCTCAGTTGGGCGCGATTGCGTCGGTGGATAGATTCACCTACGGCACTGGCAGCAGCTATGCCGAAGGTATTCTGGGTCATGATGACGTCCTCAAACTGACGCCCTATTGTGTGGGCGCGCATCCGCTGTTGCGCAGAGTGATCGCCAGCCGTTTCCCATTTATCTTTGTCGACGAAAGCCAGGACACCAACCCGGAAGTTGTCGAGGCATTGCGCTCGATCGCAGCCGAGCAGCCTAGTTTGTGTGTCGGCTTTTTCGGCGATCCGATGCAGAAGATCTATATGAGCGGCAGCGGCGCTGTTCCGCTTGACGAAGGCTGGGCAAACATCAGCAAGCCGGAGAATTTTCGTTGCCCGACGTCAGTTCTCGCGGTCGTCAACGCCATCCGCGCCGGCGGCGACGGTCTCGTCCAGACACGTGGACGCCGGATCAAGGTCGGCGAAGTAGAACAGCCCGTGGTTGGCACGGCCAACCTGTTCGTTCTGCCGGCCGACCATCAGCGAAGCGCTCGCCTCGCCGCGGTCCGTGCATGGCTCGCAGCGCATACCGAAGACGAGCTTTGGCTGAGCGATGTCTCCGAGGGCGATGTCAGGCTGCTGGTCTTGGTTCACCGGATGGCCGCCGTCCGGCTCGGCTTTCCGAGCCTCTACTCTGCGCTCAACGATCACGCCCCGACCAGCTTTGCCGAAGGAATCGCTGACGGCTCCGCCTGGCCGCTTCGACCTATAGCGCAGCAGATCCTGCCGATCGTCTCGGCAGTTCGGCAAGGCGACCGCTTTACGGTCATGTCGATCCTGCGTCTTGCCAGCCCCAAGCTCCAGCCCGATCGCCTGCGTGGCCAGCCAGCGTCGGCTGTGCTGACAGGACTGCAGCAGGCGGTCGATCACCTCGTAACGATGCTTGCTGACGGTTCGCAAGCGACAGTCGGCGCGGTGATGCGGCACGTCCAGGATACGGACCTGCTTCGACTGGATGACCGCTTCGGACCGCATCTCGTTGACGAGCCGGTGGACGACGGGAGCAGCGGCTTCGCAAATGTTCAGGCTTTGCTCGCCTGTAGCGTCAACGAGCTCTGGGCGTACCGCCGCTACTTCACCGAGGAGTCGCCGTTCGCGACGCACCACGGTGTGAAGGGAGCGCAGTTCGAGCGGGTCCTCGTCGTGGTGGATGACGAGGAGGCGGCGTTCCACCAATACTCTTACGGGAAATACTTCGGCTACGTACCGCTTTCTGACAATGACCAAGCCCGGATTGAGGCTGGCGAAGAGACGGTCCTCGATCGCACGCGGCGTCTTTTCTACGTATGCTGCTCACGCGCCATGACGGATCTTGCCGTGGTGCTCTTCGTGCCGGACGTGCCGACGGCGCTCGCCGCAATCGCAGAAAAAGGGTTGTTCCCGGGCACCTCGGTTTGGGGCGTTGAGGCGCTCGCCTGATCAACGGGAGCGAACGGCACCATCGTGGTATCCGTTTCGGTGTCATGCGAAACAGCGACTGCCTCAGGCCGAAGGCTTCAAGAGGTGAACGCGGGGATATCCCAACCGGGAGGATCATAGATCTTCGAACGCTTGATCTGGCCCGAGAAGCCCGTCGCTTTCGCGATTGCCGCCCTGTCAGCCTTCCCGCCCCGTCGATCCCGGTTCGGATCGGCCATGATCTGCGTGATCATATCGTGAGGATCGACTGGATAACGATAAAGACCGCGGGTATCGCAGTTGCCCGCATCGCCGAAGTGGAGCAAGCGTATTTCGGCCTCGTGCTTGAAGGCGCGGCGCTTGAGAAGAAGCGATCGGGCGAGCCCTCGTGCCGAGATTTCCAGGCGTCCGTTGTTGGCCAGATATGCCTTCAGGGCCGGCTCGGTTTCATAGCTCACGGCGCCTACAAAACAGGTGTCTTGAGGCATGCGAGGGTGAGCTGCGGCAAGCGATGTCAGCAGTTTGCGTGGCGTCGAACGGATACGCAGATACCTCTTACTCGGATCGTTCGCATAAATTCCCCACATCGCTTCCGAGAGGCTGTGCCGCGTCCAGCACTGGCCGACGAAATCATCCTTGAAACCGTAATCGAACCGTTCTCCATCCAACGTTCCGCCGAGGTTGAGCTGGAAATTCTCAAACTTATCCTTCCAATTGCTGATCTTGCTCAGGACGTTCTGGCTGTCGCTGAACAGCGTGAAAACGTACTCCTGCGGCATGATGCGATAGATGTGTTGATCGAGTTCCTTGTCGTCCAGATTCAGGAAATTCATTCTTGTTGTTCCCCCCATTATGACACTCGTAGTTCGAACACGCTATCTGGCCTGACGCGCCGCTTCGTCTCGTCGCCGTTGAACGATGCTTTCCATCAGACGCGGCTGCGGCGTCCTGCCGAAGCGGTTCTGAATGAAGCGCGCCTGATTCTGATCCATGCCGTAGACGAACCGCGATGCGCCTTCGACGACCTGCCGATTGCATTCTTTCACGAGAGCGATCTGGTTTGTGCGCAGGACTCCATCGAGAAAGCCGCGATCATGGGAGGCGATGAAGAGAAGGCGCGGACCAATCGGCAGCGCGATATGGTCACCCTCCTGATCGAGGCCATTCGTCCTGATTATCGGGCGGTCGGAGGTCAGGAATGCGGGGGCGGCTGGCGGTGATTGCAGCACGCGCCAGTCCATTTCGTTGATTTTGCCGCCAACGCTGTCGTGGTCGACCAGGGAATAGAAGACCTGGAACTGATGGCGTTCCTTGATGCCTAGCGGTTGGCCGGCGAGGAACTCGGCAAAGGTCTCTGGATCTTCAGCGCCGCGCGCAGCCTGATAGCGCGCTTCAGCGTCAGCGTCGGTGCGGCTGAAATCCTCGTGCCACCATTCCCTGAAAGCCTCGATATCCTCGGGGCAACGCAGCAGCAGCGACAGGAGAAACCTCGTCCACGCCGAGCGGCTATGGCTGTCCCAAGACGCCTGGTGGCCGTGTCGTTCGAGCATGGTGAGCGCGTTGGACGCCCAGGTATCGAGCGGCTTAAAAAACTTTTCTTCAACCTGCTGTGCAAGGCTCGGCTCAAAGCCCTTCAGTTCATACAGGCGCTCCTGATACCCGGTGCGATCAGGCATGATCTTTCTCGCAACGATTTCATGACGCGGTTTGGTGAACTCCGTGACCTTGCCGTCGGCAGCCGCCCATTTTTTCAGGTAAAACGCTGGAATATAGTGATGCTTTGTTGGAGGGTTTGACGTCATTTACTGTATTAAGCCGTTTTCGTGATATTCCCTCAAACGATAACAAGTACAGAATGTAATTTCACCGGAAATTCCTACCTTTCACCGTTATCAGGCCGATGTGGGCGTGACCGTCCGACAAGGTTCGGCCCCCGAACGGGCTCGGCGGCAGGACGAGCGGACCTGGCGTCGAAGTACCGTGATGAAGCTCGTCCCCGCATCCGCTAAATGCTGGCTCGGGCGTCAGCGAGTGATGCTGCTATCGCGGCCACCGAGCGGAAAAGGACGAGCGGATCATCCCGCGTGGGAAGGAAACCACGCCGTTGCCAGAACTGCGCGGCTTCATTGTCCACGGCGTTGACCATCAGCGCTCGCCCGCCGACCAGACTTGCGGCCTGAACGCAACGCTGAAGCGCATGCTTCACCAAGCCCGTGCCAACGCCGCGTCCCGACCATTCCGTATCGGCGGCAAGCTGGCCGAGAAGAAGGCAGGGGACCGGATCAGGCGGCTGACCAGTGCGGATCGAGCGCGGCAGCACTCCCGGGACAACGGCGGTCGGCGCAAGACCGTAGTAGCCAACGACACGTCCGGCCTCGTGAACGACGAGAACTGCCGTGAAGCCCTTCTGCTGATTGGAGAGAGCGCGTGTCTTCAGCCAGTGATCAAGCGTCGGGTTCCCACAGGAGAACTCGGACACGTCATGCGTGGCGGTGAGCGGTTCGGGAGCCGATAGCGCCACGATTTACCGCTTCGCCTCATAACCGGCTTCCCAGGGTGCCGGCCGCCTGGACAGTTCGACCATTTCCGGAACCGGAGCTGCCGGGGCGGAGAGAACCTCCATGAACCCGGCGAACCCTTCCGGGCTCATACGGATCAAGCTTTGCTCCATGACGACTTCTTCGGCCGCACGCACCGCAGCGTCACGCACGAAGTCGGTGCGCGAGCGCCCACGCAGCGTTGCCGCACGATCGATCATTGCGACATCCGCTTCCGGCAGTCGCATCGAGATCGGATATTCCTTGCGTTCGGCATTGGCGACCATAACTTTTCTCCTTAGCCGCATGATAAGAGATTGTATCGTAAAACGCAATACGCTACGATGGCGTTTATGTTGAGCGATCTGAAAAATGCCATCTCGGTACGACCGGTGGTCCGTTCGGAGACAAAAGCGAACAGGTTATTTCGCTATGCCAGTGCGCGCGGGCACACGCCACGCCACGCCTGCATACGCCGGAACACGGCAATAGTCGCCAAACATTCTATCGTGTTTTCAGTTGCTTATACTTCATATCCGGCAAACTCTACCGGGTATGAGCGTGCGATCAACCCATACTCCGCCGAAAATGAAAAGAAGCGAGCGCGAAGAGCTGCTCGAATCTCTTCTGCTCCACGAGCCGGAACTTACCTTTACTCCTCGTGGCGAGCCCGATCCACGGCTCTTGCGCTTGGTGGCATTTCTGGCGCGGCAAGCTGCTCGGGAATGCTACGCGGAGGAAGTGAAGGCGACGAGGCGACGGGGGAAGCGCGCCTCTTGATGCACCGAGGAGACGCGCATTGAAAGTTGCGATCTATGCCCGCTATTCGTCCGACAGTCAACGTGACGCGTCCATCGCCGACCAGTTTCGGATGTGCCGCCTTCATGCCGAGAAGCAGGGTTGGACCATTGTCGAGGAATACTCTGACCACGCCATTTCCGGCTCCAGCATGATCCAGCGCGCTGGCATCCAGGCGCTGATCATGGATTCCAGCCGCGGCCGTTTCGACCTGATCATGGCCGAGGCGCTGGATCGGATCAGCCGGGATCAGGAAGACATCGCCGGCATCTACAAGCGCATGCGCTATGCCGACGTGAAGATGCTCACCCTGTCTGAGGGCGAGATCAGCGAGTTGCATGTCGGGCTCAAGGGTACGATGAACGCGCTCTTCCTGAAGGATCTGGCCGACAAGACCCGACGCGGGCAGCGTGGCCGTGTTGAGGCGGGAAAATCGGGTGGAGGCAATTCCTACGGCTACGACGTGGTGAAGAGGTTCGACGCCAACGGCGAACCGATCCGCGGCGACCGCACGATCAACGAGGCTCAAGCCGAAGTCGTCCGCCGCATCTTCCGCGACTATGCCGCCGGCAAGTCGGCCAAGACCATAGCCTTCGCGTTGAACAAGGCGGGTATCGCCGCCCCGTCCGGCGGAGAATGGGGCTTCAGCACTATCAACGGCAACCCCAAGCGCGGGAACGGCATCCTCAACAACGAGATGTATGTCGGCAAGATCGTCTGGAACCGTCAGCGCTTCGTGAAGGACCCCGATACAGGCAAGCGCCAGGCTCGCCCCAATCCCGAATCCGAATGGGTCGTTCAGGAGGCACCGGAGCTGCGCATCCTTGACGACGATCTCTGGAATGCCGTGAAGGCGCGGCAGGGCGAAAACCGGACCGAGCGGGACGAGGCCGGTGTCGCCGACATCCGCAAGATGAACTATCGCCGCCGACCCAGGTATCTCTTCTCCGGTCTCACGCGTTGCGCTTGCTGCGGGGGCGGTTACTCGGCGATCTCAGCCACGCTGATTGGTTGCTCGACGGCACGCAACAAGGGAACCTGCGACAACCGCGTCAACATTCGGCGCGAGGAACTCGAAGCGCGGGTACTGAACGCCCTCCGCACCCGCCTTGTTGATCCCGAACTGTTCGCCCGGTTCTGCGAGGTGTTCACCCAGGAAATGAACCGGCTGCGCATGGAAGGCCGCGCGGGGATCGCTGCGGCCGAGGCGGAGGTGGCCAGGATCGACCGGGAGCTCGATACACTGCTCAACCTGATCCTCAAGGGCGGCGCGGCGGATGCCATCAACGCGAAGATGGTCCTGCTGGAAGCCCGGAAGAAGGAACTGGCGCTGTTCCTGGCCGAGGCCGAAGAGCCGCCGCCGCTTCTCCATCCCGCCATGGCGCTGCAATACCGCAACCGCGTCCAGCAACTCTACGAAGCCTTGCAGGATGAAGAGGAAGAGAAGCGGACCGAGGCAGCGGACATCCTGCGCTCTCTCGTGGACAGGATCGTGCTGACCCCCGTCGAAGGCAAGGTGGAGATCGACGTTCAGGGCGATCTCGCTGGAATCCTTATGATTTCCGCTCAAAAGAAAAACCCCGCCTGGGGGCGGGGTGGATCGCAAGTAAAGATGGTTGCGGGGGCAAGATTTGAACTTGCGACCTTCAGGTTATGAGCCTGACGAGCTACCGGGCTGCTCCACCCCGCGCCACCGGATTTTTGCCAGAGGCAAAATATCCATCACGCTTTTCCACCAAATGAAAGGGCCGCTTGCGCGGCCCGATGTCCCTTGGCGGGCCTTCGTAGAGAGAAGATTTTCAAACATGCGCTTGGCAGACCTGGCAGCGACTTACTCTCCCGCGTCTTAAGACGAAGTACCATCAGCGCTGGGGCGTTTCACGGCCGTGTTCGGAATGGGAACGGGTGCAGCCACCCCGCCATAACCACCAGGTCGGCAAAGAGCATGTTTGTTTCGAGAAGCTGTTCTTGTTGTGCCGTCCTATCACCGCCTTGCGGCGCGATGGGCACAGAGAATGAGAACGATCAAGCCGATCGAGCTATTAGTACCGGTAAACTTCATGCGTTGCCGCACTTCCATACCCGGCCTATCAACGTGGTCGTCTTCCACGGCTCTCAGGGAATACTCGTTTCAAGGTGGGTTTCCCGCTTAGATGCCTTCAGCGGTTATCCCGTCCGGATATAGCTACCCTGCAATGCGGCTGGCGCCACAACAGGTCCACCAGAGATCCGTCCATCCCGGTCCTCTCGTACTAGGGACAGATCCTTTCAATATTCCTACACCCACGGCAGATAGGGACCGAACTGTCTCACGACGTTCTGAACCCAACTCACGTACCGCTTTAAATGGCGAACAGCCATACCCTTGGGACCTGCTCCAGCCCCAGGATGCGATGAGTCGACATCGAGGTGCCAAACAACCCCGTCGATATGGACTCTTGGGGGTCATCAGCCTGTTATCCCCGGCGTACCTTTTATCCGTTGAGCGATGGCCCTTCCACGCGGGACCACCGGATCACTATGACCGACTTTCGTCTCTGCTCGACTTGTCAGTCTCGCAGTCAGGCAGGCTTATGCCATTGCACTCAGCGAACGATTTCCGACCGTTCTGAGCCCACCATCGCGCGCCTCCGTTACTCTTTGGGAGGCGACCGCCCCAGTCAAACTACCCACCATACATTGTCCCGGACCCGGATAACGGGCCGCGGTTAGACATCCATAGTTGCAAGGGTGGTATTTCAAGGGTGGCTCCACCGAGGCTGGCGCCCCGGCTTCAAAGCCTACCACCTATCCTACACATGCCACTACGAATGCCAATGTAAAGCTATAGTAAAGGTGCACGGGGTCTTTCCGTCTAACCGCAGGAACCCCGCATCTTCACGGGGAATTCAATTTCACTGAGTCTATGCTGGAGACAGCGGGGAAGTCGTTACGCCATTCGTGCAGGTCGGAACTTACCCGACAAGGAATTTCGCTACCTTAGGACCGTTATAGTTACGGCCGCCGTTTACTGGGGCTTCGATTCAGAGCTTGCACCCCTCCTCTTAACCTTCCAGCACCGGGCAGGCGTCAGACCCTATACGTCGCCTTGCGGCTTCGCAGAGCCCTGTGTTTTTGATAAACAGTCGCTACCCCCTGGTCTGTGCCACCCTCCTCTGCTTGCGCAGAAAAGGGTCACGCTTCTTCCGAAGTTACGCGTGCAATTTGCCGAGTTCCTTCAGCATAGTTCTCTCAAGCGCCTTGGTATACTCTACCTGACCACCAGTGTCGGTTTCGGGTACGGTCTATAAGCGGGAGCTATTTCCTGGAACCTCTCCGCAGCCCATTCAATCCGATAAGAATGAACCACTTGTGAGATCCGTCACTACCCGCAGGCTCACGAATATTAACGTGATTCCCATCGACTACGCGTTTCCGCCTCGTCTTAGGGGCCGGCTAACCCTGCTCAGATTAGCTTTAAGCAGGAACCCTTGGTCTTTCGGCGGGGGTGTCTCTCACACCCCTTACGTTACTCATGTCAGCATTCGCACTTCTGATACCTCCACGGCTCCTCACAGATGCCGCTTCACAGGCTTACAGAACGCTCCGCTACCGCTCGCATTGCTGCGAACCCTAAGCTTCGGTGTATGGCTTTAGCCCC
>NZ_JBEBMF010000004.1:461990-605417 GCF_040081925.1 Mesorhizobium quangtriensis
TTACATTGTGCCGGAGCGCTTCGGCGACACCCTCGCGAACCAGGCGCTCAATGCTTCCTACGGCGTGAAGATCGTTCCCGAGAACGTGTCGGTCACGGCGCGGACGGATTTCGAGGAACAGAGCGTCGTATACGCCGAGGACATCATTCCCTTCACAGTCGACCGCAAGGTGGACAAGGCCTTCGAGGACGCAGGCTACGCCGGCGAGGACGCGACCGGCATGGCCGACGCCATCGCCAAGCTGCTGAATGCCACGGCGCTGAAGGCCGGAACGGTCCTGCGCGTCGGGCTCGAGGTCAAGGGCGAGGTCGCCAAGGTCGTGCGCACCAGCGTCTACGATCGTCAGACCCACCTCGTCTCGATCGCGCTCGACGACAGGGGCCAGTTCGTCCCGGCCGCAGAGCCCGAGCCGAACCCGGAATTGCTTACCGCATTCGACGAGAACCGCCCGAAGCCTGCGGTGCGAGGAAACCTGCCCTCCGTCTATGACGGCATCTATCGCACAGCCTATTCCTACGGCATGTCGAAACGCCTGACCCAGCAACTGGTCAAGCTGCTGGCGTCGGATGTCGATTTCCAGTCCCGCCTGAAACCCGCCGATACGATTGAGGTCCTCTTCTCGCAGCCCGACAGCAACGATGAGGTGTCGGACGATTCGGAACTGCTCTTCGTCTCCGCGACGTTCGGCGGCAATACGCGCAACCTTTACCGCTTCCAGATGGAAGACGGCAGTTTCGACTATTTCGACGAGGACGGGCGGAGCGCCAAACAGTTCCTGCTGAGGAATCCGCTGCCCAACGGCAAGTTCCGCTCTGGCTTTGGCAGCCGCAGGCACCCGATTCTCGGCTATACGAAGATGCATACCGGTGTCGACTGGGCCGCGCCGACGGGATCGCCGATCATCGCGGCTGGCAACGGCGTTGTCGAGAAGGCAGGCTGGGCCGGCGGTTACGGCAAGCAGACGATCATCCGCCACGCCAACGGCTACGAGACATCCTATAACCACCAGAGCCGCATCGGCGACGGCATCAAGGCGGGCGCGCGTGTCCGCCAGGGACAGGTGATCGGCTATGTCGGATCGACCGGCCTGTCGACCGGCGCGCACCTGCACTACGAGCTTATCGTGAACAACCGCAAGGTGGACCCGATGCGCGTGCGCCTGCCGGTTGGCAAGGTGCTGAAGAACAAGGAGCTCGAAGCCTTCAAGCGCGAGCGGACCCGCATCGACGAGCTGCTGAAGGACGGCGACGGCAACTCGATGAAGATGGCGAGCGCCAAGCTCGGCGGCTGAGCAGCCTGTCCTCCGAAAGTGAAAGGCGCCGCGAGGCGCCTTCTTGATTCGCCTCCCCTACTCCACGAACTCGACCGGCACGCCGGGCTTGACCAGCTTGGCGAGTTCCTGCGCGTCCCAGTTGGTGAGGCGTACGCAGCCGTGGCTCTCGGTCTTGCCGATCTTGGAAGGGTCGGGCGTGCCGTGGATGCCGTAGGTGGGCTTGTCGAGCGCGATCCAGACATTACCCACCGGCCCGTTAGGTCCCGGCGGAATGGTCAGGATTTTGGTGTTCTCGCCCTGCTTGAAGTTGAGATTCGGATTGTAGGTGTAGTCGGGATCGAGAACCACGCGCGAGATCGCATGCGTGCCCGTCGGCGACGGCGTGTCGGTGGAGCCGATCGTCGCCGGGTAGGACACGACAAGCTTGTTGCCCGCGTCGTAGCCGAAAACCTGCTTCTTGCCCTTGTCGGCGACGATGCGCGTCACCTGCCGCGTCGCCGGCTGGCCGATATTGGCGACCCGGATAATGGTGCCGACCCGGCCGAAATTGGCCTGCGGATTAAGCGCCTTCAGATAGGCTTCGTCCATGTGGAAACGCTCGGCCAGCATCTCGGAAACCGAGGTGTAGCTCATCTTGTCGAGCTTGGCCTTCTCGCCATAGTCGGACGGAACCGAGGCCACAAAAGGCCCGGCCGCGTCGGATGCGGTGATCGTATAATTGATGAAGGGGTCGCCGCCCGATTCGGCCAGCGCCTTCTTGATTCCCTCGGAGTCGGTGGATTTGAGGTTGTCGCTGTTGATCGAACGATAGGCGACGATGGCCTTGTCGACATTGGAGCCGAACCGGCCGTCGATGACACCGGGCGACGCACCGCGACGGTCGAGCAGGATCTGCAGCGCGGCGACATCCTCGCGCTGGCCGAGCTTCAACGATGGATCGATGGCCCCTTCGACGATATTGGGCGTGGCGGGCTGAGGGACTTCGGCGACGGCCGGCTCCTGCGGCTCGCGCGCGGCATTGTCGAGCGGTCGGCGCTCGATGGACCCCTGGGAACCGGGAGCCGGCTCACGGGCGTAGACATCCGGCGGCGGCTCGTCGGGGAAAGCGCGGCGAGGCGCTTCGGGATAGTCGTCGATTCCCCCGGGAAACTCGCGCGAATAATCCTGATAATCGTCGACGGGCGGGCCGGGAATGATGCCGGCGTCGCGCAGCTTCTGCTGGCGCAGCCGCTCCATGTCGCGCGGGTCGTCCAGATAGTAGCGCTCCTGGTCGCCACGCATGGCGTCGCGGCGCTCAAGCATCTGCTCGCGGCGTTGACGGCGCTCGTTGTTGCGTGGGCGCTGCACGGCAATGACCTCGCCGGTATAGGCATCGACGATGACACGGCGACCGAACTCGTCGTAATAAATCTCGACATCGCCATCCTGCGCGAGCTGGATGCGCTCGGCCGCGATGCGCGGCGCGGGCCGAGCGTCGCCGGCAAAAGCCGAGGCGGAAGCCGGCGCGCAGAAGGCGGCAAGGCCGGCCGAAAACGCCAGAAGCGCGATTGTACTGCGGATCATACTGTCCTCTGTCCGTCCAATTATCCGTCCATCTTCCACTCTTAAGCCCCCGCCAGGCGCACCCTACGGGCCGAAGCTGACGCAGGAATGGATTCGAAGGCTATCGGTTGCAACATGAACGGGGCATGAAGATGGCGCGGCCGGGCGTCCGTCATCGCCTCCCGCCGCCGGAAGCGGCCTCGGCCAGCGCGTCGGCGATCTCCTGCCTGGTCTTAGGGTCCAGTTCGTCGATGAGCTTGCAGATGCCATCGGCGATCTGCGGAAGTGCCGGCACAAGCAGGTCGACGAAATTGTCCACCGCCGCGCAGGCGAACACGGACATCTGCGCTGCGCGCAGCATCGTCTCGTCGGAAAGCCCCCCGCCGCAGGACAGCGGCGGCGCTCCGGCGATGGTCAGATGGCACTGACCATCCATCTGGCAGGCGCGCCGCGGGCAGCGTGCCGGTGCGCCGTCGATGGCAAGTGCGAAGCGGAGCGCAGGCTGCCACGTCATCGCCGCGATCATGTCGCGAAATGCGAACGGGCCTCTTTCCACCCCCTCCACGGTTTCCCTGAACGCAGCCCGAGATTTACGCGGCGGTTTTCCGGCAGTGGCCTTTCTTGTCTTTGGCATGGCTTGCTCCTCTGGGCTGGCCGGTTTCGATGGTCGGGTTCGGTCCGGCATGGGCGCGCGAAAACGTGTTGCCGCCGCAAAAGCGGACGGCAAGCGGAAGACAGGCAAGTGGGAGGCGGACACAGGAACCGCGCCTCACTCATATGAAAATGCGGCGCGGTCGTCGGCGTCCGCCGGCGCTTTCACCTCCGGTGACGATGGGGTGGACTTGGCATTCGCGCCTCCACCGCTGACCATCACCGGGGCCCGGGTCTTGGGGATCGACTCCCTAAACCGCGCTACCGATGGAGCATGATCGCCAGAGGCGGTTTCCCACCTTCGCGATCAGCTCCGGCGCTGCCGGCCCGGACACCGCCACCCTCCCCGTCATCCGGTTCATGACCCGGGCTCCCGCGAGGGCGGTGAGCGAATTATGCGGGAGGGGAAATGGGTGTGAAGAAAAGGGGCGCGGATTTTTTTTGAGGAAAGCGCCAAGGGGTTGAGAGGGTTGGGGAATTTTTGCTGGCGAGAGTGGAGGGTGGGAAAATCACCTCACGTTTTGGGTGGGTGAGGTAGGATGAGCATGACGGCATCGGGGTGGGTTCCTGCTGTCCGCTTTTGGCAGTTGCGGTTAGGATGACAGAGGCTTGACGCCAAATGGCTGTTTGCAGTGTAAGCGCCACCTATCGAGCAAATTTAGTTACCATTTAAAAGCCCACATCGATCATATTGACAGCTGTGTTAGAGTAAACTTGACCATGACCAAGAGTACGCCAGCACTGATCAACCCAGCCATCCTGCGATGGGCTCGGGAGCAGGCCCGCCTCAGCCCCGAGGCGGCCGCCGAAGGCATTGGCGTGAGTGTCAACAAGCTGCTCGCATGCGAGGCCGGCGAGAAATATCTCACTTTCCCCCAATTTCTCACCGCCGCCAATTTCTATAAGCGCGCGCCTGCGATCTTCTATCTCGACGAGCCACCTAAAGGTTTCCAGCCTATCCAGGATTTCCGCCGCTTGCGGGAGACGCCCGAGGACGCTTTCAAGTCCGGCCTTGAGTGGTCCATCCGCCAAGCCCAAGAACGCCGCGAACTGGCGCTCGAGCTGCACAGGGACGTTGGCGAACCGATCCAAGAATTTAGGTTGCAGGCGACCGTCAATGACGACGTGGAAAAGATCGCCTCTGCTATTCGCGAATATCTCGGAGTGACCCGGACTGGCCAACAGGGTTGGCGTGCGAAAGCGTTCGACAACTGGCGCACGGCGATCGAGAGCAAGGACGTGCTGGTATTCATGGTGCCACGCCTGGCACTAACCGAAATGCGCGGCGTCGCCATCGCCGAGACTCAGTTGCCCATCATACTGATCAATTCCAAAGATCGCACCAACGGGCGGACATTTACGCTGTTGCACGAATTCAGCCACCTTGTCGTTCGCGCCAGCGGCATCAGTGGTATTGACTTTGTTGCGCCCCAGCCGGCGAGCGCCATCGTCGAGCAATTCTGCAACGCCGTCGCCGGAGCGACCCTCGTCCCGGCCGAATGGCTGCTCAGCGAGCAGTTGGTGCGCGCCAAAGGTAACGCCATCACCTGGGATGACGAGGAGCTAGCTGCCCTCGCCAGTCGGTTTGGAGTCAGCCGTGAAGTCGTGCTGCGCCGACTGCTAACGCTCGGACGGACCACCCAAGCATTCTATGAAAGCCGGCGAGCCAGCTTCCAAGCCGAGTACGACGCTTTGGCGGACAAAAGAAGCAGCGGCGGACCAGAGCGCCACCTGGTTGTTCTCAGCCAACTCGGCCGCAACTTCACCCAGTTGGTGTTCCAAGGTTACTATGATCGGGCGCTGACGCTGCGCGATGTTGCCAACCACCTCAACATGCAAGTCACCGCCGTTCCCAATATCGAGCGCGCGGCCTTCGGGCTGACAGGGTAGCGTGCGTGCCAACGATCTATTGTATCGACACATCGGCGCTGATCGCCGCCTGGTATGAGCGGTATAAGCCGAAGCGCTTCCCAAAGCTGTGGGTGCAGTTTGACGGGCTGATCGGCGAGGGTCGTATGGTGTCATCGACGCTGGTGCTGGCCGAATGCGAGAAGCGCTCTCCGGAGCTGTATGCGTGGCTCAGAGAGCGGAATCACATGTTCATCGCGCCGGACGAGTCGGTCCAGAGGAACGTTCAAGTCGTGCTCAACAAATACACGGGCCTAGCGATGGCCGGCAAAGAGAAATTTGCGGCCGACAGCTTCGTAATCGCCACCGCAAGCTATCACGGTCACACTGTCGTTACGGAGGAGACGGGACCGAACAGCCTCCGCAAGATCCCCGGTGTCTGTCAGGATATGGCCGTGCCCTACTGCAATCTGATGCAGCTATTCGACGCCGAAGACTGGATGATCGGCTAGCCGCGCTTACGCCTGATGCGGATCTAGCGTGGGTTGCGGACATAGTTTCGGATCTCAGCCCAGCGAAGCCAGTCGCAAGCCGCGCAACACTACCCTGCAAGCCCTCACGCAGCCGTCATTCAACGGGCATTAATTCTTCAGGCTTATACTTGCCACCCGTCGGACGCCTCGTGCGAGGATTGGACCGCTTCCGCTATTTCGGCCCTTATCGCCAGCAGGCAAGCATTGCATGACGAACGCCACGCTTCTCGAGATCGACAAGAATGACGCCCGCGTCGGCATGTTCATCCATGGATTTGGCAATCAATGGCTAAACAGTCCCTTCGCGCTGAGCCAGTTCAAGCTGAGCAGTGCGACTGAGCTGAAAGCGCTTCGCGAAAGTTCGGTGAGCACCCTGATCATCGACCTGTCCAAGGGAATCGGGCCCGCCAATGCTAAGCCCGGGCAGCCGAACGCCCGGCAGAGCGCGGCAGCGTCGGGCAACGGCGGGGCAACACTGACACAGGCGACCGGGATGGTCCGCTCGATCTTCAGCAGCGCCTTGTCGCCGACAGGCATCGACCGCGAGCAGGTCGAGGCGGTCGTGGATGTCGTCGATCAGCTCGTGTGCACGCGCCCTGCAACGATTCTGAACCTCACCAAGCTCAAGACGAAGGATGAGACCAGCTTTCAGCATTCGATAGCTGTCTGCGCGCTTGTCGGCCTGTTCGCGCGACATCTGAAGCTCGACGCGAATCTGGTCCGGATCCTGTGTATTGGCGGCCTTCTGCACGATATCGGAAAGGTTCGCATTCCGACTGCGATCCTCGCCAAGACCGGGATGCTCACGTCCCAAGAGGCGGCGGTCATGCAGACCCATCCGAGCAGAGGGTATGAGATTCTGGCGAAAGGAAGCGGCCTCCCTGACATCGTCGGGAAAGCCTGCCTTCATCATCACGAGAGGCTGGATGGGAGCGGCTACCCAACTGGCCTGAAGGGCGACGAAATCTCGGCGGCGGGTCGGATCGTCGCAATTTGCGATGTCTTCGACGCCTTGACGTCCGTCCGGCCATACAAGCGGGGTTTCGCGCCGGAAACCGCAGCGGCGATGATGGCGACATGGACGGGTCATTTCGACGAAATGCTTCTGAAAAAGTTCTTCAATTGCATCGGCCTTCGGGGGACTGACGCGGGAATGGTCACACCAGACAGAACGCAGGCAGCTGACGGGACGGCTGGGCTGACCCAGGCGGACCTGGACGATTTCAACTTCGCCTCCCCCGGCTTCGCCGCGTAACGTTTGCATGCGATCCAGACGGCAGGCCCTATGAGCGACCGCTACGTCCACCACAATCTCCTTGGCGGAGGATGGGACCACCGGCAAGACAACCTGGTCCTCCTCGGCAGGCATCTCGTGCTCAATGCGCAGGCGATCAGGGCGGGCGGCGGGCTGGGTTTCGACGAGAGCATGGGCGCGTTTGCGTCGCCGCAAAGCGTCGCGGCGGGGAATGGAGGCGGGCTGCCGCCGCTGGCCCATGGTCCGCGTGCCGGCCTGCCTCCCCAACCGGACGAGGACTGGGCCGGCTATTGCCGCCGTGTCTTCGGCATCGGCGACGAACGCGGCCTGCTGACATGGCTGCAATCGCCGCTGTGGAGAAAGACCGATCCCAGCCCTGAAGGCGCGGCGCTGAGGATCGCCTACCTCCTGGACTATGGCCTGCCCCACGACCACGTCGAGATCGCGATGGGCCAGGCCTACAGCGACTACGACAGCAGCGGCTTCCTGTGGGAAAAACTCAACCTGTCGCCGCCTGCTCATGCGGATGGGGAAAAGCCCGTCGGAAGGCGCAAGCGCCCCGCCTGGATCGGCGCCGTGGAACTCAACCGACGCAGGGCCGAGGCGCGGAAGGGCAGCTATTTCCTTCCGCCGGACGAAGCGCCTTTCTCCGCAGGGGTGCCGCCTGAACGGCTCAGGGCGCTGGAAGCGCGTTTCGGGCCGCTGCCGGCGACCTACCACGACTTTCTGCTGCTGTCGGGTCGTCGGGTGGGCGGCGGCGATAGCGGCGCCTACGCGGACCGGCTCGACGCAATCGACCGGCTGGCGCGCCAACGCATCTTCGCGGGCGAGCGGAAGGACGACGATCCGGTGCCGCAGGACGCGATCTTCATCGGCCTGGCTGACGGCAGGCATCCGGAGTTCATCCTGGCCGGCAAGCGAAGCGACAGCCCGGTCTTTCGCTTCGATGCCAATGACGGCCGGGTGACCGAGGTGGCTATCAGCGTTTTCCCGTGGATCGAAGCGTTCATGAAGAGCGCGAACGCACCGCCACCGGATGCCGTCAATGCGCCGGCGGGTAACGAGCGCTCGCTGTTCGGCATGGTCCGGAAGCTGTTTCGCTGAGGGCCGGCCTGCTTTTCCGGTGTCAGCCCGTCTGTTCGGCGAGGCATTTTTTGCCCGCCGCCATGGCCTTGTAGGTGCCGGTCAGGTCGACGACGAACGCGCCCGCCGTCTGCGGGAAGACGGTCATCGTGTATTGCTTGGCCACGGCGCGCTTGAAACCAGGATCGTCTGTCAGGATGTAGCCGCCGGAATATCCGCCTTTCAGCTGGCCGGTCGTGGTCGTGACGACGCCGGCGTAGAGTTTGCCACCGATTTCGACGAAGATTTCATTAGCTCCGTTCTGGATGCCGATATCCAGTGTGGTGAAGACGCCAAGATAGCCGATGGCCTGGTCATCCGCCGCGACGCCCATCTGCACCGAGGCGGGACCGAAGGAGCTGACGATCAGGCAATCCCCGCGCGTCTTGTTGGCGTAGACGGTCCAGCCCTCGATGTCGGGCCCGAACCGGACAAGCTGGTCGGTGGCGAGCGGAAGCGGGTTCTGTTGCTGCGCCCAGACTGCGGTGGCGCATGAGAGCGACAGCGAAGCCGCCGCGATGAGTTTCGAGAGATTTTGCATTCCATACCTCCGTCATCGCCGTTTCCAGAGGCGAGCACCTGGAATTGGCATGGCGGAGCGAACGGGCGGAAGTAACTTACGGTAAAGAGGAAGTGCTTGGCGCCGCCCGAAAACGCAGGCCGTCGACGAGCAGCATCACCATCCGCCGTGCCTCGTCGGCCCCGCCGTCGCTGGCCGGCGTCGCCAGCCTGAGCGCGGCAAACAGCAACTCACGCGCGTCGACATCGCCCCGGACTTCGCCGGACGCAGAAGCGGAATCCAGTAGCTGGCGCAGCGCGGGGACAAGCTGCCCCTGAACGTAGTCCGGCAACGATTGATAGGCCGGATCGCCTGAATGAAGCGCAGGGCCCAGACCCCGTTTGATGCTGACAAAATCCACGAGACGGCTCATCCATTCCGCGAGCGCTTCGCCCGGCGGCAGGACTTGGCTCAGGCTGGCGGCTGCCTCCACGCAGTCGTCGACCTCCCGCTGGATGATCGCCTTGATGAGATCCGAACGCTGGGGAAAATGCCGGTACAACGTGCCAACGCCAACCCCCGCCGCCGACGCGATCGCGCGCATTGGCGCATCCACACCCGACGTCCCGAACACGGTCATCGCCGCTTGCAGGAGCGCGTCGACGTTGCGGCGCGCGTCCGCGCGCATCGGGCGATCGTGCTCGTCGCGAGCGTCATTGACGCCGGAATCGTTCTCCAAAACACACCCCCCTTGATAAACGGAACAATGTTCCATATAAATGGACGCCCGTTCCGTTTATATATGACATTCCACGGAATGTCGCCAGACGTTCAAGGAGACACACATGCAATATCGTCCGCTCGGCCAGACCGGCATACAGGTCAGCGCCTATTGCCTGGGCACCATGATGTTCGGGAAGATAGCCAATCCCGACCATGACGAGGGCATTCGCATCGTCCACAAGGCGCTCGACTTCGGTATAAACTTCGTCGACACCGCCGACGCCTACAGCCAGGGCGAGTCGGAAGTGATCGTCGGCAAGGCGTTGAAAGGCAGGCGTGACAATGTGGTGCTCGCCACCAAGGCTGCGCTTCCAATGGGCGATGGCCCCAACATGCAAGGCGGTTCACGACGCTGGATCACGCGCGCGGTCGACGATTCGCTCAAGCGCCTGCAGACCGACTACATCGACCTGTACCAGATCCACCGCCTGGCCCCCGATACCGATATCGAGGAGACGCTCTCGGTTCTCACCGACCTGATGCGGGCTGGCAAAATCCGCACATTCGGGGCCTCGACGGTTCCCGCTTCCGACATTGTGGAGGCGCAGTGGACGGCTGAACGGCGCGGGCTGGCGCGCTTCCGCACCGAACAGCCGCCCTATTCGATCCTCAATCGCTCGATCGAGCGCGAGGTGCTTCCCACCTGCCAGCGCTACGGCATGGGCGTGCTGGCATGGAGCCCGCTGGCCAAGGGCATGCTGACCGGCAAATATCGAAAGGGCAAGGAACAGCCGGACTCATTGCGCGTAAAATTCTTCCCGAAGGCGATGTCAGACGAGGCGAGCCTGAACGCGGTCGAGGAACTGATTCCGCTGGCGGAAAGCGCCGGCATTTCGCTGATGCACATGGCGCTTGCCTTCGTGGTGGCGCATCCCGCGCTGACGTCAGCCATCATCGGCCCGCGCACGATGGATCAACTCGATGGCCTGCTCGCCGGAGCGGAGGTGAGGCTCGGCGACGACGTCCTCGACCGCATCGACGAGATCGTCCCGCCCGGCACGGATGTCGCTCCGCTCGAGCGCGCGGCATATCAACCCCCGGCGATTTCGCAGCCGTCGCGACGCCGTCGGCCAGTGGATGAACGGGCGGCCGCCTAACACGCCACATAAGATGATACGAAAAGGCCCCGCCTTTCAGCGGGGCCCTCTTCTTCAGTCTTGCCTGGGCGGTCAGGCCGCTTCGGATTCTTCGTTTACCACTGAGGGTTTTGCCCGGAAGTTCAAACGGTCGGAGCCGGCCGTGATCTTCACGACGGAACCATCTCTGATATCGCCGAGCAGGATCTTCTCCGCCAGCGGGTCCTGAAGCTCCTTCTGGATGACGCGCTTCAGCGGACGCGCGCCATAGGCCGGGTCGTATCCTCTGTTCGCAAGCCAGTCGATCGCTTCCGGATCGAGGTCGAGCGTGATCTTGCGCTCCTCCAGAAGCTTCTCCAGCCGCTTGAGCTGGATCTCGACGATGCGGCCCATGTCTTGACGGCGCAGGCGGTGGAACAGCACGATCTCGTCGATGCGGTTATAGAACTCCGGCTTGACGCTCGCCTTGACGATGGCCAGCACCTGATCGCGCACCGACTGCACGTCCTCGTCCTCGCCGAGATTGACGAGTATCTCCGCGCCAAGATTGGACGTCATGATGATCAGCGTGTTCTTGAAATCGACCGTGCGGCCCTGTCCGTCGGTCAGGCGACCGTCGTCCAGCACCTGCAGCAGAACGTTGAAGACATCCGGATGCGCCTTCTCGATCTCGTCGAACAGCACGACCTGATAGGGACGCCGGCGCACCGCTTCGGTAAGCGCACCGCCCTCCTCGTAACCGACATAGCCGGGAGGAGCGCCGATGAGCCGGGCGACGGAATGCTTCTCCATGAACTCGCTCATGTCGATGCGCACCATCGCAGTCTCGTCGTCGAACAGGAAGTTCGCGAGCGCCTTGGTGAGTTCGGTCTTGCCGACGCCGGTGGGGCCGAGGAACAGGAACGAGCCGATCGGCCGGTTCGGGTCCTGCAGGCCCGCACGGGCACGCCGCACGGCCTTCGACACGGCCTGAACCGCCTCGCCCTGGCCGACGACACGCTTGGCGATCTCGTCTTCCATGCGCAGCAGCTTCTCACGCTGGCCTTCGAGCATCTTGTCGACGGGGATTCCCGTCCAGCGTGAGACGATCTGCGCGACGTTGTCGGGCGTCACCGTCTCCTGCAGCATGCCGCCATTGTCGCCGCCGGCTTCGGCCTCGCGCAACTGCTTCTCAAGCTCCGGGATCGTACCATAGGCAAGCTCGCCGGCGCGCTGGAACTCGCCCTTGCGCTGCGCGATGGCGAGCTCGTTGCGCGCCTCTTCCAGCTTGCCCTTGAGGTCGGCGGCGAGGCCGAGCTTCTGCTTCTCGGCCTGCCACTTGGCAGTGAGCGCATTGGATTCTTCCTCAAGGTCGGCGAGGTCTTTCTCGAGGCGCACGAGGCGATCCTTCGAGGCGTCGTCCTTCTCCAGCTTGAGCGCTTCGCGCTCGATCTTGAGCTGCATGATGCGGCGGTCGATCTCGTCCAGCTCTTCCGGCTTAGAATCGACCTGCATGCGCAGGCGCGACGCGGCCTCGTCGACGAGGTCTATCGCCTTGTCGGGCAGGAAGCGGTCGGTGATGTACCGGTTGGACAGCGTCGCAGCCGCGACCAGCGCGGAGTCTGCAATGCGAACCTTATGGTGCTGCTCGTACTTCTCCTTCAGGCCGCGCAGAATGGAGATGGTGTCCTCTACCGTGGGCTCGTCGACGAAGACGGGCTGGAAGCGACGGGCAAGTGCGGCATCCTTCTCGACGTGCTTGCGGTACTCATCGAGCGTGGTCGCGCCGACGCAGTGCAGCTCGCCGCGCGCAAGCGCGGGCTTCAGGAGGTTGGACGCATCCATCGCGCCATCGGCCTTGCCTGCGCCGACCAGCGTGTGCATCTCGTCGATAAACAGGATGACGCCGCCGGCAGCCGCGGTGACCTCGTTGAGGACGGCCTTCAGGCGCTCCTCGAACTCGCCGCGATATTTCGCACCGGCAATCAGCGCGCCCATGTCGAGCGCCATCAACTGCTTGTCCTTCAGGCTCTCGGGCACGTCGCCATTGACGATGCGCAGCGCGAGGCCTTCGGCGATGGCGGTCTTGCCGACGCCGGGCTCTCCGATGAGGACGGGATTGTTCTTGGTGCGGCGCGAGAGAACCTGGATCGTGCGGCGGATCTCGTCGTCGCGGCCGATGACCGGATCGAGCTTGCCGCTTCTGGCGTCAGCCGTGAGGTCGCGCGCGTATTTCTTCAACGCGTCGTAGCCCTGCTCGGCCGACGCGGTGTCGGCCGTGCGGCCCTTGCGCAGATCGTTGATCGCGGCGTTGAGCGCCTGCGCGGTGACGCCGGCCTTGGCGAGGATGTCCGACGTCTTGGCCGACTTCTCGACCGCGAGCGCGGTGAGCAGGCGTTCGACCGTGACGAAACTGTCGCCGGCCTTCTTCGCCATTTCCTCGGCGGTGGAAAACACCTTGGCGAGCGGCTGCGCGAGATAGAGCTGGCCATTGCCGCCCTCGACCTTCGGCAGCGCATTGAGCGCCGTCTCGACGCCCATCTGCACGGCCTTCACGTCGCCGCCGGCGCGCTGAATGAGCGACGCGGCAAGACCCTCCTGGTCATCGACCAGGACTTTCAGAAGATGCTCTGGGGTGAACTGCTGGTGGTTGCGGGAGAGAGCCATGGTCTGCGCGGACTGAATGAAGCCGCGCACCCTCTCCGAGTACTTTTCAATATCCATATCTGTCTCCTATCCATCTCTCGGCCCGCTTCGCGGCGCCGGTCAGGCTGGTTGACGGACCCCCTCCTTCGGAGCAGGGCCCTTATTGTCTGTTTTAGCATGATCTTATCCGAAAACCGGTTCCCACTTTTCGGGATCATGCTCCGCCCGATATGGGTATATCTCCCTATTCCCTCAAGATGCCTTGACCCTGGTCAATAAAGAAAAAGCGGCGGAGACTTTCGCCTCCGCCGCCCGGACCACCACCCCAAACCCTTACGGGTCGCGTATCAATTGTCGGCGTCGGCCAACGCCGGGTCGCCGCCGGCCTGCGGTGCGGCCGGCTGTTCCTGCGGGACTGCCGCCGAAGCGCCGCGCGACAGCGTCGCCGCAAGACCCTCGGTCGCAACCGTGTCGTCGGCACTGTCATTGGTATCCGGCCGGCTGCGCTCGCCACGGCGGGGACGCCTGCTGCGGCGACCGGCCTCTCGGCCTTCACCGTCGTTTCCGTTGTTGCCATTGAAGGAACGTTCGCGCTGAGCGCCGTTGCCTTCGCCCGCCGCTTCCGGATTGAGCGCAACCTCGGCCGGCATGCCCTCTATCTCGGGCTGCGGGCCGGAACCGGCTTCGGAGCCCGCGTTGAACTGCTGCGGCTGCTGATAGTCGCCATTGCCGCCCTGCGGCTGACCCTGGTTGGCCTGCGCGGCCTGCCCGGGATTGTTCCCGGCGTCGAACTCATCGCGCTCCTCATCGTCCTCGTCGGACTGGTCGCGCTGCTGCTGAACGTTCTGGATCGGCATCTGCGCCTGCGCGGCCGCGATTATGCGGTTGTAGTGCTCGGCGTGCTGGAGATAGTTCTCGGCCATCACGCGATCGCCGGAGCTCTGGGCATCTCGGGCGAGCTGGGCATACTTCTCGGCGATCTGCTGCGCGGAGCCGCGAATCTTAACGTCCGGGCCATTGCTCTCGTAGTTGCGCGTGAGGGGATTCGGGCCCCTGCGGTTGTTGTTATTGTTGTTGTTATTATTGTTGTTGTTGCCGCCACCATTACGGCCGCGCATGCGCCTGTTCTGCTGTTGTGGCCTCATCAGTCTCTCTTGGGTTTACAAAGCATCGGAGGCGGAGCGACGAAGCCCGCTGTTCCATGTTGATCTAACGGTGCTCGCCCGCGTCTGCGTCGGCGCCACGTCTTCCGTTCCAGTTACGTGTTTAACTGCCGGACAATCCCCCTGCACGAAGCTAAGGCGTCGTCATCGCAAGAAGGCAGACTGTCCTTTTGGAAAAACCCGGTGGTGACAGCACTGCCTGCTTCGTCTCATCCGGTTGGCCGGACCCTAGCTGCATTCGCAAAGCTTGCCAAGCGGTTTTTATGACAGGTTCACGGGCTATTTTGTGGTCAACTTGGGGTCAACTTCCTGCGAAAACCAGCACCCTGTCACGACCTCCAAAGTCTTGTCTTGTTTCCAGAAGACGATAGCCCCGGCCCTCGAACAGGCTGATGACATCCGCCTTCTGGCTATAACCGATCTCGACGCAGACGAACCCGTCCTGCTCGAGATGCTTTCGCGAACCTTCCGCTATCGACCTGTAGGCATCGAGCCCGTCCGGTCCGCCATCAAGGGCCTTTGCCGGATCATATTCCCTGACCTCGTCCTGCAAGGTCACAAGCTCTTCGGTGCTTATGTAAGGCGGGTTTGAGACAATTGCATGGTAAGTTCCGGAAATATTTTCGAACCAGTCTGAAAGAGTGGTCTGAAACCGGCCGGAAAGCCCGTTTTCCAAGGCGTTGCGGGTAGCGGCAGCCAGCGCGTCGGCGGAGATATCGACAGCTATGGCGCTGGCTTGCGGCAGGTTCGCGAGCAGGGCAAGCGCGATCGCGCCGGTGCCCGTGCCGAGGTCGAGAATGCGCAAAGCACCATCGCTCGCGGGGCTCTGGCGCAGCCGCTCCAGCGCGGCGTCGACCAGCGTTTCGGTATCCGGACGCGGCTCCAGCGTCTCGGGTGAAAGGTGAAGCTTCAGGCCGTAGAATTCGCGAAAGCCTATGATGCGATGAACCGGTTCGCCGGCAAGCCTGCGCAGGATGGCTGCGCGTACGGCTGCGACCTTGTCGTCAGCTACGGACAGGTCCGGACGAGCGATGGCGTCGGTGCGGGTCGTCTGCGAAAAATGCTCGACCAGCAACCGTGCATCGAGATCGGCATCGCTGATTCTGCCTTCCGCAAGGGAAGCGCGCGATTCGGCGTGCAGGGCGGAAAGCTTCACAAACCTTCCGCCGCCAAAAGCTTCGACTGGTGGTCTGCGACCAGCGCATCGATCAGCTCGTCAAGCTCGCCCTCGATCACCCTGTCCAGCTTGTAGAGGGTGAGGTTGATGCGGTGGTCGGTGACGCGCCCCTGCGGGAAATTGTAGGTTCGGATGCGCTCGGAACGATCGCCCGATCCGACCTGAAGCTTGCGCGCGTCGGAGCGTTCCTGATCGGCACGCGACCGCTCAAGATCATAGAGACGGGCGCGCAGCACCTGCATGGCGCGGGCTCGGTTCTGGTGCTGCGACTTCTCGGCCTGGACGACGATGATGCCGGTCGGAATGTGCAGGATGCGAACCGCCGTCTCGGTTGTGTTGGCATGCTGGCCGCCCGAACTGGAGGCCCGCGTCGTGTCGATGCGGATATCCTCTGGCTTGATCTCGATGTCGACTTCCTCGGCCTCCGGCATGACGGCCACGGTGGCGGCCGAGGTATGGATGCGCCCCTGCGCCTCGGTGGCGGGAACGCGCTGGACACGATGCACGCCGGATTCGAATTTCAGCTTGGCGAAGACGCCTTTGCCCGAGACGCTGGCGATGATTTCCTTGTAGCCGCCGGCGTCGCCATCACTCGCCGACATCAGTTCCATGCGCCAGCCCTGGTTGGCGGCGTAGCGCTCGTACATGCGAAACAGGTCGCCGGCGAAGATCGCCGCCTCATCGCCGCCGGTGCCGGCACGGATTTCGAGGATGGCGTTCCTCTCGTCGGCAGCGTCCTTCGGCAGGAGGAGTATCTGTAGGTCCTGGCGCAAGGCCTCAATGCGCTTTTCGACATCAGGCAGGTCGGCCTCGGCAAGAGACCGCATCTCGGCGTCGGTGGATTTGTCTGCGACCATGGCCTCGAGGTCTGCAAGCTCGCCTTCGGCCTTGAACAGTTCGCGGATCTTGCCGGCGATGTCCTGAAGCTCGGAATATTCCGAAGCCATCTTCACATACGCATCCGCATCCGGCCCGGCCGCCATCTGCGCCTCGAGCATGTCGAAACGCTTGACGAGCTGGTCCATACGGTCGCGGGGAAGAGAGATCATCAGGTCTGGTACCCAAAAGAGACAGCGAGGGCATTAGCCGAGAATGCCGCAAACCTCAACGAAGGCGACGACCTTCAACGCAGGAAGATGATGCCCATGCCGATGGCGACCAGTACGGCACCGATCCATGCGCCGCCGGCAGGGCGCTCACCGGTCTTGAGCCAAAGCATGGGCAGGATGATGACAGGCGACGTCGCCGAAAGCGTCGAGATAACCCCGACATTGCCGCCCGACAGAGCAAAGAGCAGAAGCGTCATTCCGACTCCGAGCCCCAGTACGCCCACCAAGACGGTCACGGTCGCCACTCCAGGCGTCACGGGCGCCTTTGGCTTCGCCACCTGGATGGGCAGGACCATCAGCACGGTGAGGCAGGTGGCGGCCACACCTACCCGCACCATGGAAGCCAGGAATGGATCGACACCTGACGCCATCACCGGCTTTGCAATCACCGACCCGACCGCCTGACCCGCTGCCGCCCCCAATCCAAAGAGTATTCCGATCCAGAGCGGCCCCTTGACCGCTTCCCATGCGTGAAGCTGGTCACGCCGCTTGCCGAAAATGATCGCGAGGACCACGCCGCATACGGTGAGCGCGATGCCAACGACGACCTGCACCGGCAAACGTTCGCCAAGCAGGACGAAGCCGAGCAGAGCCGCCATGGGTGCATTGAGCGCGAAAATCACGCCAGCCCGGCGCGGACCAAGTCGATTCAGGGTCGCGAAAAGCAGCGTGTCGCCGAGAAAGATACCCATCAAGCCGGAAATGGCGAGCGGGCCGATGGTCGCCACGTTCAACTGGTGCCAGACGCCGGTCGCCAGCATGACGATAGCAAGCAGGACGGTGACTGATACCTGCCTTATCCAGTTGAATGCCCATGCGCCGAGGTGGCCGGCGGGACCAGCAGCAATGATCCCGGTGAGGGCCCAGCATGTCGCGGCACCAACGGCTGCCAGTTCATAGATCGGCATAACTCCCGTCCGATTTCCGGGGAAAAGACTCCCGCTAGTCTCTCAAAGAGGTATGCCGCGGTCGTCGGCGAAGGCCTGCAGGAGCGCGCGCATGGGGAGGTTGGCGGCGTTGCCGGCGAGGTTCTCGTCGAAGAACTTCGTCAGTTCCTCGACGGGCAGTTCGGTCAGCATGGCCTTGACCGGGCCGATCGAGGCCGGCGACATGGATATGGATCGGAAACCGAGGCCGATCAGCGCCATCGCCGAGATGGGCTTGCCGGCGAGTTCGCCGCACAGTGTGACCTGCGTATGGTTGCGCGCGCCGGCGTCGGCGATCTGCTTCAGCACGCGCAGGAACGGTACGGACAGTGTGTCGAATCGGTCGGCAAGCTGGGTGTTGCCGCGATCGACCGCCATGACGAACTGGAACAGGTCGTTCGAGCCGACGGAAACGAAATCGACGGCCTGCATCAGCTCGTCGAGCTGCCAGAGAAGGGCCGGAACCTCCAGCATCGCGCCGAGCTTGAGGCGTGTCGGCAGGTGATGCGCGAAGCGGGACAGATGGCGCACTTCCTTGTCGATGATGTCGCGCGCCTGCGCGACCTCGGAAAGCACGGTGACCATGGGCAGCATGAGACGCAGTTCGCGCCCGCCGGCGGCTTTCAGCAGCGCGCGGATCTGAGTGCGCAGGAGGCCGGGGCGGTCAAGCGTCAGGCGGATCGCGCGCCAGCCGAGCGCCGGGTTCTCCTCATGCGCGATATTCTTGAAATAGGGGAGGATCTTGTCGCCGCCGATGTCGATGGTGCGGAAGGTGACCGGCTTGCCCTGCGCGGCATCCAGCACATCCCGATAGAGGCCTTCCTGCGCCTCGGCGCGCGGGAAGGTCGATGCGACCATGAACTGCAGCTCGGTACGGAAAAGCCCGATGCCGGCCGCGCCCGATTCGGCAAGCTGCGGCAGGTCGACCGCCAGCCCGGCATTCATCAGAAGATCGATATGCACGCCGTCCTTGCTATCCGACGGCTTCTTGCGCAACTCGCGGTAAAGCTCCTGCCGGCGCGCACGGAAGCGCACCTTCTCGGCATAGGCGGCTTCGAGGTCGGCCTGCGGGCGAAGATGGATGACGCCCTCATCACCATCGACGATTATGGCGTCGCTGTTTTCCGACATGGAAACCGCGCCCTTGACCTGGCCGGCGACGGGAATGCCCATGGCGCGCGCCACGATGACCACGTGGCTGGTGGCGGCGCCGTCCTCCAGCACAAGACCGCGCAGCTTCTCGCGCGGATAGTCGAGCAGTTCGGCAGCCCCCATCGAGCGCGCGACGACGATCGCATCCTTCGGCAAGGCCGCCGCGACATCGTCGGGGCTACGGCCTAGCAGCATGCGCAGAAGGCGGTTGGCGAGATCGTCGAAATCGCTCATCCGCTCGCGCAGATAAGGGTCGGTCATGTGCATCATGCGCGCGCGCATGTCGCTCTGCACCTTCTCGACAGCCGCCTCGGCCGTCAGGCCGTTGCGCACGGCTTCATCCAGCCGGCGCACCCAGCCCTGATCGTTGGCGAACATGCGATAAGCTTCGAGGACGGCGCGATGCTCGCCCTCGAAGGCGACGTCGCGGCGCGACAGCATGTCGTCGATCGAGAGACGCAGCGAGCCGAGCGCGGCCTCCAGCCGGCGCATCTCCTCTTCGGAATCCTCATTGAAGAGGTTGGTGACGACGATGCGCGGCTCGTGCAGCACGACATGGCCAAGGCCGACGCCTTCGTTGAAGGAAATGCCCGTGAAACTGACGGGGCGGCGCAGATCGAGTTCGAGGCCAGGGCGCGTGAGGCGCGTCAGTTCGCCGGCTGCGATCATCTCCGCGATCACCATGGCGGCCGTTTCGAGCGCCTCGACCTCGTCGTCGCGGTACTGGCGCTGGGTGCGGTTCTGCACGACAAGCACGCCCAGTGTGCGCCCTGCCCTCAGCACCGGCACGCCGAGGAAGGAGTTGTAGATCTCCTCGCCCGTCTCCGGCAGGTAGGCGAAGGCGGGGTGCTGCTGGGCTTCCGACAGGTTGAGCGCGCGGGCCGACGCCGCAATGGTGCCGACGAGACCCTCGCCGAGCTTCAACTGGGCAAGGTGGACGGATTCGCGCTTCAGACCCTCGGTGGCGTAGAGCTCGAGTACGGAATCGGCGCGTAGCACATAGAGCGAGCAGACCTCGGCAACCATATTTTGGGCGATGTCGTGCACGATACGATCGAGCCGCTCCTGCGGCTCGAGCGCCTCCGCCATCAACTCGCGGAGCCGTTTCAAAAGAACGCGCGGGCCTGAGGCCATGTCACGCATCAAGCGGCTCTCCATAGGCAAGGGCAAAAACGCGCCCAAAACCTCCGATGCCGGATGATTCCGGCGCAAACAGAATAACCGTGTAAGCTAGTGCTTATCCAGCCCGTAGACGGAATGCAAAGTCCGCACGGCAAGTTCCGTATAGGGCCCGTCGATCAGGATCGATATTTTGATCTCGGACGTGGTGATGGCCCGAATGTTGATCGACTTCTCGGCCAACGCCTGGAAGGCGGTCGCCGCGACGCCCGCGTGGCTGCGCATGCCGATGCCGATGACCGAGACCTTGGACATGCCTTCGTCATGCTGGAGGACGTCGAAACCGACCGTTTGCCTGACCTTCTCAAGCACGGCGAGCGCCTTGGCGACGTCGCCGGAAGGCACGGTAAACGTCATGTCGGTCGACTTGCCGTCCTCGGAGATGTTCTGGACGATCATGTCGACATTGATGTTGGCCTCGGCCAGCGGCCCGAAGATGCCGCCGGCGACGCCCGGCCTGTCGGCCACGCGCCTGAGCGAGATCTGCGCTTCGTCCTTGGCGTAGGCGATACCGGTGACGACCTGCTGTTCCACGATTTCATCCTCGTCGCAAATGAGCGTTCCGGGCGGATTCAAGAGATCGCCCATTCCCGGCGCGTCCGGGTCATCGAAAGAGGAACGCACGAAGGTGCGCACCTTGTGAACCATGGCAAGCTCGACCGAGCGCACCTGAAGCACCTTGGCGCCGAGCGAGGCCATTTCCAGCATTTCCTCGAAGGAAATCTTCGGCAAGCGGCGCGCCTTGGGCTCCATGCGCGGGTCGGTCGTGTAGACGCCGTCCACGTCGGTATAGATGTCGCAGCGGTCGGCCTTCACGGCGGCGGCGATCGCCACCGCGCTGGTATCGGAGCCGCCGCGGCCAAGCGTGGCGATGCGGTTGTCGGGCGCGATGCCCTGGAAACCGGCGATGACGGCGACCTGGCCTTCGCCGAAGCGCTGGACCAGAAAGGAGCCGTCGATGTCCTCGATGCGAGCCGCGCCATGCGCGTTGTCGGTGCGGATCGGTATCTGCCAGCCCTGCCATGAACGGGCATGAATGCCCATGGACTGCAGAACCAGCGCCAGCAGGCCGGACGTGACCTGTTCGCCGGACGCAACGACGGCATCGTATTCGCGCGCGTCGTAGATGTTGAAGTTCGAACCTTCGGCCTTCGAAGCGTCCTGCACCCAGCCGACGAGCTCGTTGGTCTTGCCGGACATGGCCGAAACGACGACTGCGACCTGATGGCCTGCATCGACCTCGCGCTTGACGTGGCGCGCGACATTGCGGATGCGGCCGATATCGGCCACGGAGGTTCCGCCGAACTTCATCACGATGCGCGCCATGGAAACCGAATGCCCTGGCGGGGCCGGGAGCCCCGGAATTGCCTGAAAGTCTGGGGCCGAAGATGGCTCCCGGATGTGCGCGGCCTCCATATCCAATCGAGCACCGGCAAGCAAGGGCGCTTGGTCGCCAAACGGGCAGAAGCTTAATCCCTGCAAGGGATAAGCTGGCTATGGAATCGCATACACGCGTACCTCGCGCTCAATTCCGCGAAGCGCGACATTGCGGGACTGGGGCGCAAGAGCGTGGCTCTTCAGGAGTTCCGCCGTCTTTCGGTCCTCGACCACCGGGCCAGTGGCGAAGATCGCCTGTGTGTCGGCAAGCCCCTGCACGCGAGAGGCCAGATTGACCGTCTGGCCGAAATAATCCTGCCGCTCGTTCAGCGTGACGGCGATGCACGGGCCTTCGTGAAGGCCGATCTTCAGGATGAGATCCTCGCGGCTGTTGCTGCTGTTGAGGTCGCGCATAGCCTCACGCATCCGAAGCGCCGCCGAAACCGCGCGGTCGGGCGTCGGGAAGGTCGCCATGACAGCGTCGCCGATGGTCTTGACGACCGCGCCGGCCTCCGACGCCACGATCTCCTGCAGGACGTGGAAATGCGCCTTGACCAGATCGAAGGCAACGAGATCGCCGACGCGTTCGTAAAGCTCGGTGGAGCCGCGCAGGTCGGTGAAGAGGAAGGTCAGGCTGGTGATCTTGAGGCGCTGGTCGACGTCGAGCGTGTCGGTGCGATAGAGGTCGCGGAAGGTCTGGTTGGACAGAAGCCGCTTTGCCGTGAGGAAGGGCTGGCGCTTGCCCAGCATTTCATGCAGGGCCTCGCCCGCAATGCAGATGCTGGGAAGAACGCGCACGTCGGTGCGATTCTCGAGGCTGAGGCGCAGCGGTCCGGGCTGCATCTCCAGCGTCTGGTTGTGCATATGCTCCCGGTCGAAGGTCAGCGACAGGGTCTGCCGTTCGCGGGTTGGCTCGCCCTTCACGTCGATGAACTGCGCCGAGTGGGTAATCGGCTCGAACACGATGACGAATTCAGGCGGAAGCTGGATAGACAGCACACCCTTTTCGCCGGGTGCGAGTTCGACATGATCGATGACGAAGGAATCCACCGTCTCATTGTAGTTCTCGGGAAGATCGACACCCGAACCCCAATAGAGCTGCCGGTAGTATTCCGTCAGCGGCAGCGATTTCGGATCGTGCGCCGCGATTCGACGCACGCGCGGGCTGACCGTGAAGGTGACATCCACCATCTCGTCCAGCGTGGGTTCGTAGGAATCGGCGCAGAGCGCGCAGGTATATTCCGCCTTCTGCACGGTCTTCAGCGTGGCGTTGGTGTCCAGCACGCCGCCGCAACCCGGGCAAAGGACATTCCAGGCCATGTCGAACATCCCGATGCGTGCGCCGTGCAGGAAGGCGGCGATCGTGCTCTCCTCATCGAGGCCCCTTCCTGCGGCGAAGGCCAGCGGGTTGACGCGGCAGAGCTGATGATCGACGCCTTCGGCGACCAGACGCTCGATGGCATCGACGGTCGGCCCGTCGGCGGACTGACGCAGCAAGGCGAAGAGATTCGTGATTTCATTCATCACAGCACCCTGAGAGCCGGATACTCGCCACCTGCCGCCATCATAGCGGAAAACCGGCGGCGGAAGTTTGGCAGGCTCCGGGTTGACATTACGCCCCCCGTGCACGACTTCCTAGCGCCACTTCACCACCACGGAGAACAGGAATGGCCGAAGCGAAGCGAACGACGATCGACGCCGCCGAGGTCGAGCGTTTTTCGGCGATGGCGGCGGAGTGGTGGAACCCGAACGGGAAATTCCGCCCGCTGCACAAGTTCAATCCGGTGCGCCTCGCCTATATCCGTGACCAAGTGGCGGCGCGTTTCGGCCGCGACCCCCACGCTGCGCGCCCCTTCGAGGGCCTGCGCTTCCTCGACATCGGCTGCGGCGGCGGGCTGCTGTGCGAGCCGATGGCGCGGCTCGGCGCGGAGGTGGTCGGCGTCGATCCTTCCGAAAACAACATCGAGGTGGCCAGGCTGCATGCGGCGGAATCGCGCGTGACGATCGACTACCGCGCAGCGACCGCCGAGGACCTGGCCGATGCGGGCGAAAAATTCGATGTCGTGCTCAACATGGAGGTGGTCGAGCACGTTGCCGACATGCCGCTCTTCGTCGCGCGCTGCGCCGAGATGGTGAAGCCCGGAGGCATCATGTTCATCGCCACCATCAACCGCACCCTGAAGGCGCTGGGCCTGGCGATCGTCGGCGCGGAATATGTGTTGCGCTGGCTGCCGCGCGGCACCCACCAATTCGGCAAGCTGGTGCGCCCGGACGAGCTGGAGAAGGCGCTGGCCGACGCAGGGATGACAATCGCCGACCGCACCGGCGTCAGCTACAACCCGCTGGCCGACCAGTGGCGGCGCTCAAAGGACATGGACGTGAACTACATGCTGCTGGCGGAGAAAGCGGGGTGAGGCGTTAGGCTGCCTATCCCGGATACGTTATTCAGTTCGGGCCTGCGCCTTCGTCGTCACCATGACGCCGATGCAAATGACTGCCGCGCCGAGCCAGGTGAGCAAACCGTAGCGCTCGCCGAGAAAGAGCGTTCCCGACAGCAGCCCGACCGCAGCCGCAACGTAGCCGATCTGGCTGAGATAAACGGGGCCGCCAACCACCTGCAGGCGGAAAAAGAAAACGAACATCGCGGCGGATGCGGCAATCTGGGCCAGCACGAGCAGCGGCATGGCAGCGAGCGGGCTGAAGGCCGCACCGCCTGAACTGACGAGGACTCCCGCAAGCAGGACGAGGGCGGCGGCGAGGTTGCTGCCTACGGCAAGCTCCGTCGGCGCGGTTCCCTCCGGCCAGTCGGCCGTGCGGTAGATGTTGCCCGCCGCGAGGCTGACCGGAATGAGCAGCGCTACGGTCACCCAGAACAGCGACGCGGGCGCGCCAAGTTGTCCTCTCGTCGTGGCCACCATGATCGCGCCGAGAAACCCGATCGCAATGCCGGCGATGCCGAGGCTGTTCGGACGCCGGACACCGGACAGGATCGAGAACACCAGCGTCATGATCGGCGACAGCGTGTACATGATGCCCGCGTAACCCGCACCGACATGCGGCATGACAGAGAAAAGCAGCAGGTTGGGGATGGCGTAGGTGATGATCGCCGTGACCAGGAAATAGCGCAGCTTGTGGCGGGTGAAGTGAAAGCCGTGCCCACGCAGAAGCATGCCCAGCATGATCGCACCGCCCCCACCGGCCGAGATGACGAAAGCCCAGACGACCGGCTCAACGCCAGCCGCCGTGGCGATTTTCCCGAACGGCAGGGAGAGGCCGAGCAGGCTGCCCGTGATGATCAGCAGACCGAAGGCGGATTTCCAGATCATGTCCATGGCGGCGAATTAGGGTCACAGGCCCGCTCGCGACAGGGTCAGCACGGGTCGATCGACTGCGTCAGCGGTCGATCGACCTCAGCCCAGCAGGCTTTGCCCGGCGCCAAAAGCCAGCAGGGCGAGCGCGGCGAAATAGACGATGGTGAGCAAGATCATCACGTAGCCGGCGGCGACCACCAGCCCGTCGCGCTGCGAAATGCCGGTCGACAGGAAGAGGATGGCGAGGCCCGGCAGGGTGTTGGAGAAGGGGATCAGGCCAAGCGGCAGCATCAGCAGGGCGCCTGCGCCGATGAGCGCGAGGCCATTCACGCGGTTCATCAGTCCACCCGACGTCAGGGCCGACAGCCTCGGCTTGAAGAAGTGGTCTATCCGCCGCAGGAATTTGACGCCGCGCTCAAGCACGGGCAGAAGCTTCGCGCTGTCGAGCGGCCGGTCGGCGAGCCGGGCCGGGAGCCAGGGCAGCCGGTTCAGTGTGACCGCAACGGCGATCAGGATGATGCCCGCTCCGAAGACGGTGGACACGCCGGGAATTGAGACGGGGAACAGGAAGGGTAGAGACAGCAGGCCACAGACCAGAAGCAGACCGTTCTCGCCCATGATGGCGAGAAGCTGGCGCAATGTTATGTCCTGGCCATGAAGTGACCGGATAACGTCTTCAAGCAGTTCGCTGGTCTTGCGGTCGGTGTCCCCAAGTTCGATCGCCGCCGTCATCGCATTCCTTCTTTATCAGTCCGTCGATCGACGACGGAGCAAGCTGGCCCGGTCAACTCTACCTGCCGGTTAGCGCCAAACCTAGCCTCCGGGGCCGCGACGAAACGGCTTGGATGTAACCTGCCTTACCAGTTCCTTCAGCAGGCCGCTGCGGGCTTCGGTGAGTGACTTCAGTGATTTCACTTCACGGCGAAGCATCGTGACGGCTGCATCCATGTCAGGCAACACCCCGGCATCAAGCGGATCACCTCCGGATGAATTCAGACATCTCTCGGCAATCGCGTAGATTACCGACTGCTGGAGGAGCTCGTCTGCAGGCATATGCATATTTGCCAAGCGTACACCAAAATGCTCGACTTCCAGGAAATCCGCCTGCGCTTCCACAGGCCTGTAAACCGCGAAGGTGCGCGCCAGCGAAGAGGTAGCGCCGCTTTCCAATGGACCGACCCAGTTGACCTTTCGATCATAAAACGAAGGATGGCTCATCCAGAACTCAAGTTGGCGCGCCGTCAGAAAGCAGCAGCCGGAGTGCGGATTTCCGGGCATCTCGAAATCGATATCGAAGCCGCGCCAGTTTCCATTCAACTGCGTTGGGCTGCGCGGCTTCGCGAACAGGGGCTCAGGCTTCTTGACGGGGTCGAGCAAGACCTTGCGGATCACGCCGCGCCTTGAGATTTCATAGCGGTGGGCCTGCAACAGGGTGGTCTCACCGAAACTTTCGCAGAACCATTGTATCTTATCGAGGAACAATGGATCGCGAATGGAGATGTCGTCCTCCATCACGCCATAGATGTCATAGTCCCCGAAACGCTCGCGAAGAACACGCTGCGCCTCGAACTGGAGCATCATGGGCTCGCAGTCACAATACTCGACCGTCACATGGCGGTCGTCGACGCCGACGCGGTCAACGATAGAGGCCCCTTCCTTGGCAACGATAACAATGTCGACCTTGCTTTCAGGCCTGACCGAAACGGCATGCGACCACTGAGGTGTCCGAAAGGGACCGAAATAGGCGAATAGCGACTGGATCTGCTCGCTCATGGCCACGATTCGCGGCAGGACGAAAGCGCCACTCCCAAAGGGAGAATTGGGATCGATCCTAGCCGAAACGAAATGCGGAATTACGACGAGAAGCCGCATACAGCACTCAGTTCTGGTCCTCGGGGAAAACCGGGATCGGCATGAAGCCGACGCCGTCCTCGGCGAGGCCCTTGGCTTCGTCGAGCGTCGCCTCGCCATAGATGCCGCGCGCTTCGGTCTCGCCGAAATGAATCTTGCGCGCTTCCTCGGCGAACTTGTCGCCGACATAGTCGGAATTCTCCCGGATTTTCTCCGACAGGGCCTTCATCTCGGCCATGGCCTTCTTCTGCATCTCGTTCATGGCGAGCGCGATCGTTTCGCGCTTGCGGCCAGTCGAGACGGCAGGCGCCATCAGGGCCTTGTCGACCTTCTTCGACCCGCAGGAAGGGCATTCGACGAAACCGCGCTTCTTCTGCTTCTCGAAGTCGTCATTGTTGCGGAACCATGCCTCGAACTCGTGGTCGTGGTCGCAGATCAGCGAGAAGCGGATCACGATGCCGCCCTCTGCGCGCGCCACTCCACGTTGGCGACGGCGAATTCGCGAGCGTTCCTGAGATTGGGAATCTTGCCTCGAGCGGCGGCGGACTGCGCCGTGTCGATCTCGGCGATCGCGACGCCCGGCTCGTCGCCGTCTACCTCTGCGAGCACGCGGCCCCACGGATCGACGATCAGGGAGTGGCCATAGGTCTCGCGGCCATCTTCATGCAGGCCGCCCTGCGCAGCGGATATGACAAACGCGCCGTTCTCGATGGCGCGGGCGCGCTGCAGGACATGCCAGTGGGCTTCGCCAGTCTGGCGCGTGAAGGCGGCGGGCGCACTGAGAACCTCCGCGCCCGCAAGCGCCTCGGCACGGAAAAGCTGCGGGAAGCGAACGTCGTAGCAGATGGCGAAACCGAGCCTGGCATTGCCGATATCGGCGACGACGCCTTCGCTGCCGGGCTCATAGGTCGCGGATTCGCGCCAGCTCTCGCCATTGTCGAGATCGACGTCGAACATGTGAATCTTGTCGTAGCGCGTAACCAGCGAACCATCAGGTGCGAAAAGGAACGCACGGTTGGCGATCTTGCGGTCGTCGCGCAGGATGCCGGTGGAGCCGACATGCAGGAAAATCCCGAGTTCGGCCGACAGGCGGCGGGCGGCGGCGACGATGACGTCGCTGCCCTCCGGCCGGAAAGCCTGCGCGCGGTCGGCCTTGTCGCGGATGATCGCGCCGGTCATCTCCGGCGTCTGCACGTAGGACGCGCCCTTGCCGGCGGCCTCGCGCACCAGCGCCTCGAAATCCACGACGTTGCGGCCCGGCTCCCTGCCGGAGCGCATCTGGACGGCGGCGGCCTTGAAGATGCCCATGCGACTGTTCCTAATTCAATTGTCCGCTTTCGAGCAGGCCGTCGAGACGGCCCTCGCGCTCGAGTTCGTGCAGGTCGTCGGACCCGCCGACATGATAGCCGCCGACGAATATCTGCGGAAAGGTGCTGCGGCCGTTGGCGCGGGTGATCATTTCCCGCCGAAGTTCCGGCGAGAAACTGGCGTCATGCTCGGTATAGGCGACGCCCTTGCGCTCAAGCAGCCGCTTGGCAGCTGCGCAGTAGCCGCACATCATGCGCGTATAGATCGTCACGTCGACCATTTGTGGTTCCGCAAACCCTTGAGGCCAGCGCCTTTCAGGACATTGTCATTTGTCGACTATATAGGGTCAACCTCCTCGGCCCGGAAGTCCCCCACAGCCAGGTCGTGCAAATCGCCAGGCAGGACGCGCGCGAAGGTCAGCACATCGACGGCGCTGGCGCCGCTTTTCTTCAGCGTCTTTGCCACCGCCGACACCGTCGCACCCGTGGTGTACACGTCGTCGACGAGCAGGATGCGGCGCCCGCGAACGGCGATGTCCTGTTCCGGCGGAACGCGAAAGGCGGCGCGGACATTGTCCTGCCGCTCGGAAAGCCCAAGCCCCACCTGCTGCTTCGTCACCTTGACGCGACGGACCGCCATCGGCTCGAACGGCTTGCCCGAAAGCGAGGCAATCGCCCGCGCAAGCTCCGCTGACTGGTTGAAGCGACGGGAAAAGAACCTCCGCCAATGCAGTGGCACCGGCACGATGACGTCGGCATCTGCAAGGAGTTCGGCGCCAGCCCGCAGCATCCAGCGCGCCATCCACGGGGCGAGGTCGGTGCGGTCGGTATATTTCAGCGCCTGCACCATACGCCGTGCCACGCCGCTGTAGGCCACGGCGGCCCGCGCCCGCTCAAAGGGCGGCGGGTTGGCGATCGCCTCGGCCGAAAGGAAACCCTCGCCCATGTCGTTGATGAACGGCGTTCCCATCACCGCGCACCACGGTTTTTCGAGGAAACGCAGCTTCGGCCAGCACGAACCGCAGAGCGTGCCTGGCGAGGAAACCAGCCTGCGGCAGCCGGCGCAGAGCGGCGGGAAAAGCAGCCGGGACGGCAACGCCAGCGTCTGCCCGACCAGCTCTCCCATCCTCGACGCCATCGTATGCCCCTTGCGAACCCCGCCGGAGAATAGCAGAACGACCGCCATTGCGAGCGGATTTTCCGCAATCTGGACGAGATGACGTGACCCAGGCGCCGGAAAAGATCATCGATACCGACCTGCTGCTCCAGCGCAAGCGACGTGCTCTCGCGCGCAACATCGCGGGCGCGGACTTCCTGATGCACAGGACAGAGGAGGACATGGCCGACCGGCTGGCCGCGGTCAGCCGGCGCTTCGAGCGTGCGGCGACCATCTTCTGCGGGACGCCAAGCGTGGCGGAAACTCTGCTTGCGTCCGGCAAGGTCGGCGAGGTGCTCCAGATCGAGGCTGACACGGCGTTTCTAGGCCACCAACCGGGCACGGTGGCTCTGCCGGGCGTCATTCCGCTGAAGCCGCAAAGCATCGATCTCGCTGTCTCGCTGCTGTCGCTGCAGGACGAGAACGACATTCCCGGGATGCTGGTGCAGATACGCCGCGCGCTGAAGCCCGACGGCCTGTTTCTTGCAGCGATGGCCGGCGCAGGGACACTGGCCGAACTGCGCGAAAGCCTGCTTGCGGCGGAGGTCGAAATGTCAGGCGGGGCGAGCCCGCGCGTCCTGCCATTCGCGGATGTGCGAGAGGCCGGCGCACTTTTGCAGCGCGCCGGCTTCGCCCTTCCAGTCACCGACGTGGAGCCGGTGACCGCCCGTTATTCGACATTGTTCGACCTGATGGCCGATTTGCGCGCTATGGGCGCAACCAGTTCGCTGTCGGCACGCTCCCGCAGGCCCTCGACAAGGCGCTTCTTCACGCGCGCAGCCGAGATATACGCGGAACGCTTCTCGGATGCGGATGGAAGGATCAGGGCCACTTTTTCGCTGATCTGGGTCTCGGGCTGGGCTCCGGCCGAGTCACAGCAGAAGCCGCTGAGGCCCGGTTCGGCCGAGGTGTCACTGGCGCGCATCCTCAAGCCTGGCGGCGGAGAGTGACTAGCGATTGAAGGCCCGCTGCAGTTCCCGGTCCTGATTGCCGAACATGTCGCCGACCTCGTTGCCGACGGCCCCGACCCCCGCCACGATGGCGAGCGTTATCAAGCCGACGATGAGCCCGTATTCAATGCCGGTGGCGCCGCTCGTGTCTGCCAGGAATTCACGGATCCGCTGCATGACGTCCTTTCCCTCTTCGGCGATGACCCTAACCGGGACCCATTAAGAAAGGTTAACGACGCAGCGTTAAGAAAGTTTAAGGCCGTGGCCTGAGAATTGACCGAATGAGGTCAGCAGTCGCCGCTCTGACGGCCGTCAGCGCGAATAATGCAGACAGCGCCTGTCTTCTGCAGCACGCTACGGCGGATGGTGTAGCTGTTCGAAGGCGCGATCGACCCGGTGGACATGTAATCCACGCCTTCGATGGCGGCGGACTGGGTTCTGGAATAGCGATCGGCGACCGGAGCGAGGATAAGTGCGAGCGCCGCGGCGGCCGAACCGAACAGCAGCGTCACGCGCAGCACGCTCATGCCGGCAGAACCCAGCAAAGGCACGCTCCGCTTGCGGATGGAATCCCAATCGTCCTGCATCATGTCGACCATCCCCTTGGCGCCACGGTCGGTGACTGGCCTGATCCTCGAACGAGGCCGGCAGATGGCTCAATTTTCCATATTTGCCTGAACGCTTTGTTAACGCTGATCGATGTCGTTCACAGCAGGTCGATCAGATGCGGGATCAGCGGCAGGTCGGCCGGGGGCATGGGATAATCCCGCATATCGCGCGGCCGGACCCATTTCAGGACCTGCCCCTCCCTCGGTTCAGGAATTCCCCAGAAGCGCCGGCAGACATAGAGCGGCATCAACAGATGGAAATTCTCGTAGGAATGGCTGGCAAAGGTCAGCGGCGCGAGGCAGTCGACCTTGGTCTCGACGCCGATCTCCTCGCGGATCTCGCGCACGATCGTCTCCTCCGGCGTCTCGCCGGGCTCGACCTTGCCACCCGGAAACTCCCAAAGCCCCGCGAGGGACTTGCCTTCCGGGCGCTGCGCGAGAAGCACGCGGCCGTCGGTATCGACAAGCGCGACTGCCGCGACGAGCAAGAGTTTTCTTGGAGTTTCCATAGTGATCAATCGTCGGCGCGGCGTCGGTAGTGATAGCGGTAGACCTCGCTGAAGCCCAGCGTCTCGTAGAGACGTCGCGCCGCGAAATTGTCGGCTTCGACCTGCAGCCACGCCCGACGCGCGCCGCGCAGCCGCGCCCATTTCAGCGCCGACAGCAGAAGACGCCGGCCATGTCCCTGCCCGCGTTCGGCCGCGGCGGTGGCAACCTCGAACAGACCGGCGAGATTACCATCATGCACGCAGATGGCGGTAGCAAGCGGCCGCTCGTCCTCCTCCAGCGCGAAGAGGCCGACTTCCGGCTGGATCGCGCCGATGATCTCCGAAAGCCCGGGGCGCAAGGCTGGGTCGGTGCCGTGAGTCGCCATCGAGGCCGAAACGAAACGGCCCATGTCCTTCAAAGGAATCTGGTCCATCGCATCTTGGACGGCTTCGTGGTCGAGGTCGGCCTGCATGACGAGCGACTCGCCGAACACCGCCATGCCTTCGGCATCGAGCAAGCGCGGCAGGGCGGAGCCCGCCAGCGGCGACAGCCTGAACGTCAGCGGCCGGCCATAAGCCTCGAACCGCCGCTCGGCGCGCATGATGCGGTCGGGCAGGTCCTTCATGTCGTGCGGGTCGAGCGGATTGACCGAGTTCAGTCGCTTGGCGGGATGGCCAGCCGTTAGCCTGATCACCCAGGTACCGTCATAGTGCACGGCAGCCGCCGGCCAGGCGCGAAAGCCCGCCGCCTCGAACTGGCGCACGACCGCGAGTTCCGTCGGGTGTGGCCGTCCGGCCATCCCGTCAGCTCCGGTAATCGCCGTTGATGGCGACATATTCCTTGGTGAGATCGCAGGTCCAGACCGTCGCCTTGCCCCTGCCGATGCCGATGTCGGCGCGGATGCGGATATCTTCGCCCTTCATATAGGCGGAGGTTTTTTCCTCGGAATAGCCGGGATCGCGTTCGCCTTCGTGGGCGAGGCGGTTGTCGCCGAACCAGATCGACAGGCGGTCGCGGTCGGCTGGCTCGCCGGACTTGCCGACAGCCATGACGACGCGACCCCAATTGGCGTCCTCGCCGGCGATCGCCGTCTTGACCAGCGGGGAATTGGCGATCGACAGCGCAATCCGCTTGGCCGAACGGGTCGACTTCGCACCGGTGACGGTGACCTCGACCTGCTTGCGCGCGCCCTCGCCGTCGCGCACGACCTGCAACGCAAGCGACTTCAGCACCTTGCCAAGGCCGCGCTTGAAGGCGGAAAGGCGTGGGTCCTTCACGTCGTCGATACGCGGCGCGCCGCGCTTTGCGGCCGCCCCCGTGGCGAAGAGCAAAAGCGTGTCGCTGGTCGAAGTGTCGCTGTCGACGGTGATCGCGTTGAAGGTCTTGCCGACACCGCCCGAGAGCAGCGACTGGAGAACGGGAGCGGCGATCGGCGCGTCGGTGGCGACGAAGGACAGCATGGTGGCCATGTCGGGCGCGATCATGCCCGCGCCCTTGGCGATGCCGTTGATGGTGACGTCGGTCGCGCCGAGCTTCAGCGTCACGGTCGCGACCTTGGGATAGGTATCGGTGGTCATGATGGCGCTGGCCGCCTCACGCCAGAAATCCGGCTTCGCCTGCTTGGCCATGTCGGCGAGCAGGTGCGAGAAGCGGGTGGCGTCGAGAGGCTCGCCGATGACTCCGGTGGAGGCCAGGAAAACCTCGCCTTCGGCGCATTTGGCGGCCTTGGCCCCGGCCTTGCCGGTGATCGCCGTCGTCTCACGACCCTTCTTTCCCGTGAACGCATTGGCGTTGCCGGAATTGACGACCAGCAACCGCGCCTTGCCGCCGGCAAGGTTCTGCCGGCACCAGTCGACCGGGGCGGACGGGCATTTCGACTTGGTGAAGACGCCGGCGACCTGCGTTCCCGCGTCGAACACCATGACCAGAAGGTCAGTGCGGTTCCTATATTTGATGCCCGCCTCGGCCGTCGTCATGCGGACCCCGTCGATGGCCGGCATTTTCGGATAGTTTTTGGGAGCGAGCGGGGAGACGGTCGTGGACATGGAAGCCTCGGCGGATTGACCTGTGCTGCGAGCGCCCCGTTTGCCCCATGAAAAAAGGCCGCGCAAGCCAATTCAGGGCTGCGCGGCCTTGATTTCGGGCGAGGACGGTCAGGGGGTCGATGCGTCCATCGCGTCGACCGCCGTCTTCAGCTCGGGGTCAGTGATGTCCACATTGCCGTCCTTGCGCAGCTGGTCCACCAGCGCGAAGTATTTTTCGCGGAAGACGAGGTTGCGGATCTGGTCCTTCACTTGCTCGAAGGCCGGCGGCTGTTGGGCGCGCTTGTCCTCGACCTTGATGATGTGCCAGCCGAACTGGCTCTGCACCGGCTCCTTGGTGTAGCCGCCGACTTCCAGTGCGAAAGCCGCCTTCTCGAACTCAGGCACCATCTGGCCCGGTGCGAAGTAGCCGAGGTCGCCGCCGCTCGTCTTGCCGCTAGGATCCTTGGTGTGCTCGTTGGCAAGCGCCACGAAATCGGCACCGCCTTCGAGCTGCTTGATGATCGCCTCCGCTTCTTCCTTGGTCTCGACCAGGATATGGCGGGCATGGACCTCGTTGACGGGCGGAGTCTCGGAAATCTGCTTGTCGTAGCGGGCGCGAACTTCGCCGTCCGTGATCTTCGCGGCAATATCCTTCTCGATCACCTCGCTGTGCAGGGCACGGTCGCGCAGGAAGGCCATGCGCTTTTCGAAGTCGGGATCCTTGTCGAGCCCTTCGGCAACCGCGCGGGCGGCGAGAAGCTTGATCTCCAGAACAGCCATGAAGGCCGCAGCGCGCCGCTGTTCGGGCGGAAGCTGGGCATATTGCTGGTCGACGCTTGCCAGCGCCAGCGCCATGTCAGCCTCGGTGACAGGCTGGCCGGCGATCGTGGCGACGACCTTGTTCGGGTCAGGCTGGGCCGGCGCGGCCGGTGCCGGTTGGGCAGCTTCGGCCGGAGCCGGTTCGGCGGGCTGGGCTTCCTGCGCGGCGGAGGGGAAGGTCAGCGCCGCTAGCAGCGAAGCCGAAAGCGCCAGTTCTGCTAGCCGGGACTTGTGCCGGGGCCTGACAGGCAAGGCGCGGCGAAACGATAAGGACATGGAGTTCTCCAATCGGGAATTCGAGACGCCCTGAAACGCGTCCAATTGTGGCGGAATTCAGCGCCGTTTGGGACGGATCGGCGCGTTGACATCGATTGAGGCCCCTCTTATCTGTCCTGCGTCTTTGCGTCCAGAAGGGTTTCCGGGCGCTTTTCGCTGTTTTTCGGGTCCGCCACACCCGCCCGGCCCAGGCGGATCATGCCGACGCCAGTCGGCCAAACCACGGTTGAAAGGACCATTGTATGGTCAGTCTCGGCGTTCTCGCCCGCAAGATCTTCGGCTCCTCCAATGACCGCCGCATCAAATCCACGCGACCGCGCGTTGAGTCGGTCAACGCCATGGAAAACGAGCTTCGGGCGCTGTCCGACGAGCAGCTCGCCGCCCGCACCCAGCAGTTCAAGGCGGATATCGCCAACGGCGCCAGCCTTGACGACCTTCTTGTGCCGGCCTTCGCGACGGTGCGCGAGGCTGCCCGCCGTGTGCTTGGCCTGCGGCCGTTCGACGTCCAGCTCATCGGCGGCATGGTGCTTCACAATGGCGGCATCGCCGAAATGCGCACCGGCGAAGGCAAGACGTTGGTGGCTACCCTTCCCGTGTATCTCAACGCTCTGGCCGGCAAGGGCGTGCATGTCGTCACCGTCAACGACTACCTGGCCAAGCGCGACTCCGAATGGATGGGTCGCGTCTACAACTTTCTCGGACTGACGGTCGGCGTGATCGTCCACGGTCTCTCGGACGAGGAGCGCCGCGAGGCCTACGCGGCCGACGTGACCTACGCCACCAACAACGAGCTTGGTTTCGACTACCTGCGCGACAACATGAAATACGACCGCGCCTCGATGGTCCAGCGCGGCCACAACTACGCAATCGTCGACGAGGTGGACTCGATCCTGATCGACGAGGCGCGCACACCGCTGATCATTTCCGGTCCGCTCGAAGACCGCTCCGAAATGTACAACACCATCGACGCCTTCATCCTCAAGCTGAACCCGTCAGACTACGAGGTGGACGAGAAGCAGCGCACCGCGATCTTCACCGAGGAAGGCACCGAGAAGCTGGAAGGCCTGCTGCGCGAGGCCGGCCACCTGAAAGGCGACGGACTCTACGACGTCGAGAACGTCGCCATCGTGCACCACGTCAACAATGCGCTGAAGGCGCACCGCCTGTTCCAGAAGGACAAGGACTACATCGTCCGCAACAACGAGATCGTCATCATCGACGAGTTTACCGGCCGCATGATGCCTGGCCGCCGCTATTCGGAAGGCCTGCACCAGGCGCTGGAAGCCAAGGAACACGTGGCGATCCAGCCGGAGAACCAGACGCTGGCCTCCGTTACCTTCCAGAACTACTTCCGCATGTACAAGAAGCTGGCCGGCATGACCGGCACGGCGCTGACGGAAGCCGAGGAATTCGGCAACATCTATGGCCTCGAAGTGACCGAGGTGCCGACCAACCTGCCCGTCAAGCGCCTCGACGAGGACGACGAGGTCTACCGGACGGTCGAGGAGAAATACAAGGCGATCGTCAAGGACATCCGCGAAGCGGCTGAGAAGGGCCAGCCGATCCTCGTTGGCACGACGTCCATCGAGAAGTCCGAGCAGCTTGCCGAACGCCTCCGCAAGGAGGGTCTAAAGGACTTCCAGGTCCTGAACGCCCGCTACCACGAGCAGGAAGCGGCGATCGTCGCCCAGGCCGGGCGGCCGGGCGCCGTCACCATCGCCACCAACATGGCCGGCCGCGGAACCGACATCCAGCTCGGTGGCAACGCCGACATGCGCATCCAGCAGGAGCTCGGCGACCTGGAGGCAGGGCCGGAGCGCGAGGCCAAGGAAAAGGCGATCCGCGAGGATATCCAGCGGCTCAAGGAAAAGGCGCTTTCGGCCGGCGGCCTCTACGTGCTTGCCACCGAACGCCACGAGAGCCGCCGCATCGACAACCAGCTTCGCGGCCGCTCGGGCCGCCAGGGCGATCCCGGCCGCTCGAAGTTCTACCTGTCGCTGCAGGACGACCTGATGCGCATCTTCGGCTCCGACCGCATGGACGGCATGCTGCAGAAGCTCGGCCTCAAGGAAGACGAGGCGATCATCCATCCGTGGATCAACAAGGCGCTGGAAAAGGCGCAGAAGAAGGTTGAGGCGCGCAACTTCGACATCCGCAAGAACCTGCTGAAGTACGACGACGTCGCCAACGACCAGCGCAAGGTTGTGTTCGACCAGCGTCTGTCGCTGATGGACGGCGAAAACCTCTCCGAAACCGTCGCCGAGATGCGCAACGACGTGATCGAGGATCTCGTCGCCAAGCATATCCCCGAGAATGCCTATGCCGAGCAGTGGGACGCCGCAGGCCTGAAGGAGGGCGTGCGCTCCGGCCTGAACCTCGACCTGCCCATTGATGAGTGGGTGAAGGAAGAAGGCATCGCCGAGGAGGAAATCCGCGAACGCATCACCGCCGCCGCGGATGCCGCCGCGGCCGACCGCGCCGGCCGCTTCGGACCGGAGGTCATGACCTATGTCGAGCGCTCGGTCATGCTGCAGACGCTTGACGCCCTGTGGCGCGAGCATCTGGTCAATCTCGACCATCTGCGCTCGGTGGTGGGCTTCCGTGGCTACGCCCAGCGCGACCCGCTCCAGGAATACAAGCAGGAAAGCTTCGAGCTGTTCCAGACGATGCTGGCCGGCCTGCGCCAGACGGTGACGGCCCAGCTGATGCGCGTCGAGCTGGTGCGCGAGGCTGCCGAGGCCCCGCCCCCGCAGGCGCCGGAAACCTACGGCCACCACATCAACGAGAGCACCGGCGAGGACGAGTTCGACGGCTTCGGTGACGCGCAGGTGGCGACGACGCTGACGGCAGCCCGCACAGTTGCACCCGAAGAGCGCGATCCGAACACCCCCGCGACCTGGGGCAAGGTCGGCCGCAACGAGCCCTGCCCCTGCGGCTCAGGCAAGAAATACAAGCACTGCCACGGGACTTTCGCCTGAATCCGAGCAGTATCTGAGCCGTTCAGAGCACCATCAACGTAGCCAGCGCCAGCATGAGACCCATGCCGGCGATGTCGGTGCCGGTGGTGAGGAAGATGCTGGAGGCCGTGCAGGGATCCGCGCCGAAGCGCCTGAGCGCCAACGGCACCAGCACGCCGAACAGGCCGGACGCCATGCAGGCACCGGTCATGGCGAGCAGGATGACCAGACCGAGCATAGGTCCTTCAGCGCTGGAGAAACCGCCTGAACTCCAGATCATCGCAAGTCCCGCGACGAGGCCCGTCAGGAAGCCGTTCAGCGCTCCGAGGATCAGTTCCTTTCGGATAAGGCTGCGCACGGGGTAGTGGTTTAGATCGCCGAGCGTGATGCCGCGCAGCGTGATCGCCAGCGCCTGGCATCCGGTGTTGCCGCTCTGGCCCGCAAGAATGGGCAGGAAAGCCGCCAGCGTGACGATCTGGGCGATGGTGCCCTCGAACATGCTGACGACGGCGCCAGCTGCGAACGCGGTCAGCAGATTCACCTGCAGCCAGCCGTGGCGCATCTTGAACGCCGGCCAGATGCCGGTGTAGAGCCGCTCTTCCTTGTCGACGCCGACCATCTGGCCGGACTGGGCGCTGATCTCGATGGCCTGGCGCTCGAACAGCCGCCAGCCGCGCACGACGCCGATGACATGCATGTCGGCATCGACGACGGGATAGACTGGGTAGTGGCGGTGGATAGCTGCCTTGTCGGCCTCGGCAAGGTCCATGTCCTCCGTCAGCGCGAACGGCTCCGGCAGCATGACCGACGCCAGTGTTTCTTCGGGTTTGGCGAGGATGAGGTCGCGAATGACGATGAGGCCGGCGAGTTTCTCCTCGCTGTCGGTGACATAGAGATAGGTGATCAGCCGTGGCGTCTCGTGGTTGCGCAGGAAATCGATCGCCTCGCGCACCGTCATCGTTTCAGGCAAGACCGCCAGGGCAGGTTCCATCATGGCGCTGACGGTTGCTTCCTCGGTCTCTCCGAGCGCTCCCTTTATCTGCGACTGGAGTTCGGCCGGCAGATACATCCGGATGTGGTCGGCGAGAACCTGCGGCAATTCGGCGAACACCGCCTCGATGCGCTCCGGTGTCTCGCGGGAAAGCAGCTTGGCTGCATCGAGAGGAACCCGCCCACGCACCGCCCTGACGAGGTCCGTGATCTCGACTTGCCCGCTCATGGAACACTCTCCGATCGAGGTGCATTGCCGGTTATTCGCTGCGCGACATTGGGATCGAACCGGCGGATTCGGCAAGCAAAATCGCTCAACTATGCCGCGAAATCACAGCATTCCCCTGCTGGAACCGTAGGCGAGCAGGCTGCTCGCACAGCAGGCGCCGAACCGTTTCTTAAAGACTCTCGAATAGCTTGCGGCCATTGACGGGAACCGGAGTGAGGGCGTGCGCTTTTCCGCGGCGACGACCGCTGACAAGCTTTTGCCGCAGCGCATCGCGCTGCGCGTACGGCCGTTCCTGGGACGCATCGACGACATCCTGATGGCCGAGGACGAACGCGGCGAGGCCGGTCGCATGTCGGCCATCGCCTTCGCCATCCGGCTCGTCAGCGCCGCCATCGCCTTCATCAGCCAGGTACTGCTCGCCCGCTGGATGGGCGTTTTCGAATACGGCATCGTCGTCCTCGTCTGGACGACGATGGTCATCGCCGGCAACGTTTCGTGCCTCGGCTTCCACACCACGGTCATCCGCTTCATCCCGGAATACCGGGAAAAGGGCATGCTCGCGGAATTGCGCGGCGTGCTGGTCGCAAGCCGGCTGTTCGTGCTGGTTGCCTCCACCACGATCGCGGTGATCGGAGCGCTTGGCGTCCTCCTGCTGTCGTCTTACCTGGAAAGCTATTACGTCGTGCCCTTCGTGCTCGGCTTCGTCTGCCTGCCGATGATCGCGTTCTCCGACCTGCTGCAGGGCGTTTCACGCGCCTATGCCTGGGCCGTGTTCTCGCTATCGCCGACCTATCTCGTTCGCCCGGTCCTGATCCTCGTCTTCATGGCGCTGGCGCTCGCACTCGGCTATCCGGCCGACGCGAAAACGGCCCTGATTGCGGCGATCCTCGCCACCTGGGCGACGACAATCTGGCAGCTCGCCAGCACCACCGGCCGCATGAGCCGCAGCCTTCCGCCGGGGGCAAGCAGTTTCCGTTTCCGCGAGTGGATGGTCGTCTCGCTGCCCATCTTCCTTGTCGAAGGGTTCTTCTTCCTGCTGACCAACGCCGATGTGCTGATGGTGGGCTTCTTCATGCAGCCCGACGACGTGGCCGTGTATTTCGCCACGGTAAAGACGCTGGCGCTGGTCCATTTCGTCTATTTCTCGGTCAAGGCCGGCGTCGCGCAGCGCTACGCGGCCTATGCCCACAGCAGCCCCGAAAAGCTGGCGGCCTTCGCACGCGAGACGGTGGCTTGGACGTTCTGGCCGTCGCTTGCCATGGGCATCATCGTGCTGGCGCTAGGCGAACTCATGTTGATGCTGTTCGGTCCCGACTTCGTCGCCGGCTACCCGCTGCTCTTCCTGCTTGTCGGGGCGGTCGTCATGCGCTCGACAGTGGGGCCATGCGAGAGCCTGCTCACAATGACGGGAAACCAGAATATTTGCGCTTTCATCTATGCCCTGACGCTGGCATTGAACGTGGTGCTCAGCGTCATCCTGATTCCGGCAGTGGGATTGTGGGGCGCGGCGATCGCGACGGCCGCCGCAATGGTGTTCGAGGCCGCTGCACTTTCCTTCACGGTATGGAGCAGGCTGGGCGTGGTCATGGCAATTTTCCTTCCGGCTGGAAGCAGACGCTGATGGCAGCCACTCCCCTCCTCGAAGAAAGCAATGGCGGCCCCTCCGGGGCCATGATCGCCGAATTCGCCGGCGTGGGCGACAGGCCGATCGACCCAGCGCTGGTCGAACTGCTTGCCGGCAACCGGCCGGAACGCCGGCTCGCCATCTACCCGGCTGCTGCCGGCTTCGAGCTGATCGAGGAACTTGATTATCTCTGCGTCCGCACGGTCGAGCCCAACATCTTCTTCAACCCGCATTTCCTGGCGCCCGCCATGCCGCGTCTCGAGGACCGGGAGGTTCGCCTCGCCGTTATCCGCGACGGCGACGAGTACAGGAACCGGCTGCGGATGCTGGTTCCCTTCTCGATCGAGCGGCCGCCCGTGCCGCTCGGCATTTCGGTGATGCGGACCTGGGCAAGCCCCTTCGGTCCATTGGGGACGCCGCTGCTCGACCGAGACGATCCGGTCGGCGTCGTCGAGGACTTCCTCGCCATGCTGTCGCGGCCGCACCTGAAGCTGCCCAAAGTGCTGATGCTGCCGGATATGCGGCTCGACGGGCCGGTCAGCGCGATTTTCCGCACCGTCGCGGAAACGCAGGGGCTGCCTCTCATCACGACAAATGCGGAAGAGCGGCCATTCCTCGAAAGCAGCCTCGACGGCGACGCGTACCTCAAGACCACGCTGAGCAAGCATCATCTGAGCGAATACCGAAGACTGAAACGCCGGCTGGCCGAGCAGGGCAAGCTTGTCCACAGCGTGGCGCGCGGCCCCGAGGACATGCGCCCAGCGATAGAAGGCTTTCTCGCCCTTGAAGCGTCCGGCTGGAAGGGCCGCAAGCGCACCGCCATGGCGACGGACCGCTACCGCGCGGCCTTCGCACGCGAAGCCGTCCATGGGCTCGCCGAGCACGACCTCTGCCGAATCCACTCGCTGACGCTGGACGGCAAGCTCATCGCCAGCCTGATCGTCTTCGTCGAGGCAGGCGTCGGCTATACCTGGAAGACAGCCTATGATGAGGCATACGCCGCCTTTTCGCCCGGCGTGCTGCTGATGATCGAGGTGACGCGGCAGCACCTGGAAGACCCCAACATCGAGCGCACCGATTCCTGCGCCGTGCCGGACCATCCCATGGTGTCACGCCTCTGGAGCGAACGCCGGCCGATGGGGACGCTGCTGATCGGCATGACGCCGGCGGCGGACCGGATCACGCGGCAGGCTGCCTCGCAACTGCATTTCTACCGCGAGACGCGCAACTTCGTTCGGCTGGTGCACAGCCGCGTGCGCGGATTGCTCAGGCGTCGCTGACGGGGTTTGCGCCCGTTACAGGCGTAGCCTCGCGCCGGGCGCGGTCACGGAAAATCCGCCTTATCACCTTGCCGGTGGTGGTGAGCGGCATCGAATCCACGAACTCCACCTCGCGCGGATACTCATGCGCGGAAAGCCGTTCGCGCACCCACTGGCTGATCTCGGATGCGAGTTCCGGGCTACCTGACACCCCATCCTTCAAGACAACATAGGCCTTCACGATCTCGGTGCGCAGGAGGTCCGGCTTGCCGACGGCAGCCGCGAGCGCAACGGCCGGATGGCCGGTCAGGCAGTCCTCGATCTCGCCCGGCCCGATACGGAAGCCGGCCGATGTGATGACGTCGTCGTCGCGGCCGAAGAACTGCACGTAGCCGTCCTCGTCCTCTACGCCCTGGTCGCCCGTCGTCATCCAAACACCGATGAATTTTTTGGCGGTGGCCTCGGGGGATTGCCAGTATTCGAGGAACATCACCGGGTCGGGCCGCGCCACCGCGATCTGGCCGACATGGCCGGGCTTCACCGGTCTGCCCTCGGCGTCAATGATCGCGACGCGGTGGCCCGGCACGACCTTGCCGATCGTGCCGGCGCGGCTGACGCCTATGCCGGCGCAGGAACCAAGAACGAGGTTGCATTCGGTCTGGCCGTAGAACTCGTTCGGCGTGATGCCGAACGCATCACGGGTCCATTCGTAGGTCTCGCGTCCGAGCGACTCGCCGGCCGAGCAGATTGAGCGGAGATCGAGGCTGAAGCGGCGCGGGATGTCCGTCACCGATTTCAGCATGCGCAGCGCCGTGGGCGGGATGAAGGCGTTGCGAACCCGCATCTTCTCGACCAGCACGAGAGCCGTTTCGGGATCGAATTTCTCGAAACGCGCGGCGACGACGGGAATGCCGAGATAGAGCGCGGGCAGCAGCGCGTTGAGCAGCCCGCCCGCCCATGCCCAGTCGGCCGGAGTCCACATCAGGTCGCGTGGCTGCGGCGGAAACTCGTAGGCCATCTGGAAACCCGGCAGATGCCCGAGGAGGACGCGATGGGGCAGAAGCGCGCCCTTTGGTGGCCCGGTCGTGCCCGAGGTGAAGATCATCAGCGCCGGATCGTCCGGGCTCGTGTCCTCGGCTTCGAAATCAGAGGAATGATTCGCGACCATGCGGGCGAAATCGTCTGGGTCAGCCCCATCTCCGGCAATGACGATGCCTTCCAGCCCCGTCAGCCGCGCCGCGACGCGGGACAGCTTTGCAGCGCCCGCCGGATTGGTGACGACGATCTTCACGCCAGCAGTCTGCAATCTGTATTCGAGAGCTTCCGCGCCGAAGAGCAACGCCAGAGGCACGGCAATCGCGCCAAGCTTGTAGACGGCGAGGTGGGCGATGAGTGTCTCGAAGCCCTGCGGCAGCAGGAGCGCGACACGGTCGCCACGCCGCACGCCGCGTGCCCGCAGCGCGTTCGCGAAGGCGTTGGACCGCCGCGCCAGTTGGTAAAAGCTCAGCCGCTCCGGTTCGCCGTCAGCGCGGTAGTCGAGAAGAGCCGTGCGTTCCGGATCCTGCTTCGCCCAGCGATTGGCGACCGCGACACCGATGTTTAAGCGTGTCGGAATCTTCCAGCGGAAATCAGAATAGAGCGAGGTGTAGTCATCGCGCCGTTCGAGCATGGACGGGCCGGTCTCCGCTCCTCCGCGCAGTTGAGTGGCTCAGCAGCGGATGCGGCCGAGCGCGCGGAACCTAACGGCGCTGGCTCGGGTTGTCGAGGCCGTCGCCTAAGGCTTTAGCCACGACTTGCGGCAGTTGGTGCCCCTGGCCGGGGTTAGGCTCAAAATCGACCCTATCGTAAAGAGACACAAAAACAGGTATTTAGATGCGCATCCTAGGAAAGCGTTCCAGCGCAAGGGTACCTGGATGGATCGAGAGATTGTACCTCTCGTGAACAGAGGCGCTAGCCGCAGCACGGCTGCCCCGCTTTCGGTGAACCGCACGCCGACTTCGACGCTTCCTCCACAAGCCAGCGGTCACGCGGCTTGCAGCTTGCTGGTCGGGGAGAAAGGTTTACGTGCACCTCCCCCTCACCAAGCACGGGCGTTGCCGCTCGATGCAGTTGCATGGGGCGAACACCGTCGCTCACTTCAAACGTCAGCCTGGCCAACTGATCTAGCGCAACGTGATCGGCAACCTTCCGTATGATCGCCGCGAACTTGCCAGCGGCCATGTGCCGACGCTCATCCTCGTTCACGTCCCACAACTGTATGAAAATCTCGGTCCATGCTTCTGCGTTTGCCCCGCAGTCAAGCGCAGCAAACTGTCCGGCCTTGACCTCTGTAACATGGTAGCCGGGTTTAACGGGACGCCCTTCGTAGAAAAATACGAGCGGCAAGTCCGCATGTGAGCCAAGCGCCGATAACAGGCTGCCTATCGTAATGTCATCTGCATCGCCTTCAACTGTCGCTGCGATTTTCTCATTGCTTAGGGCGAGCATGTCAGCTATTCCTCATTTCAACATTTCAAGGATTATTGAATTATGGACGAGCGTCAAGCTCTGATTGCATTCGGTGCTCTCTCCCAGGAGAGGCGGCTGCGCATCCTCCGCCTGTTGGTGACTGCTGGACCTGAAGGCGTAGCGGCAGGGTCGATTGCCGAAGGCGTCGAGGTGTCTCCGTCGAATGTCAGCTTCCACCTGAAGGAGCTTGAGCGGGCTGGGCTTGTCTCCGCCAGGCGAGACAGCCGGTCCATAGTGTACAGCGCCGAGTACGACGCACTAACCGGCCTGATCCGGTTCCTCATGGAAGACTGTTGCTCCGGCAAACCTGAAATCTGCGCACCTGCAATTGCGGCGCCGTGCTGTTCTCCAGCAGGCGAGGGATGCGTGCAATGAAAGCCGAGCGGCTGTCCGATGTGCCAGACGACATGACGGCAGCCTTGCTTGCAGCCGGTCTCCCTGTCGATGATCTGGCCGAAGATGGCCGCACCTTCTATCGCTTCTTGCTGGACGGCCAGACAGTCGGCTTTGGTGGCTACGAACGGTATGGTGAAGCCGCCCTGCTCCGCTCTATCGTTATTGCTCCTGGCAAGCGTGGCGCGGGTCTAGGGCGTGCCTTCACGGAAGCTCTCATGACCGATTTATCGGCGCAGGGCGTGACCGATGCGTACTTGCTCACCACGACAGCGAGCGGCTTCTTCCAGGCTGTCGGGTTCACCGAAACCGATCGATCAAGCGCACCCGCCGCGATACTGGCGACCCGTCAGGCGTCCGCCTTATGCCCGTCCACAGCTAGTCTTCTTTCTCGATCAACGAAACGGTGAACGCCATGTCCGATCGCATGTACAATGTCCTGTTCCTCTGCACCGGGAACTCTGCACGCTCCATCCTGGCGGAGGCAATCCTAAAGAAGGATGGTGCAGGCAGATTTCGTTCGTTCTCGGCGGGCAGCCAGCCCAAAGGCCAGGTTCACCCGCTCGCGCTGAAGGTACTCGCTGCCCTCGACTATCCGACAGATGGTTTCCGGTCGAAAGCATGGGACGAGTTTGCGGTACCGGGCGCTCCCGTCATGGACTTCGTTTTTACCGTCTGTGACAACGCAGCGGGCGAAGCCTGTCCAGTATGGCCGGGACAGCCCATGACGGCGCATTGGGGCATTGAAGACCCCGCCGCCGTAGAGGGAACCGACATTGAGAAGGAGCGCGCTTTCAGCCTTGCGGCCCGATACATGAAGAGCCGTATAGACGCTTTCCTGTCCCTGCCGCTGGCGTCGATTGACCGCATGGCGCTGGGAACCAAGCTGCACGGCATAGGAGCGATGGAAGGCACCACGTCCGCCACCCAGAAGGCTGGGTAGTGGGCTTCGATCTTTCGCGTCGGCTGGCTGCTGAAGGCTTGGGAACTGCGCTGCTCGTCGCAACCGTGGTCGGCTCTGGGATCATGGCCGACAAGCTCACAGACGACAGCGCGCTCGCGTTGCTTTGCAATGCGCTAGCCACTGGGGCCGTGCTCACGGTGCTTATCACGGTCCTGGGGCCAGTTTCCGGCGCGCACTTCAACCCTGCGGTATCGCTGGTGATGCGATTGAGACGTGAGCTAAAGCCACGCGATCTTGCAGCCTACGTCGTGGTCCAGATCATGGCTGGTATCTTGGGTACGGTTATTGCTCACACAATGTTCGGCCTTCCGGTGTTCACGTTGTCAGGCGCGGTCAGAACTGGCGAGGCGCAGTGGTTCTCCGAGGTCGTTGCCACATTTGGGCTGGTTGCCATCATCCTTTCAGGTGCACGGTTCGCAAGAGAGGCGTTGCCCTGGCTGGTCGGTCTGTACATCACAGCGGCCTATTGGTTTACCGCCTCAACGTCGTTTGCCAACCCTGCGGTCACGATAGCGCGCTCGTTGACGGACACGTTCTCAGGTATCCAACCGCGTGATGTCCCGGCATTCATCGCCTTCGAGTTGGCCGGTGCTCTGTTGGCTCTCGTGTTCATCGGCTGGCTGCTGCGTCCCCTTAACAGTTCTCCGGTCCGTACGGGGAGCTAGCCTGCTTGGAAGCTCCGGCGTCGTCGTCTCACAACCGCTCCGTACTGGTATCTGCACTAGGCATCACGCAAATCCTCGCCTGGGGTTCCTCGTATTACCTGCCCGCTGTTTTGGCCGGGCCTATTGCGGAGGATACGGGCTGGTCTCTCGCAGCGGTTGTGGCCGGGCTGTCGTGCGGCTTGTTGCTCGCAGGCATCGTGTCACCCACAACGGGTCGCCTGATACAGCGTCATGGTGGGCGACCTGTGTTGGTGGCAAGCTCGCTATTGTTTGCCAGTGCCCTTGCGCTGATGGCGATATCGGAGGACTACCCGATCTACATCCTCGCCTGGCTGCTGATGGGGCTTGGGATGTCGAGCGGCCTCTACGACGCAGGCTTTGCTACGCTGGGGCGTCTCTACGGTCCAGGGGCCAGAAGTGCCATCACAACGCTAACGCTGTTCGGCGGCTTCGCTAGCACGGTTTGCTGGCCGCTTAGCGCCTTTCTGGTCGAGAGCTATGGATGGCGGACAGCCTGTATAGCCTACGCTGCAATTCACCTGCTCATCTGCTTGCCGCTTCACGCTCTGCTTGTTCCTAAGCTCGCGTCCGTAGCCGTCCTGCGCAGCCACGATCCTTCTCCGGTGCGCACAACAGAACCCAGCGTGCGCAATCGCTTCGTGCTGCTCGCAGTCATCTTGACCTTAGCTGCTCTGATTGCATCCACGTTGTCCGTGCATCTGATAGCTGTGCTTGAACTAAGAGGCTTGGACCTGGCCGTTGCTGTAGGCTTGGGTGCTCTCATCGGTCCTTCCCAGGTTGCTGCTCGTGTCGTGGATCTAGTGGTCGGACGCAATCGACACCATCCAATCTGGACGATGCTCGCCTCTGTAGCTCTCCTCGCAACAGGAATTGGATTGCTGATTGTAAGCCTGCCGCTCACTGCTCTGGCGCTAATCCTGTACGGTGCTGGCAACGGCATTCATACGATTGCCAGAGGTGCGCTGCCCCTGATTATCTTCGATCCGAAAGAGTATGCAGCAGTGATGGGAAAGCTGGGTATGCCTAGCCTGCTCATACAGGCTCTCGCGCCATCGCTAGGAGCTATTCTGCTGGCTCACAGTGAGACCAGTATGCTTGCGGTCCTGTTCAGTTTCGCAGTTCTGAACGTTGGGCTCGTTGTAGTGCTAGCTCGTACTCTACGGTAGCCGATTTTCAGTGCTAGATAGCTTTGCGTCTCGTGTACTTGGCACTAGCGGAGCGTGTTTCAACTTGTTCATACCCCAGGCTACCCTCCGAGCTAGATACTGTTCTCTAGCGTCCGCTGAACATGTTTCAACGCGAGCCTCATAATGCACCCTAAAATGTACCTTAAGAGGCGCATCCGCCTGTTTTCGTTGCTTTTATTGACCTCACCCTGGGTAGGTGGTGCCCCTGGCCGGGATCGAACCAGCACTCCTTGCGGAACTCGATTTTGAGTCGAGCGCGTCTACCAATTCCGCCACAGGGGCCAAGCCCTTAGCGAGCCTGAACGGCTTGCCGACTACTTGAGACGCGCTTCGCCGTCAACTGACGAGCAGCGGAACCCCTTAAATTTGTCGATGCCCTAGGCATCCGATGGTGCTGCGGCCTTTGCGCGCAAGCGTGCCCGACAGCGCGAGTTCAGGCCAGTTTGCCATCCCACGGTCATTGTGCGGCGCAAGAATTCTTCCTAGAGGTTCGGCGGCGACCGGCAGGGCCCGCTTTCGAAAGGATCTAACTGGAATCCCGCATGCTTCGAAGGCTTTACGACTGGACGTTGTCGCTGGCCGCCCGCAATTCGGCGGAATATTGGCTGGCCTTCATCGCATTCATCGAGAGCTCCGTCTTCCTGGTTCCCGCCGACGTGCTGTTCGTACCCATGGCGATCGCGCGGCCAGACCGCACCTACCGCTACGCGATCATCGCGACAGTCGCCTCGGTTCTGGGCGGCGTTGCCGGCTGGATGCTCGGGCACTTTGCCTATGAGGCGCTGGCGAAGCCGATCCTGGAATTCTACGGCAAGCTGGACGACTTCGAAGCGCTGATGCCGAGCGGCGGGTCGGTCACGGGATTCATCCTGCTGATGCTGGTTACGTCGGGCCTGGCGCACCTGCCGCCGATCAAGGTGGTGACGATCCTCGCGGGCGTGCTCGGTTTTCCGCTCGGCTGGTTCATCCTGTCGGCGGTGGTGGCGCGCGGCGCCCGCTTCCTGTTCCTGGCGTGGCTGCTGCGCCGCTATGGCGAGCCGATCCGCCTTTTCATCGAAAAGCGCCTCGGCCTGCTTGCGGCAACGGCGGCGGGCGTCCTAATTCTGCTCTACTTGTTCATCCATTACCTGCGCTAGCACGCAGCCTGCGGACACTTTCAATGACATCCATCACAGCACAAACCGGCAAGCCGCACCTCGCCACGGCCATCCTCCTGACCGTCGGCATGGCCGTGGTCGTCGGAAGCGCGCTCGGCTTCGAGCACATCGGCGGCTACATTCCCTGCAAGCTCTGCCTCGAGCAGCGCATCCCCTATTATGTCGGCATTCCGGTCGGGGCTCTTGCAGCGATCTCGGCATCGCTGCGCTGGCCGCCCGTCCTGACCCGACTTCTGCTGCTGGTCGTCGGGCTGTTGATGGCCTGGAGCCTGTTCCTCGCCGTCAAACACTCAGGCGTCGAATGGGGATGGTGGGCTGGCCCTACCGACTGCGGCGCGGTGGCGGCTCCAGCCGACACCGGCGGACAGGGCGTGCTCGACGCCATCGACACCTTCGTGCCGCCGTCCTGCGACAAGGCGGCGCTACGGGTGCTCGGCCTTTCCTTCGCCGGATGGAACGCGGTCGCCAGCCTGATTCTGGCGGCAATAGCGTTTCGCGGGGTCCTGAAGAGAGGCTGAGGCCGCTTACGGCTCCAGTTCGACGTCCCAGTAGAGATAGTCCATCCAGCTTTCGTGCAGATAGTTGGGCGGGAACAGCCGGCCGTTGTTGTGCAGATCGTGCACGGTCGGCTTGTAGGGCTTCTGCAGCGGCCACATCTTGGCCTGCGAAGTCGTCATGCCGCCCTTCCTGAGATTGCAGGGGGAACAGGCCGCGACGACGTTTTCCCATGTCGTGGCGCCGCCGCGATGGCGCGGAACGACATGATCGAAGGTCAAATCCTCGGGCGTGCCGCAATACTGGCACTGGAAGCGGTCGCGAAGGAAGACGTTGAAACGCGTAAAGGCGGGATGGCGCGACGGCTTCACATAGGCCTTCAGGCTGACGACGCTCGGAACCTTCATCGAGAAGCTGGCCGAGGACACCTTGTGCTCGTATTCAGCGACGATGTTGACGCGATCGAGGAACACCGCCTTGATCGCATCCTGCCACGACCAGAGCGAGAGCGGGTAATAGCTGAGCGGCCGGTAGTCCGCGTTCAGCACCAGCGCAGGCAGCCCGTCAGGGGATACCGCGATCGTCACCTGCGATTCCCTCCTTGGACCTCAATGCGATGCGCCGGGATATTGTAAGCAGGAGGTGACAGGAATGTGAAGCGGCCCGCTGGCCGCGGGACGCGGAAAAACGCCGCGAATTCAGCCGTGATCGATGCGTTTATGAAGGCGGAGCGCCCTCCCTTCCTCTGATTTGCCGATAGTAGGCCCAGAAAAGCCGCGACGCTACCCCCCTGTGGGGCGACCATGATTCGGCGATTTCGATGAGCTGTTTCTCACCCGGACGAGGCGCGATTCCAAGGGCATGGCCGACCGCCGACTGCAAGGCGACATCCCGCGCCGGGAAGACATCCGGATGGCCGGCGGCGGTGAGCAGGTAGACTTCCGCCGTCCAGCGACCGATGCCGGAAACCGAAGTGAGCAAGGCAATGGCCTCTTCGGCCTGGAGGTCGCAGACACGGCCGAGATCGAGCCCGTTCATGACCGCCTCGGACAGGGCGAGCAGCGAGCGCTGCTTGGGACGGGACAGGCCAGCCTCGCCAAACAGGCTATCGTCGGCAGAAAGTAGCATTTCGGGCGAAAGCGGGTCGGCAAGCCTGGACAGGCGCGCAAGGATGGCGCCCGCGCTGGCGCGCGAGACCTGCTGGGCGACCACAATCGACACGAGGCTGGCAAAACCGGGATCGATTCGCCGGAGCGGCACGTCGCCGGCTCCCGCGCGCACGACTTCGAGGCGCGGATCGAGGCGGCAAAGAGCGTCGAGGCCGGCGGCAATGTCCTTCAGGGTCGAAATCGGCCGCATCCGCGCTTGCTCGTCACTTGTGAAGTCACCGGCCGAGGGATAGCAATCGGCTGAGGACGGCGACAACCCGAAAACATGCCACCTCCCGGACGCGGTTTCGCACATGACAACGCCAGTTTTCCGCTTTGCGCCAAGCCCGAATGGCGAATTGCATCTCGGCCACGCGCTGTCCGCCCTGCTGAACCGGCAAATGGCCGATGCGGTCGGCGGCAGGATGCTGCTCCGCATCGAGGACATCGACACGACACGCTGCACGCCTGAGTTCGAGGCCGGCATCTACCGCGACCTCGAATGGCTCGGGATCGACTGGGAGAGGCCGGCGCGACGCCAGTCGGAGCATTTCGTCGACTATGCAAAGCTTCTGGACAGGCTGATCGCCGATGACCTTGTCTATCCTGCCTTCATGAGCCGCAGCGAGGCGCGCGCCTGGATCGTTGAACACGGCGAAAGCCGCGACTGGCCGCGCGATCCCGATGGCGCGCCGCTTTATCCGGATGCGGACAAACGGCTGTCTAAGCGCGAACGCAGGCGGCGGATCGCCGAGGGGGCGCCCTTCGCCTGGCGGCTCGACACGGAGAAAGCTTTGGCTGGATTGGCGGGACCACTGTCATGGACGGAGTTTTCCGACCCGCAGTTGGGATCGACACGTAAAGTGGACGCGCAACCGGAATTGTGGGGCGATGTCGTGCTTGCCCGCAAGGACGTGGCGAACAGCTATCACCTTGCCGTGGTTGCAGACGATGCGCTGCAGGGCGTGACCCATGTCGTGCGCGGCGAAGATCTGTTCGCGGCGACCGGCATCCATCGGCTGCTGCAGGAACTGCTCGGTTTCCCGCCGCCCACCTATTTCCATCACTGGCTGGTCACGGACAGGGAAGGAAGAAAACTGTCAAAAAGCGAGCAGGCGACGGGCCTGAATGCATTGCGTGCGGCCGGAGTGACGCCGGAAGAGATCAAGGAAATGGTCGGACGGTAAAGGCCGGCAATTGCGGCAACGGCTCTAAATCTTGGCGATCGCGGCCTTGAGCATCGCCAACATGCTAACCGTGGCGAACGCGCCGCCGAGTCCGTAGGCCATGGCAAGCTTCAGGTCACGCAAATTGATGCCGAAAGAGTTGGCGATCAAAATGGCTGCAAAGAAGCCAATCGTGAACAACACCATGTTGCCGATCGGGCCGAAGCCGTCCTCGCGCATGATCGCGTTCAGCGCGGCGCCGAAGAACATCGCGAGCACGGCGACGGCGGCAATAGCCATCATCAGCCAACCCGTATCGAGATTCCAGATCATGCGCAGCCCCCTTGCCGCCCACGGCAATCCAAACAGGGGTTCCTGTTTCAATCTGGCTCATCATAAGCATCAATCGTTTAGTTTTGCTTGATGAGAAGCCGGGCATTAGACCGACCACACGCCATGACATCCTCGTACCGCCTGATCCCGGCACTCTTCGTCTTCCTGTGGGCCACCGGGTTCATCGGTGCGCGCTATGCCATGCCCTGGGCCGAGCCGTTCGCCTTTCTCGCCGTGCGCTTCGTGCTGGCGTTCGCCATACTCGGTGTAGTGGCGCTTGCGCGGGGGTCGGCAAGGCTGTCGCCGCGCGATATCGGGCTGGCGGTGGTGGCGGGCGTGCTGATGCACGGCATCTATCTCGGCGGCGTGTTCTGGGCGATCCGCAACGGCATGCCGGCTGGGTTGTCCGCCCTGATCGTCGGGTTGCAGCCGCTGATCACCGCCGTGCTCGCCGGGAGCCTGCTCGGCGAAAAAATCCTGCCGCGGCACTGGGCCGGGCTGGCGGCAGGCTTCGTCGGCGTCGCCATTGTCCTTGAACCGAGGCTCGGGGCGATCGGGGCGGGCGTGAACTGGGAGACGCTGATCGCGTCCTTTGTCGCCGTCGCCGCCATGAGCGCCGGGACCGTGTGGCAGAAGCGCTTCCTGACCGGGAGCGACCTGCTGGCCGGAACCTGCTGGCAATATGCGGGCGGCGCGGCGCTGATGATCGCGCTTTCGCTCGCATTCGAAACGGGAGAGTTCGTCCTCACCGGGGAACTCGTCTTCGCCATGGTCTGGGCGGTTCTGGTTCTGTCGATCGGCGCGATCGTCCTTCTGATGGTCATGATCCGCGACGGCGAGATTTCGAAGGTCGGCTCGCTGTTTTATCTCGTGCCGGCGGTGACGGCGCTGATCGCCTGGGTGCTGTTCCGCGAGCAGCTCAACTGGATACAGATCGGCGGCATGGCGCTGACCACTGCAGGCGTGGCACTGGCGACCGCACGGCGAGAACCAGCCGCTGCCGCCTAGAGCCAGTCCGGGACGGAATCGAGGGCGATCAGTTCCTCGTAGGTGCCGCGCGGCCGCACGACATGGAAGCGGTCGCCGTCGACGAGGACTTCGGGAACGAGCAGCCGAGAATTGTAGGTGCCGGACTGCACCGCGCCATAGGCGCCGGCGGTACCGACCGCGATCATGTCGCCGGATTTCAGCCTGGGCAGGTCACGGTCGAGACCGAGGAAATCGCCGGTCTCGCAGACCGGGCCGACCACATCGACCCTGAGACGCGGCGCATCCGCGGGCTGCTCGACCACCGGCCTGATGTCGTGGAAGGCGTCATAAAGCGTGGGGCGGACGAGATCGTTCATAGCCGCATCGACGATGAGGAAATTCCGCGCGTCGCCTTCCTTGGTGTAGATGACCTCGGAGACGAGTATACCGGCGTTGCCGACGATCAGACGGCCAGGCTCGAAGAGCACCTTAACGCCGAGCGGCCCGATGCGCCGGTTGACGATCTCGCCATAGGCGTCGGGCAAGGGTGGCGGGTCGTTGTCGGTGCGGTAGGGGACGCCGAGCCCGCCGCCGAGGTCGACATGGCGGATGTCATGACCATCGGCCTTCAGCGTCGCGACCAGTTCGGCGAGCAGGGCAAAGGCGGAATCGAAGGGCTGGAGGTCGGTGATCTGGCTGCCGATATGCATGTCGATGCCGGAAACCTTGAGGTTCGGCAGTTCGGCGGCGCGGCCGTAGACGGCACGCGCGCGCTCCCACGGAATGCCGAACTTGTCTTCCTTCTTGCCGGTCGAAATTTTCTTGTGGGTTTTGGCATCGACATTCGGGTTGATGCGCAAAGACACGGGCGCAGTCACGCCCAGTCGCATGGCGCGGGCCGACAGCAGTTCCAGTTCCGGTTCGGACTCGACGTTGAAGCAGAGGATGCCCGCGTCGAGCGCGAAATCGATCTCGCGCGCCGTCTTGCCGACACCGGAAAAGACGACCTTGCTTGCCGGGATGCCGGCGGCCAGCGCGCGGCGCAACTCGCCTTCCGACACCACATCCGCGCCAGCGCCGAGCTTTGCCAGCGTGCGGATGACGGCCTGGTTGGAATTGGCCTTCATTGCGTAGCAGACCAGGCTGTCCATGCCCGAAAACGCCTTGGAGAAGACGTGGTAGTGGCGGGTCAGCGTGGCCGTTGAATAGCAGTAGAACGGCGTGCCAACCGCCGCCGCGATCGACGGGATGGACACATCCTCGGCGTGCAGGACGCCGTCACGGTAATGAAAGTGGTTCATGGCCTGTCAGGGACGAAAGAGGTCTAGAGAAGCGGATCGAGAATGAACTTCCTGTCCTCTTCCGGTTTCTCCGGCTCGGGCGGCAGCGGGGCGCCGGTCCTCTCTGCTTCCTTTCGCGCGTCGACCTGTGCCTGATACGGCGTATCGAGGCCCGACTTGCGACCACAGCCGGCAATGACGCTTGCCGCCAAGACAAGGGCGACCACCGCGAAAATCCTGCTGCCGTTCATAGAGCCATCCGTCCGATCAGAAAACCGTCCGCTGCTTGTAGCGAAGTTTTTTTGCCTTTGCATCCGGCAAATCCGGCGTCGCGATCAAAGCTTCGCCAGCCGCTTCTTCCAGGCGCGGACCTGCTTGCGGACCTCGGACGGCGCGGTGCCGCCATAGCTGGTCCGGCTTTTCACCGAGTTCTGCACCGAGAGTACCGAGAACACGTCGGCGGTGATGCCCGGGTGGATCGCTTGCAGGTCGGCGAGATCGAGCTTTTCCAGTCCGATCTTTTTGCTCTCCGCCAGCGCCACGGCGCGCCCGGTGACGTGATGCGCCTCGCGGAAGGGCAGGTTCAGCGTGCGCACCAGCCAGTCAGCGAGGTCGGTGGCCGTCGAGAAGCCTGCGCCGGCCGCGCGCTTCATGGCGGCGGTGTCGATCGTCATGTCGCGCACCATGCCCGTCATCGCCGCCAGCATGAGGTCGAGCGTCTCGGCGGCGTCGAACACCGCTTCCTTGTCTTCCTGCATGTCCTTGGAATAGGTCAGCGGCAGGCCCTTCATGACCGTGAGCAGACCGACCAGATGGCCGTTGATGCGGCCCGTCTTGGCGCGCACCAGTTCGGCCGCGTCCGGGTTCTTCTTCTGCGGCATGATCGAGGAGCCAGTGGAGAAACTGTCCGATAGCCGCACGAAGCCGAACTGCGGCGTCGACCAGATGACGATCTCCTCGGCCAGTCGCGACAGGTGCGTGGCGCAGATCGCGGCGACCGACAGGAACTCGAGCGCATAGTCTCGGTCGGAGACGGAATCCAGCGAGTTGCGGGTCGGCTCGCGGAAGCCGAGCGCTTTTGCCGTCATATGACGGTCGATCGGGAAGCCGGTGCCGGCGAGCGCGGCCGCGCCGAGCGGGCTTTCATTCATGCGCTCGACCGCATCCTTCACCCGCGACAGGTCGCGCGCGAACATCTCCACATAGGCCATGCAGTGATGGCCGAAAGTGACCGGCTGCGCCGCCTGCATGTGGGTGAAGCCGGGCATGACGGACGCTGCGTGCTCTTCCGCGCGTTCGAGGAAAGCCGCGATCAGTCCCTTCAGCGCCTCGGCGACGCGCAGGAATTCGTTCTTCGTCCAGAGCCGGAAGTCGACGGCCACCTGATCGTTGCGCGAGCGCGCCGTATGCAGCCGACCGGCTGCGGGTCCGATCAGCTCGGCCAGCCGCGCTTCCACGTTCATGTGGATGTCCTCCAGCTTTTCGGAGAACGCGAACGTACCGGCCTCGATCTCGCCGAGGATCGTCTTCAGCCCCTTGGCGATCTTCTTCTGGTCCGCCTTGGTGATGATCCCCTGCTCGGCCAGCATCTCGGAATGGGCGATCGAGCCGCGGATATCCTCGGCGAAAAGCTTCCTGTCGAAGGAGATCGAGGCATTGATCGCCTGCATGATCGCCGCCGGACCCGAGGCAAAACGTCCGCCCCACATCTGGTTGCCAGCTATGTTACTGGTCTTGCTGTCGCTCATCGTGATAACCGGGCGCCTGAATTTCGTGGATTGCTTCTATGGCCGAAAAGAAAAGATCGATGTTCCCGCCGTTGCGCCCGATCCTCGTGGCGGGGATCGCGGGCGCGCTTGCCGGCGCGGTGGCGGTATATGCCACGAGCCGCATGGCTGGCAACACGCAGCCGGAGACGCCGGCCGTCGTTGCCGCGGGCGATGCAACCCCCGACGCCTGCGCAGCCAAGGCAGATCGCGCAAAGCAGGTCGCCGAGGCGGCGACCGGCGATGTCGCCGCCATGCTGCCCGCGGACCCGCCGCAGTCGCTGAAGGCGCTGGCCTTCAATGCGCCGGACGGAACGCCGATGACGCTCGCCGACCGGGCAGGAAAGACCGTGCTGCTCAACCTCTGGGCCACATGGTGCGCGCCCTGCCGCGAAGAGATGCCTGCGCTGAATGCGCTCCAGAAGCAGAAGGGCAGCGACACTTTCGAGGTAATTGCCGTCAATGTCGACACCGGCGACGACACCAAGCCGAAGAAGTTCCTCGCCGAAACAAGCATCGATACGCTCGGTTATTATCGCGACAACACGCTCGCGCTGTTCAACGATTTGAAGAAGCGCGGACTGGCGCTCGGCCTGCCGGTCACGCTGCTGGTCGATGACGAAGGCTGCCTGCTCGCCCACATGAACGGCCCGGCGGAGTGGTCGGGGGCGGACGCCGCGAAGCTGATTGCTGCCGCCACCGGCGGCTGAAGTTCTCGCAACGCAGCCCGACCGCATCGACCCGCGCGCTCCGCCGGCAACCATGCCCAACGGCAGGGAGTTCTCAGCCGTTCCGCTATCTGCTGCCTCATCACTGTAAATGCGTCCTCCGCAAGATGCGGTTCGGAGGGTCCGCAATCATGGCGAACCAACGGCCTCCTGTTGGACCAGTCGATCCCGGCGCGGGCGCCGCAGCAGGGACGGTGGGAGATCGTCGCCTTGTCGCAGTCGTGTCGGTTGATGTGGTCGGTTACAGCCGCCTCATGGAACTGGACGAGGCCGGCACCCACGAGGCGCTCCGCGAATTCCGGCTCAATACGGTTGACCCGCTGATCGCGAGCCACCACGGCCGCACCGTCAAATTGACCGGCGACGGCGCGCTGCTCGAATTCCCAAGTTCCGTCGATGCCGTGCGCTGCTCGTTCAGGGTGCAGCAGGCCGCCGCGACATGGAATGCGGAACGGCCCGAGGATCGCTAGATCGTCTCCCGCATCGGCGTCAATGTCGGCGAGGTCATTGTCGAGGACAATGACCTCTACGGAATCGGCGTCATCGTCGCCGCGCGCCTGCAGGCGCTTTGCGATCCGGGCGATGTCTTTGTCTCCGCCGGCGTGGTCGAGCAGGTCGGGAAACGCAGCGGCCTCGGGATCGGGCTGCTGAAGCGATTCCAGGAGGTCACGAACCGAGCCGGGTTCGGCAAGTCCTGGGCGTAACTGTTCGCCAAGGACATCGCAATAGCCGAAGGGCTGCTGGCTAACGGCAAGCTGGCCAAGCGCGGCGCGAACAAGAAGCCAGCGCCGAGAAAGAGAGCGTCCTGAAGCGTAAAGCGGAAGTCTGCTACTACCGCGTCGGCACCGGATGCTCGCCGCGGTAGTCGTAGAAGCCGCGGCCAGTCTTGCGCCCGAGCCAGCCGGCCTCGACATACTTCACCAACAGCGGACAGGGTCGGTACTTGGAATCCGACAGTCCGTCATGCAGGACCTGCATGATCGACAGGCAGGTGTCGAGGCCGATGAAGTCCGCAAGCTGCAGCGGACCCATCGGGTGGTTGGCGCCAAGCTTCATCGCCGTGTCGATGGCTTCGACGCTGCCCACGCCCTCGTAGAGCGTGTAGATGGCCTCGTTGATCATCGGCAGCAGGATGCGGTTGACGATGAAGGCCGGGAAATCCTCCGACACGGTGACGGTCTTGTCGAGCCTTGCTGCATAAACACGTGCGGCCTCGAAGGTCGTGTCGTCGGTGGCGATGCCGCGAACCAGTTCGACGAGCTTCATCACCGGCACCGGGTTCATGAAGTGCACGCCCATGAAGCGCTCCGGCCGGTCTGTCGCCGCGGCAAGCCGCGTGATGGAGATGGACGAGGTATTGGTGGCGAGGATCGCCTGCGGGTTCAGATGCGGGCAGAGCTGTGCGTAGATCTTGCGCTTGACGGCCTCGTCCTCGGTGGCGGCCTCGATCACGAGATCGCACGAAGCCAGCGCGCCAAGCTCGGTTGCTGGCGAGATATGTGACAGCGCGTCCTGGCGCGCCTCCTCGGTCAACTTGCCTGACGACACCATGCGCGCGAGGTTGCCGCTGATCGTGGCCAGTCCCTTTTCCACGCGGTCTGCCGAAATGTCGTAGAGCATGACCTGGTAGCCGGATGCCGCGCTGACCTGCGCGATGCCGCAGCCCATCTGCCCCGCGCCGATGATGCCAACAGTCTCGATCGCCATTTTCCTGATCCCGTGTCGGGCTTGTTCTCGCCCATTTTTGTGCAGCGCACAAACTAAAGGGCCGGGGTGGCTTCGTCCACCCCGGCCCTCATGAATTTAATACAAGCCTGCCGAAAGCGTCAAAGCGCCTTTTCGAGTTCCGGGAGGATGGTGAAGAGGTCGCCGACGAGGCCGTAGTCTGCGACCTGGAAGATCGGGGCTTCCTCGTCCTTGTTGATGGCGACGATGACCTTCGAGTCCTTCATGCCGGCCAGATGCTGGATCGCGCCGGAGATGCCGACCGCAATGTAGAGTTCGGGCGCGACGACCTTGCCGGTCTGCCCGACCTGCCAGTCGTTCGGCGCGTAGCCGGCGTCGACTGCGGCGCGTGACGCGCCAACGGCGGCACCGAGTTTGTCGGCCACGGGCAGGATGACCTCCTGGAACTTTTCCGATGAACCGAGGGCGCGGCCGCCCGAGATGATGATCTTGGCGGAGGTCAACTCCGGACGCTCGGAGGCCGACAACTTGTTCTCCACGAAGGAGGACAGGCCGGGATCGGCAGCGGCGTTGACGGCCTCGACCACGGCCGAACCACCCTCGGCAACAGCCGGGAAGGAGGCCGTGCGCACGGTGATCACCTTCTTGGCGTCGGTGGACTGCACAGTCTGGATGGCGTTGCCGGCATAGATCGGGCGCTTGAACGTGTCGGCAGAGACGACCTCGACGATTTCGGAGATCTGGGCGACGTCGAGCAAGGCGGCGACGCGCGGCATGACGTTCTTGCCCGAGGTCGTGGCCGGCGCGATGATCGTGTCGTAGTTGCCGGCTATGCTGACGATGGTCGCCGCCAGCGGCTCGGCGAGGCGGTTTTCCAGCGCCGGAGCTTCGGCGAGCAGAACCTTGCGCGCACCAGAGAGCTTGGCGGCGGCGTCCGCAGCTGCCTTCGCGCCGTTGCCGGCGACCAGCACGTCGATGTCGGAACCGATCTTTTGTGCAGCCGAAAGCGCCTTGGCCGTCTGGTCCGACAGGCTCTGGTTGTCATGTTCGGCGATGAGGAGAATTGCCATTGTCTTGTTCCCTATCCCTATCGCTTACAGGATGCCGGCGGTCTTGAGGCTCGACACCAGTTCGGCCACGTCCTTGACCTTCACGCCAGCCTTGCGACCGCCCGGCTCTTCGGTCTTCACAACCTTCAGGCGCGGCGACACGTCGGCGCCGAAGTCGGCAGCCGTCTTCTCGTCCAGCGGCTTCTTCTTCGCCTTCATGATGTTGGGCAGCGAGGCATAGCGCGGCTGGTTGAGGCGCAAATCCGTCGTCACGATCGCCGGCAGCTTCACCTCGACCACCTGCAGGCCGCCGTCGACCTCGCGCGTCACCTTGGCCTTGTCGCCCTCGATCTCGACCTTGGAGGCGAACGTCGCCTGGCTCCAGCCGAGCAGCGCCGAAAGCATCTGACCGGTCTGGTTGGCGTCGTCGTCAATGGCCTGCTTGCCGAGGATGACGAGGCCCGGCTTCTCCGCCTCGACGACACCCTTCAGCACCTTGGCGACGCCAAGCGGCTCCACCAGATCGTCGACCTTCACCAGGATGGCGCGGTCCGCGCCCATCGCAAGCGCCGTCCTCAGCGTCTCGGCGGCCTGCGCCGGACCGATCGACACCACAACGATCTCGTCTGCCTTGCCGGCTTCCTTCAGCCGGATCGCTTCCTCGACCCCGATCTCGTCGAACGGGTTCATCGACATCTTAACATTCGCAAGCTCGACGCCCGAACCGTCCGCCTTGACGCGGATCTTGACGTTGTAGTCGACAACCCGCTTGACCGGGACCAGAACCTTCATTGCTTGATGCCTCTCCGTAGGTTTGTGGCGCGTGTAGCAGCGCCGCGTCCGGCTCGGTTGTCGCTAGCCGACATTCCTGGCGCTAAAATAGACTTTTGTTGCGGTTTCCGGGCTTTACCGGCCCAAAATCGCGCGGACCCTAGTTTGGGCGGCTGCGGGCGTCAATATCGTGGAATGCGTCAAATCGGTTCAGTTCGGACAGATGCTACTGCCGTCCCCAGCGTGGCGACGGTTCGGCCTCCACGGGGCGCACCGCGCTCGGCTGTTTCACCACCACGGCATGCGGCGTGACGATCTCGCGGTCGAAGAGCGGCACGTCGCGGCTGCGCAGGATGACGACAAGGATCGCGCCCGCGATGATGCCGCCGACATGGCAGGCCCAGGATATCTGCTCCTCGCCTGCGATCCCGAACATGGCAAACTGGAACAGGATCCACATGACGAGCGCGATATAGGCCGGAATGCGCAGCGGAATGCGGGCGAAAGCCAGGATCCAGATTTTCACGCGCGGATGCAGGATCAGGTAGGCGGTCACGACGCCGGCAATGGCCCCGGACGCGCCAATCAAAGGCACCTGCGAGTCCGGCGCCACAAGCCCATGCAGCAGAGCGCCGGCGATCGCGCAGAGAAGATAGAAGATCAGGAACTTCACATGACCGAGCGCGTCCTCGACATTGTCGCCGAAGACCCACAGGAACAGCATGTTGCCGCCAAGGTGGAAGATGTCGCCGTGCAGAAAGGCGTAGGAGATGTATGTCAGGTCTTCCGGGACGAGTTCCAGGTCGGGAGGCAGGTCGACGGTGTCGAATACCACCGACGGGATGTAGCCTAGGCCATAGACGGTGGCGATCTGCGCCTGTTCGGAACTGAAGGACGTCAGGAAATAGATGATGACGTTGGCGAGGATCAGCCCGATGGTGACGTATTGAAGCCGGATGCGCTTGAGGCTGTTGGCGTCGTGGAGCGGAATGAACATCCTGTCGCGGCCTGCCCCTCATCGAATCCTAGCGATTCTTGCCGGGAACCCATAGCACGTCGGCGTTTCCGTTGTCATTGACCACGCGGCCGGCGACGAACAGCAAGTCGGACACCCGGTTGATGTAGCGGACGCCTTCGGGATTCACATGCTCGCCCTTGACCTGGGCAAGCGCCACCATGGCGCGCTCGGCGCGGCGCGCCACTGTTCGCGCCAGATGCAGCGCGGCGGAGGCCGGCGAGCCCCCCGGAAGGACAAAGGAACGCAAAGGCTGCAAATCCTTGTTCAATGCGTCGATGTCAGTTTCGACGCGCGCCGTCTGCGCAGCGATGATGCGCAACGGCTCGTAGTCCAGCTTCTTGCCGGTGTCGGGCGTGCTGAGGTCCGCGCCAAGGTCGAACAGATCGTTCTGGATGCGGCCGAGCATGGCGTCGAGGTCGGGATGCGACTGCGCCGTATGCAGGCGGGCCAACCCGATGCAGGAATTGGCCTCGTCCACCGTGCCGTAGGCCTCTACCCGGAGGTCCGATTTCAGCCGCCGCTCGCCGCTGCCGAGGCCTGTTGTGCCGTCGTCGCCGGTTCGGGTGTAGATCTTGTTCAGCTTGACCATGCGGCTCAGAACCGGCCGGCCGCGTAGGCGCCGAGCAGGATCAGCACCAGCGCGATGAACTGCAGAAGCACGCGCATCTGCATCAGCTTGTTAGATGTGTTGCCCGAGCCGCCGCGCAGCATGTTGGCAAGGCCACGGATAAGCACGACCACCACGGCGAACATCACGACGAGCGCGAGAATGTTGAAGACGGTTGACATAGACTGTTCCTAAGATCGCGCCGCCAGAATGCGATAGACCATCGCTGCCGGCAGGATGCGCTTCATGGCTGCTCCGATTCTTGCCGGCCACGTCACCACATAATGCGGCCGGGGCCTCGAGGAAAGGAGGGCGTGACGCAATGCCTTGTGGACCACCTCAGGGCCTGGCTTCAGGCTGGACGTGCTGCCGCCGGCCTTGAGCCGGTCGAGTTGCGCCTGATAAGCCTCCCTGTGGGACGAATTGGCATAGTCAACGTTCTTCAGGAACCAGCCGAGCGCATTAGTTGCGATCCTGGACTTCACCGGCCCCGGCTCGATCAGCGAGACGTGAATGTCCGTGTCGAGCAGTTCGGACCGGAGGCAGAGCATCAGACCCTCCAGCGCGTATTTGGACGCCGCATAGGCACCGCGAAACCGGAAGGGCGCCAGCCCCAGGATTGAAGAGCAATGGACTATGCGGCCGTGCCCCTGGGCGCGCATGACGGGCAGGACGCGCCTCGTCAGGTCATGCCAGCCGAAGAAATTCGCCTCGAACTGTTCTCGCAGGGCGTCGACGGAGATGTCTTCCACCGCTCCTGGCTGCGAATAGGCGCCGTTGTTGAAGAGGGCGTCGAGCCGGCCACCGGTTCGCGCCAACACCTCGTCGACAAGCCGGGCAATCGAGTCGACTTCACGGTAGTCGAGATAGAAAGCCTCGATCCCGTCCGCCTCCAGCACCGCGATGTCTTCCGGCTTCCTTGCCGTGGCGAAAACGCGCCAGCCCTCGGCTTTCAGGGCGCGGGCGCAGTGGGCGCCGATGCCAGACGATGCTCCCGTCACGATGATCGTGCGCAACGCGCTCATTGAACTGCCACTGTCCCGAGCTTGCCATTTTCGCAAATCCCTTCCCATATTCGCCGGCAAGTGACAATGACGCGCGAAAGGCCACGGGAGCATTGGCGTTGACGATTCGAGTCCTGGTGGAAGCCGCCTGAATGATGCGCAGGATCGTTGCCCTGAAGCGTATCCTCTACGATGCGCTCGGCCACTTCAACGACGATGACGGCTGGTCAATGGCGTCGCATCTGGCGATCAGCGCGCTGATGGCGCTGTTCCCGTTCCTCATCTTCGCAACGACACTGGCAAGTTTCCTCGGCGCGGACACCTTTGCCGAGGACATCGTCCATATCGTGTTCGATACGTGGCCGGAGCAGATCGCAGAGCCCATCTCGCAGGAAGTCGTCAACGTACTGACGGTCCCGCGCAGCGACCTCCTCACTTACGGTGTCGTGTTGGCGGCATTCTTCGCTTCCAACGGCATCGAGGCAGTGCGTACCTCGCTGAACCGAGCCTACAGGGTTTTGGAGACCCGATCCTTCATCCGCCGGCGCATCCAGAGCCTCGCCTTCGTGTTCATCGCGACCGTCGGATGCGTGGTCATCAGCGTGCTCCTGGTCTTCGCGCCGCTGATCGTACGGCTGCTCGTGGCGAGGTTCGAATGGCTAGAACCCTACCTCGGCACGATCACCATATGGCGCTTTGGAGTCGCCTCGCTGGTCATCGTGCTCGGGCTGTTCGCGGTCCACATCTGGCTGCCGGCCGGGCGGCGGCGTTTCGTTGATATCCTGCCCGGGATAATTTTCACACTGGTCGGCTGGCTCGTCGGCTCTTCCGTCTTCGCGACGTACCTCGACAATTTCTCGTCCTATGTGACGACCTATGCAGGGCTGGCGTCGATCATGGTCGCGATCGTCTTCCTCTACATCATCTCGATGATCTTCATCCTCGGTGGCGAACTGAACGCGGCGATTAGCCGGTATTTCGAGGCCAGGGCCCGGGTGCCGGGCTGACGGACAAGGGCCCCTCGCCAGTCTCTGACCCCCGTTCATTCCCAGAAACAATGGTCTGGAGCACGATCACGATTTGGCGACTGCCTCGCCTTTGCCGCGATTGGTGCTATGTTGCATGTGCTAAGGTCGCGCCGCCGCGCGGCTGCAGGAAAGGCGGATGACGGAACAAGACGCCGCAGGAAACAGATCGCAACCGAAGGCAGGCCAAGCCTCAGCCCAGGCAGCATTGACGCGAACGCGTCTTGTGGTGCGGGCCGCGATGATCATCGAACGCGGCTGGCCGCTTGTCCTGCCCATCCTGCTTGTCGCCGGCCTGTTTCTTACACTTTCGTGGTTCGGTGTCTTCCGCATCCTTCCCGACATCGCGCGGCTGGTCGTCATGGCCGGCTTCGCCATCACTGGGATCGCCGCGCTCTATCCGCTTCGGTTCTACCGCAGCCCCACCGCCGGCGAGATCGATCGGCGCATCGAACGCGCCAACCAGCTGGCCCATACGCCCGTCCTGGTACAAACCGACCGTCCCGTCGGCGAAGCAAGCCCGTTCGGCGATGCGCTGTGGCGCGAGCACCAGCGCCGCATGGCGGCTAGCCTCAACCATGTCGGCGGCGACCTTCCGCGCACACGCGTTCCAGAGCGTGACCCATGGGGCCTGCGGGCCGCCGTTGCGCTGCTGCTGGTGACGGCCTTTGCCTTCTCATTCGGCCCGTTCGGCGGCCGGCTCGGCGACGGCTTCCGTTCGCATAGCTGGCTGCAAACCGTTCCACCGCGCATCGACGCCTGGGTGACGCCGCCGGCCTATACCGGCAAGGCGCCGGTGTTCCTGACGACGACCCCCAATGCCGGCGACAGCGCGCAGGCGCAGGCAACCGCTCCGGACGCGCCGCCCTTCTCCTTCTATACGGTCCCTGCGAACAGCGAGTTGTCGCTGCGCGTCACCGGCGGATCCGGCACCGAAACGCTGGCCTTCACCGACGCGGAAGGAAATATCCGCGATCTCCAGCCCGAGGGCGCTCCCGCCGCGGAAGGCGCGAACGCCGAGGCTGCCGCATCGTCGCCGACTGTCCCCGGCGCGCCGCGCCAGTTTGCCGGCAAGCTGACCGGCGACGGCGTGCTGACGCTGAAATCCGGCGACCGCGAGATTTCCAGCTGGACTTTCGCGGTAACGCCGGACCACGCGCCGGTGATCCGCTTCGCCGACGAGCCCAAGCGCGCGGTGAACGGCGCGCTCGAACTCGCCTACGAGGTCGAGGACGACTACGGCGCGACGGAAGCCTTTGCCGAATTCGAGCTGGAGGAAGCGCCCGCCCCCAATGCGCGGCCGCTCTATCCCGCGCCTGAAATGAAGCTTTCGCTGCCGCGCCGCGACGCCAAGGGACCGGCCGTCAAGACGGCGCGCGACCTGACGGAGCACGTCTGGTCGGGCGCGCCGATCAAGCTGACGCTCAAGGTGAAGGACGCGGCCGGTCAGGAAGGCGTGAGCGAGACGAAGACGCTGACGATGCCGGCGCGCATCTTCACCAACCCGCTGGCGCGCGCTGTTGTCGAGCATCGCCAGATCTTCTCGCTCGACGCGAACCGAAAGCAGGACGCGATTGACCTGATCGACGCGATCACCCTGCGCCCAGAGGACACCATCCAGAACCCGTCGCATTATCTCGGCATCATGACCGGCCGGACCAAGCTGGTGATGGCCGAGAGCGACGAGCATCTGCGCGAGGTCGCCGACTATATGTGGCAGATGGCGTTGTCGATAGAGGACGGGGACCTCACCGACGCCGAGCGCCGCCTGCGCCAGGCGCAGGAAGCCTTGCAGCAGGCGCTGGAGAACAACGCGTCAGACGAAGAGATCGACAAGCTGATGTCGGAGCTTCGCCAGGCGATGGACGAGTTCCTGCGCGAATTCGCCGAGCGCGCCATGCAGAACCCGAACATGGCGCAGCAGATGCCGCAGAACAGCCAGGAACTGCGCCAGAACGACCTGCAGCGCATGCTCGACCAGATCGAGAACCTGGCGAAGTCGGGCAATCGCGACCAGGCGCAGGACCTGCTGTCGCAGTTGCAGAACATGATGAACAACCTGCAGGCGGGCCGCCAGCAGCAGAACCAGAATGGCCAGCAGAACTCCGAGATGCGCCAGCAGATGGACAAGCTCGGCGAGATCATGCGCCGCCAGCAGGAGATGATGAACGAGACGTTCCGCATGGACCAGATGCGGCGCGACCAGCAGCAGCGGGGCCAGGATCGCTCCGAGCAGCGCGGCGAGAACGGTCAGGACCAGCAGCCTGGAGAAGGCCAGCAAGGCCAGGGCCAGCAGCAGGGTCAGGGACAGCCGATGACGCCGGAAGAGTTTGCCGAAGCCTTGCGCCAGTTGCAGGAAGGCCAGGGCCAGCTGCAGAGCGAACTCGAGGCCCTGACAAAGGGCATGGAAGGCATGGGAATGCAGCCCGGCGAGGGTTTCGGCGAGGCCGGTGAGGCGATGGGGCAGGCCGAAGGTTCGCTCGGACGCGGCGATGGTGGACGCGCCGTCGGCGAACAGGGTCGCGCGCTGGAAGCGCTGCGTCGTGGCGCGCAGGACATGATGAACCAGATGATGCAGGCTCAACAGGGCCAGGAGGGTCAAGGACAGGAAGGCGGCCGGCAGCAGAACGCCGACCGCGATCCGCTCGGCCGCCCGAGGGCCACAACCGGCCCGGACTTCGGCGACTCGGTCAAGGTACCCGATGAGATCGACGTGCAGCGCGCGCGCCAGATTCTGGAGGCCATTCGCAAGCGTCTCGGTAACGCGCTGAGTCCAGAACTGGAGCGCAGCTACCTCGAACGCCTGCTGGAGATGCGGTAGAGGATCAGCCTGCCATCCCCGCTTCGCGGGCCAATTCGTAGTCCTTACCGGAGGAACGCTTGAACGCCGGGCGTTCCGAGAGCCTTGACAGGTAGTCGGCCAGGACGGGCCTGTCCTTCAACTGCCCGAGCACATTGATCGCATAGTGCACGCCCAGGCCCATCTGGGTGTCTGCAGCGGTGAAGCGGTCGCCGGCGATATAGGGTCTCGACGACAGCGTTTTCTCAAGGTGGCGCACCATGTCCTCGTAGGACCCGAATGAGAAATCGCTCGGCTTGTAGTCCCAACCATGCGCCTTGACTGCGATAGCAGGATCGTAGACCGCATCCGCGTAAACAAGCCAGGACAGGAACGGGGCGCGATCCGGATCGCCAGGCTTGGGCGCAAGCCCCGCCTCGGGAAAGGTTTCCGTCAGATAGAGCACGATCGCGGCGCGTTCGGTGACCACCGTGCCGTCATGGACGATCGCCGGGACCTTCTTGTTCGGCTGGATCGCGCGATAGTCCTCGGGCACGCCACCCGGCGCGCGGATGTCCACGATCTTCATCTCGTAGGGAACGCCCAGTTCCTCAAGCAGCCAGAATATGCTCGATCCGCGCGACCACGGGCAATGATAGAACGTCAGCATCCGATACCTCCTGTTTGCCGGAGGACACTAGCAGACGCCTCCTGACAACTGACTGTCAGGAACCTATGCAGGACGTTTCGGTTCCTTCGCCCGGCGGAAATCGAACGGGTGGAAATCGCGCCGGGGACGGTTCGCTCAGGCGTCGGCCTTGACGATGCCGACGAAGGGCAGTTCGCGGAAGGCGTGCGCCACGTCCATGCCATAGCCGACGACGAAATAGTCGGGGCAATCGAAGGCGACGTAGTCAGCGTTGAGGTCGGTCTGGCGGCGCATGCGCTTGTCGAGCAGCACGGCGACGGAACAGCTTTTCGCGCCGCGCGACAGGAGGAGTTCGCGCGTGAATTTCAGCGTCTTCCCGGACTCCAGGATGTCGTCGATAATCAGGACGTCGCGACCCGCCACCTCGTTGTCGATGTCGCGCAGAACGCGCACCTCGCCGCTGGTGGTGCCCGTTCCATAGCTGGAGATGAAGATGAACTCGACCTCCGGCGACAGGCCGACGTCGTGCATGGCGCGGATGAGGTCGGCGGCGAAGATGAACGAGCCCTTCAGGACCGATACGACAAGCAGGTCGGTATAGTCCTTGGCTGCGATCTCCTTGGCGAGTTCGAGATTGCGTCGGGCAATCGCCGACGCGGAGAACAGAACCTCGATCTCCTTGCCCCTGACAACAGGCATTCTTGTCGTTCCCTATTCCGCGAAGCTGACCGTTACGGTCTTCACTCCGTTCTTAGGGGCATCGAGACGGCTGGAAAAGGCGAATGTTTCGCCGGGAGCGAGCGGACGGCCGGATGTCCCCAGCCTGTAGCGGGTCACGAGCCCGTCGTTGCCGGTGACGGCGATCTCCAGCGGCGGCAGGTGCTCCGTCGTCTTGCCGTCATTGGCGGCCTCGCCGTCGACGAACAGGACCGTGCGCGAGCCCGACCCGTCGATGCGTGACGTGACGCCCGAAATGCGGAGCGCGCCCTGCGGGGCCAGCGTCCCGGCCGAAGTCATCTCCCGAACAATAGCATGCCCACCAGAGACCCAGAATGAAGCGATGACGAGTGCGATTCCCGTGGCCCAGAAGAGTGGGCCTCCGCGCACCGGATTGGTCGGCCCGGCCGGCTTGTCTTTGCGCAGCATGTCCATGCCGGCGGCCGGCGCGGCGGAACTGATTGCGGCAGGCGATTCGGCGGGCTTTCGGAGTTCGCCCGCAACCTCCGGCGGCAGGCTTATGTAGTCCGCGTCGATGACGTCGGCAGACGGTTCGCTCCGGCCCATTCCAGCCGCGACGCCATCGGTCATGATTTCGCCGGAAACGGCGCGTGGCTTCGCATCATCAGCCATCCGGCGGCATCCTGTGGAGCGTTCGTCGTCAGGGAGTAAACCGGAATGGTTAAAGTTTCACAACTTCGACCCCAATCGGGACCAAAATTAACCCATGATTAACCATACGGGTCCGATGGTCGGGAGCCGGACGGCGGGATCGCCGAAGCCGCAACGAAGGTATTCCAGCATTTGATCCGTTTCGAAAATGTCGGGTTGCGATACGGGATGGGCGCGGAGGTCCTGCGCGACGTCTCCTTCGACATTCCCGCGCGCTCCTTCCAGTTCCTGAGCGGCCCTTCGGGCGCGGGCAAGACATCGCTGCTGCGGCTGCTGTTCCTCTCTCTCAAGCCGACCCGCGGGCTGATCACGGTCTTCGGCAAGGACCGCTCGCGGATCACACGGCGCGAACTGCCACTCATTCGCCGGCGCATCGGCGTCGTCTTCCAGGATTTCCGGCTGCTCGACCATCTGACGACTTACGAGAACGTGGCGCTGCCCCTGCGCGTGCGCGGGCGCGAGGAATCGAGCTACCGCAACGACGTCGAAGAACTCCTGAAATGGGTCGGGCTCGGCGAGCGCATGCACGTCGTACCGCCGGTATTGTCGGGCGGAGAAAAACAACGTGCGGCGATCGCCAGGGCGTTGATCGAGCAGCCCGAAATCCTGCTCGCCGACGAGCCGACAGGCAACGTCGACCCACCGCTGGCAAGACGCCTGCTCCGGCTCTTCATCGAGATGAACAGGCTCGGGACGGCAGTCGTGATCGCCACCCATGATCTCGGCCTCATGGAACAGGTCGACGCCCGGCGGATGATCCTCTCCGGGGGGAGGCTCGATATCTATGACTGATACGACGTCCGGCGCGACATTCACGGAGGACGGCATCGCCGAGAGCGAGGTCGCGTTGCCGCGCGTGCGCCGTCGCATGGCGCCGATTGTCCCCGCACAGAACGTCGTGGGCCGCGCGCTGGTCTCGGTCATCGCCATCATGACCTTCCTGTCCTGCCTGACGCTTGGCGTGGTGTCGCTCGTGCGCGACACGGCATCGGTCTGGGAAGCCCAGATCTCGCGCGAGGCGACGATCCAGATCCGCCCGGAGGAAGGGCTGGACATGGAGGCGGCGCTGGAGAGCGCATCGCTGATCGCTCGTGGCTTCCCCGGCATCACAGGCGCGCGCATCGTGGACCGCGCGGCGACGACGCGGCTTCTGGAGCCTTGGCTCGGCAGCGGGCTGAACATCGACGAACTGCCGGTGCCAAGGCTGATCATCGTAACGATCAACGAGGACTATCCGCCGAATTTCGCAAAACTGCGCGAGGCCATCGTCTCGCAGGTGCCGCACGCGTCGCTCGACGATCACCGCACGTGGGTCGACCGGCTGGTGACCATGGCGCGCACGACGGTCGCCATCGGCATCGCCGCGCTTGTGCTGATGCTGGCGGCAACGGTGCTGTCGGTCGTCTTCGCGACGCGCGGGGCGATGGCGGGCAACGGGCACATCATCGAGGTTCTGCATTTTGTCGGCGCGGAAGGCCGCTTCATCGCGCGCGAATTCCGCCGGCATTTTCTCGCCACGGGCATGAAGGGCGCGGCGGCGGGCGGCATCGGGGCCGTGCTGGTCTTCCTGATCGTCTCATTCTGGTCGTCACGCAACCTGGCGACACCCGAGGCGGACCAGGCCACCGCCCTGTTCGGCAATTTCGCCATCGGTCTCAGCGGCTATGGCGGCGTGGCGTTGATCGTGGTGGTGATCGGCATGCTGACCGCCGCCACCTCGCACCTGACCGTCGTCGCCTATCTGTCGGACATCGAAAGCCGGCAATCGGATGCGGGATAATGACGCGGCTCCTACCATTCGCCTCAACTCGACGTTACTCATGCTGGCGATGAAGGGACATCGAATCGAAGACGTGACCGGAGTGGGGGCCGGACACGACATCGAGGCTGTCGCGCGACCGCGCAGGCTGCCGGTACCCTTGCGCATGGCCGGGACGTTCGTCGCCTGCGGCATCGTCCTGTTGCTGGTAGGCTTCGCCCTCTTCGCCACTCATGTCAGCCGCCTTTCGACGCCGCGCAACCCGCAGTCAGCCGATGCGATCATCGTGCTGACCGGCGGTCAGGCGCGGCTGGACGCAGCGGTCGGCCTGCTGAAATCCGGCAAGGGCGAGCGGCTGCTGATCAGCGGGGTGCATCCCTCGACGACGCGCAAGACGCTGCAGGCTGCGACCGGCGGCGACGATGCACTGTTCTCCTGCTGCGTGGACATCGACCGCGCCGCGCTCGATACGATCGGCAACGCCGAGGAGAGCGCTAAATGGGTGCGCACCCACGCCTATGAACGGGTTATCCTCGTCACCAACAACTACCACATGCCGCGCAGCCTGCTGGAAATGCAGCGCCTGCTCGATACCGCGCAACTGGAGCCTTACCCGGTCGTCAACAGCAGCATCGACAAAGGCAGCTGGATTTCGCGGCCGGAAGTGCTCCGCGTCCTGTTCATGGAATACGGCAAATACCTGCTGGCGCTGGCGCGGGGCGCGTTTCCGACGCATCTGCCCGATGGCGGCATGATTTCCGCAAGCGCATCGGCGCCCGGCCAGCACTGACGCGGCCGCACTTCCCTTCGAGGCGCCGTCTGGTGTAACCAACGCGGGCTTTCTCACCGGGCCTCGCGCGCAATGCTCCAAATCCGATCGCTGGCGTTCAACTTCGCCTTCTACGTGAGCCTGATCGTCCAGATGATCTTCTGGACCCCGTTCTATTTCCTCGCGCCGCGCCACAAGGCCTGGTTCGTGCCGAAATTCTGGTCGCGCACCAGCATGTGGCTCTACGAGAAGATCGCCCTCACGAAGCGCGACATAAGGGGCAGGGAAAACCTGCCCGAAGGGTCGTTCATCCTCGCCCCGAAACACCAGTCCTTCTGGGACACGATAGCGTTCTTTCCGTACCTTGATGACCCCATCTACATCCTGAAGCGCGAGCTGACCTGGATCCCCTTCTTCGGCTGGTACATCCTGAAGATGCGCATGATCCCGGTCGATCGCGGCAGCAAGGGCAAGGCGCTGAAGGCGGTGGTGGCCGCGACCAAGGCAGAGCTTGCACGCAACCCCCGCCAGTTGATCATCTACCCCGAGGGAACGCGCAGGCCGCCGGGTGCGGAGCCGGCCTACAAATACGGCATCGTGGAGATCTATTCGCAGCTCGGCCTTCCGGTGGTGCCGGTCGCCCATGTCGCGGGGCTGTACTGGCCGCGCCGGAAGTTCCTACGCTATCCCGGGACGATCCAGGCGCGCTTTCTGCCTCCGATCCCGCCGGGACTTTCCAAGGAAGACTTCATGCAGCGGCTGGTCACCGAGACGGAAGCCGCTTGCGACCAGTTGCTGATCGAGGCAGCCCACTCCGAAAACCCGCCGCACCTGCCGCCGACGGCGGTGAAGCGCCTGCAAGAGCTTGGCGCACTGCCAGGCTGACCTTCAGGCGCGGTTCTAGCTTAGGCTCTGGCCCCTATGCGCTGGCGTTGTCGAGTTCCGCTACGTCTTCGCCGCTCAGCTTGAGCGACGCGGCGCGGATCAGGCTGTCGGTCTGCGTGATCGAAGTCGCACTGGCGATGGGAGCGGTGACGCCCGGCCGCGCGATGACCCAGGCCAGCGCCACCTCGGCCGGCTTCGCCCCATGGCGCGCCGAGACGGCATCGAGCGCGGACAGTATGCGATAACCGCGCTCGTTCAGATAGGCAGCCGCATCGCCGCTGCGCGCACCCTGGCCGAGGTCCGCCTCGCTGCGGTATTTGCCGGACAGGAAACCCTTGGCGAGCGAGAAATAGGTGATGACACCGATCTCCTCGCGTACGCAGAGGTCGCGCAGCGCACCGTCGAAGGATGAGCGGTCATAGAGATTGTATTCCGGCTGCAGGACCTCGTAGCGCGGCAGTTTGCGCTGGCTGGCGACGCGGAGCGACGCCTCGAGCTGACCCGCGTCGAGGTTCGAGCATCCTGCCCAGCGGATCTTGCCCTGCTCGATCAGGCGCTGGTACGCGCCTAGCGTCTCGTCGTAGGGTACGGTGTCGTCGGGCCAGTGTGACAAGTAGAGATCGATGGCCTCGACCTGCAGGCGCTTCAGCGAGTCCTCGACCGCGCGGGCGATATGGGAGGCCGATAGGTCGGTCCTGCCCTGCCCCATGTCGGAGCCGACCTTGGTGATGACGACAACCTTGTCGCGATTCTTGCGGCTCTTCATCCAGTTGCCGATGATCGTTTCGGATTCGCCGCCCTTGTTGCCGGGCACCCAGCGCGAATAGACGTCCGCCGTGTCGACGGCGTTCAGGCCTGCGTCGACGAAGCGATCGAGAATATCGAAGGAAGTCTTCTCGTCGGCGGTCCAGCCGAAGACATTGCCGCCCAGAACGAGCGGCGCAATGTCGAGGTCGGTTCTTCCGAGGCGGCGTTTCTGCAAGATGCTTCTCCGTGGTCCGATGGTCCCAGCGGCCGCGACTCGAAAGCAGCGGCCGGCGGCAACCTAGTCCCCCGATACCTGAAGTTCAAATCACTCTGATCAAGGCATTCGTGACGATCACGACACCAGGCGGCCGACCTCTTCCAGCCAATGGTCCCGGATGCCGAGCGCCTTCAGGTGGTCGATCGTGTTGTGGACATATTCCTCGTTAGGGCCGGCCTGCCCGACGGCACCGGACACGATCCGCGCCGCAGTCGGCTCGTCGAGCGCCCCGGCATACTGTCCGTGCGACCGGTCGACGACATAGGTGACAGCCTCGACGCTCTCGCCGCTCTCCAGCCGGACGGGCAGCATGCGTTCGAGATAGACGCTGGTGACAAGTTCGCGGTCGCGCAGGTAAGCAAGCACCTCGTCACGAAGCTCGCGCGGCACGCGGAAAGCAAGACCGACGCAGGAGCCACCGCGATCCAGGCCAAGCACGAGGCCCGGCCTTTCAGGCGATCCCCGATAGATGACCGAGGACACGCATAGCGAGCGCCGGAAGCCGTGCAGTCGCGCGCGGCGTGTCTCGACATGCGCAAAACCCGGCCTCCACATCAGCGAGCCATAGCCAAAAACCCAAAAATCGCCCATATCCCGAGCCTATGTCCGTTTCATCCAATCCGGAACGGCTTGAACGAGTAGCGCATGATTCCCGAAAGGTTGAGACCTTTCGGACACAACCGCAGACCACCAAGGGAACGCCGATGACCGAGACCGCAGAAAGGACGCCGAACTACGGTCGCCGAATCATCTGGCTCGCCATCTTCGTGATCGTGCTGATCGCGGGCTACAGCGCAGGCTGGTACTGGCTGGCAGGCGGCGTGGTCAATCGCACCGAACAGACGATCGCGGAAATGAACCACGATGGCGTGACCGTCGAATGCGAAAACCCCGTCGCGCGTGGCTTCCCCTTCCGGCTCGGCATATACTGCGACCGGGTGGCCTATGCGAATGTGCCGGAAGCCGTCGGCCTCACCGCCGGCAACCTGCGGACAGCAGGGCAAATCTACGATCCCCGGCATTTCATCGCCGAACTCGACGGGCCCGCGACAATCGCCACGCCCGGTAGCGGACAAGTGAACCTCGACTGGCAGAAGCTGAGGGCCAGCGTTCGCTGGGCGAGACCCCTGCCGGAACGCATTTCGATCGAGGGTGGTCAACTTGCTGCCACGTCCGCAACTGGGGCTCCGCTTGCGACTATCGACACCTTCGAGGCGCATATGCGGCCGAATGCACAGGATCTCGACGTCGCCAGCAGCTTCCGCGGTCTTACTGTTGACCGCACGATTGCGGACGGGCGCACATTGCCGACATTCTCCGGCGAGTATGACCTGACCATCGCCGACGGCGTCACGCTTCGCGGCCTGCGCCCGGAGGATCTGCGCGGACGTTCCGGCGTCATCCGCAATGCCACGCTGAACATCGGCGAGAATGGCGGCTTCACCGTTACCGGGAATTTCTCGGTCGCAGAAGACGGCCTGCTCGATGCTGACCTGCGGGTCACGGTGCGCGACCCGCAGAACCTTTCGACCGCCGTAGCAGAGGCGTTTCCGGAGAAGCGTCGCGAGATCAACAACGTCGCCTCGGCGTTGACCTTCATGGGCAACAACCCCTCGTTGCCCCTGCGCATCCAGCGCGGCGAGGCGAAGCTCGCCTTCTTCACGCTCGGCAACATACCGGCCTTCTGAGGCCGGTCCAGGTCAGTTCTTCGGATGCTCGACCGCCTGGCGGCCGAAGTCCGGCACGTCGATATCCTGGCCTGCCTCGATGATGGAGCGGCGGATCGCCCGTGTGCGGCTGAACAGCTCGAACAGCTTGTCGCCCTCGCCCCAGCGGATCGCGCGCTGCAGCGATGCCAGGTCTTCCGAGAAGCGCGCCAGCATTTCGAGGATCGCGTCGCGATTGTGCAGGCAGACGTCTCGCCACATGGTCGGATCGGATGCGGCGAGACGGGTGAAATCGCGAAAACCGGAGGCGGAGTACTTGATGACTTCCGACTTGGTCACCGTCTCCAGATCGTCCGCCGTTCCGACTATGTTGTAGGCGATGATGTGCGGCAGGTGCGAGACGATGGCGAGCGTCCGGTCGTGATGTTCGGGGTCCATCGTGTCGATGTTGGAGCCGCAACGCCGCCAGAACTCGGAGAGCTTTTCCAGTGCGTCAGGATCCGTGCCGGGCAGCGGCGTGAAGATGCACCAGCGGTTTTCGAACAGCTCGGCGAAGCCGGCGTCCGGGCCAGACTTTTCCGTACCCGCCAGAGGGTGGCCCGGGATGAAATGCACGCCCTCGGGCACATGCGGCGACATCTGCGCGATGACGGAGGATTTCGTCGAGCCGACATCGGTGAGGATCGCGCCCTTCTTCAGTGCGGGCGCGATTTCCTTCGCGACTTCGCCGGACGAACCGACCGGCACCGAGACGATGACGAGATCGGCATCCGCGACCGCCTTGGCCGGATCGGTCGAATAGCTGTCCCCGAGGCCGAGTTCCTCGGCGCGGGCCAACGTCTTTTCGCTGCGCGTCGAGATGGCGATGTGGCGGGCGAGGTTCTCGCGACGCACGACGCGCGCCAGCGACGAGCCGATCAGGCCTATGCCGACAAGCGCGACCTTCTCGAACATGGGTTCCGATGACGATCCGGTCATGGCGTCAGCTTCTCAAAAATTCGGCCAATGCTGCGACGACGCCGCGATTGGCCTCCTCGGTGCCGACGGTCATTCGCAATGCGTTGGGGAAGCCGTAGGCCGCCACACGGCGCAGGATATAGCCACGTTCGGAGAGCCAGGCATCGGCCTTCGCGGCCGAGTGCTTCTCGTCGGGGAAGTGGACAAGGATGAAATTGCCGACGGACGGCGTGACACGCAGGCCGAGCTTCGGCAGTTCTTCCGACAGCCAGGCCAACCAGCGGTCGTTGTGCTCGATGGTGCGCTCGACATGCGAGCGGTCCCTCAGCGCCGCGACGCCGGCCTCGATCGCCGTGGCGTTGACATTGAAGGGACCCCGCATGCGGTTTATGGCGTCGATGATGTGCGACGGGCCGTACATCCAGCCCAGCCGCACGCCGCCGAGGCCATGGATCTTCGAGAACGTGCGTGTCATCACGACATTCTGCGAATTGCCGACAAGCTCGACACCGGCTTCATAGTCGTTGCGGCGGACATATTCCGCGTAGGCCGCGTCGAGCACGAGCAGGACATGCTTGGGCAGGCCTGCATGCAGGCGGCGGATTTCCTCGAACGGCAGATACGTCCCGGTCGGGTTGTTGGGGTTGGCAATGAAGACGATCTTCGTCTTGGCCGTCACCGCCGCGAGGATGGCATCGACGTCCGCGCGCTCCTCGACCTCACGCACGGTGACCGGCACGCCGCCGGCGGCCTGGATGTAGATCTTGTAGACCAGGAAACCGTGCTCGGTGATGATCGCCTCGTCGCCTGCGGACAGGTAGGTCTGCGCCAGCAGGCCGAGGATTTCGTCCGAGCCGTTGGAGCAGATGATGTTGGCGGGGTTCAGCCCGTGCGCCTCGGCGATCGTCTCGCGCAGCCGCGTAGCCGAGCCGTCAGGGTAGAATTCCAGCCGGGCGGCCACGTCGCGCACCGCCTCGATGGCCTTCGGCGAGGAGCCGAGCGGATTCTCATTCGAAGACAGCTTGTGAACCTTGACGGCGCCCGGCGCGCCGCTCTTGCCGGGCACATAGGCCTCGATGTCCATGACGCCGGCGCGCGGCTGTGGACGGGAAAGATCGGCTGCCTTGGTCATGATATTCGTCCGGAAATGCCCAGAAATCGGGGTTGCAGCGCAATACAGGCGTGAGCCCGCAATGTCGAGGGGTTCACCCGGCCCCATTGACGCCTTGCCGGCGCAGGACTATGTGAGACCCGATCCGTGGTGATTTGGCCGGTCGGCTTGCAGCCACGTTAAACAAGTAGCTAAAGGGCCGTTCGCAACAAAAGTCCGTTGGGACCGGCCGCGATTTCGCCGCCGGTCTTTTTGTTTCGGAGATGGCTCATGCCGATCAAGATTCCAGATCAGCTTCCCGCCCGCGAGATACTCGTGCGCGAGGGCGTGTCCATCATGGATGAGCGCACTGCGCGCCGCCAGGATATCCGCCCCCTGCAGATCGGCCTGCTCAACTTGATGCCGAACAAGATCCGCACGGAGACGCAGTTCGCCCGCCTGATGGGCGCGACGCCCCTGCAGGTCGAACTGACGCTTGTGCGCGTCGGCCACCACAAGTCCAAGAACACGTCGGAAGACCACCTTATCTCCTTCTACCAGACGTGGGACGAGGTGAAGGACCGCAAGTTCGACGGCTTCATCATCACCGGCGCGCCGATCGAGCTGCTGCCGTTCGAGCAGGTGGACTACTGGAAGGAACTCGAGCAGATCCTCGACTGGACTACCACCAACGTCCATTCCTCCTTCTTTATCTGCTGGGGAGCAATGGCGGCGGCCTGGCACTTCCATCGCGTACCGAAATACACGCTGGAGAAGAAGGCCTTTGGGGTCTACCGGCACGGCAACAACGTGCCGGCCTCGCCATATCTCGCCGGTTTCTCGGACGATTTCGCCATTCCGGTTTCGCGCTGGACGGAGGTGCGCAGCGCCGATATCCCAACGGAATCCGGGCTGGAAATCCTGATGGAATCGGACGTGACGGGGCCTGGCTTGCTGTCGGAACTGATGGGCAACCGGCTCTACATGTTCAACCATATCGAGTACGATTCCACCTCGCTGAAGGAAGAATACGATCGCGATGTCGCAGCCGGCGTGCCTATCGATGTGCCGCACGAATACTACCCGAACAACGACCCCGGCCGGCCGCCGCTCAATCGCTGGCGTTCGCACGCCCATCTGCTGTTCGGCAACTGGATCAACCGGGTCTATCAGACCACGTCCTTCGAGCTCGGCAAGGTCGGCGTCTCCAAGGTCCAGAAGTTGACGGCCTGACGTATTTCAGCCCTCGATCGCCGCCTTGTCGGCGGTCGAGGCGTGCGGCGCGAGGCCTATGCCGAGGCTTGTCGCACCCTGCGGCGAGAGCACCGGCACGAACACGCGGCGCGAAGCACGCTTTGCAACGGGCACGCCCTGATAGAGCCGCTTCTGCGCCTCGACTATGATGACCCCCGAGAAGATCGGCCACAGCCGCCGGCCAGTGCGCTCGAGGATATTGTGGAAGCGCATCATGAAACGCTTCTTTGAGGGCGGAAACAGCAGGGCCTCCGACCATGCCGACGGCGTGAAGTTCGCCTCACGCAGCAATTCGTTCAACTGGGTGCGGGAAAAGGGCCGCCCTGTGCCGAACGGCGTATGCTCGAAACGCGCCCAGACCCCACGCCGGTTGGGCACGACGATGACGATTCGGCCGTTGGGCGATAATACCCGCCACACTTCCTTCAGCGTCTCGCGCGGGCTTTCGGCATGTTCCAGCGAATGCACCAGCAGCATGCGGTCGATGGATGAATCGACCAGCGGCAGCTCCTCGTCGAAGACGAGAGCCGTCGCCGATGGCCCTCCCGCCGGCCAGACGACAGCCCCCTGCGTCGCCGGCATGAAGGCGAAGACACGTTCGCAATCCGTACCGAAGCGGTCGAGCCAGGGCAGCGCATAGCCGAGACCCACAAGCCGCTCGTTGGGGAGTTTGGTCCAGATCGAGGAAAGCGCCATAGCGATAGCCCGGTCGGCCAGACGCCCGAGCAGCGATGAATAAAAGGACCGCAGGTCGACTATGTCCGAATTCATGCCCGGATCGTAACGTCTGATCGGGAAATAATGAAGCCACGTCTCGCCGATGTGATGACAGCGGGGGCGCGCGGCCCTATGTTCCGCGCGACGATTGGAGTTGACGATATGACATTGCAGATCGACCAGTTCATGTGCCGCGAGGACAATTTCGGTGTCCTCATCCATGACCCCAGGAGTGGCGAGACGGCGCTGATTGACGCGCCCGAGGAACATGCCATCCTGGCGGCTGTGGAGCGCACCGGCTGGACGCCGACAATGATCATGACGACGCACCACCACCAGGACCATGTCGAGGCCAACCTCGCGCTGAAGCAGCGCTTCGGGCTCAAGATCGTCGGACCGAAGGGGGAAGCTTCGAAGATTCCCGGTATCGACGTCGAGCTTGTCGAGGGATCGAAGCTTGAATTTGCCGGCCAACCGGTCGAGGTGATCGAGACGCCCGGACATACGGCGGGGCACATCTGCTACTACCTGCCGAAATCGCATGTCGCCTTCGTGGCCGACACGATTTTCGCCATGGGTTGCGGCAGGCTGCTGGAAAAGCCAGCTCCCGTGATGTTCCACTCGCTGACCAAGCTCGTCGCGCTGCCGGCAGCGACTAAGCTCTATTGCGGCCACGAGTACACGCTTTCCAATGCGCGGTTCGCGCTAACAGTCGATCCGACCAATTCGGCGCTGAAGGAACGCGCGGCCAAGGTCGAAAAGCTGCGAGCCGACGGCAAGCCGACATTGCCGACGACGCTGGCCGAGGAACTGGCGACGAACCCGTTCCTGCGCTGGCATGATCCGGCGATCCGCAAGAATCTCGGCATGGAAAAGGCTTCCGACGAGGAAGTCTTTGCCGAAATCCGCAAACGCAAGGACGTCTTTTGAACGCTGCCGACATCATCGCCGCTCTTGGCATGAGCCGCCACCCCGAGGGCGGCTGGTATGTCGAGACGTTTCGCGACAATGAGAGGACCGGTGGACGCGGCCATTCCACGGCGATCTATTTCCTACTTGAGGAAGGCGATGTCTCGGCCTGGCATCGGGTGAAGGACGCGGCCGAGGTCTGGCACTTCTACGCAGGCGCGCCGATCGAAATCCTTTTCCTCGACCAGCATAGCCGGGAGGTTCCGGCCATTCTGGGCACTGATATCAATCTGGGAGAAAGGCCGCAGGTCGTCGTCCCGGCCGGCTGCTGGCAGACGGCGCGCAGCCTCGGCGAGTGGACGCTGGTCGGCTGCACCGTGGCGCCCGGCTTCGATTTCGCGCAGTTCGAGATGGCGCCGGCAGACTGGCAGCCGCCGCGCGGATAGTCACGCTGGCTAACGATTGGACTTGTGGCCGAAGATCATCGACTTCGCCGCCAGCACCGCGCCGGCGGTGATCAGCAGGCAGGCGGCGAGAATCCTGAGCGACGGCTCGGCGACGCCCGCGGCAATCAGGATCAGCGTCGATAACAGCGGCGCGGCGTAGCTTGCAGCGCCGAGGACCTGGATGTTGCCGCGCTTCACGCCGATATCCCAGGCATAGAAGGCAGCGCCGACCGGCATCAACCCCAGCCCGATGACCGCCAGCCACTGCCCGGACGTGGCCGGCAGCACGGTTTCTTCCAGCAGAAGGTGGCAGAGCAGGGAAAGTGCCGAGGTGGCGGCGCAGAACCATGTCACGATGCTGGTCGGAACGGCCGGAAACCGGCGCGACAGCAGCGAATAACCCGACCAGAGGAAGGCGCAGACGCCAGCCATCGCGTAGCCAAAAGCGTAGCGGCTCTCGAAGGCAACGCCGCCGCCGCGCGTGACGATCAGAACGGTCCCGGCAAGCCCGAGAAGCGCGCCGCCGACATGATACCAGCGCAGCCGCTCGCCGGGCATCAGCGCAGACCCGAGCACTATGAAGAGCGGCCACAGATAGGCAATCAAGCTGGCTTCCACCGCCGGCGCATTGCGCAGTGCCGTGAAATAAAAGAAGTGGTAGCCGAACAGGCCGCCGATGCCGATGATCCAGACCTGGAACGGAATTTTAGCGGGCTTTTCCGGCGCCGGCATGAAAAGCCGGGCGACGAGCCCGACTGCGGTGCCTATGGCGAAGGTAATGGCGGCAAGCAGGAACGGCGGCACCTGGCCAGACGCATCGGTGAGGAGCGCCAGCAGCGCCCACATGGCGATCGCCGAAAAGCCGATGAGTGTTGCACGCGCCATGGTCTTCTCCGGCGCGAGACGGGGCTCAGGACGCCTTGGTAGCTTCGAAACGCCGCGCCCTAACCGTGATCGTGCCGATCTGCGTTCCGATCGTGGCGTGGATGGGCGCGTATATTCCGGTTTCGCCGATCTGGGCAAATGTCACCATGATCCGGCTCTTGGTCTTGAGATATTCGAGCGACCGACGACCGTTGCGATAGCCGGAAGAAGGGGTGAATTTCAGGCGGCAGGTGACGGTCGGGCCCTCGAAGCCCTCGACGGAAATCGTGCCTGTGCTGACGAAGGAAAGCGTAAGGTCGGCGCGCAGTTCACCGTCGAACATGCGCGAACTACCCTTGCAGACGTCGTCCAGCCGGTCCGCCTTGACGAGGCTGGCGGCCAGCGGATCGACGACCGACTTCAAGTCTTCGGGCGGTATTGGCACCCAGTCGCTGCCGCGCTTCTTGAGCGGCGGCTCGTTCACGACCTTGACCACGTTTCCGCCGGCGAACCGGATATCGACCAGCGTCGGCTTGCCGTCATAGCTGTACTGCGCACGGAAACTCTCGGCTTCGATGCGGTCGCCTACGCGCCCGGTCGCGGTCAGCGTGCCTTGGGTGTCGTAGAAGAATGCGCCAATACCTGCGCTTTCAACCTTGCCTTCGACACGGTATCCGTCGCCCTCCATGCGGCTGTCGAAATCAATGCGCGCGACCGGCAGGCCGAGGAAGGAGATCGAGAACTCGCCGCGATAGCCTGGCGTATCGGCACGCGTGGCAACCCCTGATGAGGCAAGAACGGCGGCGCTGATCGTAAGGATGCGGAGTGTGGGAAACGCTGGCAGGATCGGACCTATTCGTATTCACTGCGGGTGACCAAACCCGCTTTTCCGACAATAGTGCTTGAAATCCGGCCATTCTGTGAAAGAAGACCGTCCGACACTGCCTGTCCGCGCTGCTTGACGCCGTCGGCAAATGCCACTATGGAACGCCAACTTTTCCATAAGGCCGCCTGCAGCACTGCGCGCCAATATTCCGGTGCGCTGTCAGGTTGCCGTTGAAGACCCGAAGGTAAGTAATATGTCCCGCATGTGCGAACTGACCGGCAAGGCCGTCCTGACCGGCAACAATGTGAGCCACGCCAACAATAAGACGAAGCGCCGCTTCCTGCCGAATCTCGTCAACGTGACGCTAATCTCTGAAGCGCTGAACCAGAACGTGCGCCTGCGCATTTCGGCCAACGCCCTGCGTTCGGTCGAGCATCGCGGTGGCCTCGACGCCTTCCTGGCCAAGGCAGACGCGGCTGAGCTGTCGCAGCGCGCCAAGCTGTTGAAGAAGCAGATCGCCAAGAAGGTAGCCGAACAGGCTGCCTGATCGGTATTTCCGAGGGCGGTGACGCCCGGCTGGTTCCATTACCCAGGATAAAAAAATGTCTCGCACTATAGCGTATCTGCCTTTTGTGGCTGCCATGGCTCTTGTCGTGGTGGCATCGAACGTGCTCGTCCAGTTCCCCGTCAATGCCCAGGTCGGCAGCGTCGCGCTGGCTGACATCCTGACCTGGGGTGCCTTTACCTATCCCTTCGCCTTTCTGGTCACCGACCTCGCCAACCGGCGCCATGGCCCGGCCGTTGCGCGCAGCATTGTCTTCGTCGGCTTCGTACTGGCGGTCACCTGCTCGATCCTGCTGCCGCCCCTGCTCTACCAGCACGGATTGATCGAATTCGAGACGTCCGCCAACCGCCTGGTGCGTATCGCCATTGCCTCGGGAACCGCATTCCTGACGGCGCAGCTTCTCGACATCACCGTTTTCAACTGGTTGCGCCGGCAATCGTGGTGGCGGGCGCCCGTGTTCGGCTCTCTCGCCGGCTCGGTGCTCGATACGGCCATCTTCTTTAGCATCGCCTTCTCGGCAACATTCGCCTTTGTCGGCCCCGATGACGGCTTCGCGCTGGAAGCCGCACCGCTTCTTGGGTTCCTGCCCATGGAAGCTGAACGCTGGGTTTCATGGGCGATTGGAGATCTCAGCGTCAAGCTGCTGATCGCGGTCTTCGCGCTGATTCCCTACCGGCTGATCGCCGCGAAATGGGCGCAGCCGGCGACCGTGACGTCTTGATACCCTGGGTCCATCTGGACAGTGCCCGGATTTCGGGCGGCGGCGAATTGCGTCTGAAGCGACGCGGCGACGAATTCTCCATCATGCTCGGAACGAACGAGTTGATGAACAGCCGGCTCTCAGGGTCGGAGGAAGCGCTGGCACGACTGTCCATCGCAAAGCTGGCCGGGCGAAAAGCGCCTCGCGTACTGATCGGCGGGCTCGGAATGGGCTTCACGCTGCGCGCGGCGCTGGAAGTCCTCGGTTCCGATGCGCGGGTGACGGTAGCCGAATTGGTGCCGGAGGTCGTCGCCTGGGCCCGAGGACCGATGGCGTCGGTCTTCGAGGGATGCCTCGACGATCCGCGCGTATCCGTTTTGGAAGGCGACGTCGGCGTACCCATCCTTGAGGCGGCGGCGACGTGGGACGTGATCCTGCTCGACGTGGACAATGGTCCGGAAGGCCTTTCGCGCGAGGCCAATGACAGCCTCTACGACCCTCGTGGACTGGCGCGGGCACACCGCGCATTGGCGAAGGGCGGCGTTCTGGCGGTGTGGTCGCAAGGTCCGGAGCCGCGATTCACGAAAAGGCTCAACGCCGCCGGCTTTTCGGTCGAGGAAGTCAAGGTTCGCGCCAATGCCGGGAAAAGCGGTGCGCGGCATGTCATCTGGCTCGCAACGAAATAGCCGTTCCCGGCATTTGCGAAACCGCGCAAGTGTCGCTACCGGAGCGGATTACGGGGTGCTGCTTGCCTGCGGCTCCGCTTCGTCGTGCAGCACGAATTCGAGATAGAGATTGCGCTGGATAAGCGAATGGTTGTCGTCCGATATCAGGGACACCATCTGCGCCCCGTCCTCGCGTGTCCAGACGTCCATGCCCTCCATATTGTCGATCTGGTGGAGCATGTCGGCCTCGAACAGCACCGGCCCGTCGGCGACCGCGCCCTTGGTTATACTCTCGCCATAGATGCGCCGAAGCCGCATCCGGACGCCGGTGGCCATGGAGAAGCTGCGTTCAAGCAGCAACAGGTCGCCATTGGGCAGGAACGCACCGTCGGTGATGTCGAACTCGCCATTGCGTCGGATGGAGAAGATGCCCTTGTTGGGGCCTTCGATGATTGCGGCAAAGATGTTGCCGTCCTTGTCGAGGCTCTTCTCCGTCACAGCGACCAGCCCGCCTTCGTGCTGCCCGTACGGATGCGCGTAGGCGATTGTTTCGAAACCGCGATTCTCGCGCAACTCCCGCTTCGGGATCAGGAAATTCAGATCCTTGAAGGCCGGCTTCATTCCCTCCGGCTCGACGCGAAACTGCGATATCCTGTGGTCCCGCTCGAAGCCGACGGTCGCGACGCCGTCCTTTACGGCAAGGCTTTCGGCATCGACCTGCCACTTTTTGCCGGAGAGCTTTCCGGCCCGGTCATACATCTGCTGCATGCGGAAGTTGTCGAAGCCGGTCGGTTTCCCCTCGGCGTCGCGTGCGACAGAGCCAAAAAACCAGAAGCCTGAGTCGGACACGCCGATGAAATCGCTTCCGGGCTTGAGAAAGCGGAAAGACGACAGCCCGCCGAAGTCGCGCGAAGGCGAGGTCATTTCCAGACCGCCGACGAACTCCAGCGGTCCGAACCGCGTCTCGGAACTTCCGATCCGGAAATTGCTGATCGGCCGGGCAGACACTTCGATCTGTTCGATCGCATCAGCCGCCGCGCGGACGGGCTGCCGGGACGTGAAAGCAAAGGCGCAACCGACGGCAATGACGGCGAACCCGAAGTAGAAGGCACCCCGACGGAGGGCGACGCTCATCCAGCGCGCCTCAGCGAACCACGGCGAGCATTGCGCACCGTCTCCTCGCCGAACAGAGAGGCAAGCTGCTCGGTCATCGCGCCTGCAAGCTCCTCGGCGTCGACGATGGTGACGGCGCGGCGGTAGTAGCGGGTCACGTCATGGCCGATGCCGATGGCCAGAAGCTCGACCGGCGAACGCGTCTCGATCAGCTCGATGACGCCGCGCAGGTGCCGCTCCAGATAGTTGCCGGGGTTGACCGAAAGCGTCGAGTCGTCGACCGGCGCGCCATCCGAAATCATCATCAGGATCTTGCGCTGTTCCGGGCGCGCGATCAGTCGCTGGTGCGCCCACAGCAATGCCTCGCCGTCGATGTTTTCCTTGAGCAGGCCCTCACGCATCATCAGGCCGAGATTGCGGCGCGCACGCCGCCACGGGGCGTCGGCGGACTTGTAGATGATATGGCGCAGATCGTTCAGCCGGCCGGGGTTCGGCGGCTTGCCGTCCTTCAACCACTTCTCGCGCGACTGGCCGCCCTTCCACGCGCGCGTGGTGAAGCCGAGAATCTCGACCGAGACACCGCAGCGCTCCAGCGTACGCGCCAGGATATCGGCGCAGGTGGCCGCCACAGTGATCGGACGTCCGCGCATCGATCCCGAATTGTCGAGAACGAGGCTGACCACAGTGTCGCGGAATTTCGTGTCGCGCTCCTGCTTGAAGGAGAGCGGCTGCATCGGATCGATGACGACGCGCACAAGGCGCGCCGGATCGAGATAGCCCTCTTCGAGATCGAAATCCCAGGAACGGTTCTGCTGCGCCATCAGGCGGCGCTGCAGGCGGTTCGCGAGACGACCGACGACGCCCTGAAGATTGGCCAGCTGCTTGTCGAGGAAGGCGCGCAGACGGTCGAGCTCTTCTTCCTCGCAAAGCTCCTCCGCCCCGACGGTCTCGTCGAAGGCGGTGGTGAAAACCTTGTAGTCGACCTGATTGGGCAGGTCGGCGAAGGGGTTGTCCTTGCGCTTGGCCTCGCCCGGCGTTTCGGCGTCCGGATCATCATCGTCGGAGAACTCGTCGGAGGTGGCGTCGGCCGCTTCCATCTCGCCGGCCTGCTCCTCCTCGGAAGAGGCGTCCTGATCATCGGACTGCGACTGGTCGGCGCCGGAATCGTCCTCGCCGCCGTCTTCGGACTGCTCCTCGCCCTGCGGCTGCGGATCCTCGCTGTCCTCGGATTCGTCGGACTGTTCTTCGTCGCCGAAGTCCTCGGCCATCTCCATCGAAGCCAGCATCTCGCGCACGACGCGCGCGAAAGCCTGCTGATCCTGGACGTTGCCAGCCAGATGTTCGAGGTCGGGCCCGGCCTTTTCCTCGATCCAGTCGCGCCAGAGGTTGACCACGCGCTCGCCGCTCCTGGGCGCGGCGCGGCCGGTCAGCTTCTCGCGCACCATCAGCGCGAGCGCCTCCTCGATCGGCGCGTCGGTGCGGTCGCGCACGTCTGCCAGATTGGCTTTGGCGTACTTGTCTTCCAGCATATGGCCGATGTTGTCGGCCACGCCCGTCATACGAAGCGCGCCGATCGCCTCGACCCGCGCCTGTTCGACGGCATCGAAGACGGCCCGCGCCTGCTTGCCCTCGGGCGCGAACTTCGTATGCACGCGCATGTCGTGGCAGGCGCGTTTCAGGGCCATGGAATCGCCAAGCCCGCGCGTCACCGCGATGTCGGTCGCCGTGGCCTTCTTGGGGATTTCCGGAAGCCGCGCCCGATTGCCGGCAAGCGCCGGCTTGTCCTTGGCGAACCCGACCTCAAGCTCGTTGTCGCCGGAAATGGCGCGCATGCAGACAGTGACCGCGCGCTTGAACGCGTCGGTGTCAGAGCCGCTCTTGGACCTGTTTCGCGTGTTGTCGCCGGGACCGGCCATCGAAGCTCCGGTCCGTCAGCCCAGAACGACGTTGGACGCGCTCTCGGGCAGGTCCTGTCCAAAGGCGCGCTGGAAGAACTCGGCAACGATGGAGCGTTCGAGTTCGTCGCACTTGTTGAGGAAGGTCAGACGGAACGCCAGCCCGATATCGCCAAAGATCTCGGCGTTTTCGGCCCAGGTGATGACCGTGCGCGGGCTCATCACGGTCGAGAGATCGCCGTTGATGAAGGCCTGGCGGGTCATGTCGGCGACGCGCACCATCTTGTTGACGATCTCCTTGCCCTTGGCGTCGCGATAGTGCTTGGCCTTGGCGACGACGATGTTCACCTCATTGTCGTGCGGCAGGTAATTCAGCGTCGTGACGATCGACCAGCGGTCCATCTGCGCCTGGTTGATCTGCTGCGTGCCGTGGTAGAGGCCGGTCGTGTCACCGAGGCCGACGGTGTTGGCCGTGGCGAACAGGCGGAAGGCCGGATGCGGACGGATGACGCGGCTCTGGTCGAGCAGGGTCAGGCGGCCCGACGATTCCAGAACGCGCTGGATCACGAACATGACGTCCGGACGGCCGGCGTCATACTCGTCGAAGCAGAGCGCGATGTTGTGCTGGTAGGCCCAGGGCAGGATGCCGTCGCGGAACTCTGTGACCTGCTGGCCGTCCTGCAGCACGATGGCGTCTTTGCCGACAAGGTCGATACGGCTGACATGGCTGTCGAGGTTGACGCGGACGCAGGGCCAGTTAAGGCGCGCCGCCACCTGCTCGATGTGGGTCGACTTGCCGGTGCCGTGATAACCGGAGACCATCACGCGGCGGTTGAAGGCAAAGCCCGCGAGGATAGCGAGCGTCGTCTGCTGGTCGAACAGATAGTCCGGGTCGATATCCGGCACATGCTCGCTCGCCACCGAATAGGCGGGAACCACCATTTTGGATTCGAAGCCGAAAGTGTCCTTGACCGAGACGGTGGTGTCGGGAAGGTTGGCGATGTCGCGGTCGACCTTGTTCATAACATCCTCGCGCGCGGCGCGTCCTTGCGCCGGCAAATACCTTGTTTTGTCCGGGGGCGTCTTAGCAGACCCTGCGGCAAGCACAAAAGGGCTTTATTGCCTCAGCACAGGCCCGCTTGTTTCAGCACGCGATAGGCCTGCAGCACATCGCGAAACCGGTCTTCAGAACCCCTGTCGCCGCCATTCGCGTCGGGATGGTGGCGTTTCACCAGTTCCTTATAGCGCGCCTTGATGTCTGCGCCAGTCGCCTTTGCGTCAAGGCCAAGCGTTTCCAGCGCCTTGGCCTCAAGCGGCTTGGCCTTGCGCTCGCGCGGCTGGCGCTGGTCCTTCGGACCACCGAACAGGTTGTACGGATCGCGCATGCGGTTGTAGTAGCCGGCGCGGCCGGAGCGCATTTGCGCCATCTCCGGCGATGAGCGGGTGCCTCCGGCTGTTCCCATCTTCCATGTCGGGCGGTGTCCGGTCAGCGCTTCCTTCTGGAAGCGCGCAATGTCGGAATCCGGCACACCCGAGAAGTAGTTGAATCCCTTGTTGTACTCGCGCACGTGATCAAGGCAGAAGCGGAAATATTCGCCCTCCTTCATGCGCCCGACCGGAGCCCGATGCGTGCCGGCCTCCTTGCAGCCATCCCACTGGCATGCCGGCGCGCGCGACTTCAGCTCCGCGTCCTTCTCCGGGCGAATGCGAATCTTCTCGAAATATTTCGGATACGGCTTCATCTGCCAGCGTTATGGGCGCATCGAGGATGCGATACAAGAATTGACATTTTGCGGAAACGTCCCCACCCCGGACAAATCACCAGATCGTGTGCGGGTGGCGCTCTGAAGCGGCCTAACCATATATGGGAAAAGGAGACGCCGATGTCGATACAGGCAAGCATCGAAGAAAAACTTAAACGCGCCTTTTCGCCCGAACGGCTCGTCGTGATGAACGAGAGCCATCTTCACGCCGGTCACCATCACGAAGAATCGGGCCATCACGCCACGTATGACGGAACCGGCGAGACGCATTTCCGCGTCCGGCTGGTTTCGCCTAAATTTGCCGGCATGAGCCGCATCGAACGCCACCGGGCAGTGAACGAACTGCTCGGCGACGAACTGAAGGGCGGCGTGCACGCGCTGGCGATCGAGCCGGCAGCGCCAGGCGAACCGACGCGCTGGTAAAATCTAGAGCATGATCTTTTCCGAAAACCGGTTCCCACTTTTCGGGATCATGCTTTACCCCGGCAGATTTTCCCGCAGGAAGGACAACACTTCCGACGACGGCACATTCTTCGCAATGAAGGACTGGCCGATGCCGTGGGTCAGGATGAAGGTGAGTTCGCCACGCGAAACCTTTTTGTCCTGTGCGATGTAGCCGAGCAGGCGCTCGGCGTCCGGTAGCGAGCCGGGGATGTCCGACATCTTCATGGGAAGGCCGACCGCCTTCAGATGCGCCTCTACACGCAAAGCGTCGTCCATGCTGCAGAGGTTGAGGCGCGACGAAAAGCGGTGCGCGAGCGCCATGCCGATGGCGACCCCTTCGCCGTGGACGAGCCGCTGGCTGTCGTAACCTGTCGCAGCCTCGAGCGCGTGGCCGAAGGTGTGGCCAAGATTCAGGAGCGCGCGGTCGCCGGTCTCGAACTCGTCACGCGCGACGACATCCGCCTTGGCGCGGCAGGATTCGGCGATAGCCTGGGTGCGGGCCGGGCCGCCGGCGAAAACCTCGCGCCAGTTCGCCTCCAGCCATGCAAAGAAGTCCGGTCGGTCGATCAGGCCGTATTTGGCGACCTCGGCGTAGCCTGCCCGGAACTCGCGCTCGGGCAGCGTGTCGAGCACGTCGGTATCGGCCAGGACCAACTGCGGCTGATGGAACACGCCGACGAGATTCTTGCCATGCGCGCTGTTGATGCCTGTCTTGCCGCCGACGGAGGAATCCACCTGCGCCAGCAGCGACGTTGGCATCTGCACGAAGCGCATGCCGCGCCTGACGATGCCGGCCGCGAAACCCGCGAGATCGCCGATGACGCCGCCGCCGAGCGCGATGACCGCATCGCCGCGCTCAAGGCGCGCAGCCAGAATGGCGTCCACCACCTTCTGGAGGGCGTCGAAACTCTTCGTCTTCTCGCCGGGCGGAAGCGTAATCACGGTCGATGCGACATGGGCCTTCTCAAGACCTTCCACCAGCGGCGCCAGATGTGGGCGGGCGACGTTCTCGTCGGTGACGATGGCGACGCGCACGCGCGGCAGCCGGCTGGCGATTTCCCCGCCCGCCCGTGCGATCAGGCCCGAACCGATCAGGATGTCATACGTCCGGTCGCCAAGACGAACCGGAACAGTCTCGATGTTCATGATATTTTCTCGCCGACCATATCGCGCGATGACAGATGCTTGCCGAGTGCTTCCAGAACCTCGGCGGCGATCACTTCCTTGCGCTCGTCGCGGGTGGGCACTGTGAGGTCAGCCAGGGCATAGACCGGATAGCGCTCGTCCATCAGCTTTTCGAGCACGGCGCGCGGATTGGCATTCTTCAGCAGCGGACGGTTCTGTTTTTTGGAAACGCGATCGAACAATGTATTCAGATCGGCCTTAAGCCAGACGGACAGGCCGTGGTCCGCGATCGCTTCGCGCGTCTGGGGATTCATGTAGGCCCCGCCGCCGGTCGACAGCACCTGAGGCCCGTTCTCCAGCAACCGCAGGATGACGCGCTGCTCCAGCGCCCGGAACTCGGCCTCCCCATAGCGTTCGAAAAGGTCAGGGATCGTCATGCGTGACACGCTCTCGATCTCGTGATCGCTGTCGATGAAGGGGATAGCAAGTGCGGTCGCCACCTTGCGACCGATGGCCGTCTTTCCGGCTCCCATGAGACCGACAAAGACGATCGAACGCCCGCCGAGCCTGCCGAGCAGGCCCGCAGCGTCATCGATAGCCAAGGCCGTCGTCGCAATCATGCCGCGTTTCGACATCAAAAGCCGGGTTGCGTCAAGGTTGCGCCCCACGCGATTGAGCCGAATGGTCCGCCCGCCCTTGTCTTGGCCAGATTCGCACCGCATAAGGGCGCGGGACGAAAACAGGTGCGGGCGAGTCGGGGATAGATGCCGACCCTTTTCAGGTTTGTCATAACACTTTGCATTCTGGCGGCACTCGGATATGGCGCGATGCTCGCGCTGGTCATTCTCGTCGAACCCCGGACGGCCGAAATGAGCGAGCGCATCCCGCCTGACAGGATGAACATCCAGAACCAATGAGCGGCGCGGCGCGCATCGAAGCCTTCCTGGAAATGATGGGCGTCGAGCGCGGCGCTTCCGACAACACACTGGCGGGCTATCGCCGCGACCTCGAAGATGCTTCCGAAGCGATGAAGGGCGGGCTCGCCAATGCCGGCACGAACGAGATACGCGCCTATCTCGGAAGTCTTGCGTCGCGCGGCTTCGCGGCTTCGTCGCAGGCGCGAAAGCTGTCCGCGCTTCGGCAATTCTACAAGTTTCTCTACGCCGAGAACCTGAGGGCTGATGATCCGACCGGACCTCTTGATAGTCCCAAGAGGGACCGCTCGTTGCCCAAGACCATGTCGGAATCCGAGACCGGACGTCTCTTAAACCGGGCGGCGGTGGAGGCAGAACAGCAGGAAGGCGATCTCTTCGCGGCGAAACGCATGCATGCGTTGGTGGAGGTCCTCTACGCCACCGGCCTGCGTGTTTCTGAACTGGTCAGCCTGCCGGTGACGGTTGCCCTGCGCGACGACCGGTTTTTCGTCGTCCGCGGCAAGGGCAACAAGGAGCGCATGGTGCCGCTGTCCCCCAAGGCGCGCGAGGCCATGCGCAACTGGCTTGCCGCGCGCAACGAGAATGAGGCATTGGCCAAGAGTCCCTATCTGTTTCCCTCGGGTTCCGAGAGCGGGTATTTGCCGCGGCAGGTTTTTGCACGCGACCTGAAGGGACTGGCGGCGCGCGCCGGGATTTCCGCCGCAAAAGTCTCGCCGCACGTGCTCCGGCACGCGTTTGCCAGCCATTTGCTGCAGAACGGCGCGGACCTGCGGGCGGTCCAGCAACTGCTTGGCCATGCCGATATTTCGACCACGCAGATCTACACGCATGTGCTGCAGGAAAGGCTGGTCCGGCTGGTCAACGACCACCATCCGCTTGCCGACCCGCCGTCGTGAGGTTATGTGAGGCTTGATTTCACGGCCCGGAACCCCGATCTGGACGGTTTCGCGCGATTTCTGCTCCGGTGCATCGGTCCGCTTAAGCAATGTATAATTATCTCGATTTCGAAAAGCCCGTTCAGGACCTTGAGGGAAAAATCCTCGAGCTGAAGAAGCTCTCCGAAAGCGGCGAGGCCGTCGATGTTGCGGACGAGATCGCGCGGCTTGAAAAGCGTTCAACGGACGCTTTGCGCGAGGTCTACCGCTCCCTGACCCCGTGGCAGAAGGTTCAGGTGGCGCGCCATCCGGACCGGCCCCACTGCCTGGATTACATGAAGGGCCTTTTCACCGACTTCACGCCGCTGGCCGGTGACCGCAAGTTTGGCGAGGACGCGGCGATCGTCGGCGGATTTGCGCGTTTCCGCGGCGAGCCGGTCGCCGTGATCGGTCAGGAGAAGGGTTCCGACACGAAAAGCCGCCTGAAGCACAATTTCGGTTCGGTGCGGCCGGAAGGCTACCGCAAGGCGGTGCGCATCATGGAGCTTGCCGACCGCTTCAAGCTCCCGATGATCACGCTCGTCGATACCGCCGGGGCCTATCCGGGCATCGGTGCGGAGGAGCGCGGGCAGGCTGAGGCGATCGCGCGATCCACCTCCGCCTGTCTTGCCCTTAAAAGCCCGTCCATCTCCATCGTTATCGGCGAAGGCGGGTCCGGCGGCGCGATCGCGATCGCAACCGCCAACCGGGTCTACATGCTCGAACACGCGATCTATTCCGTGATTTCGCCGGAAGGTGCAGCCTCGATCCTGTGGCGCGACACAACGCGCTCCAAGGAAGCGGCGACCAACATGAAGATCACCGCGCATGACCTCCTCGACCTCAAGATCATCGACGCCATCATTCCGGAACCGGTCGGCGGAGCCCACCGGGCGCCGGACGCAGTGATCGGAGCAACCGGCGACCTGATCGCGAAAACCCTTGCCGAGTTTGCGCAATCCAACGCCGATTTCCGCGAACATCGGCGCGAAAAATACCTTTCCATGGGTAGATCCCTATAGGAACTGGCGCGATTGTGACGCAGAGGCAGCATTTTGCCACAAAATTGCCGAAGCCTGCCTGTCGATTGCGCCCGGGGACTGGGACAGCCGTTAATTTCTGCGGTAATCAGTTTTCAAGTTAACGGGCCTAGGCTTCCCGCCTTGAGGGGTTGCCGGTCGTTCCGACAAGACATGCCTGCCGGCCAAAGACGACATAGAGACAGATGATCGCGAATTTGCTCAGAGCCGGACTTCTGACCGCCGCCGTTGCGTTGGCCGGGTGTAATGCTGCCGAGATCGAGCAGGTCACCACAGTCGGGACGGTCAAGGCCGAGAAGCAGCTTTCAGCCAAGCGAGTGGCCGAATTGCAGAAAAAGGGCATGACCCGGACATCTCCGATCATAGCGCGCATCTTCAAGGAAGAAGCCAAGCTTGAGATCTGGAAGCAGAAGACGAACGGACGCTACGACATCGTTGCGAGCTACAACATCTGCAAGATGTCGGGAAAGCTCGGCCCGAAGTTCATCGAAGGCGATCGCCAGGCTCCTGAAGGGTTTTATACGGTTCGTCCGTCGCAGATGAACCCGAACTCCAGCTACCATCTCGCCTTCAACATCGGTTATCCCAACGCCTATGATCGGGCCAACGGCCGCACCGGGTCGAATCTGATGGTTCACGGCGCCTGCTCTTCCTCTGGATGCTTCGCAGTGACCGACCGGGAGATTGAGGAAATCTATGCGTTCGGCCGCGACGCCTTCCGTGGCGGACAGACGGAGTTCCAAGTCCAGTCGTTCCCCTTCCGCATGACAGCCGCCAACATGGCGCGCTACCGCAACGACCCGAACTTCGAATTCTGGACGATGCTGAAGGAAGGCTACGACCAGTTCGAGCTGACCAAGGTGCCGCCAAAGGTGGACGTGTGCGAAAAGCGCTATGTCTTCAACCGCATCCCCGAAGGCACGGCGACGTTCAACCCGACCGGCGCATGTCCGCCCTCGGCCCAGCCCAATACCTTGACCACTGCCTACCAGTCGTACGCCAAAAACTACGATGCAGCCTTCGCCGTTGCGGCAAAGAAGGGCGACAAGGTGCCACCGAAGCCCTCGATCGCGGGGCTGCAAGAGGCGAACATCGTTTCGGACTGGACGAAAAAGCGGGCACGCGGCGAGCGCATCTCGATCGAGCCTCCTTCGATGAATGCCGACGGAACGATCACCCAGACGTCTCAGATGGGCCGCATCGATTCGCCGGCTGGACGCAAGCAGGCAGCGCTTGATGCGGCGGCTGCGCAAAAAGCGAAGGCAGAGGCCGAGAAGAAGGCACTCGAGCTCGCCAAGGCCGAAGAGAAGAAGCGGCTTGAAGAAGAGGCGAAAGCCGCTGCAGAGGCCGCCAAGGTAGCGGAAAGCGCTCCGGCAGCCGAACCGTCTGTTGTGCCTGCATCCGCCGAGGCCCCGCCTGCCGAGGGATCGGGTTTCCTGAGCGGCGCGCGCAAGCGCATCGTCAACATCTTCGGCAGCTGACCGTCTTGACCGATATCTACGATCTGAGGGGGCTGAAATGCCCCCTGCCCGTGTTGCGGGCGAAGAAGCGGCTAGCCGCCATGCAGGCCGGAAGCAGGCTCTGGCTGGAAACCACCGATCCGCTGGCCGGCATCGACATTCCGGCCTTCTGCAACGAGGACGGGCATGCACTGATCAAGCAGGAGCGAACCGGAGACGGACACCGGTTTCTGGTCGAGCGCGGCCCGCAGCCGGCCTGACAAATTTTTTATCGAACCGCGGAACTTTCGCCGGCCATGCAAGTTTCTTTGCAGACGGCCGACTGTCCCCCGACCCCCCATCCGGTCTGTCGTCCAAATTAAAGCCGGTCGAAAGGCCGGCTTTTCCTTTGCATATGCCGATTTAGGACAGACCGGCGATAGCGAGCGGATTGCTCTGGACGGCGTCTCTGTCGGGCGTATCGATAGCTGGCGTATTGGTGACGGCTGCGAACAGGCGTCTGACATAGTCTTCCGGCATATCAAGCGTGATAAAGACAAGCCGCGTACCCCGAACTCCATCCGGCCAGGACGGAAGGGACGCCGGCGGATGCAGCAGCCTCTGCACCGCATGTACAACAAGCGGTCGCGACGGGTCTTCGGCGATTTCAACGATCCCCTTCATGCGAAGCAGCTTGTCGCCATGCGTCAAACGAAGGAGGTCGAGAAAGGTCTCGATGGCCGAAAACGGAACCGGTCGATCGTAAACCAGAGAAAACGTCCTGACGCTGGAATCGTGCCGATGCTCATGGTCATGATGATCGTGTTGATGACCATGGTGCAGGCGCGGATGATCGGCTTCCTCGCCGAGCCAGCGGCGGACATCAGCCGTCTTCGTCTCCGGGTTGTAGAGGCCGCATTCGAAGAGGGCCGCAAAACCGACTTCCGGCGTCCGGACATCGATGACAGGCGCCGAGGGGTTTAACGCCTCCAGCCGCGCCTTCAGACGGGCCAGCGCTTCGGGTTCGTCCACAAGATCGGTCTTGGTCAGGACGATGCGGTCCGCGACCGCCACCTGCCTGACCGCTTCGAGGTGATCGTCGAGCGTGGTGCCACCGTTCACCGCGTCGACCAGCGTGATCACGCCGTCCAGCCTGAAGGCCTGCACGAGCGCCGGGTGACCCATGATCGATTGCAGCACGGGCGCCGGGTCGGCCAATCCCGTTGTCTCGACGATGACCCGCTTCAGCTTCGAAATCCGGCCGGTCTGCAACTGGTCGACGAGGTCGGCGAGCGTATCGACCAGTTCGCCGCGCACTGTGCAGCAAAGACAGCCGTCGGCAAGCTGGATGATGCCGTCAGACGACCTCTCGACAAGCAGGTGGTCGATGGCGACGTCGCCGAATTCATTGATGATGACGGCCGTGTCGGACAACGCCGGGTCCTTGAGCAGCCGGTTGAGAAGAGTGGTTTTTCCGGCGCCCAGAAACCCGGTCAGCACGGAGACCGGGATCGGAACCTGGGTCATTGCTCGACGGTCGTTTCGTCCGACATGGCCGCATCGTCGCCGAGCGCCGCGGAATCGCCGATGTCGGCAGGGTCGGAGCCCTTCGGAGCAGGCATGTCCGGACGCCAGGTCGGCAGCGGAATGTCAGGGTCATACCCGGCGGCGACCGCAGCCTGTTTCTTGGTCTCTTCCGCGGCCTTGGCGGCCTTTTCGACAGCGTCCCGGGCCAGCAATGCCGCGATGGCCGGGGTGGCCGGGCCTGTCGCCGTGCCGATGCTGATCGGAATGAGGTCACGCGGGCTTTCCCGTTCGGCGAGATATGTCGCCGGTTCGGGCTTGCCTTCCTTCTTGCGCTGGGCGGCGATCTCCCGCTCCTTCTTGCGCAGCGCTTCGCTGCCCGCCTTGGTGCACAGCGCCTGCCGCATGTTATGCGGCTCGTCGAGGCCGGTACCGGACGGCTTCATGGCTGCCAGCGTCAGTCCGCCGGCAGTCGGCTGCGAAAATCCTTTCGCCAGCATGCCGGCAGCTCTCTCGTTGCGCGACTTGACCGACGTGGCTCCGATGACGACGGCCACAAGCGTGCGTCCCTCGCGCGTGGCCGATGCCACCAGATTGTAACCGGCCGGGCAGGTGTAGCCTGTCTTCATGCCGTCGGCGCCTTCGAAACGGCCGATCAGGTTGTTGTGGTTGGGCAGCACCTGCTTGCCGAACGACAGCCCCTCGATGGAGAAATAGGCGGAATATTGCGGAAACTCATCGCGAAGAGCGGTCGTCAGGAGGCCTAGATCGCGGGCGGTGGTGTATTGCTGGTCGTTGTGCAGGCCGTGCGCGTTAACCCAATGCGAACCCGACATGCCGAGACGCTTCGATTCGGCGTTCATGCGCCCGGCGAACGCTTCCTCCGATCCGGCGACGCTTTCGCCAATCGAGGTCGCGATGTCATTGGCCGACTTCACCATGATGATCTTGATCGCATCGTCCAGGGTGAGGACAGTCCCTACCGGGAAGCCCATCTTGCTCGGCGGTTCCTTGACCGCATTCTCGGAGACGCGAACCGGCGACTGCAGCGTCATCTCGCCGGCTTCCACTGCGCGAAACGCGACATAGGCCGTCATCAACTTGGTGAGCGAGGCCGGATACCATCGCGCAAAAGGATCCTCACTCTCGATGATCTGGCCGGTCTTGGCGTCGAAGAGCAGCGTCGGGCCGGCACTCGCCGTGCCGACAGCTGCCGCCACGAGCGCCAGTGTCGCGATACCATAGGAAAGCATGCGCCGCATCGATTCTACCCGCTCCTGACCACAGCGCCCAATGGGCTGGGGCACTTTAAATCGCATGAAAGCCACGAGCCCGCTCTATCGAGAGCAGCCCGTTGCTCCGTGCTATCTAGCCTATATGACCTCAAGATGGCAAAAAGCCTGTCAACGGGCAACCATCGGCCCGTCGGAACCACGGGAAATGCAATGCCGATTTTGAACCGAGCCGCCGAGATGCAGGAAGAGATAACCGCCTGGCGGCGACACCTGCACAAAGAGCCGGAAATCGGCTTCGAGGTCTTCAAGACCGCGGCGTTCGTTGCGCAAAAGCTCGAGGAGTTCGGCTGCGACGAGGTGGTTAACGGGATCGGTCGCTCGGGCGTGGTCGGCATCATCGCGGGCCGGCTGGGAAGCGGACCAGCCATCGGGCTGCGCGCCGACATGGACGCGCTGCCGATTCTGGAAACCAGCGGCGCGCCCCACGCGTCCACCATTGCCGGCAAGGCGCATGCCTGCGGCCATGACGGGCACACGGCCATGCTGCTCGGCGCGGCCAAGTACCTCGCGGAAACCCGCAATTTCGCCGGCACCGTGGCAGTCATCTTCCAGCCCGCCGAAGAAGGCGGCGGCGGCGGGCGGGAAATGGTCAAGGACGGCATGATGGAGCGTTTCGGCATCGGCCGCGTCTTCGGCATGCACAACCTGCCTGGCCTGCCGGTTGGCCGTTTCGCGGTGACGGCCGGCCCCATCATGGCGGCGACCGCCGAATTCGACATTCGGATTCGCGGCAAGGGGAGCCACGCCGCCATGCCGCACAAGGGCGTCGACCCGGTCGTGGTGGCCAGTCAGGTCGTGCTGGCCTTCCAGACGATCGCCGCGCGCACCATCGACCCCATTGATTCGGTCGTCGTCTCGGTGACGAAGATTTCAGGCGGAGACGCCTACAACGTAATTCCCGAGCATGTCAATCTCGCGGGAACCGTTCGCGCCCTCAAGATGGAAGCGATGTCGACCGCCGAGGAGCGCATGAGGACGATCTGCGCCGGCATGGCGCAGGCAAACGGCGCGGAAATCAATTTCCGCTTCAGGACCAACTATCCGGTGACTGACAACCATCCCGAGGAAGCGGCCTTTGCGGGCACAGTCGCGGCGGAGGTTTCCGGCGAGGCCGGAATAGACCGCAACGCTCCGCCTCTGATGGCCGGCGAGGACTTTTCCTACATGCTGAACGCACGGCCCGGCGCCTTCATCTTCATCGGCAACGGCGACACGCCCAACCTTCATCACCCGGCCTATGACTTCAACGACGAAGTGACGCCCTATGGCGTGAGCTACTGGATCAGGGTGGCCGAGACGGCGCTCGCGCCCTGACGCCAAAGAACCGGCGCTGAAAGGCTTGGAAAGGCGGTTGGCGAAACGGGAGGAAACCGCTATGTGTGCTCCCGGCTGGTCCCGTAGCTCAGTAGGATAGAGCGGCAGATTCCTAATCTGTAGGTCACAGGTTCGATTCCTGTCGGGATCACCACTCAACCAGTTGCAATTGCATGTGTTTTTAATTTCTCGGTGAAGTAGTGCGGTCGAGCGCTGCGCTCGGGGCGTCACGGGGGCGTCACCGGCCGGTAAATTGGACGCCGATAGCTGGGAATAGACGGGATTTGCCGGGAATAGGTGGTTTCGTCAATTTGCTAGATGTCCCCTGTTCCGATTTAGCTTTCGGCGCGGAATTGTTCCGCCTCTTTTTTTGCCCGTTCAAAATTCCCCCTGTGCCGCTTTAGAATTTCACGTGCCTGCTGCGGTGAGACCTCCGTCGTTTCAGAGAGCCGCAACACTGCATCTTCGTCAACGCCAGTATCAGTTGCCGTGGTATGCAGGTCGTTGGTCATCATAGCTTCTCCTTCCGCCAACATGGGATTTCGATCTTCATTCCTGTTTGGAACTTCGAGCAAAGGTATCTGTTCCGGAAAGGAAGGAGATATTTCGATGAACCCCGACGACAAGAACAAGTCCGAGCCAGGCGCAGAAGCAGCGGAACCATCATCCGAAGAAATCCTGGCGGGCCTACTTGCCGAGTCGATCCACCCGCACCAGAGGCGCGTGGGATGACAAACCTCCGAACGACGTAAAAATCGCAAAGATCGATGATCAATGGGCGGTGTTCGTTGTGGAGAACGGCAAGCTGGCAGAGCGGCGGTTCCATACCGAACCCTTCGCGAAGAGCTTCGCGGAAGGCCAGCGGCTGAGACTCAAACTGAAGTCTGTCGCGCAAGAAATCCCTGCCGCGTTGATCGAACACAATCCAGAAATCGATAGACGGGCAGAGATCGACAAGTTCCTTCTGGAGGACGCCATACGCCGGCGCTCAAAACTGGTGAGAAAGCCGGTACGGGGGCGTGAGCGTTAGGACTGTCTTGCTGGACTTAATCCGTAGGCGTGCCCTGATTTTCCATGGGTGCCGCACCGGGCGCGCCGTTGACCGTTCCATCCGGAGACGAGGATTGAGACTCGCCTCCAGTTCCGCTATCGGGCGTCGGACTTGTGTCGATCTGAGGAGTGGGGTCAGTTTCGGTTGAAGGCGCAGTCACCGGATCGGGTTGACTGCAGCCCGCAAGCGCACACATCGAAATGCCAATCAGCAACCTTTTCATCGGAACATTCCTTTTCGGTCGGGTCAGCGTCCCCGCCACGCATTAAACGCAATCGTCGCAATCAGCGCCGAAAACGCTGAGACTAACGCGACACCGATAATTCCTGTCCGGTCGGGTACCGGACCGTTTACATGCACTATAGCCGTCCCAACTTCCACCCGAGCATCAATCGCATCGTCTCTCCGAATGTCAGAGCGGGTACCATAACGAACTGCGTAGGCGCGAGTGATTTCGGCACCTAGTAGGAATGTCGCCGACGAGTAAAATACCCAAAGCAGCAGAAGAATAAGGCTGCCCGCAGCGCCATACGACGACGCGACAGCACTAGTGCCGAGATACCAACCGATCAGGGATTTGCCGATCGTAAAAAGGATAGCTGTAACGACCGCTCCAAAGCCAACGTCGCGCCATGTTAACGAACGGTCGGGCAGCACCTTGTAGATCGCGGCGAAAAGCACAGTGATCAAGCTGATGGAGATCAATGTGTTTATGGTTGCAATAACGACGGTGCCGAACGGCAGTTGACTGTTTAAGACGTCGCTGAAAGCGGAGATTGCGGCGCTGGCTGCGAGTGATATAAGCAATAAGAAACCGAGCGACGCAACCAGTCCCAGGCTGGCCACCCGGGCCCTCACAAGCGCTGAAAGATTGGTGCTCGTCGCGGGCACTTTCCAGATTTGGTTCAAGGACGATTGCATCTCCCCAAACACGCCAGAGGCGGTGACGATCAGCGTAAGTGAAGCAACCGTCCCGGCCACTATCCCGCTCGTGGCATTAGCCGCTCCGCGCACAACAGACTCCAGAAGTTCTGCGCTCGTCGGCCCCAGTAAGCCGGATAGCTGGGCGGCTAGAGCAACCTGGGCCGCGTCTCTACCGACAACTAGCCCAGCAATGGCAATGACGATGAGAAGGACCGGTCCCAAGGACGTCGTGGCATAAAACGAAATGGCGGCCGAACGGCTAAGGGCATTGTCGTCGATGAAGCCTTTGACAGACTCCATTACGAGCGCCCACGTGTTCACCAATGCCAGTCGAACCTGCATTCACGAAGAAGGAGGTTGGCAGGTTTTGGTTCCAGAGTGCGCTTCCTTGGGAGGTATTTTGCCGGGCACCAAGGCAGGTGACTGGCTGCTGGCCGCTCGCGGCGCGCGGTGCGTAGCATGGCGATTGCGCGATAGAGCCGGAGGGCGGTCATCGAGGGGCCTCCCGGAAGCTGCATATCGGCGCGAGCGCATCTTCATCAGCAATGCACCAGTCCGGTTCGCCTTCGTCGTCGATCCGCTCTGCCTCGTCTCGGGCAATGGACGTTAGCGCCTGCGCGCGCGCGACCATGCCTTGCTTGTCCGCAGGAGTGTTCATCACCACCTCGGCCATAACGTCCAGCAGTTGGTAGAGGTTACGCGTAGCTACGTTGATGTCCTGAATGTGAGCCATTGGTCAGCCCTTCCTCTCTGGCTTGCGCGAGGCATCAACAGCGTCGGACCACTCTGATTTTGCGTTCCTGACCAGTGTCAGCGTGTGCATGGTCGCGAAGGCCAGCAGCCGCATGCTGTCCTCATCGATCAGGAAACCTTTGGAGGTCCGTTGAGAATGCAGCGCCGTAACGTGGTCAGCAGCAATCTCTGCCATGTTGAGGGCGTCCCACAGCGCACCCTCAAGGTCCATGAGGTCTTTGCGTTCGGTCATCGGTCAGCCCTCCAGAACGCGGACGAGCGAAAGCTGGCTTTCGGAATAGCGACGCCATCCGCCTTGGGGCTTGCCCTTCCACCAATGAGCGCAGCGGTATCCCTTGGGCGTCTTTTCAACCCAATAGACCGGCTGCTCACCGGTTTTCGTTTCACGGCATTCGTAGAGGCCAGCGCCAGTCCAAGGGACGACGCAGACGCGTGCAGACCGGCCGACAATGAACATCACTGGAAGAGCTTCCGACTTGTCGCCGGGCGTCCCGTAAGACTCCCGCCAAATGTCAGCGTCGGGCCAAAGCTCGGCAGCGGCTAACTTCAATTCAGCGACGGCGGCATTCATGCGTTCCTGTGCCGACCGAGTTGGTTCCACAGCGGCGACCGTTAAAGTTGGCACGGCGACGACAGGCGCAGCGGCGAGGCCAGCGAGCAGGCTGCGGCGGTTGAGATTGGGCAAGCCTTCGGCGGCCGCCGGAACATGGTCCGTCATTGGTATTCTCCCGATACTGGTGTGTTGTCAGTGCGCCCTTAGGCGCGGTTCACTCGTTACGCGGCGATGCTGTTGGTGGCTTCCATCTGCTCAATGAAAGCATCGAGCGTTGCGAGGAAGCGCTTGCGGGCTTGCTGGCGACGTTCACCGATCCAAGAAGGGGGCGATGCAACCCAACGCTTCATTGCGCGGTGTGCGCCTTCGATGGTCGCGTTGAGGCCGCATGCGAAGTCGCCGGCCACTTGACGGAATTCCGCGCGGCTTTCCTGCGGCAAGGTCCGATAAACGTCGCTGAGGAAGCTCGGGGCGGTGTCTGCGAGAAGCGGCATTGCTAATCTCCCGTTGCGCCATTTGGGTTCATCTGTTAACCAGAATGGCTAATCAAACATGCAATGTCAACCTTTTTGTTTAGTATGATAGCCAAAATGTCTAAGATGTGAGGAATGATGCTGACTGCAAGCCAACTTCGCGCCGCCCGAGGGCTGGTGAACTGGAGTCAAACCGACCTTGCCGACAAAACCGGCTTGGCGCTGGCGACAATCAAGCGAATGGAGAAGCTCGGCCCGGGGCGCAGTTCCGCCGACAACGTGATGGCCGTCCAGCGGGCACTGGAATCAGCCGGCGTTCAGTTCATCCCGGAGAATGGCGGCGGCGCTGGCGTCCGGATGGCGAAACCCAGAGAGGGCCATGCGTAGACTATATGCGTTCACTCTCGCCGGAGCATGGCTGGCTTCCTCACCTGCCCAGAGCGGCGAGTTGTACGCATATTTTGCGAAAGACGCAGCGCATAAGCGGGCGTCAATCGACTACAGTGAATGCACAGGCGCGGAGGTAGCAGAGTGCATCTCCCATTCCCTGTGGTGCGGTGAGTTCGGCTCGCTAAATTTCACCGTTATCGTCGGACCTGTGGAGCGGATTGCCGCTACCTTGATTATTGACACCGAAGGTGCAGCAGAAGGCCAGCTGTTGCTGGCTGGCGGGTGGCCTACTACGCTCGAAATCAACTCAATCGAAGTCTCATCTAACGAACTCGACGGTGGATGGATGCTGTCGCTCTCCATCGCAAACGGTGAAGCAATTTTCGAGCACTGGAACGACTCAAGTACCGAGGGTGCAGAGATAGAAGTTGGCGGGCAACGCTTCCCGCTCTCTCCCCGATCCGGCGATGGCGCAAAGCTTATGGAGTTAAAAGCAGCGTGTGCTGGCTTTCGGCAGTCCGTGCCGCCCGGCGATACATCATGGACGCTATACGGAAACCCCCGATTCGGTTTCTGGATCGATGTGCCCCCAGGTTTTTCCGGGATCGAAGAGTCCGCCAATGGCGACGGGGGAATAGCAAAGTCGGCTGACGGGAACGCTGAGTTATCGGTTTGGGGAAGCCACCTCCCCGACGGCAATTTCCAATCCGAAGTTCGCGAGCGGATTGAACTCACCCAGTCTTACGGGTGGCAGATCACATATGAGAAAACAGATAAGTCCTGGGCGACTTGGTCGGGCACCAAAGGGGCGCGTGTGATGTATGAACGAGCAATCGCAACTTGCGGTTCGGCGTCCGCTTTCTTCCTGCTGGAATACGATAAGGCCGACATTGCCAAGTTTGATCCCCTGATTAAGCGGCTGGTAGAATCTTTCAAACCCGGCGGCACGTGCAATTGATGTGGAGGGTGAGGCGATCTGCTGATCCAATGGATCAAACGCCCCTCTTATCCTTCCATACAATCCTCCGAGTGTAGACGATGCGTTCAATCTTCCGCTGGATGGCAATGTCCACCATGTCGCTCGGTGGACCTCCCAACTTGAAATCCAGCGATCCCTTCCCGTCGCATTGCCGGCACTTCAGACCTGTCACCCTGATCACGTCGTCGCATTCCATGTCGCCGAAAGCCGTCAGCAGGTCGGAGATGAAGTAGTATCGATGACGCTTGCAATAAGTGCAGCGGATAGACGCGTACTGCCCGTTCTTCGCGGCCTCGGACAGCCAATATGATCCTTTGCGTTTTGGCCAGTAAGGTTCGGGCATACGCCGAATTAGAAGCGCTCGACGGTGCCGGTCAATCCGCCAGTTGACTCTTTTGTTCCATTTTTGTTCACTGCGGCAAAATTCGGAGAAGGTTGCCATGTGCGGCCGGTTCACGCGCTTTCACACCTGGGCTGACATTCATCGGATGTACAGCCTGTTGCCGGCGACGGAGACGGGCCGCAACACCGAAGCCCGCTACAACATCGCGCCGACTGAGGACGTGTACTTCGTCACGGCTGACAAGGATGGCGGCCAGCAGGTCAGGGAAGGCCGCTGGTGGCTCGTGCCGTATTGGGCGAAGGAAATGCCCAAGGCGGCGATGTTCAACGCCAGGATCGAAACTGCGGACACGTCTGGCGCCTTCAAGGACGCATGGAAATCGAAGCGGTGCCTGATCCCGGCCGATGGCTTCTACGAGTGGACCAAGAGCCCGATCGACGAGAAGCGCGACCCATGGTTCATCCATCTGCCTGAGAACAAGCCTTTCAGCTTCGCCGGTCTCTGGGCACACAACGACAAGCTCGGCGTCACCAGTTGCACGATCATCACCATGCCGGCGGGCGAGCCCATGAAAGAGCTTCACGACCGACAGCCGGCGATCCTGGCGCCGGAAGCATACGACGCTTGGCTCGACCCTGCGACACCTTTGTCGGATGTGAAGCCGCTGCTGGCGAGCAATCTCGATGGCGATCTGCAATTCCATCGCGTCGATCGCAAGGTGAATGCGTCGAGCAGGACCGACAGGCCGAACGATGATGCTTCGATGATCGAGCCGGTTTTAGCCGCCTGAGTCGTCGTCAACATCATCGCCTTTTTCCGGTAGCGACTCTCGTCCCTTGCGCTCGATCTCCAGATGCCAGGCACCTTCCCCAGGGGACATGTGGCCGTTGTGCCGGTGATAGTCCGGGGGTCGGTTACCAAGCACGTTGATGGCTTTGCGCAGATCCTTGCGGAGCTGCATCATCGCCTCGCCATGCGGTGTGTAGTGGTTCATGCCGACGCTGGCTTTTGAGATAGAGACTTCCAGCAGTTGAGCGCGATACTCGATCTCGTCAAAGTCGGTGCGGTAGATTTCCTTGCGCAGTTTTTTGCGGCCAGGCATGGCGCGCGCTCCTCCGAGCCCCTGAGGTTGCGGTTACTCCCCGAGGAATATGTTCCTCTATCAAGCGCTGGCGTCAACGGGCCGGTGTGTTGCCGTTGGGTAACAGCACATCCTTCGCCCCTGTGCTACTGAAAGGCCTTGGCTGTTTGGGTAAGGGGGCAATATCAGTGAAAGCATATCTCATTACTGCCGCGCTGTTGGTTGGGACATCCAGCTTCGCATTGGCTGCCGATGCAATCGTAGAAGAGGTTGTCGTGGTAGACAGCGCCTACAACTGGTCGGGCGTTTATGTAGGTGCACAGGCTGGCTGGACTTGGCTCAACTCCGATCTATTCGAGTTCGAGAGCCCCAGCGACGAAATCATTGACGAGGGCTTCACACTCAATCGCAGTTACGACGGATTCTCCGGTGGAGCCTTTGTCGGATACAATCATCAGTTCACAAACAACGTCGTCCTGGGTGCAGAAGCCGACTTCACATGGACCGGCATTGACGAAAGCTCGCTGTCCGATCTCGATGCGGGTGACGGCGTCGAAGGTGACGATTTCCAGCGTACCTCGCTCGACTGGTATTCGACCATCCGCGCCAGGCTCGGTTACGCAACTGGACGGTTCCTTCCGTACGTGACCGGCGGTGTCGCATTCGGCAAGGTTGCTGTGGAGTTTGGCGACCTCGACAGCGGCGTGCCGGATGACGACGACTTCGTGAGCGGGTCGAGCACCCAAGTTGGCTGGACGATCGGCGGCGGTCTGGAGTACGCGTTCTCCGAAAATCTCGTTGGTCGCGCGGAATATCTATACGTCGATCTAGGCGACAAGACTTACGGCAATGCCGACGGCGACAGCGTTCGCTTCGACACGGATTTGAGCGCCGTACGTCTGGGCATCGCCTACAAATTCTGACCGCCCTCCCAAGCATCAGACCAGAGCCCGGCCTCGCGCCGGGCTTTTGCTTTGTGGGCGGACCTTGCCGGCTTAGCCCATCTGTTGCATCCTGACCGTACCGTGAGGGTTGGGGCCATCTATGAGCGCGAGGGAGCGCAATCTGGAACTCCGTAGAAGTCGGGAGTATGTCTGGGGCATGCTCGTCGAACTGCGACAAATGTCCGACACCAATGGTGATGCATTCCTGACGTACCTGATCGGCATGGCGCTCGATGAGGCGGATAGGCTGACGCCCGACCGTCAAGTCGGCGGGGTCGCCCTCCGGGTCTGCGTGACTAGCGGGCCGCCACCACGACGATCAAATCGAAACAGCCCCCCACCTTGCCCGCCTACCGCATCTGCGGCATCCTCCGAGCGCCGGGAACGAGGCCGTTGGCCAGGCTGCTTCAATTCCCCCAATCCCAGAGGCGGCCGGGCCTCCTGCCGCTGGTAAAATGAGACAGTTCGATTGGAAGGCCCTGATCGAAACCTTTGTCTCCGGAAGGATGGACGGTCCAACCTTCGAAAAGGCGTTCCTTGATGCTCGCAGGGCAGAGATCGAAGCCGGGATATCAGAGCGATTTTCAATCGACCTGTTGTTCTACGAAGTCGATGCCTATTGTTCCGACCCAACTATGATGGGTCCAGACGATATCGATGTGGAGCAGCTGCGTATCGAGGCGCGCAAATGCTTGGCCAGATGGGGTGAACCTTGGCCGGAGATCTGAGGTGCACGCGGTCCCCGACCTTGCCTGCATAGCGAAACTTTGTGCTAGGTCACTGCCATGGTTGAGATACCTGCTGAGGTGCGAGCGTCACGTGTTGAGCTGCAGTGTAACGAATCCGTCGCCTCAGCGATTGCTGGGATAGGCAGAACCGAAGACATCCGCTTCTCCCCGAACAACAACTGCTTGGCGATTGCTGGCTTTGCCAAAAACAAACTGCTGTGCCTGAAAGTCGAAATCCAAGCTGACGCTCGCGGGCCAAGCGTGTCGGCGCACAGCTTTATGGAAATTACCTCCGACGGCATCGAGGATGCGCATGGGCTGGACTTCATTGACGACAAGACCCTCGCGGTAGCAAACCGGAACGCGGATGTAGCTATCGTTCGGCTCCCGGAGCTTTGGAATGAGAATTGCCATGGGACGGCCAAGGTCTTGCGGAGGATCAGCGGCCCGAGATGGCGCAGGATATCGTCGCCGGGCTCGTTGGTCGTCACGCATTCGCCCTTCGCGCAATTGCGATTGCTGGTCTGCAACAACTATGCCCGACGGGTGACCGAGCACATGGTTTCTCCCCTACTAGGCTACATCAGTTGGAAAAATCGACCGCTCTTGCGTGAAGGTCTCCACATCCCGGACGGGATCGCTGTCAGCCCCGACGGAAGATGGATTGCCGTCAGCAGTCATGGAACAAATGACGTGAAGATTTTTGATGGATCTACACGACTCGACAAGCGCGCCAAACCCGCAGCCGTTCTGATGAATGCAGGCTATCCGCACGGATTGCGTTTTACCAAGGATGGCCAGTTCATAATTGTCGCTGATGCAGGCAGACCAACCGTCAACGTCTACAGAGGTCGCGATGGATGGACGGGAGAATACCCCCCTTTGAAGACGATTACGGTGCTAGACGAAGAGACCTACTTGCGGGGCCGCAATAACCCGCTGGAGGGCGGGCCCAAAGGTCTGGACATCGATAAATCGGGGAGGGTTCTCGCCATTACGTGTGAGGAGGAGCCGCTTGCCTTGTTCTCGTTGCAATGTGTGCTAGCCGGCAGCGTGACCAGCCCTGCGACGCCCGCCGTGATCGGGGCAGCCTTACGAGACTAAGCAAGCTCTCACGATATCGGCATGAGCAGCTGAAATATCGTCGCTGATCAACGAGCAATCTTGGATCGCGCGGATCAATGAAGCCTCAAGGTCGCACACCGGCTTAATTTTCCCATCGAACCTCTTTTGGAGTGCGCGTTTTGAGTCGAGCTCATAAAACTCGTTGAGACAAACCCAAGTTGTGCCCCTGAGGTAACAGGACTGGGGTGGAAGAAAGAAATTGTGAAACCTGTCAGCCGGCTGACAGCCGAACGTCGTACCGCGACCGTGTTGCTGCGAGGTTGTTTTGACCATCACAGACACCGTGCCAACCGTGCCAAGGATTACGAAGAGCTTTTCGCCCGTTTCACCGTCGTGAAAGACAAACTCTTCATCAAAGAATACCGACCCCGGGTTCATTCGGCAGCTTCTCTAGCAGCTCTTTTCGCTCATTCGCTACGCGCAGTACCGCCTCTCGCTCATCGGCTCTGACTGCGAGATCGTACGGTATCTCCGCCTGTTTTTTGCCCTCGACTTCGTATATTTGGTGCCAAGGCAAATTCTCTAGGTGTGTTGCCTCGACCATATCGTCGGCCGTCGCGGTATAGTGCTCCTTGGCTAGTCCGTGCATCAAACGCATTTCGCGCTTTGAGAAAAGTGAGCCTGAAAAAGCCCTGCTGGGGGCTATTGCAAGCATTTTACCACTCTTCGTTTCCTTCTCTGCGATATGCACAGCCTGCGCCAAATCTTGAGGGGGGCTTTCGATTTGATCGTGGAGAGTGACTGGTACTGGCCCCATAGGCCAAGCGTGATACCTAAGGCCAGTCACACTCCGGCCAGTCTGCTTGAAGTGCTCAAAATCGAGAAAATACAGAAGCTTGTAGAGCTTCGTCTTACCTAGCTTGCGCGTGTTGTGAGCAAAAAAAACGATCACATCGATCAGCTTCTCTCGCTCGTGAGTAATGAGCATGCCGGGCGTCCTTCCCCCAAGAGCCGGTTCGAATCAGTGTAACACAAATCCGTAAAGGCGGAGTATTGTTCCGATTTCTCGGTAAATGCGGCGCATTCAAGACCAGTTCGTTCGTTCCGCATCAGCGAACAAAGCCCGACAAGAAGGCAGGATACATCGAGTTCTCGCGCTGCAATTCCCGCGCGATCTCAATGCTGGGCGTGCGTACTGAATCGATGAAGCGGCGGGCGGTGGCCTCGTCCATCCTCTCTACCGTGCCTGCCTGAAGCTGCCGTTCCAGCACATTGGCATATTCGGCGACGGGCATCCCAACGCTGGTTTCGATCTCGCGATCCAGAGCATCCAATGTCCCAACGATGTGTTCGATGCTCATGTTGACATAGGCATCGCCTGGAGCATGTTTCTGCTCTAGCCGGGCAAGGCGTGCATTCAAGGTCATGGCGATCGCGCCTCCTGTGCAGCGACAGATGAAAGGACTTTCAGCATGGCCGGGCTGAGAGTATCAGCGGTTGGCGGGCGACCGTCCACGCAGGCGCTCACATGGTCGATGGCGGCATCCAACTCCTCGTCGGTGAGTCCCGTTAGGGGATCACCTGGGCGGTGCTTCTGTTCAATGCGTGACAGGCGTGCGTTCAGGGTCATTTGGTTGCCATCCTCTGTTCAAGGGCTGCGACACGCTGGGAGAGGTCGCTGGTCTCGATCGCCTTGCGCTGGGCGTCGAGAAGGCCGACGATCAAGGCACCTTCATCCGGAGATAGATCGCCCTCGGCAACCTGCCTGTTAATGCCGGCAATGGCGTCGGGCAGTTCCTCGGCCGATTTCACGTCGGGAAGGCTAAACTGAAGCCGGGCACCCTTCCGTGGCGGCCAGACGCGTTCGAGGATGGTCCTGCCGGCCTGGCTGTCACCTTCCTTCGCCTTGTCGATCATCGAGCGAACAATCTCTGTCGCTTCGCCCTCCGCAAGAGCATCCAGGGCGACGCACACCTTTGAACGCGAGCCTTGCTTGCGGCCGCTCGGGTTGCCCGACTGTCCCGGCTTGAAGCGGGTGTCCTTCTTGTCGTCTTCCTGAGTCATATGCCTGCTTCTCGCCTGCCTTGGCAGGGCCTCAGTTTGCCTGTCCGGTGGTGATGGTGCTGATTGCCTTCTCACCCGTCGATCGTTCCAAGGCTTCTACCGCGCGAGAGATGTGCGCCCATGCGTAGAGGGCGAAGATCGAAGCGTTGGAGCCCTTGGGTGTGGCCTGGATCGTCTCGGTAAGGAGATGACGGGCGACGGATACGAGCGCCAAAGCGTCTAAGGGTGTATCCGCGTCGGCGGTGAGAATGTCCTCGAAGCTGCCGCTGAAGCCCGGCAGATCGATATGGTCCAGGATGGAAGGCAACTTCACATGTGCGTCTGCCGCGTTCATTGCGTTGCCCCATGGTGATGAAGTAGATTCCCAGCCATGACGCGCGATCTACAGATGATGCTCTTTGCCGCTGCTGCCACGATTGCCGGCAACATCGTCGCCGCGCTCGTCATCTGGCGTGTGATCGAATGGAAAAAGACGCGAGACTGGAAGAACCTTCTCGCACCGATCGGGATTGGCGTCTGGGTGGTTGCAGGCGCATATCTTGCAGTCTCTTCAGACAATAACGCCAATCGCATCTTCGCGCTGATGATCGCGGCCGGGATTGTTGGTGCACTGTTATCGGCGCGTGCCATCTTTGGGATCGTCCGATACACGAAGGCAGAAGCAGCGCTTGGCGATGACCCCCAGTACACGGGATCGATTCCAGATCTGCTGGCTTTCGGAGTAGTGCTCGTTCCCGTGCTGGCGGTCGCATTTTTCATCTGAAACCGGGTCATGGACCGCCTACCGGGCCGACGGTGATTTCCAGAGGCTGGCGGCGATCCTGGCCGAGAATGCGTGGTGGCGCGGCCGGAGGCATGTCCGCAGGTTGCGCAGACTGACCGGCTCCAGCGACAATGCCGCCCTTACGCATCACGTCGCGCACCATCTGCCAGTTCTTGGCCGAACGCTGGTTCTTCATTGCCATCGTCTGCATGCGCGTGATGATCTGTTGTGCGATCTTGGGATCGGTCGTGGTGAGGATGTTGGCCAGCTCCTTCGCGGTGGCTTCATTGACGACGACGGCACGGCTTAGCGCCTTGCGAACGACCGCCATCGCAGCACCACGAATGCCTCCTGTGGCGAGGCTGCTGAGCAGAGCCTCGTCCACGTCCTGTGCATCGGCCGCATCGATGACCTGGCGTGCGGTACTGCTGTTACCCTTGATGGCGTCCTTGGTGCGGGTCTTTGCTGCTTCGCGCTCCATCGCCTCTTCGAAGGCGCTAAACGACCCCTCATCGGGGAATGCTGCCTTGAGAACAGCCCGATGCTTTGGCGAGCCGAAGATGGCCTTCGTGGTGTTGACGCCATCACGGACACGCAGGATGCGATCAGAAAGAGCCTTGGAAAGGCCTAGCCGAGCAAGCTGCTTGTCGCCCTCTGACATGTCCGCCAGTTTGCGGCGGGCAAGCTCCGGGTCAGCGTCGAGTAGCTTCTTGCCCTGCTCGACCGAATCCAGCGACTCGGAAGCCGAGGAATACACCCTGCGAGCCGCAGCATAGTCCGGGTTCACGCGGTCGATTTCCTCCAGCATCTCGCGCTTGATGCCCGACACGATGCGGCCGAGATTGGAGAGCTTCTCCTGACCGTTCGGGAGAATGGTTTTCTCGCCGTCAATAATGTCGTCCAGCGAACGCTTCATTAGATCCCACTGGCGGGCATCAGGTGCGCTTTCGATGGTGTAGGAACCGTCATCCGCAATGCGGGCGAAGAACTGCTTGGAGGGAATGCCTTCGGCCTCGCCAAGGTCGCGCGCCCCTTTCAGCGCATCGCGCATGACCTTCCCACGTCCAAGTAGGCTTTCGAGCTTGCGCGTGAACGGAACCGGTGTTTCCCAAGCCTTCTTGTACAGTGGGTCGGCGGCGGCCTGCCTCTGTGCGATGATGTCGTCTATCGTGCCAAAATAGCGCTCCGGATCGTCCAACCCTTTCTGGATTGCACCGATGATGCGTTCGGGCTGGGCAAGTTGGCGGTCGTGAACGGCGGACTGGATTTTCTGCGCGCCCTGACCCGGAATGTTGGTGGCGTATTTGCCAAGCCGGTGAACGTTGTCGCCGGCTACATCCATCAACATCATCGAGTCGTCGCCAGCATCGATGGCCTCCTGCATCTTGAGGCCGGCAGCTTCAGGGGTCACGCCATCGCGGGACAGCGCACGTTCAGCGAGGCGCATGGCATTGCCTGTCGGGTTGACCACGCTACGCATTGCGTTGCCTATCGGCTTGGTTGTGGCGGCGCGCATGAAATTGTAGCCGCCGCGAACCCCAGCCATCGTTGCTGGAATAGCAACCCCGATAAGGGCACCCTTCCAGGCTCCATCAAAGCCGGTGGCCACACGGTTCTCAAAGTTTCCCTCGCCGCTACCGAAGCCATAAGCGCCACCATACACGCCGCCCATTAGTGCGTTTTGAACACCGCGACCCCACCACGTTGCGGCGGCTCGTGGTGCGGCGGCGACACCGGTAGCAACACCACCGCCGACCTGACCTGTCGTTCTCGCTACTGCATTCGTTTCGGCGTCGTAACGGTCTTGTGCGCGCTGATAATCGAGGTTGCCGCTGTAGTTTCCACGCTCGCCGGTCAAGCCAGTGACGGAATCGGCAGCAGCAGCAATCTCATCTGCAAATCCGAACGACGCGGTATCCGCAGCACCACGAACAGCGGCATCAAGAGAAGCGTTGTCACGGCGCATGCGATCGACGGGCAGGCCGATGGCTTTGCCTGCGTCGTAGAGCGCGTTCCCCACACGCTCCATGGCGCTCAGTTCGGTGCCCTGCAATTCGCCACGACGTGATGCAGGGATAACCCTCCCACCCTTCGGAGCAGGACCGCCGAACCTGTCGGCATCGAAGAACTGAGAGGTGTCAGCCTGCTGCGGGGCTTCTGCCGCCTGCGGAGTGGCGGCTCGATACCGCTCCCAAGGCTTTGCAGATGGTGCAGCTTGAGAAGCTGGAGCGGTTGTCTTGCGATATCGCTCCCAAGGCTTGCCCGAACCGTTTGCCACAGCAGGAAGAGGACGGCGCTCTATGTCGCCGCGCCCCTCGCTGATGGCCTTGGCAAATATCGGATCAACTGACTTCGACGTGGTATCCGGTCCCCACATCGCAGCATCACCGCCACCGATATGCAGGCCCCACCGATAGTGGCCAATACCGGGGAACTTGCCTGCCGCGTTCTTCAGGAACTTGGAATAGATGTCCTTGTGGTCGCCGGGAAGAATGTCCTTACCGTCGAGCGTCAGGACGATGTCAGAGGTATGCGCATGTCCCGTATCGTCAACATCATGACGCGTCGAGCCGGTGCGTTTGCCTCCGCTTCCTTTCGGTGATTGTCCTGCTGACACAATCCGTGCTCCGAGACGCGGATCGGTGGCGCGCAGCACCATGTCGAGATCGGCCAGATAGCTTTCTGCTACCGGCAGGTCTCGTGTCTTTCCTCTCGTGGAGTTCTCAATTCTCATTCGAGCAGCTCCCAGCTTGCTTCGTCGCCGGGATCGCCACCGATGTAGCGAAAGCCATCCTGCTCTGTGCCTATGTCGATGCCGGTGTTTGTCTCGCTCTGGTTTGCCGGTGCGACGTTCTTCAGTTCCTCGATACGCTTGACTGCCTTTGCTCTGTGCGCCTTTGCCAAATCCAGCAGGCGATCAATGGCCTGCTTGCGGACCTTTGGCGGCTTGCTGACATCGCCGATGATATCCATGAAGATGCCGAGTTCCTTGTCAGTCGTGGCACCCTTCAAGGCCTCCGACATCGCAGTCGCTGCCTCGCCGGTCATGATAGCCTGATACTCGGAGGTCGCTTCCGATCCATCCTTGTCGGCAACCAAATCTGGTATCATCCAATCAGCCGTCTTTGCTCCGGCGGCTCCGCGCATACCAGCGCCGAAGCCGGAGAAGGCCTTGTCATTGAGTTCAAGCGCGCGTTCCAACTGCGAGATGCTGGAATCGATGCCAGGTAGCGCATCTTCCGCCTGATGGACTGCCTTCAGTTCGGTGGCGGAAAGTCTAGGGGGCTTGTTGGCCTTGTCCTGGGCGACCTTCACGCGGTCCCGATCAAGATCGAGGCGCTGCCGGTTGATGTCGAGATTGGCGGCGGCGGTCGTGAGTTCCTTGTCGAAGCGTTCGAGCGACAACTGGAACTCGCGATCTTCACGAGCTTGGCGAATTCGCTCCGTGGCTGAGATGGAAGAATCCACCAGCAGGCGCGCCATTTCGGGCTTCCCGCGATAAGGCTTCGTATCAACGCCGAGGCCGGACTGGTCCAGAAAATCCAACCCTTCTTCCCACAGTTTCGGGTCTGCCGTCCCGTCGATTTTGCCATTCATTGCGCCGAGGCCGATGGAGCCGAGCAGGTTCATCAATTGCAATGCTTCTTCGCGGCCCTGCTCACGCTGCTGCGTGGCCATGTTCTGACGCGTGGCGTCCATGTTCAGCGAATTGATCTGCTCTCGCTGGGCAGCATCCCGACCGCGAATGAAGCTGTTGGCTATGTCGGGCGTCTCGACCCGCAATGCGATGCTGTTATCGACCACTATCAGTTGCTCCTTTGCATGGCCGAGAGCGCGATAACCTCATCGACAACACGATGGCCAAAGCCGGTGGGAAGGGGCTCGATGCCAGGAAGACGCCCTGCACGCGCATCGGCGATGATGCCCCCGATCGGACGGCAGGCCTGCTTGTGACGGCTCCATAGCGCCATGAGTGTCGTCTCGCTCACGCGGCGACCCTCTGGGCTGCTTCCGTCGCCGTCTCGCGAACGAAGTCGGAAAGTGTCAGGCCACGACGGCGCGCGATCTCGATCAGCTGGCGCTTCTCGTCGCTGCCGACGCGCACCTGGATCAGCTCATTCATAGGTTCGGAAAAGCGCATGTCAGTCTCCAAATCACTGGAGACGAATATAGCGATCAACTGCGGCAGATGTAAGGACAAAAATTAAATAAGATCAATGTGTTATGGCTTGTTCGTAGGTGTCCGCGACTGTCCGCCTGTGTCCGGCATTATCAGCGCATTTCCCTCAGAGAGTTGCTATAATGTTCTCCAAGCGAGTCGGGGCGACATCACATGAGCGACGATGATATTGAGCCTGTCCACTTGGTTGAAGACGGGGAGACCGGCGACCGGTTCCTTGTCTATGGAACCGACAAGGGCCTTCGCCTCGACATTCGATATGAGGGTGACACTCTCTGGATGAGCCAAGCTCAAATCGGGCAACTGTTCGGACGAGACGTATCAACGGTATCCCGGCACATCGCCAATATCTTCGATGAGGGGGAACTGGACGAAGCGACTTCTTTGCAGAAAACGCAAACAACGACCGGCCGGCCGGCAACGCTCTATAATTTGGACGTGGTGATTTCAGTCGGTTACCGCGTGTCGTCGGCGCAAGGTACAATGTTTCGGCGTTGGGCGACCAGCATTCTGGTCCAGTTTGCCAAAAAGGGCTTCGTTGTTGATGCCCCACGCCTCAAACAACCGGAAAATGTAGATCGAGTCGCCGAACTTCGTGAGATAATCCGGGACATCCGCTCAGACGAGGCAAACGTCTATCGCGAGCTCCGCCGGATTTGCGCTATGTGCCAGGATTACGACGGCACAACTGAGGCTGCGCGCGAGTTCTATCAACGGACACAAGCGAAGCTGGTATATGCGGTCACGTCGCACACACCCTCGGAAATCATCGCTACGAGAGCAAACCATAGATCCGAGAATATGGGATTGCAGACATGGCCGAACGATAACATTAGGAAGACTGATGTCGTCGTCTCGAAGAACTACCTTGCCGATGGGGAAATCAAAGAGCTCAACCGCCTCACAACCATCTTGCTCGACATTTTCGAGGATCAGCTCGACATCGGGAGGCTTGTGGTGATGCAGGACGCTCAAACCCTGCTTGAACAGCAATTGCTCCAGCTTGGGCGGGCAGTCCTTCGATCCGGTGGCTCTGTAAAAGCCGGAGACGCAAGGCGTACCGCTGAAGCGCAGTACGAAAAATTCGATCGGCAGCGAAAGCTTGAACGCCATCAGGATGCCGATGAGCGCATCGGAGCCTTGGCGAAAGAAGCCAAGGCCTTGCCCAAATCGTCGCGCCGTAAGCAGTAAGTATTCTGCGTGGCAGCCGACAATGCTGCCTCGTTGGCGGCGTTGGCTTCCAATCACCATTCATCACGGCAGCGCTCCGATGATGGTGAGAACAACCAGGGCGATGGAGGAGATAAGCGCGACGTAGATCATCGCCTCCTCCGGCGTTTCGCCGACAGGGCCATGAACTTTGTCTTCCTCGCCAGCCATCGAGCGGCCGCATCTCGGTCCAGCCTTTCTTTCTCGTCAGCGATGGAAGTGCAAGGTTGCCGGCGACGTTTCGCCTTTTCCCAGTTGAGAGGCGGGCTCATCGTATTGCTCTCCAAAAGGAAGCGGCAAAGGAAGGGGTTCCCGTCTCCGAGAAGGCCGTAAATTTGCGGGATTTGGCTCCAAAGGAAGGGAATACATATACCCCCCCCTCCCTTCCCTTCCTTCGCTTCCTTTCGACAGGACAAGTGAGGGAAGTGAGGGAAGGAAGGACACCCGCTTTAAGTGGCGTCTCGGAGCTACTGAGGCAGGCGGTATCGTCCATGCTCTAGCTTCTCCAATTCGTTCTGCTGGACCATCTTCCGCATGAGGTACTTGACGTTATCGGCCTTCATTTCGGTGGCCTCTGCCACGTCCTTGGGGCCGGCTTCACCAAGCTCTTTCATGGCTTCGAGGATGAGCTTTCTTTCCCTGCTGCGGCGAACCTCGTCGGCGTCACCGAGAAGGCTCCAACGCCCGCTGGTATCGAGCTTCACGGCGCTCTCAATATCCTCGATGTCGCGTCCCCTGCCGGTCAGGATTGTTCCCTGCCCATCTCGGGTGAGGACCATGACGGCATCGACGCCACCTGTTAGCCCGGTAGTTCCGGAAACCATGTCCAGGGGGTCGTCGGCGTCCTGCTTGCGGGTGTGGTGAACGATGATGATTGCAAGCTGCAATTCAGCCGCCAGGGCAAGGAATGGCGACACGGCGCGATAGTCTGCCTCGTAGGGGTTATCTTTGTTCTTTGCCGGCGGGCGGACCTTGGCGAGCGTATCAATCACCACAAGCCGAGGATTGGAGCAGGAGCGCGCCCAATCCCTGATTGCGGCAAGCCCGCCATCGTCTGTACGCTTCATGGTGGTGGTGAGCGTCAGCCGCTCGGGCCACGTGTCACCAGCGGGGATAACCTGCTTCATTCGGCGCTGTAGCCGGCGCGCGTTGTCTTCCAGGGCTGCATAGAGAACGTCGCCCTGTTTGCATTTCTGAGAACCCATGGCGTAGCCGCCGATGGCGACGGAAATGCACCAGTCGAGAACAAGCCAGGACTTCCCTAGCTTGGGCTTCCCGGCCAGCAGGGTCGCGCCTTCAGCCACATATCCGGGGATGACGTATTGCAGCTCATCGAACTGCATTTCCTGAAGTTGGGCAGCCGTCATGCTAGGCGACGAGCCGGCTTCTATGTCGCGCCCGTCTGGGCCTAGATTAATACAGCCGCGATACGCGTCATGCATTAGGTCAGCGGCAATCAGTTCGTCAGTTGGGCGCGTCAATAAGACCTCCCATTCTGACGACGCCATGCCGTCGCAGCATCCGCGATATAGGCCGGAACCGAGTCAAACCCTGCGACCCGTCTGCCACTCCAGAGTGCAACAAGCGTGGTGGCGTCGGAGGCCAGATGGGCGAGGGATGGGCATTCCAGCCCGGCGTCATCGAGCCAATAGACGCTCTGCACGAGAGCGCCAGCGGCTACACGGAGGCAAAAGACGGCTTTCGCTGTGGCGAGGTGTTCGGAAGTCGGCAGAGGCAAATGTACCGTCATCACGCCACCTCGCACTTGAGGCGGGCATGCTCTGCCTTGTGATGTTTCCGGCATAGCCAGACGACATCCATCGGACGATCATAGTCAGGGTGATGCGCCTCGGCGGGTTCGACGCCGCACACGCAACACGGCTCCGGATGGAGCATGCCCATCTTGAGAGCACTGCGCAGCGCCCTTTGCGCCCACACCTTTTGGGGATTGCTTTCCCTCCAAGCTTTCTGGGCCTCAAAGGGCTTCTTCTCGACGACCTCAGACATGCGCGCCTCCCATGCCTGAGAGGTGCGCGACCAGCCGCGCCGTCTCGATGCGCATGCTGAACCGCGTCAATAATTTCGCGGTCGCATAGGTCTCGGACGTTGCGAGATTCGAGGCTTTTTGGTATGAAGAAGGCACCACACCTTTCGACGATACCGGAACGGTCAGCCCTGCCAGGCTGGCCGTTTTGCTATGTAGCTCCATGCTCGCACCTCACGCCGCAACCGACGTGGATTTGCGACGGTGTGCATCGAGCCATGCGTCCAGATCAGTGATGTCATAGACGACGGTACGGCCGAGTTTGATATAGGTCGGGCCACCGCCGGTCAGACGAAGCTTGTTGAGGGTAGAGGCGGAAGTGCCGGTATATTTGGCCGCCTGATCCGTGCGCAGCTTGGTGCGCTGGATAGTGGCTTTGGGTTGGTCGAGTTGCTGCATGTTGGTTCCTGCAAGTTGCTGCCACGCGGGCAGTCACCGCGAAATTGCGTGTGATGCAGGAAAACGTAGTAACGAAGGTTGCGTAAGTCGAATTACGCCGCAAAATCAATATGTTAATCCGGCGTATCTCGGCGTAAGCCCGGCGTAAGGAATCGATAGTTTCGGCGTAAGGCGAGCTAGCCTTTGTATCTCGGCTTTCGGCCTTCAAATTTATCCCAGAACTTACGAATCGGCTCCCGCTTCACGTTGGGGAAGTGATGTTCTGCATCACCCTCGAAAGCCTTAAGGCTCCCGGCCACCTTGCCGGCCTTCCACCTGTCGGTGAAGCCAAGGAACCACGCTTCCAAATCCGCTGCTGGATAATCGCGAGCAGCCTTTCGCAGATTTTCGATGCGTTTGGCTCCCGGTTTCGATTTTCCCCGGAATGCTACCAACTGCTCTTTGGGGATCGTGATTTGCACCCAGCGCGCTTCATTGTCCCCATCGACAAAAATCGACCCGCCTGCGCTTGATGTCCCGGCATCCAGAAGCCCCTTTCTGTAATCGCACAAAGCGACCCAATAAATGCTATTTCCGGGTTCGGAGGACGCGTATCTCCAAACGCTGGCGTCGATGTAGCCGGGCTCTTGGGCGGGCACATTGAACCCTTCTGCGACCAATGTTCCTTTTCGCAGCCCTTCCAGCAAGCGCGTTGTCCCCCGTTCAAAGATGCTGAGATTTGGATGGTTGTCGTGGTCAGCCGCACGATACGTGATCGGTTCATCTCCATTTTCGATGAAGATGGCGGCAGAGTAGAGGGAGAGCCGCTCCGAGCTGAAATCTATCTGAATGTCGTATGGATTGTGCTTCGGAGGGAATATCGTCAACACTTCCTTCACGGAGAACGTCAGGTCTTTCAGTTTGGCACCCGCGCCATTTCCAACCTGGAATTGTATGTGCTTCCCGACCTTGGTCACGTGCAATTTGCACTTCGGACTGAAACCCGATGCAGCCAATAGCTTCTTCCGAATTGCTTGCGTGAGCAGGCTCCACGCGTCCTCTGCGTCCAATTTAGAACCAAACGAGTGAAGAATCGGGCTCGTGTCTTCCGCGCGGCTATCCCTTACGGCACTCCGTTCGCGCCGAGCGATCCACACGATTGTGTCCGTCAAGCTCCACTCTATTTCGTCAGTTACTGATTCTTCTTCCACGCGCGCCTTCCGCGAACATCGCCTTTGTGGACCGCAGGGAAGCCGGCAGGCGTTCGCCGGATTGTCGGATGGCCGTCCTATCCCTGCGGTTTCTCGTATCCGCCTCAGCCCTCCTGGCGCTTCAGCGGGATGATTTCTGCACTTTCTCCGGCCTTGGGCTTTGCTTCGCCCATGGCACCGGCAATAGCTGCTCCGATTGCATTCGAGGCGCGTCGCAGCGGATCGGCATCGAGATGAGCATAGCGCTGCGTCGTTGCAGCCTGAGTGTGGCCGAGCAGCTTTCCTATGATGGGAAGTCCAAGCCCGCCCCCTGCCCCGAAGCTGGCGAAGTTGTGCCGCAGATCATGCAGACGCAACCCTTCAAGCTTGGCTTGCTTACGCACCATTTCCCATGGCCGCTTCAAGTCCGAACGGGGCTTCTCGTCATTCTCGCCAGCGCTGGCGCCTGCAATGACATAGGCGCCGACATGAGGAAGCGTGGATAGAATTTCCATCGCGGGGGCGTTGAGAACTATGGCCTTCTTGCCGGTTTTGGAATCCGGCAGCAGCAACAGCCCGCGATCGAAATCGACATGATCCCATTTCAGGGAAAGGATTTCGCCGACACGCGCCCCTGTGAACAGAAGCAACCGGAGCGCTGCAGATGCAAATGGATCGATCGTCGTGGCCTGTCGCTTTTTCGGGACATGCTTCGATTTCTTGTCTGTCTTGATTACCCAGGGAACGCCGTCCGTCTCTGCAAGGCGGATCGCAGCGCCAAGCCGTTCCATTTCCTTACCTGTCAGAAAGCGCTCGCGACTGTCTTCTGAAAATCGCTCCACTCCCGCAGCGGGATTGTGTCCCTCCGGCGTCTCGCCATGTTTGCCGCCCCACTGGTACATTGAACTGATGACGGCAAGAACGCGGTTCGCCTGGAACGGAGTCCCTGCCAAAGAAAGATGAAGCTTTGAAACGTCACTGCGTGTGACTTCCCGCGCCTTGCGCTTGCCGATCACCGGAACGACGAGACGGTTCAGAACATCCTCATAATGATCAACAGTGCCGGCCTTCCGCTTCGTCTTAACATGCAGTTTCAGGAAATCGTCAGCCAGATCGGAAACGGTAGGGGCGAGACGTAGAGACTTCTTTTCCCGCTGCGGATCGTCTCCAAGACGGACCCTCGCTCTGAGGGTATCGGCGAGCTTTCTCGCCTCGTCGGGGGTGATCTTGTCCGCCGCGCCGAGTGTGACGCGCCTAGTAACAGCCCGCCGGCCGCCCTCGGCGCCCTTGTATTCAAAAATCCAGCTCTTCTGGCCGCTGGGAAACACGCGCAGGCCAAAGCCCCTGATCTCGGAATCGAAGACGGTATAGCGCAGGGCGTCAGCCGAGGATTTGTCCACCACCCGCTTGGTAAGCTTTTGTTTTTCGCGCGTTGCCATGTGTTCTCCCGAAACGGCCATTTCGGTTCTGGGGCGTCACCGGGGCGTCACGCAGAATGGAAACGCCGCGAAACCCCAGGAAAGAACATACCATGAAACAAATTCAAATACAGCACTTTATGGAGCGCTCCGGAAAGCTGTGGACACAGCCTGAAACTTGGACCCTGAAATTCCTAATCTGTAGGTCACAGGTTCGATTCCTGTCGGGATCACCAACTATTTCAATGCCTTAACTGGCTATCAACATTGAATTGTACACATTGGCGTCCACATGGCGTCCAACGGACAGCACAATCTTGTCCATTTGCGTCCAATCCAGGGACAATGATTGGCGAGCGCTTCAGGCCGTTTCGTCGATCGCCAATACTATCCGATGGAAGCTTTTGACGGCCTCGACGATGGCGCCGCGATTGTAGTGTTTGTCGGTCACACGATGGTCGGTGTGCTGGAGAAGTGCCGAAGCTATTCCCATTTCCCTGCCGGCATTGTGTGCGACTGTAAAGACTGCACAATCGCGGAAGAGATGCGGATTGACGGCAATCCCCAGTTCCCGCCTCGTCGTCTCAGTGATGATCGCACCGACATAGGTGTAGGCCACCGCTCCTCCGGCAGTGGAGACCCACAACGCGTCGCCGGGTCGTAGGAAGGCCGGTCGATAGGTGTCGATCCATTGATCGATGATCGGGGTTAGGATGGTGGGCAGCGGGCGTTCATCGGCCCGACCTGTCTTGGTTTCTTCGCTCGCAAGCATGATCCACCACTGATCATCGATCTTGCGAAGCTGCTTGCCGATCTGGATGCTGGCAAAGTTCTTCAGGCGAATGGGGCAAAGCGCAAGCATGGCGATCATCAGTCCATCGCGATGCAGGCGGGCCCTTTGTAGATTCGTCCCGTTGGTGGAAGCTTTGGCGCGTTCCACCAAATCCAGACCAAGCTCGAGGAGCCGCGCGGAAGAGACGATGCGCGCTACCTTGCTGCGTGGGGTGATCTGATCCTCTAGCTCGGCCACCACTTCCTTCAGCCACGCGGTATCGGTTCCCGGCGCGAGAAGGCGAGCCATGCGTTCGATCCGGCTGAGATAATTGTAACGGGCAATCGAACCGACGCGCGTCTGCAGTTCTGCGACAAAGGCATCCATGATCGCCGGCGTGACATGGCCTGCGGCGGCGGCTTGAGGATCGAAACGGCTCGTGCGCAGGCAAAAGTCGAGCAGGTAACCATAGGCCCGCGCATAGGCCGTTCGAGAAACCGGCTTGATGCCGCAAGCGCTGCCGCCCTTGAGAAGGCGCAGTGCGGGCCGGCAGGCGTCCTGCCAGGCTATGCGATCGGCGACAGGCCATTCGTTGACCGGCAGGGTTTGATATGTAGCCCGCATGATACCCTCAGCCTCGATGTCGCTTTGGTTTGCAGGGTTGAGCATCGTCAGGCGGCAGCATCGCGGTGACGATCTGGCCAAAACGCTCTGCCGCCGAGAGCGACTCGAGGCCTATGTAAAAGCTTGTCGTAGTCCCAAGCGATTTGTGACCGAGAACGCGACGAACGAGTTCATAATTGCCGCGATCGGTGCGCAGGATCAGGGCGGCAGCCGCGTGGCGGAACTGATGCGGTGTGATTGTCAGGCCGATTTCGCGCGCGATCCGCTTGGTGATCTGGCCACCAAGCGTCTTCATGTCCTTGTGGCCGCCAGCCTCGCCTGGAAACAGGTAATCGTGATTGTGGCTGCGCATCAATCCCGGACGATGATCGTGGATAAAGGTTTCGATCATCGCCGTGACCTGTGCATTCAGCGGAAACTCCAAGGGTTCTTCGTTCTTGACCTCATTGGCAGCAAAGATCAGATGAAACGCTCCTGCCGGACCGTTAGGGCGGATGAGGTTGTGACCGATCCGGATTGTCGCAAGGTTGCGCATCCGCACCGGCGCCATGGTCAACAGAGTTATGGCGACGGCGAGTTGGGCAGACACGGCCGATTTGATCGGCTGCGTTCTGCGAAAGGCATCGGCCCCGGCCAAGATACGACGAGGCAATCCAACGACCTTCGCCCAGCTGTCGGTCGCCAGAACCTGGCGAATCAGCGTCATATTCTTGTCGGTCAGGCCCGACCGACGATGCTCTTCCAAAGTGGCGCGCATGTCCTCCAGTCGCCTCAAGCTTTCACCGTCTAGCTCCGTCTCGCTGCGGGCGAGATCGAGAAACAATGTTGCGAGGTCGATCGTGTAGATGCCCGGTTGTTCACCATCGGTCCGCCAATAGGCATCGATGATCATCTCTGAACGATCCGGGTGCAGCAGGGCCGCAAGCGAGGACAGCTCATCAATTGGGATACCAGTTCTGGCTGCCATTCGTACGGCCGCCTTCAGCTTCCGTTCAATGAGATTCAAGGTCGATTGCTTGCAGCCGCGCAGTCTCCGTCCAGAAGCGGATTCGCGCGCTCGTGAACGCCGCTTCAGCACGGCCTCAATATCGCTGCGCAGTCCGGCAGGAACCTGATCCCACGGCAGACCGTCATTCGCACAAATGGCTGCCGGGACGCTTAGCGCAACGTCCGGCCATTCCTTGATTGTCTCGGCATGCTGGTTGAAGTGACGCGATAGCGATCGGATCGTCGAGTTGCGCAAAGGCCTGAATTTGGTTTCACTGCAATATGCAACATAGGCAGTGAGATGCTCGTCACCGATGCTGCCCGGCTCGACTCCTTGCATGCTCAGGAACCGAAAGAAGGGCGAGATCAGATCGCGGTGATGACGGTTTCCAATCAGAACCAACAATTCCCGATACGCCGCCGTCATAGCCGCTGCACGACCCAGCCCGCCTCTACAATCCTTGAACCAGTTCAATGCCGCTTTGGCGTTGGCCCGGTGATTGGCGAATGTCTTGTCGTTGACGCCGAGCCTGGCCGGATGAAGGGCCAACACCTGTTGACTGATGCCCGATATGCGCGCCGGCATCGTCGGCATGGGTCGGTCAATGTACTCGGCCATTTTGCGAAGCGACGTCGACCAATGGCGCTTCCGGCCATCGCTGAGGTGATCGTCGCTCGCAATAGCCTGTAACACATCCGCAAAAGACGGTTCGCCGATTGCCGAGTGCGCGGAGAACGGGTGTCTGGGATCGACATGTTTGTTCATTGGGACGGGTCCTTCGCGGCTGCAGATGGATCAGGATGGACAAGGCATTCTGTACTTGGAATTTAGGAATACTATACAAGAATACAATCCATATTTACGCCAAACAGTAATCCTAATACTGAAATCAATATGTAATAACTTCTCGCACCCGATGCATAATACAATTCATGGTTGGACATAGCTTCACATCCACCTGAGCAGTGACGAGTCCCTGGCTAGGACCCGTACTGCGTCGTCGAAGCGTAGATCCGTTCCTCAACCCACTTGTCCAAGTCGGATTTGCGATAGAGGACCTTGCGGCGGCCAAGACGGACGAAGGGTGGCCCCGTCCCGGAAACCCTGAGCTTGTCGAGATAGTTCTTCGAAACGCGCAGGTAGTTGGCTGCCTGCTCCACGATCAGGTATGGCGAGTTCAACTTCTCTTGCCTGTCGCTTTCGTTCGGAGATTTGGGATGTCCGTTGTCCGCTGGGACAAGTGCTTGATCGGCTTCCGTGGTCATTGGGCAACCCGAGGTTTGATAAAGTTGCCTATGGATGACGAATAAAGGAGTCACTTGGGAGCCGGAGCAAAGTGGCTGGAGCGCCCCATCTAGAAATCGGGGCATGGCCCGTCTCGTATCGGAACAGCAGCTACGAAAGGCGGACAAACGGAGGCGCGTGGCTGACTGGCTGTTTTGGGGCCGTTAGTCGACCGACCGCTTCTAGCGACGCAGCTTGGTAAGCTGTCATTTCGATCGAGCCGATCGGCACCTGAATGCTGGACCGAAAAAATGCCCTGCAACTACTCGACGCATTTCGTGCTAGCCTTGTACATACAACACGGACGTCGGGGGGACGATATGAACGGCGGACTGAGAACTCGCAAAGTCATCGCTGCGCAACAGCGTTACACCGAGACCAAAGCACGCGATCAGAACCTAAACCTATTCGTCCCTGAAGCCTTCATCCGCGGAATTAGGCATATCGGATACAAGAGCAATCTGGAGGCGCTCGCTGAACTCGTCGACAATTCGATCCAAGCCTATTCGGAACGGGTAGATCTGCTCTTCAACTTCGCGAGCGACGGATCGGCTGCTAGGCCGACCCAACTGGCCGTTGTCGATGATGGACATGGAATGGCACCTGCAATGTTGCGGTTCGCCATGATGTGGGGCGGGACTCACAGAGAGAATGATCGCGAAGGTCTGGGAAGGTTCGGATACGGGCTCCCCTGCGCGACCGTCAGCATGGGGCGCCGTTTCTCGATCTATTCGAAAGTTGACCGCGGCGCGACCTACGTTGTCACTCTTGATCTCGATCTGCTCGATAGCGACGCATATCGGAACAGCGATGGCGAGTTGGAAATCCCACCAGCGCGTCGCGCCCATTTGCCAGACTTTGTTAGCGACGCACTGGCGCAAAGCCATCCGGGTGGATGGAAGTCCGGAACGGTCGTGGTCATAGACAAGTTGGACCGCCTGAACTGGACCACGGCTGCGGGCCTGCGTCGCAATCTGGTCCGGCATTTCGGGGTCGCCTATCACAAGCTGCTTCGGGCGACGTCGATCTACATCGATGGGGAAAGGGTCCGTCCAATAGACCCGCTGTTCCTGTCCCCTGACGCCGAACTATTTGCCCTGGACGAAGATCACGCTCATGCGCTCGATCCGGTCACCATGACGATCGATGGTGAACTGGGTGACGTGCGCGGATCGGTTACACTGCGGTATGCGTGGCTGCCGCCTTCTTTTGGCGCGACCGATAAGGGGCGCGACGCAATCGGCATCAACGCCAATTCACGCTTCCCCATCCTGAAGCACTATCACGGCATCATCTTCAGCCGAAATGGACGAATCGTGGACATTCAGGGCCGGACGCCGTGGACCACGTTCATCAACAACGATCGATATATCCGAGTTGAGATCGAGTTTTCTGCAGGCCTAGACGAGGCGTTCGGTGTCACCACTGCGAAGCAGCAGGTGTCGCTCTCGCGCGAGATGTGGGACTGCCTTCGCGCGGCCGGCTTGCCCAAGGCAATCGAACATCTGCGGCACAAGGTTCGTTCTGCGAAAGCAGAACGCACAACTGCCTCGAGGCCTGCCGTCGCGTCGACCTCCAACTCGGTCCTCGTCCCTCCCTCAGGCACGACACCTCATGCAATCGAACCTGCCTCCCCGCTGGATGTAGAAGTTCTGGTTGGCCGCATAGTTCGAGAGTTTACGCCTGAAGCCGCCCTGGATAGTCTCTTGGCGAAGATCCTTGTCCGGATGAGGCTCGGTCGCGCTGAACACGCCGCAGACTATGACAGCTTGCTAAGAGAATGGGCTTCCGACATGCGCGCCGGCCACCTGCCGGCTGGCGCCGAGGCGCCGAAAGTGACAATGAAGACGCGTGGGCGGTCGGGGAGGGGCAGTCATGGCAGATTATGAGCTTGATCGGTCGAATTTACGGCCTTTCACGCCGTTTCTTGCCCCCGACGAACGTGAAGAACTCCACGAGCTTCTCAACTTTACTGGACCGACACCTCCCGGTTTCGCGCAGAGTCTTCGCAAACTTGCCCGGAGATATGTGGACGAGGGCGATAGCACCAAGCTGCGCGCCATCTGCCTGCTCGTGGCGGACCTTCTGGATCAAGGGTGGCATGTCGCTTTCGAAGGAAATGGGCTGCATTTCAAAGCGCCTGGAATCGAAACAAGCCCCGACCAGACTGTCGACGATATCAAGCTTCGAATTCGATCCGCCCTCCAGGTCGCTCGCCGTCGCCAGTTGTCCGAACCCTCCGTGGCGAACTTCATCAAACGGATGGAGCGGCGGACGCCGCGACAGCCAGGCGTGCGCAGTTCTGTGCTCGATCTCATCGATGATGGCGCAGCGTTAGGACGCGATCTGGAAGCGATCAATCAACTGCCGGTGGCCGACCGCGATGCAGCTCTCGCACGATTGATTGATCCGGTCGTCGAGGTTTGCCAAGCGGGAGCGAAATGTTCTGAGACTGGGCTGCCGTTGAACGAAATCTGGCGCTACTTCCGTCATACCTGGGCGCACGAATATCGTCCGATTCCCGGGCGCCAGTTGCTGGTCTTGATCAGAAACGCCGCGCGCCCAGGACGACCCGTTATCGGAATCGCGATGCTGGCAAGCCCCGTCATGCGTCTATCGGCGCGAGACAACTGGATCGGCTGGCTGCGGGAGTCGACAGAGGCAAATCTCCGGTCCGGCCTGTGGGACCCAGCATGCCTCGCCGAGGCTTTCCTCGATCGACTGAATGCGTCGATCGACGAGGTCCGTTGGGACGACCTGGTGCGGCCGGACGAGATCGAAAGCCCAAGCGAGAATACGATCCTGCGCCTCGAGCAAAAGGCGTCCGGAGCCGCGTATGCGCGGGATCTTGAGTTGAAGGTACACTACCAAACCAGCCTTCAGGAGGGGGATCGGGTCCGCCCGATGCGGGGAGCCGTCAAGGTGGTCGGGTCTGACACCGATTGGGTCAGGGCTTCCGAAGACCTGCTCTTCGTGCGGAAGAGAGCCGAACTGCTCGCTCAACTGCTGTTCGCAAAGCAAATGTTTCGGGCGGCCGACCTCGCTTCGGATCCCTCGTCCGCCCTCGACCAACTTCTTTCCGCAAAAAGCGGACAGCGTGCCATCGACATTGTGCTGGCCGAGTTTCGAAAGGCTGGCCTTTCCAGCCGCGTGGCCGACGTGAGCATCTGTGGAGCTATCGCTCCTTACAATGAACTGCTTGGCGGCAAGCTCGTGGCCCTCTTGCTGGCGTCCAAGGAAGTCCGAGATCATTATTCCAAACGTTACAGCGGTCAGGTGAGTGTGATCGCGTCGCAGATGGCTGGACGAGCGATCTCGAAGCCTGCTGACTTGTGCGTCCTGACGACGACCAGCCTCTATGGGGTAGGATCGAGTCAATACAATCGGCTCAGCCTCCGGGCCGTCGAGCACGAGGGTTTGACGCACGAACTGCGATGGGACTCGATCGGGCGGAGCAAGACCGGTGGCTTTGGCACGCTGCATCTCGGCCAAGATACCGCCCACGCCCTGCGGCTAATGGCGCAAAACCTGCACACCTCTCGCCGCGTGAATAATCGGTTTGGTGAGGGAACAAGCCCGCGCCTGCGACAGATCAGGGAGGGGCTGGACGCGCTAGGCATCGCCAGCGATAGTATTCTTCACCATGCCACTCCGCGGCTATTCTACGCCTGCGAACTCGGTGCGAGCTCGCGAAATGCGCTGATGGGCCTGACATCCATCGAGACTAAAGCCTCGTCCGCCGCTGCGATCTCGGCAGCCTGGCGGCGTCGATGGCTGGATGGTCGCGCTCGGCGTGATGCGACTATCGCCGCCGTGAAGGTCCTCGGCCCGGAGAGCGTGCAGCGCAGTTTGGACACCGAGCCCGTGCCCGACCTGCTAACTGCGCTCGGCGAGTAGGGACAATCGGAGTGAAATTTCTTAGCCTTAGGTGGCAAAGAATCAAAAAGCTAAAGGGGCCGGATAAGCCGGGGTAATTGGGGGCACGTGCGTACCGAAATTGAGCACATGAGGGAGGCGCTCGCTTCCTATATTGAGGCGACCTATCATCTCTCTGATCCGAAGGTCGTCGCATTGCGGCGAAAGCTGCTGACCGATCATGGTGTCGCGCAGACACCGTTCATCGAAAGCACACCGAGCTATGCCGGTCACCGCAAATATGCGGACCTCTCCCTGCCAAAGGGTGTGTCCGCTTTCCTCACCGACCTAGCTGAAAAAGCCGAGGATCTGCTTTTCAATCCACCGTACGAGCACCAGGCGGAGGCGCTCGAACACACGACTCGTTCGGACGCGGCAGGAAGTGGCATTGTCGTAACGACCGGCACCGGCTCCGGCAAGACGGAGAGCTTCCTACTGCCTGTGCTTGCGCGCCTCGCTGACGAGGCGCTCAACAGGAAAGCGCATTTTGAGACGCGGGCGGTGCGCGCATTGTTGCTTTACCCGATGAACGCGCTGGTCAACGATCAGTTGGGGCGCCTGCGAAACCTGTTCGGCGCGCCGTCGGTGCGACGGGCCTTCAAGAGTGCCGGCGGTCGACCGGCGAAGTTCGGGCGTTACACCGGGCGCACGCTCTATCCGGGATTTCGGAGCGCGGACCGCGATCGGGACCGTCTGAAAACACTCGGCTACTACCTGAAGATCGAAGACGCTGCTCGGGCGGGCAGCACGAAGGATCAGGAACTCGTCGAGACGCTCCGGGCAAAAGGCCGGTGGCCGGGAAAGCCAGACAGTTTCATAGGCGCATATGACGGCCTACGGAACTGGTACGGCAATTCGGGTCAACATTGGGAGGATGCAAATGGCCAGCCTGCCCGTGCAATTGAGCAACTCGACGATCCCGAACTGCTGACCCGGCACGAAATCCAGGAGGCCTGTCCCGACCTGTTGGTCACGAACTACTCGATGCTGGAGTACATGCTCCTGCGTCCGCTTGAGCGCGAAATCTTTGGCGAAACCCGCGCCTACTTCGAGGCCCATCCTGAGGAGAAGTTCCTTCTCATTTTGGACGAGGCGCACCTCTACCGAGGCGCGAACGGCACGGAAGTCGCCTATCTCATCCGTCGGCTGCTGGACCGACTGGGACTGCCTCCGTCGCGCGTTATCTTCATCGCGACCAGCGCGTCGTTCTCGAATGACGAGCGCGCGAAGGAATTCGTAGCCGGGCTTTGTGGTCTTGAGCCTAAGGTCATCCGCCGGCTGATCGGAAGCAAACATGCTGTTGATGTGGCAGGTGCGGGATCTGCGGACCTGGCGCACCAATTGGCCAATGTACCCCTGGATGCTCTGCACTCGCCGGATCTTCGGGAGCGCTCCAGCGTCGTCGCACCGTTGGCCGCGGAACGTTCCGACCTATCCGGCAGCCGCGTCACGTTGAAGAGAATCGACAGCGGACCCGAGGCCGCATCGGTTACGGTCGGTGGGCTCGATCTCCGCGGCCGCCGCTTCGAGGAAGTGGTCGTTGTCGAAGCAAAGGGCGAGGCGCGTTCCCAAGAGCCGTTTCTCATCCTCGACACGGTTTCATCCCTCCAGGGACGGGTCAGCGTGGCGAGATGTTATCCGCTGGGCGAAGCGGATGCCGAAGGCTTTCGCAATGCCGCGGACGATCTACCCGCAGCTCTGTACGAGATTCTGGCGCCTCTTCCGGTCGTTGGTCGCCTCCGGAATATTACGAGTGGTGCCGAGAATCCCGCTGACCCCGTCGACGTGCCGGGAGCCGCGTGGGCCGTGACAGAGCTACCCGGCGCTCTTTTCACCAACACCTCGAACGGCGTCTCGGCGACCGATGCACTGCTCGAATTGGCATCACTAGCCAAGCCTGCGCCCGACAAACCGCCGCTGCTGCCCGCTCGGGTTCACATGCTTTTTCGCGGTCTGCCCGGCCTGTGGGCTTGTGCCAACCCAGACTGCGACCAGATCGACCCTGCCTATCGCGGCGGGCCGACGGGGAAGCTCTACTCCGAGCCCCGCCGCAGTTGCGATTGCGGATCGCAGGTCCTTGAACTTCACAGTTGCCGGTCGTGCGGACTATCGGTCGCCCGCGCTAACATAGGAGCACCTGCGGGCACGGAGCATCTCTGGCAGGACAACGGCTATGCCTATGCCGGTGACACCGGACTGATCGAGCCTGTCCACGTTTGTCTCGAAGACCCGAAGCCACAAGTCGCGGGGACGGTCCGGCCCGTGTACCTGGATCTCGCAACCGGAAAGATCGACGGTGGTGGCACCTTCGTTCGAGAGGTATGGCTCGCGCCGCTTCTCGGCTCGAAGCTATTCGAGAAATGCCCGCGTTGCGGTGCTAATTGCGACCCGTCCTCGTCAAACGGGATTTCTGATCTTCAGACGAAGGGCGAGCAACCCTTTCAGGAACTGATCTCGGTTCAGGTGCTCGAGCAGCCGCCGCGGCCCGATAGCGATACGCCTCTTCAAGGGCGAAAGGCGTTGGTGTTTTCAGACGGCCGCCAAACAGCGTCCCGCTTGGCCGGCACCCTAAAAACCTTTTCCTTCCGCGACAGTCTTCGGCCGCTGTTGCTGGCGGGCATGACCGCCTTAAAGCAACCTGCGTTCACCCCGTCGCTCGACGATGCGCCTCTCGCGATCGCGCTAGGGGGCGCCCGTCATGGGGTACGGTTGCGTCCCAGTGGCGCTGAAGACGGCCGGATGGATCGCGCGGGGCGGCGCGCCGTCGGCTTAATCGGAAGCCCCGACGCGGACGCCGAAGATTTCCGGCAACTCACCAACCAGACCAGCGCTGATACGCCTCTCTCCGTATTTCAAAGCATCTACGCTGTGCTGCAGGACGAGCACACGGGTATCTTCCCCCTCGCCCTCGCAACCCTAAAAGCAAAGCTGACCAGGATCGAGGCGGACAAGCTGAATGCGGCGGTCGCGTTACCAACGATCCCTAGGCTGAGTGATGAAGAGGCGCGTGCGGCCCTTATCGAGCTCTGGCTTTGGCAGGCCCTGCACAAACATGCGATCCGATTGCGCGATACCCCTGACAATGTCGAAACGGGCCGCGGATCCTCGGGCATCCGCGCATGGAATGGCAAATTCTCCAAGAAGTTTACAACGCTGCTTGAAGCACGCGGTCTCAAGCAATGGCTCAAAGGCGACTTTGCCAGTTCAGTTGGCCCAGCGCTGCGCGATGTGTTTTCGCCGAACGTCACCGGCGATTTCTATGTGCAGGGCGCGAAAGTCGCGCTTGAGCTAAATCCCGCCACTCAGTGGATTCGCTGCGAGCGCTGCACGACGGTATCGCCACGCAACGCCCTGATCGGCGACCGCTGCACGAGTTGCACCGGAAACGCGCATCCCATCGACCCAGCGCACGATCCAGTGTTTCGAAGCAGAAAGGCGTTTTTCCGCAGGCTGTGGGAGAGGCTGATCGATCCCGCCGACGGTTATGCTCCACACCAACTGATCGCCGAGGAGCATTCGGCCGCTCTCAACGATAGCGGCATGGCCAACGCGATGTCGCGAAACGAGGCCTACGAACTTCGATTCCAGGATATTCCGATCGAGCAGGATGGGCAGGTGGGTGCGCCCATCGATATCCTGAGTTGCACGACCACGATGGAGGTTGGCATCGATATTGGCGGGTTGACTGCGGTCGCCCTCCGGAACGTCCCGCCGGGACGAGCGAACTATCAACAGCGTGCCGGTCGCGCCGGCCGACGTGGCGCCGGGCTTTCGACCGTCATTATGTTCTGCGGCGCGGACAGTCACGACCAAACCTACTATCGCGACCCTGCACCGATCGTGGCGGGGCCGGCGCCAGACCCGATCCTCAATCTCGACAACGTGGTTATTGCGAAGCGCCAAGCGTTCGGGTTCTTGATCGGCCGCTTCCAACAGGATCGGATCGATGACGTCTCTAGTGCCTCGGACGTCTTTTCGTCCCTTGGCTCCGTCTCCGATTTTGTCAACGGCGCTGAGGACAGCTTTTCCCTGGCCGGGCTGCGAGCCTGGCTGTCGTTCAATCAGGGATCGCTCGAATCCGACATCGAGCGCTTATTCACGCAATCCTGCCCAGCGCTCGATCCCAAGGGTGTGCTGGATGACCTTCCGCGAGTACTCGAGGAGGCCCTCATCAAACCGGATGAGGAAATCCCGGCGGAGCCCGTAGCCGCGGCTGACGTGGACGATGATTATTCGGATGAGATCTTGGAGGATGGGAGCGAAGAGGACGTTCCTCCCGTCAAAGATGGGCGTCTCCTCGACCGATTATTCGCCGAGGGATTGCTCCCCAAATATGCGTTCCCGACCGATGTCGCCGCTTTCAGCGTCTTTGAGGACGACACCGATCCCTGGCGCCCCAAGCGTCGATATTCACCGCAGCAAGCGCTCAACGCGGCGCTCAGTCAGTATGCGCCAGGTCATGAGGTCTGGGTCGACGGTAAGCGCTTCCTGTCCCTCGGCATCTACGCCGAGCGTGATAGTGACAGGCTCGACGCCTACCGTGCTCGCAAGCTCTATTATCAGTGCAGAGTCTGCAACTACGCCGATCTTTTGGATTGGTCCGACGGCTATGTTGACCAGACCCGAGACTGTCCGGCCTGCAGCGGCCGGGCCACGTTGGGGCCGGCGCGGCGCTGGGTTCGGCCGCCCGGCTTCTCGCATCCTCCGACCATAACCGCGCTCCCTCCGGATTTCGACGCCGGGATGCGTCTGCGCCCAACAAAGGCGACTCTTGACTCCATGACATTCACGCCGGGCTCGCGCATCGGTGGCGCGACTTGGTCGCTGGGGACGAGTTGGGAGGCATGGAGCGAGAGTAAGAATCTCGTCGTCACCAATCGCGGATCCCTTGATGCGGCGAATCCGGCATTCAACTACTGCACGCAGTGCGGCCGGATTGAGCCTGCGAATTTTGATCCCACGATGCGACAGCTTTTCGGCAAGCAGCCGCATGACAGGCCACGGCCCAGGCGCCCCAAGGAGCCCGAACAGTGTACGGGCTCGGTGCTGAAGATCGTCCTTGGAAACGAGTTTAGGACCGATGTCGCAGTGTTTCGTCTGGGGCTGCCGGCCGGCTGGCGGTTTGATCCGGATCGGCCTTCCACCGTCATCGCAGCGCGATCAGCAGTCGAAGCCCTCCGCCGCGCGGCTTGCCAACTTGAAGATCTTGAGCCCAACGATATCGATGGGGACTTCCGGTTTGCTCCAGCGAGCGGCGATCAACAGTTCATTGACCTCTATCTCTATGATCAGGCAGCCGGTGGCGCCGGCTTCGTGAAGGCAGCCTCCAAAGACCCGAGCCGGTTGGTGAAACGTGCAATCGAACTCCTCGATGACTGCACCTGCGACGACAGCTGCTACCAATGCCTACGGTCGTATAAGAACCGGTTCGACCATGCGATGTTCGATCGCTTCATCGGCAGTGATCTGCTGAAGGCCTGCTTCGCGGGGCAACCTCTCAACATTGCTGAGAATCGTGAAGACGAGGCGCTCGATCGGCTGGGTCGCGACCTCCTGGAAAGCGATGCGAAGTTTACTCGGGTCGACGGAGGACTCGTCGAGGAAGATGGCCGGATAATCTGCCTATCGCACCCCTTCATCGATGGCGAGCCGTGCTCGTCGCGAGCTCGGGCGCTCGCCAATGGCCAGGGAGTGGCGGCCGTCGACATCCTGATGGTCCTGCGCGCCCTACCGATCGCAACCAATATCGCGCTTGTCGGACCAGTGACCACAAGCGCGAACACCCTCGCACTCGATCCTAACGGGACGCCTGAGCTTGATGCAGCGATGATCAACGCAGGCAATCTAGCCGGCGATTCCGGAACGCAAAAATACGCTGTCGCTGGTGCGGAGACCAACGATCTCCTTTTCCGCGTCAGAGGAAATATGCTCAGCGGCAAGAATGGAGATGGTCAAGGCCACGCGGTGCCGAGCGGTGCTCTCTGTCTGTTCAGACCTTCGAGCGACGCACCGGGCAAAACGGACATCTGTCTCCTTCGCCGCACCGATGGAAAGGCTTTCGGATCGACGAGTGCCGAATGGACGGTGGGCATTCTCCAGCCCGCAGGCACGGACGGTATGCGCATCCGATATCGGGCGGCTTCTCAGCATATGGAATGCGTGAGTGAACTGGTAGTGCCTGCGACTGCAGTCGAAGTGCTTGCTCGATTTGTAAAGGTTGTTGATTGATGGCGTTGTTCATCCCGCCAATCGATCCGGACACGATCGAGCATGGATCAGAGGCCGACATCGCGCGAGCAATGCAAGCCAGCCTCGGCGCCGGCTTCATTGTCATGCATTCCCTCCCATGGGCAAATGCTGCCCGCGACGATCTCGCCGCGCCTGCTCGCGAGGGAGAGGCCGACTTCCTGATCCTTCACCGTCAGCACGGCGTGCTTGTTCTGGAAGTCAAGGGCGGCGAGATCGAGGTCAGGCAGCGTCGCTGGTTTCGGCGCAAGAAGAGTGGTGTCGAGGAAATCAAAGACCCGGTTCGACAGGCGTCCCGAAGCAAATGGGCCCTGAGGAAGCGTGTCGAACTGATATGCGGGAGAGCTCTCGTCGAGCGAGTGACGTGGGGCACGGCGGTTGCGTTTCCCCATTGCGTGTTCAAGGGCGAGGCACCGACAGATCTTCCCATCGAGGCCGTGCTCTCGATCGACGACATGGCCGACCTTGAGGCAGGATTGACGCGGGTCTATAAGGCCAACGGTGCCTTCAAACCCGAGCTCTCGATTGAAGATCTCGAGGCGGTGCGTAAGGCGCTAGCGCCAGAGTTCCGCATCTACGAACCGCTCAGTGTGAGCCTGTCCGCCAATGAGGCGACGCTTGCTCGCCTGACCCGTCAGCAACTTCAGGTCTTGCGCGGGTTCGAGACCAATCCTCGTGCGATCATCGAAGGCGTCGCCGGATCGGGCAAAACGCTCCTGGCCATGCAGCGCGCACGGTCCTTCGCGGGCGCGGGCCACCGAGTGTTGTTTACCTGTTTCAACTCTGAACTCGCAAAGTGGATTCGGGAACAGTTCGCCGACGAGTTCGTGGAGAATGGGGGACGCATCAGGGTCGAGAACTTCCATCGCCTCGCCGCCGACCTTTGCCGAGAGGCTGGTATCGAATTCAATGCGAATGCCGCCGAGCCTCAGAAGTGGTGGGACGAACTGGCGCCTGATCTGCTCGCGCAGGCGGCAATGGACCTCTATAGCGATGGACCGCCGTTTACTGCACTCGTGGTCGATGAGGCGCAGGACTTTTCGCCCGGCTGGTGGGACGCGCTTGAGTATCTCCTCGAGGAGAACGGTCCGGTTTGGGCATTTCTTGATACCGCGCAGAGCCTACGTCGCGAGCCGGTGGATCCGCCCGTTAGGGGTGCGTTCCGCTTCGAGCTAGACATTAACTGCCGGAACACGCGCCGAATCGTCACCTGCGCCACCGCCGCGACCAACATAGCCTCCCTACCGTTCGAGACGGCACCCCTCGGGAGGCCTCCGAAGATCATTACTCCCCCTAACGCCGCATCGATCGCCGGACTGATCCAGGGAGAACTGCGTTCGCTATTGAAAGAGCACCGCCTCACTTCGCGTCAAATCGCCATTCTCGGTCCAACGGCCAAGGGAAAGGGTCCACTCGCAAACGTCCGTGATGTTGACGAAGTGTCGCTCGTCGAAGACGCTGGGAGCTGGCGCGAGGGCGGCGGTATCTTGGTGACGACCGCGCGCAGTTTTAAGGGGCTCGAGGCCGACGTGGTCGTGCTTGCCGATTTTTCGGGGCTCGGTGGCCTCTTCACGGTTTGCGATCTCTATGTCGCCCTGACGCGTGCTCGTTCGCATCTGATCATAGTGGCGCACGACCGATCGTCGCGCGAACAACTGGATGATGCGATCGCGGCGGCTGTGGCCCTCGGCTCCGACGAATGAGCAAGGGTTCACTATGGGCGGCAGTCCTACACCTCGACACTGAAGAGGCACTGCCAGGCAGCGTATTAAGGCACATCCGCGACGCAATCCGGGAGGGGGGTTTTGTCAGTCGCGGCCGCATCACCAGCGGGATAAAGGAGGCCTATCGCCCTCTAGGCATCGCCGAAGACACTTTGCGCGTAGCGATCGACGATGCGATCGGCGTGCTCATGCGGTCTGGAGATATCGATGAACTAGCGACCGGTGCCGGGCGTGGATATGCGCCGACCACTCCGCGGCGTTTGGTGTGGGGCGGCGCCGACAATGTGGTACTCGGTGCGGTGGCGCTCAGTTCTAGCGATCCGATCAGGCGCTTGCCGGTGGATGACAAAATGGAATTGATCGCGACGCCTCTCCACGTCGAATTAGGTCGACCAGCGTGGCGGGATGCCCTGGTTGAACTGGGAGGATCGGACCAGCCCCAGGATGATGCCAAGGCACTCAGCGAGTACGCTCGAGCGCTGGCGAGCTCGGGCGAGCGGTATTCTCTTGATGAACCGCAGAACCTGGCGGTCCTGAGCGGATCAGGAGCCTACTTTGGCACGGCGGACGGCCCGAGCGGGCGGTGGGCTCGCGCGGACGGTGACGGATGCTTTGCAGCCACGATCAGCGGAGGGTATCGAAAGCGCCGGGTCATTTTGGTGATTGAGAATGGAAAGGCAACAGTGTGGGAGCCTCCGACTCGCGACATCTGGCACTGGATTATCGTAGGCATCACGCTGTCCGCGGGACAACCGGTCTGGGCTGTCAACAGAGAGGCAGGGACGTTCGAATTCCTGACACCGCCACCGCGGCAAGTCGAGCGAGCTGCGTTGCTCACCGGCGATCAGTTCAACGCTTGGTCCTGGCGGCTCGACGATCAAGCGCGGGGCGTCATTGAGAGCCTGCTAGGCTCTCCTCGGACATAGTCCTGGGAACAAGCCAGAAATACCGCCGCTTGCTCAACGCAGCTGCTTTCGAAACGCTACCGGCCGCTCCGGTGAGCCAAGCCCTGCGCGCGGCGCTTGCCCTCTCACTGATTTCGACCGCCAGCTTTGCCCCACGCACCGCCGCCTGGTTGAAAACCAGCTTCTGATCTAAAGCTTCGGCATTTGCCAGTTCGGCTCGCGCCGCTTGGACATGCTGGAGTGCATCTGCGTCGACCGCGAACAGGCGAGTTTCCACAGCGCCGTTGATGGAAACGAGCGCGCGCCCAAGCGCTTCCGACCCCCGTTTTTGTAGTTCCGCCTGTGCGGCCGCGCGAGCCTCTGCAATTTGCGGCTCGGCAAGAGATGATCGTCGCCGCGAAAGCTGTCGACCGCGTAACCCGTCATGTGACGGATCCAGGATCGCACCGGCAGCCGCCATCGCCGGTGCGAAGCTGCCCGGGTTCTCGACGAAAACGCTCATTAGGAACGCGGGCGGGCAGCGGTCGAGTAGCCAACGACGGTCGGCAGAGAGCGACGCATCAAGCGATCGGAGCGCGGTGTTTTGTGCATCCTGTTCGGGCTTCGACGCTTGAACGTCGATCGGGCCGATGATCCCATCCAAGTCCGGCGCCAAGGCATTGGAGAGATCGAGCACTGCAACTGCGATGAAAAGCCTCCTGCCTTCCCAGGCGAGGATCGGATGACCGGATGGGAATCCCACGACGAACTCAGTCGTGAGGTCGCTCGATATGGGCTTTCTAGTGAGTGCATCGATTAATTGGTCGTGCAAGCTGCAGCCATGATCGAGGAAGTGCAGGCGGCGCTTCTGGCCGTCCTTTTGCTCTACATAGGTGTTGGGAGGGCATTCAATGGCCGTGCGTTTCGCGATGAAGGCCTGCCGATGCCAGGAACTCCGGTTGTCGATGTCGGGAAGCGCCAATTCCGGTTCGCGACCATCACCTCTGTACCAGATGGTCTTGAAGCTCTGTTGGCCATGCTTTCCGCTGCGGATGTCGAAATACTCTTCGCGCGCGAGCTTCAGAAGGACGTCCAGACCTCGCTCGCGCCACTGGAACCAGTTGAGTTTTCGATCCTCGGCCTCGGCGGTGAGCGGGCACGCATAGTCGCGGTTGCGCAGACCAGCAGCTCTTTTTTCTGCGATCGTAGTACGGGGGCTAGGCGGCAGCTTGGTACTTTTCAGCCAATCATCTGCGGTTTCGCCGAGATTGCGCGCATATGATGTGGCGTCGCTCCAGGTCGCTCCGCGATCGCCTTCAGCCGCCGCGTTAATCGCCTTGCTGATAGCCTCCCACTCAGAGTCGTCCCAAACCTCGCTCCTCTCAAACACCTTCGTCGCCTCGAGCACCTCGAGGATTCGAGCCTCGATTGAGTTCTCCGTCACGATGGGGGTGATGGCGATGGTTCGACTCGATGGAACCCCTCGCGTCCCCAGGCGATCGATGCGGCCGATCCACTGCTGAATGTCCGGCGGCGACCACGGGAGCGCGAAGAAGATGATCTCGTCTGCGAATTGAAGATTGTGACCTTCACGAGCGTCGAGCGCGGCAACTAAGATATGCGCTTCCCCGCTGACGAAATCTTCGAGCGCGTCTTTGAGCAAGGCGACTTGAACTTCGAGTTCTTCGGCTGCTCGCATCACACGACGTTTTCGAGCCACCTTGGCATCGACGAGCTTTGTCAGTGCATCGTGAAGGTAGTCAGTGGTGGGATTATCCTCCGCGACGATCACGAGGCGAGCGTCGGGCTTGCTGGCGCGGACCTCTCGAACGTGGTCGACGAGTGCATCAAGCTTGGCGTCCCCCGGTTCGTCGCGTAGCACGGTCTCGATGCGCCGCCACGCATCTGCAACGGCTTGCGTCCGTTTGAGCGTTGAGAGTCGTTCACGAAGCGATTGCGGACTGCGACCGGCAACTTGCAGCAGCGCGTCCCGTTTGTAGTCGAGACCGGCCGCTTCGGCTGCCTCGAGATAGGCTCGAGTTGCTTTGGCGCGCTCGACGTCGCCGTCCGTTGGCGCGACGCGGATCGGTTGGTAGCGGCGCTGTGGCAAAGTGTCGGGGTAGTCGGTGCGTTGAGTTCGAATGAGCCGTCGGTAGAGGCCGTAGCTGTCGCCGACGGCTCGGCGGCGGGAGGCGTCGGCCAGTTCGCCGCGGAATCGGTCGAAGGCTGCCTGTTCGCGCTCCGAGAGTACCTCAAGGACATTGCGGCCTTCGGCCCGGGCAATTCGCGCAGCCTCCGGCTCAAGCAACTCCATGAGTTCGCCGCGCGTGCGCACCTGGTGAAGCGCCGGAGTGGCTGTCATCGCGATGACGTGCGGAATTGTGCGTGCGGCCGCGATCAGTTCATTGCGAACCGCGACCTGCAGTTTGGTAAACTCATCGACGAGGAGCATGTCGATCCTGTCGGCAGCGATCTTTCCGCCCGCCACGATTCGGCTCGGCCGGATGAGGCGCATAAGGAGATTACTGTTGGGTCCCCCCGACTCGCCGGCTTCGATCGCGATTGCATGGCCGCGCGCCAGCAACTCCTTTTCCCATTGCTCGACCAGGTCGTCGGGCACGACGAGCGCCACGTTGAACAGGCGGGAAGACTGCGCTGCAAGTGCGCGCATTACCATAATTGCCTGGACAGTCTTCCCAAGGCCGACTTCGTCGGCGAGCAACCAGCGACAGGCCGACGCAGTCAACATACGATGGACGCTATCGAGTTGATGCGGATAGGCGAACGCGCCCACCCCTAGCGCGCCAAGCAAAGCTTGATCGCGGTCGCAGCGGCGCGCTTCGGCATGGAGGTTAAGTAGAAGCCGATTGAAGTCGCTCATGAGACCGCGCCGCCCAGCGTCGCGTCCATACGGATCGCCGCATAACGGCTCGCTCGAGCGACGAACGGGTCATTGACCAGCACGCGCATCGCATCATCAAGCGCGTCGCAAGCAGTTGGGGAAAGCCACAGTTGGAGCGCTGCAGCAGCCGCTTCAGCGCTCAAATGCCCCCGCGGCAGCGCGAAGGTGCGGGACCACGCCGCGAGATCCTCGGCCATCTCGGCAACGCCGATGTTCGAATAGAAGCGGTCGCGCAGTTGGCGCCCCCCTTCATCAGGCGCGATCAGGCGCGCGAGGCGTGATCGACGAACCCGGCGTATGGCTTCCTCTGCCGCAGAGGCCCAAGCATCTTCCGGACTACCGAAATCGCAATCATCCGGATCGACCCCAACCAAGGAGCCACGCGCCTGAAGGGTATTCACCGCGTCGGTGAAGCCGAGATTGAGCGCATTGTCCATCGCGTCGTCTCGCGGAGCCGGCCGCCTAAGCGGCCAATCAGGATCGAGGTCACGGGCCCGGACCGCAAAGGCCTCGGCAAAGTCCCCAGCGTAACGTTCCGGAACGCCCTCGGGCAGGCTGGCGAGACCCTGCTCGAGCGCAACGAGATACAGTGCTTCATGAGCGTCGGAGCGGGAGGATTTGTCCTCTCGTTCTCGATCGAACCACTCACGACCACAGAGATTGTAGATGAGCGGTTCTTCGAATTGCTGCACGACCCGACTTTTCGCTGCCAGAGCTTGCAACGTTCCGCATTGTGCGCGTGACCACGCGATGCGTGCCCGAGCGAGATCTCCGCTCCCCCGCTCCCCATCGCGAAGTTGGCGTGAGCCGAAGGCACTGCTAAAGGCGGCGGCGAAATCGCCAAGATTGAAGCTTGGACTCGCTAGAAGATTCATCGGGTCTGCGAAGCGACCGTCTCCGAAGCGAAACACGTACCCGACGGCGCCGCGCTCGGGACGAACGACTGCCGGCGCCGGAGCGAAGCGGTACGGCGCGGTGGCGGGCGCGCAGGCCATACTGGCTGAGCCGTCCGCCTCGATCAGAGTTGGAGGTGTGGTTGACCAGTCGACAGCCCCCTTAGGTCGTGCGAGCGGCACGTCGATTGTGGCTAGCCGTCCAACTGAGAAACGGAGAGTGCCCGCTCCACTCTCGAGGAGTCGTGTGCGGACAACGTCCGCATACAAGCTCTTCAGGAGTGGCGAATGCTGGTCGACAGTGACGGGAAGTTCGGCAAGTTCGCCAACGCTACGAACGATGAGCTTACCATTGATTTCAAGCTCAACTGTGAGCGGAACGGCCCTCAGCGCATGTGCGCTTTCGAGACGCAACTGCAGCCTTCGCTCCATGAGCGCAGAGAATGCTCCATCACGTTCGAGGAGGGACAGGCTGATCGGAATATCGTCCGGCTCATGAGCGTCCTCGCAGCGTACGCGAGGCTGTCCACTCATCTGCTCACCGTTGCGCAGCCGCCGAGGTTCGCCCACGTCGATTGGCGGTCCCGGCCGATAGATCGTGAAGGGTCTGTCCGGCCGAACGACGCCTTGGGGTGCGATGATCGCGTCGGTCGGATGGCGGGCAGCCAAGCTGCGATCCCTGGCAGCTAACAGTCCATGGTTGCCAAGGATCGCGCGCGCGGTTTCATCTGCAAGACTCGCCTCGAATACCCGATAACCGGCAACCGACCCGATGAAATGAAGCCGATCGAGAGAAGTCATTCCAGCACGACAGGCAATCCATGCATGTCCGCTACTGAGATCAAAAGGCGCAAAGCGTTGCTCGCCCCGCGTGCGTTCGTTGTTCACATCGAAAAGCAAGGATTCGTTCCAGTCTATGCTGCGGCTGGCAAGGGCTGCGGCAATCGTACTGCCTTCACCAAACACGGCCGCCGCATCGCCATAGGCTGCCTGATCGCTTCGAGGGACGTCCGAATGGGTTAACGCGAAAGGGCCGTCTCCCAGGGCAGTATCGCTATGCAGGCGCGCGCCCGCGCCCCAAAGCTGCGGCCGCCAACCGGCAGCGCGCGCGATGTTCTTAGCTTCATCAACCAGTTCACCGGGCAAGGCGGGCCATGTCGCATAGAGATTCAAGCCAGCCGACTCCCGAGTCACGGTGAGGCGCCCCGGGGTCTCTGGAGCGATGCTTCCTCCCTTAATCCGTCGGGCACGCCGGCGGGCAGCGCGAGCGGCGAAAAACGCTTCGGACGATTTCGTGATCGCGTCGTGAAGGCGTAAATAGCTAAGCGCCGAAATACCGCCCCCGCGGTTCTCCGTGAGCAAAGCGGTCAAGACTCGTTCCGAAGCCGCCTCGAAACGTAACCAATCGACCAGTCGGGCCCCTTCCGCTGCGCTCGCCCACGCTCGTAGACTAGGGAAATTGGCGCTGCGCCCAGGGCCAGGAAGTGCCGCCGAGGGCGCTCTGGCGACAAGGCGCGTGACGGGTCCAATGAGATCGAGCGGCAATAAAGCGCTCGCGATCGGCCAAGACATTATGGAGAAGTGCGTGCTAAATGCACTTTCCGAGGGTTTCGAAAGCCTGAACTTGTGCGCTGTCGCCCTGAAGACGTCCCCGAACCGCGCTCGATCCGACATCGTGATCGGGACGCCAAGCGCCGCAGCAAGCTTGTTCCAGTATTCGGTTCCGACCCCCTCGAACCTAAACCCAATCTCGGCCGCGATCGCGCAGAGCAGCAGTGGGCTCCTGACGAAGAGCGTCGCCAATTGAAGATCAGTCAGGAAAGGCTGCGCTTGCTCGAAACCATCCGGCCAAAGGGCCGCCTCGTCGACAGCTTCGACAAGTGTGACCCCTGGCACTCGCTTCTTGTTCAAGGCAACGATCGCATCGCGGAGGCGACGCTCGTAAGCGTCGATATCACCAAGCTTCACTGTCCCCCCAAGATTGTGCCTCGACTCCCTAAGCACATAGGGCCACCTCGTAACATGCTTGGCAAGCAAAGTATGATGCGTGTCGATCTGTGTATGTCTCTTTTTAGGCAATCCCTATCTGATCTGGACCAAATCCTGGATGGTTTGGCGATGTTACGTTGTCCCAAACGCGGGTTTGACCGGAACTGGGAGCTTGCGCATACGCCGGTGAGTTGCCCGCGCTGCGGTCGCCTTTGGTAGGTGACATCGCTCTAGTACGCATCCCGCCTCGCCTGCCGAGTGAACACGGAACTCGGGCCGCGCTTCGTGTGGAACATCCCGGTCTAAAGCCAGCGCTCCTGGTGGCAAGGCGGCCGGGGACGGAACGATTCTATCGTCTGATCCGGACGACGATAATTCATGCCGAGCAGTTGCGCGAGCCGTTCCAGGGGCAGCCTCGAGTGCGACGGAACCAGCTTCGGCGGCACCCGAAGGCGAGGCGGCTAGGAAGCGGCCGGCAGGGTCATCTGAATAGCCGGTACCGCAGCGAGTGTGGCGCTTACACTGCTTCGGTCTCACTGGTCAGCTAACGAGCCATAACAGACACAATCGCCAACGGTTGAACGAACGGCAGCTTCTAGGATCTGATGACGTCTCGTCGAACGACCGAGAGGGGGGCGCGAAGCGGACATTAAACATGCGCAGTGTTGATGACCGCTTTGCGCCCCCATGCACGAACCCGCTTCGCGGGAGGGGCGCCTTGGCCTGAGATGGCGTAGTATTCGTAGCCTTTGAGCAGGTGGCGGCGGGCGAGCCGACCATGGAGTTCCCTTCAACTAGAGGAACTCGCCATGGCTACCCCGTCGACCGATGCACCTATCTCGCCGCTTCGCCAGCGCATGCAGCACGACATGCTCATGCGG
>NZ_JBEBMF010000005.1:0-333562 GCF_040081925.1 Mesorhizobium quangtriensis
GATGTTGCGAGGGCACATGATGGGCGACAACAAAGTCCGATTCTCTGACGCCGCCGAGAACATGATAGCTCGAGCCGCCAAGCTGCGAGCTTCCAGGCAAATGCAGTTAATTTGAGAATCTGCTTGTTGGGACTCTCACGATTAAGTGCCCACCTCGAACAAAATCGCCGCATTCTTGTATTTAAATGCCAAACGACAACCACGTCCGCGAATGACCGGAACATGGCGATCAGCTCGGGGACGTTGACGAACTGGGCAAAGCGCGTGACCGGCTTGTATTTACCGGACGGCTGCAACTCGAGTTCCGTCGAAGTGTCGCCGAAGGTCGACGCCCAGGCATCGAACTCGTGCAGTCTACGCTCGGTCAGGGCAGCATTGTCCATCAGTCGCTGCACGGTGAACATTTCACCGAGCGTGTTGGTGATCGGCGTGCCGGAAGCGAGCACGAGCGCCCTGCCCGGATTTTTCGTCTCGACGAACCGCGACTTCACATAGAGGTCCCAGGCCCGCTGCGAGCCATTGGGATCGACGCCTTTCAGCGTCGACATATTGGTGGCAAAGCTGAGCTTCCTGAACTCCTGTGCTTCGTCGACGATGATCTGGTCAATGCCGATTTCGGAAATGGTGAGCAGATCGTCCTTGCGGGTTGATAGCGCCTCCAGCCGCTCCTTGTGCCCCTCCTTCATGCGCTCGATACGCTTGCGCGAAAGCCGGTCCTCACGGTCGACCTTGGTCAGTAGTTCCTCATAGGCCTCGAGCTCGTCCTGAATCATTTGGCTCTCGAAGGCGGACGGGATCGAAATAAAGCGGAACGCCGAATGGGTGATGATGATCGCGTCCCAATTCGCGGTTGCTGCCCGCGACAGAAAGCGATGCCGCTTCTCCTTGACGAAATTGGTCTCGTCAGCGACCAGAATTCTCGCGTTCGGATAGAGCGCCAGGAACTCGCGCGCGGCCTGCGCCAGGCAATGGCCGGGAACGACCAGCATGGCCTTATTGATGAGCCCGAGCCGGCGCTGCTCCATGATCGCCGCGGCGATCGAGAGCGTCTTGCCGGCGCCGACGGCATGGGCGACATAGGTCGAGCCGGCCGAGATGATGCGCCAGATCGCCCGTTTCTGGTGCCCATAAAGAGAAAAGGCGCCCGAGGCGCCTGGAAGCTGGAGATGGTCGCCGTTGAAACTTCTCGGCGCGATGTTGTTGAAGGTATCGTTGTAGAGCCGCGCCAGTCGGTCGGTGCGATCCGGATCGCTCCAGATCCAGCTCTGGAACGCCGTCTTGATCTTTCCCAGCTTCTCCTTGGCGGCTTCTGTCTCGACCGTATTGAGGACGCGCCGCTCGGTGTCGCCGTCCTTGATGGTGTCGAAGATCTGCGGAACCGAACTGTTCAGCGCATCGGAGAGAAGCTGCCCGGCGTCGCGCCGGTGGGTGCCCCATTCCGTAGTGCCGGCGGCGCTCCAGCCGAGCTGGCGGGCATTGACGGTCCAGCAGGCCAGTTCCGGCGTGTGATGGATGGTGATGGCGGCGTCCATCGTCTCCTTGACGAAGGCGACGATATCGGCGGCCGGAATCCACGGTGCACCAAGCCGGGCGGTAATGTCGGAGGGACGCAGGTCGGCAGGCTGGACCGCCTGCAGCGCGACCACATTGCGGGCAAAGGCTGGATCGAGCGCAGCGGCGGCCTCGGCGGCAGCAAGCTTGGAGCGAACGGCGCCGGAGAGATAGGCATCGGCGGTTTGCCAGGAACCGGACGTCGGATCCTGGAAGATCGCTTGCCCCAACTCGTCAACGACATCGGCGACATCGCGATGCAGCAATTCCGCGATGTGATCGGCGTCGACATGGCCACGTTCGTTGAGCACGACGGCAAGAGCATCGGCAGCCGACGTGATGATCGGCGCCGGCGCCGGCGCGATCACACGTTCGGTAAAGATCGGCCCGGGCTTGGCCGTGTTGGTTTCGAGGTCGTAGTCCTCGATCGACGCCACCAGCCAGCAATCGGGATCGTCCAAGAACGGCTGGATGTTCGGGCGACGATGCGTCTCGCGCACCTCGCCGGATTCCTCATCCTCCGTTGTCGAGACGGTGGTGAAGTTGATCGGCCCGAACTCGCGCACGAAGTTCGACCAGGCAATACGCAGCTTGACCTGCGCCGGCTTCCACGGCCGGTCGCATTCCTGGAGTTTCAGCACCTCGCGCACCGCATCACGGATCGGGATCAGCTTGCGGATGATGCGGGCATGTTTCTCGGGGACACCTTCCGAGCTCCTGCCCTTGCGGATGGTGATGGTCACGGCCTTGCCGTCGACCATCTGCATCAGGGCGGTGTTCTTGCCGATGAAATAGCTGCCCTCGCGAATAGAGCGCTCCGCCACCGTGGCGACATCGAGTGCGTCGGCCTCGTCCTCGGCATCAGCGTCGATGATCTCCGGATCGCCATCGTAAATCGCTTCCGGGAGGGCAAAGACCGCGTTGGACAATGCCGTGTCGAGATCGACTCCGGCGCGCGGAAGGCAGGTATAGGTCTCATTGGGACCGTAGATGCCGCGCCTCAGCGCGTGGTCCCCCAGCACCAGGTCGGGGTGTTCGGCAAACCAGCGATTGACGCGGACCGCGCCCTCATCCTCGGTTGCGGGACGGACCTCGACAAGGTCGAGCCAGGAGGCGTCGCCCACGGCCTCACTATCCCGTCGCTTGCGGAAGAACAGGATGTCAACGACGACATCCGTGCCGGCATCGGCACGGAAGCTGCCCGCCGGCAGCCGTATCGCGCCGACAAGATCGGCCATCGCAGCGATGTGCTCACGCGCCCTGCTGTCGGCCTTGTCCATCGTGCCGCTCGAGGTCACGAAGGCGGCAAGTCCGCCGGGCTTCAACGCACGAACCGCCTTCACGATGAAATAGTCATGCAGGCGCAGGCCGAGCGCGCGCAACGTACGGTCGCTGCGCACGGTGCGGTCGGAGAAGGGAGGATTGCCGATCGCGAGGTCGAAATGCGCCGGCAGCTCGACCCGCGCGAAATCCTGATTGAGGATTTTGGCGCGGGGCTGCAGGAGACGGGCGATCCGGGCGGTAACCGGATCGATCTCGATGCCCGTGAGATGGGTGACGGGATGTAGCGCCGCGGGCATCAGCGCCCGAAACAGGCCCGTGCCGATGCCGGGCTCGAGCACGCGTCCGCCGCGCCAGCCGAGCCGCTGCAGGCCCGACCAGATGGCCCGGACGATATATTCCGGCGTGAAGTGCGCATACTGGGTGCAGCGGGCCAGCGAGGCGTAGTCGCCGCTGTCGATGCCGTCCTCAAGGTCGGCGCCGATCTCCGCCCAGCCCTCGCGAAACTCCAGCTCGCCCGGGCGACGAAACACGCCGTTGGCAAGCTCGGAGGCGCCGAAGCCGGTGAACCGGATCAGCGCGGCCTGCTCGTCGACCGAAGCCGGGCGCTGCTCATCGACGATCGAGGCGGCAAGCCGGATCGCAGCAAGATTGTCGCGGGCGCGCTCCCGCCACGACTTTGCGAGGCCGCGCGTGCCGGCAAGGTGGAAATTCTCGCCCTTGCATGCCCGGCGCGACAGCTGCGCGTCGGCCGTGGCCGGCACGGCAGGCGCGGGAGAATGCAGGGACGGATCGCCATCGTCCGGATCATTGGCCGGACTGTCGGAAAAGGCGGTCACGCCAAGGCCGAGTCCTGAGGAAAGTGCCGTATTTCCGAACAGGTCGAGAGTGAAGGGGTCGTCGTGGGACATGGAAAATCTCCTTGGATTTTTGGCGAGCGCGATCACGCGGACGGCGTTGTCGGCCGCGTGAAAAGCTGACGAGGATGTCGGATGGGCTAGCGGGCGATAAGCGACAGCGAGACGTCCGTCTCGGTCAGTTGCACGCGCAAGTGCGTGCAACGAATGTTCCGATCGAACAGCGGGATCAGTCTGTCGGCGTCGATGAACTCGATGCCGTCGTCGCCGCCAAAATGACGGTTCTTGTAGTGCCACCAGTCGGGATTGCCGACCGGGTGGCATTCATCCGAATAGACCACGAGGGCACGTTCACCCTCGGCAAGCTTGCCGTTGGAGAGGAGATAGACCCCCTGGTCACCGACCAGCCAGAGTCCCGGCTTTTCATCCTTACCCGGCTTGATGCCGTAGTAGGGATTGCGAAATCCGCCGTTGGCGGTGGCATCGGCTATGCCGCGCTCGATGACCTTGCGAACGCCGAGAATAGGAAATGTGAACATGACAGCCTCCGATCAGGCTGCAATTGCGGCGGGAAGGTAGCGAAGATGGACCGGTAGCTTGGCGCTGATCTCGACCTCGGTGAGGTCGTCGAGCAGCTTCAGCACCGTGCCCTGCGAGCCACCGTATACGGTGACGGTGCGAGAGCCGCGGTCACACTCAGGCCAGCGCTCACCTGCATAGCCGCGATAGTCGGCATGGGTCGTGCTCCAGATGTGGTCGAGCCGCTCGGTGCGCGTCATGGCACGGACCGGGCGGGATTCCCGCTCGACGATCACATCGCGCATGCGCTCGGCCGAACCCCTGGCCAACATATCGCAATAGCCATGGAAATAGCGGGTGCGGCCATCGATCGGGAGCGCGAAGAAGACACTGGTGATCGAGCCGGTCATGAACTCGCGCATGGCGAACATGTCGCCGCGCAACCAGAGCGGCGGCAGAATCTCGAACATATAGTCGTGCTCGGCCGCGCTGATCTCGAACCACTCGCCGTCATAGAGTCGGCCAGTGAGCCGCGCCTTGCTTATCGATGCCTGGCCATGGCGGTCGAACATATGGAACATCTCTCGGCGCGTTGCGACGCCCTCGAAGACCTTGCGGAAGGAAGATTGGGTGATCATTGGCGGCTCCTGTCGTCCGTCGGCATCAAGCGCGATCCTGTCCACCCGACCGGATCATCACCTTCATGCCTTCTCATCACCCCTTCCCGCGGCCGCCTCTCCGGTCCGGCGCGTCAAGGGCCGGCGCTAGCCGGGCGCAGCTTCCCTTGACGCGACGGCCGGGCATGCGGCAGCGATTCCGCTCTCCTTTCCGCTTTCATTCCCGGGTTTCCCCTCCCCTGTCGTTTTAGGTCGCTGTTCCAATCCTGCGTGGATGGCCGCAGCCGCTCGTAGCGGCATCCGGTCTCGCGGACGATCTCCTGCAAACGACCGGCATAGATCTCGCCCTGCCGATCATTGTCGGTGGCCGCGGACATCAACATGTCGGGACTCGCGGCGATCGCCCGGATCGCGGCATCGCTGGCGGGCGACCATCCGCCCCCTGTGCTGACGTAGAGCGTGTCGGCGCGCATACCCTCGATCGCGGCAAGGCTCATGGCGTCGATCGCCGCCTCGGTGACACAGAACCGAAGCGCCGCTTCGTTGCCGAGGCGGAACAGTTCCTTGGCTCCGCCGGTGGAGAAACGACGCCACTGCGGGCCGCGTTCTTCCCATCCGATCAGTTGGCCGGCTCGGTCGACATGCGCCATCCAGATGCTGCCGCTCGGACCCTCGCGCAGCAGGCCTTGAGCGTTGGCGGTCTGCAGAATGGATATCGGGATCGCACGCTCATCTGCCAGATATCGCCAGGTGCGAGATCCGATGGTCGGCGGTCGTCGGCGCCGCCATCGCTCAATGATCGAAATCGGAGTGCCTGTCCGGTTCGGGCGGTTCCAGGTCGGCGTGGCCGAAACATGGCCGACGAGACTGCGAACCGCCTCGACGGCCGCCGGAAAGGCGATACCGGCCAGGTAACCGGCCAACGTAAAGACGTCGCCCTTGGCATCCGAGAGGGGATCGAACCAGCCCCTGCCATTGTGGATGACGATGATGATCTCGCCTGCCCCGTGCCGGTACTTCACGGCGCGCGTGGTGCTCTCCTTGACGTCGACTTTCCACCCCTCGCGCTCGAGCACGGCGGCGCAGGGCACCTTGTCTCGCAATGTCTCGATTTCATGCTGTTCCATGGTCGATCCCGCCGGCGCCGCGGGGCGTCCGGCCCTTTCCTTGTCCAGATCTGTTTTTCTTACCTTTCCGGCAGGCCTCGAGGTCGGCCGCGAAGCCGGAAGCTTGCCAAGGGCGCACCGGCTTGCCGGGGCGGCGCAGCCTCCCTTGCGGGCTTCCCGGCGCAAGCGGCAAAACCTCGTCCCAATGAGGGCTCGTGGCGTCCCGCCACCAGCAGGGAAAGGACTGTGCGGCGCGCAACCCGGCCTGTCTGACGGGCCGGGCGCCTGGCGCGAGAGGAAGGCCGGTTCAATGAGCCGGCCGACCGCCCTGGTAGGGATCGTACTCAAAGAGCGGCTCGATTTCGGCGTCGTCGAGTTCGTCGGCAGGCATGACGCCGTATTCGTCGTCGACCTTGAAGAGAATGACCGGCACCATCAGGGTGCGGGCGAGGTTCCAGGCATGGTTCTGTGCGAGGGAAAGATCTTGCGACATTGAAGGGCTCCGTCTTTTGGCGCGGGGCCGATCCCCGCTCTGGCGCCCGTTGGGTCCGGGGCCCGGCCGCAATCACCGCGCAGGCGAAGCCGCAGCGGCCGCACGCTCGCGTAGCGGACCCCTTGTGGGTTGATTGGAGGAGGACGGACCTGGACCAGGAAGCCAGCACAGCAAGCGGGGGCGGGCCTGCGCGTGGATGGATCCACGCCCTGTCGCATCCTTCCCGGTAGCGAAGAGCTGTTGCAGAGACCGGACTTATGATCCCCTCATGATCGTAGCGGCGACCTACACCAAAGCGTCCTGGCCGAGACCCAGACCGCCATCCTGCCGCTCGTCCCGTATCTCGACGCGTTGCGCTGGGTGTTCATCGCCGTGGCGCTTGGCGGCGTCGCGGCCACGATCTACGCCCGTCTCGACGACTGGAAGCAGGGGCGGCGGTGATTAGCGCACTCCTCACCGAGATCGCGGCCAGGGTTCAATCAGCCTTTGACATCGGAGATCAATGGCTGGTCGTCAGGAGCAGACAGACTGAGCCGAATCTGCTTTTCAACCTCAATTATTGCAAAGAATACTGCGCCTATCCCGACAATCAGGAGACCATCGGTCAACGACACCGAAGCGGTGCCAAAGATACCCTGTGCCAGCGGGAGGTAGGTAACGACGAATTGCGCAGGTACGACGATGGCCACACAGATCCACACCGCGTTGGTACCGCGGATCGCGGCCCAGGTCAGCGACGTGCCGAAGACGTTGCGAATGAAAAAGAGATAGAATATCTCCAGCACCACGACCATATTCATCGCCATCGTCTGCGCCAGGACAAGGTCATTCCCCTTGTCTATCGCATAGGAAAAGATTCCAAAGATTGCCGCGACGAAAAGGACCGCGACGAAGGCCACCTGCCAGATCAACGCGCCCGTCAGCAGGGATGACCGGCGCATTCTTACAATTAAATGCCAAGCGACAGCCGACCTCAAGGGCCGGCTCCGACGCCTCAAGGAGCTCCGCCGATGGGTGGAGGCCGATGACGGAGGCGACCCGCTCATTGAGGGCACTACCATTCCCGTTCACATGGTGGCGGCCTTGGCCCGCACGCAGTCTATCGCTGAGATCGTGGCGGACTTTCCATCGCTGACTCCCGAGCAGGCGGAATCCGCGATCGAATATGCGAAGGCCTATCCCAAGCGCGGACGGCCCTATCCCGCCCGGAGCCTGAAGCGCGCGCTCGCTGAATTGGCCGACCTTGGCGCATTCGACGACAAAGCGCCGACGACGGAGGTCGTGCCGCGCAGGATTCCGTGACTGCCTATCTGATCGATGAGAATGTGCTCCGCGAATTCGGCGCGCGGGGCAATGCGAATGTGCGCAAATGGCTCGCCACCGTCGACGATGCGGATCTGAGGCTGAGCGTCGTCACCATGTTCGAGAAGCGCCGCGGCGCGGAAGCGCTGAAGCGTCGCGACCCGCAGAGGTCGGCGGAATTGCTCAAGGCAGATCGCAGCCGCCGAAAAGGCCTTTGTCGACCGCATCATTCCCGTCGACGCCACGATCGTCGAGGAATGGACGCGAATGCTCGGCGCCAAGAACAAGGACGGGTGGGACATGGCGCTCGCTGCGACTGCGCGGGTTCACGGTCTCGTCCTCGTGACCCGCAACACCAAGGATTTCGAGGGCCGCGGCGTGCGTCTGCTTGATCCATTCCGTGATCGTCCGTTCCAGATCGAGCCGGGAGACGATGCGCGCCAAACCCTTCACACGCCCGACGATCGTCGCCGCCAGCCGCAGTGTCGTCCGCGTTGCAATTGTCACGCGGGGGCCACATGCGGAGGCCGCGCAAACTCCTGGAGCAATTTTCGCGATCATCGAATGTTACCGGGGTACGGGTGTGAGACCGCATCCGCGAGGATAACCTCGATCTCGAACCGAACCGGCCGGCCCGGTTCGATGCAGGGCGTGCTCGTGTTCCTACCGTCTTCTGACCTGGCGATCGAGCAGGGCTCGATAGACAGCACGCCGCAACGGGGCCGCAAATCCCGCCAGAGTTGAAGCCAGGGCAGGGTATCGCTCGACCAGTGGAACGCGATGATCGACCCGCCGCCCTCGACGCGGCAGACAGACCGGCCCGGAGAAGCCGCGCGCAGGGTCGGTTGCGCCGTGGCTTGCTCGTGCCGTGGCAGAGGCCCCACCAATGGGTCGCCGTCGAGGCTGATTTCGGTGCCTTCCTGATGCAGCGGATAGCCGAGGTTGAAGTGATAAAGCGCCATGATCGGCGCCGGATCGGGCCCAATCACCTCGACCGTATCGACGAATCGGAGCGTCGAGCCGCCAATGGGGGCCTCGATGCGCCGATGAAGCCGATGGCCACCGCCTCCAAACGCCCACACGACGAGTTCGCCCTCGCAATAAAGGAGAGGTTCAGCCGTGTTCCAATCCTCGCCGTAGCTGTTGAGGCGCGCCGGCGTGAAGGGCGCCGAGCCATGCAGGGGATTTCCTTCGGCCGGCTGACGGACGTGGTCGAACCCGCACGTGTTGAGAAATCCGCCGAAGGCGCGATTGAACGTCCGGTCGCCTGTCCCGGCCGTGGCAGGCGGAAGCCGAAAACCCGCCGGGCTCTGCCATGCGAGTTGAATGCCGCGCCACGACAGGGTGGCGATGTCCATCCCCCGTCCCGCGGTGACCCAGAAATCGAGGCCGCCACCGGTCGAGAAGGCAAGCGTCTCGATGCCCGCTTCAGGCCCATCCGACAGGATGAACCGTCTGACGCTGGCGACCTGCCTCAAATCACCGACACGCGCGCGTAGCGCCTTCTTCGTCGGCGCTGTCGCGGTTCGTTTCGCTGTCATTGACGCCGGACTCTATGTATTCGCCACGCGCAGGCCCGACCGATCGAAGAGATGCCATCCCTCGGCTGTCGGCCTGACGTGGATGAAGGCGCCTGCCCCGATGCCGTCCCTCAGGGCGTGCCCTTCGGCCGGCAGCTTGACGGTCAACGGTCCCGCATCGATGGTTCCGAAGACAAAGACGTCCGACCCGGTGTATTCGACGGCGCGGATCGCGAGAGGCACGGTTCCGGCGAGCGGCTCGGGCGCGACGTCAAAGGCTTCCGGTCGGATGCCAAGCGTATATTCGCTGCCTGTCGGCATCTCCATTTTCCTTCCGGGCAGCGTTAGACCGTTGAACAGCATCGTGTCGCCGTCGACATGGAGGCCACCCTCCAGCAGGTTGATCTCGGGCGAGCCGATGAAGCTTGCGACGAACCGGTTTCGCGGCTTCTCGTAGATTTCGCGAGGCGAGCCGATCTGCTGGATGCGTCCACGGTCGAGCAATACGATGCGATCGGCCATCGTCATCGCCTCTATCTGGTCGTGCGTGACGAAGATCGACGTCGCGCCGAGCCTGTCGTGCAGTTCGCGAAGCTCCAGCCGCGTCCGGGCGCGCAGCTTCGCGTCGAGGTTCGACAGCGGCTCGTCGAACAGGAACACACGGGGCTGGCGAACGATGGCGCGTCCCATTGCGACGCGTTGGCGCTGGCCGCCAGAAAGCTGCGCGGGCTTCCTGTTCTCATAGCCTTCAAGGGAGAGCATGCGCAGCGCCTCGGCTAGGCGCTCCCGGATCACCGCGTCCCCTGTGCCGCGCATTCGCAACGCAAAAGTCATGTTCTCGGCAACCGTCATGTGCGGATAGAGCGCATAGGACTGGAACACCATCGCCATGTCGCGGTCGCCGGGATCGCGGCCGGTGATGTCCTCGCCGTCGATCGAGACGGTTCCGGCGTCGATCTTCTCCAGGCCGGCGATCATCCGCAGCAGCGTCGACTTGCCGCTTCCCGAGGGACCCACAAGCACGACGAACTCGCCCGTTCGGATCTCGAGGTCGAGCGGCGGAATGACTTCGAGGCTGCCGTAGAATTTCTGGAACCCCTGAACGGTGACGTTGGCCATCAATGTCTCCCGCGCCCGCCGGGCCGCTTTGGCCTCGCGACGCTCATTTCACGGCTCCAGCAAGCAGGCCGCGCACGATGAAGTTCTGGCCGAGCAGAATGAGCAACAGCGCCGGAATGATCGAAAGCAGCGTGCCGGCGGCCATCTCTCCGTAGCGGATGTCGTATTCCTGCGCGAAGGTCGCGATCGCCACGGGCACCGTCATCGTGTCGCGCGACGTGAGGGTCAGCGAGATGGCGAAGTCGCTCCACGAGAAGATGAAGGTAAGCGCGGTTGCGGCGATCATGCCGCCGCGCACGAGCGGGAAAGCGATGCGCCAGAACACCTGCCCGTAGCTGCAGCCATCCATCCTTGCCGCCTGGATCAGTTCGCGCGGTAGCGCGCCGACGAAGCTCATCATCAGGAACAGCGCCATCGGCAGGTTGTGCACGGCATGCGTCATGATCACGGCAAAGTAGGTGCCATGCAGCCCGACCGACGAGAACATAAGGTACCAGGAGCCCACGAAGGTGAGCGTCGGCAGCATGTGGAACAGCAGCGCCCAGCCAAGCAGCGCCCAGCGCACCCAGGGACGCACATCGAGGCAGGTCAGCGTGAAGGCCGCCATCGTCGCGACGACAATGACGATCGCTGTAGAGGCGATCCCAATCACCGCGCTGTTGAGGAGGTTCGCGAGGAAATCGGACTGGCGCGAGAACAGGAGTTCGTTGAAATTAATCCAGGTGAATGGAGAAATGGTGGCGCCGGTGATGATGTCGATCTTGAACTTGAAGGCGTTGGACAGCACCCATAGCGTCGGCCCGAGGATGACCAGCGCATAACCCCACACGACGGTGTTGGCAAGGATACGGGAGCCGAGACGCAACGTCATGACACAGCACTCCGCCGCGCGGCGCGGCGCGGCGCGAAGCCGCGCGCAAGGAAGATGACGACGCTGATCGCAAACAGAGTGACGATCGACATCGCCGAGCCATATCCGACCTGGTCCTGGCGGAAGAAGGTGCGATAGATCGAGAAGTTGACGACTTCCGTGGCGGTGCCGGGGCCTCCGGAGGTCAGCAGGTAGACCTCGTCGAAGACTTTGAAGGACAGGATCACGCGGAACATCAGCGTGACGACGATGGTCGGCATCATCATGGGCAGAACGACGTGGCGGATCTGCTGCCAACGGCTCCTCGTGTCCATTCGGGCCGCCTCGATGACCTCGCCATCGAGCGACTCGAGCCCGGCCAGCATCAGCAGGAAGACGAAGGGCGTCCAGTGCCAGATGTCGACGAAGATGACCGAGGCGAGTGCGATATCGGGGTCGCCGAGCCAGTCGACCGGACCGAGCCCCAGAAGCCCAAGAAGCGTGTTGGCGAGCCCGAACTCACGCCCCATGATGAGGCGCCACATGGTGCCAATGACGATTGGCGGAACGACGATCGGCAGCAGGAAGATGCCTGTCAGCACGGCCCTTCCGTAGGATCCAGCGGTCCTGACGGCGAGCGCCATGGAGAAACCGAGCACCATCTGGCAGGACACGGCAGTCACGGCGAAGACGGCCGTATTGCGAACGCCGTCCCAGAACACTTTTTCGGTCGAAAACAGCCGGTGGTAATTGTCGAGGCCGACGAAGGAAAAAGCCGAGGCCGCCTCGCGCCATTCGACGTGAAAGAAGCTCAGGACGAGAAGATACACGACCGGAAAAGCGGTCAGAACGATGAACAGGGCGGCGGCAGGCGCCAGCGAGATCGCGATCCAGCGTGTGTTGCGCCGCTCTTTGAAGCTTAGCCCATTGGAAATCATCGCATCAGTCCTGCGCTGAGGGAACGACGCCGGCCTCGCCCGACGCCGCTTCGCATCATAGAGCCGGCAGCTTCCCGACTGCGAAGCCGTTGCGCTCCAGAACGCCGGCCAGGTCGGCGGCGGCTTGGTTGAGCGCCTGGGCCGGCGTTATTTCGCCGATGACGGCGCGGTTGAGGCTGAGCGCCATCGCGTCGGAGGCTTCCGCAGCCTGCGCGAAGGGTAGACCCATCACCGCGTGCTTGGCATTTTGCGAATAGGCGTCAATGAAGCGGAACTCCTCCTCGCCGCCAAGGTCGGCGCTGGTTATGTCGCCTCTCACCGGCACGCCGCCGCTGCGCACATAGTCGACCTGCCGCTCCTTGGCGGCGAACCAATCGAGAAACGCGAGCGCGGCCTTCTGCTTCTCGGGTTGGACATTCCTCGGGATGCCGGCCACCCAATGGCCGGCACTCGATGCGACCGTGCCGGCCGGACCGGCGGGCAGCAGCGCGGCGTCGATCTTTCCCACGACGCGCGAAGAATTGGGGTCTTCGAGCTGTCCCCAGGCGGCGATGACGGCAATCGCCTGCGCGCCCTTGCCGGTGGCTAGAAGCTGGATCAGTTCGCCCTGTGCGATGTTGCCGGGTCCGGGAGGGCCCGATTCCGTGGCCAGCTTTACATAGGTTTCCAGAGCCTTGAGGGCTTCTGGGCTGTTGACGACGACATCCGCTTTGCCGGAGCCGGTGATCCTGAAGAAGGCCGCGTCGTGGCTGAAGAGGTAGGGAGTGAAGTTATAGACGATCGAGTCGCGAGCGGCCCGCGGCACGAAGCCATAGGCCTCGCCTTCTTTCTGTATCGCCTGTGCGTTGGCAAGGAGCTCTTCCCACGTCTTGGGCGGCTGCAGGCCGAGCTTCGCGTAGATGTCGGTGTTGTAGTAGAGCACCTGCACATTGCCGTTGACTGGCACGCCCATTAGCGCGCCGCCACCAGCGAAGGTGCCGGCGGCAGCGTCCCAATTCGTCGTATCGCCATAGGTCAACACTCCCTCGGGGAGCGTATAGCCGGTCTGGACATCGCCGAGGGGGGCGAGGAATCCGCCCGAATAGATCTCGGACAGCCAAAGCGAGTTCACGTTGACGATGTCGTAGGCGCCCTGCGCGCCACGCACGGAGTTGCGGATTTTTTCAAGGAGGCCGCCGAAAGGCGTGACATCGAGCTCGACCTTGTTCCCGGTCTCCTTCTCGTATTCGTCGACCATGGCGACGAACGAGTTGAGCCATGGCGACTGGTTGATCGCCATCGTGATCGGCGGCTGGCTCTGGGCAAGGGCTGCGCCGGCGCCTGCCGCGACGATGAAGGCGGCCGCGCCGGCGCGGAGCATGCTCCGGCGCGAGAATGGGGTGATGAAAGACGGCATTGCAATTTCCTCCCTTTGTTTGATTATTCCGCCGCGGCCGTATCGAGCGACATCCACCCGAAATATTCCGGCGGTGCATCGTGCTCACGCAGGATGCGGATCGCCGCTTGGCGGAGCCGAGCTTCCACCGCCGGATCGTGAATCGGGTTGATCTGATTTGGATCGCTCGCGTTGTGGTAGATCGCGGACTTGAAGGCGCCAAACTTCGTCCCGTCCAGTCCCGGTGGCCGCCGAGCCTCGTTAAGCGCGTCAAAGCGCAGCAGCCGCTGGCCCTTGGTGAAGTCGAACGGTTCGGCCAGCGCGGCGGTCTTCATCTCGTTGCCGTTGAAGAAGCCGGTCATGTGGGTCGGCATCAGCGTGTACTCGCCGAGCCGCTCGTCGAACAGATTCTCCGGATAGCGAAAATAGCTGTATTCGCCGTCGGTGACGCCGATTGGTCCGCCGAACATGCCGAAAATGATGGCGTCCGGACCGGACGCGCCGCCGATCAGAGGCAGCAGCGAGCGGCCGGTGACCTCGGGCGGGCAGGGGCGGTCGAACATGTCGAGAAGCGTCGGCATCAGGTCCGTCGTCTGCGTCAGCCCAGCGATGCGCCCGCCAGCGCGGTCAGCGAAGCGAGGGTGATGCATGATCAGCGGAATGTGGGAGATCTCCTCGTAGTAGGGCGTCAGGTTCTTGCCCCACCAGTCGTGTTCGGAAAGCAGGAAGCCGTGATCGGTGGTGAGGATGAGACAGGTATCCTTCCACAGATCGTGCTCATCGAAATAGTCGAGCAGCTTGCCGAAATAGGCGTCGCACATGGCTACGAGCGCCGCATAGTTTGCCCTGATCTCGGCGATCTCGGCCGCGTTCTCTCGGACCGGAGCATATTTGGGCCAGTCGAGGATCGGGCCGTTATAGGCGGTCCGATAGGCATCCTTGTATCGGTCCGGGGCATGAAAGGGTTCGTGCGGATCGAAGCATTCCAGGTGCAGCATCCAGTTGTCGGCGCAGCGGTTGTCGTCCAGGAAGCGGAATGTCCGCTCGAAGCATTGCGGGCCGGGAAACTCCTCTTCCAGTGCGATCTTCTCGCGGTTGATCTGGTGCTGCCGCCGCTTTGGCTCGGTCGGCACATTGTAGTGTCGGTCCGAATACATGTCCTTGAAGCGCTCGATCGGAGGTTCGACCATTGCGATCCACGGGTCATACTCCTGGCCGCGGACGAATTCCCATGTCCGGTAACGGCTGTGATAGGTTGCCCCCCCGTCCTCGAAATAATGGAAATGATCGCTAATGAGGTGAGTGTAGACCCCCGAAGCTTTCAGGATTTCCGGCATCGAATTGTCGAAAGGCTCAAGCGGCCCCCACGAGCGGTGCATGAAGTTCAGGCGGCCGGTATGAATGTCCCGGCGCGCCGGCATGCAGGGAAGCGAACCCGCATAGTGCTTCTCGAAGGTCACGGCGCGGCGCGCGAACCGGTCGAAATTCGGCGTCGCTACCTGCTCGCCGCCATAGCAGCCGAGTGCGGTGCGATTGAGCGAATCGAAGAGCACGAAGATCGCACGCATGCAGGTCCTCCCATTAGCAATCATCCTAGACGCGCCGGAGCAGAGGGGGTAATAGTTCCCGATATATTGGATATAACTGACATCTATGGATCAGATCTGGCGCATTCGGCACTTCCTCGCAGTAGCCGAGTTCGGCAGCGTCCAGAGCGCGGCGCGCAACCTCAACATTAGCCAACCGGCGCTGTCGAAATCGCTGCGCCTGCTGGAGGAGCATCTGCGCACGCCGCTCTTCGACCGGTCGGCACGCGGCGTCGTTCTGACCGAGATGGGACAGGTCTTTTACAGACGTGCGCGCGACATCCAGGCCGAATGGGACGGATCCCTGATCGAACTCACCGCGACGCGCGACGGCGCGCAAGGGGAACTGCGCATCGGCGTCGGCCCGACTTACGCGGTAGTGTTCATGCCACGTGCGTTGGCCCGGCTTGCACGCGACTATCCCAATCTGCGTGTCTCGGTGAGGACAGGGGTCGGGGCCTTGCTAATCCCTGCACTTCAGGCCGGAGAGATCAGCCTTTACGCGGGCGGTCTGCGGAATCCTGACGAGGCGAGTGGCGATATACTCGAGGAGCTCTTTCTATATGACCAGTCGAACTGCATCGTGGCTTCGCGCGCCGGTCCCCTCGCGGCGCAAACCGAAGTCCCACTGGAGGAACTCGTGCGGCGACCCTGGGTGATGCTGAGCTACGACAGTATCGCGAGAGAACAGATTGATCGGCTGTTTAAATCCAGAGGGATCGTCGGTCCGAAATCCGTCGTGTCCACCGAATCGCTCGAACTGGCCCTGGAACTCGTGCGGCGGGATGGCTTTCTCACAAGCCTGCCTCGGCCGCTCCTGCACCTCGACATCAATACCGATTTGTCAGCGCTGAACGTGCGCGGCTACGAGTGGACAATCAGGAGCGGCGTCACCTATCGCAGTTCGATGCGGTCGCTTGCCCCGGTAAGGTCGATACTGCGCATGCTGAGGGAAGATGTTGCTGGACTGGGCTTGGCTAAGCCGGCTGAAGAGTAGTCGCGTTGGCGTTGAGGATGTCGCGTCACGGTTACGATAGGCGATTTCGAGGAAGCCGATTGCGGCGTAGAAACAACCCGGATCCACGTTAGCCAAGCCGCCAAGCTGTCTCACCGGGCGGGACCACCTCTGTTGGATTGTCGGCGAAGCCACGATCAGCCTCAGCCAAACCGCCTTCCTTGTCGGGCTTGTGGCGACTCCGAGACGGCGGGTCGCGGTGGTTGCGCCCTCTGTTGCCTCTAGGTCGTCGAAGAAATCATCAATCCAGCCACGGCATGGCTCTGGGACGTAGATATTGGGAGCCGCTGAGCCTGCTGCCTCATCGAGTTTCTCTCTAAGGGAGGCGCCAAAATCCAAGGATAGCAAGGCCCTGCAGCAGTCCATCCAAGGCGAGTATAACCGATGGCGCCGGCGGCATGCGAAAGATCCACACTGCAACGATGCACAGTCCGCTGTAGCGCCCAAGCAGCCAGAGGCGAGAATCAGCTCGATGCGGGTAGGCCGTTAAGCCGATCCATAGCCGAGCAGCAACAGACGATCCAAGAAAGGTGCACACAAGGATCAACGAGAGGGTGTCGGCAATCTGGCTCGTCGAAGTACAAGACTATGCCCACGCCTATGGAGGATACCGCCAAGACAATCCAGTCGAAGTAGATGGCACCGGTTCCGGTTCCGGCGACTGAAACCGGAGCGATCACCACCCATCAGGACGCGTGCCGAACCTCATCGGGTCCCGACCGGTCGCCATATTCGGTCTGCCCATGCCCGGCTGTGCGACCGCGGCACGAGCACTTCCTGGCGGCGCTGTTCCCGCTCTACCGTCGCCCAGGTTCGTCCACCACCGTGGCTGCCGGCAAATAGACTATTCGTTCGCGCGATCGTCTGGAGCCTAACTAATTGCACGCTCGACGATGTTGGAGTCGATTTCGATGGCGGCCATCCGCCCGAAAGCGTTCCAGCGCCTCCCGCGGGGGTGAGCGCGCAGCGGATCGCCTCGGCGGTTTTGGATTTCCCCGAGGCCTTGCCCAGTTCCGCTTCCCATAGATCGAAGACGCACGCGACAATGGCCACGGACTTTTCCTGACGCAGCGCGGCGCCCAACATCCTTGCCACGAACCATGCCATGGACCTTCCACAATTCGGTCATGGCGATGATCGAATCGTCGCGGGCGCGAGGCCCCGCTGATGTGCAGATCCTAGAATTTGCGCCGCAGGTGAGCCCGGCACCCGGCGAGCCAGGACTGCCAAGCGACAGTAGTGCCGAATTCTGACACTCGGCGGGCAGGGCGGCCATCTAACGGGTCGGCCGAACGCCCTTCCTTACTTTAGAAGCGATAGCGAAGGCCGAAGGTGCTCGCGTTGGATCCTTCGCCAAAATCGCCGAAAGTCCCGTCAGCGCCTGACCTATGGTGAAGCTGATAGACGAACTCGACATGCGGAGCCTGCCGAAGCTTGAATGCGACCTCGGGCCCGAGGAATCCCAGAAAGCTCGCGTCGCCGTCGTAGTGAATTTCGCGCGCGCGCTCGATCTCCGTCGGTCCGGTAACGACGCTCAAGCCGGCGGTAAACCCCGGCGCGATTGCCAGGTCGCCAATCACCAAGCCGTGGTGGCGGATCCGTAATCCGGCCCAAAGTTCTCCGCTAGTATCGTCATCGTCGCCAAAACGGATCGCCGCGCCCGCCACGCCGCCAAGGACAAAACCTGCCCCGAGATCTTTGAAATCGCGGCCGTAGATGCCGCCGATCATGAAATTGTCGGTGTAATCGGCGTCCCAGAATTGGATGACGCTGCCGAAAGAGCCGCCGGCAAAGACGCCGCCGAAGACATGGATATCGTTCTTCGCGTTTGGCGCTTCAGGGCTGACGAACGGGTCTTGCGTCGCGAGATAGATGAAGGGGGCGCTTTCACCCGCATGGGCTAAGCTCACTGACGCCATCAGCAAGGCTGCAGTGAGGCTGGTTTTGATATCGCTCATCGAACCCCCGAATCACACTACCGATCGGGCAGCAAGTTTGACATCTGTATGACCGCGATCACAACCCTATTCTCGCGTGCTCATGATCGAGACAATAATTTCGCCGGGATTATTGGCGGCCGAGGCCGGGCGGAAACGGCGCCGAGCAAGATTGGCCAGGCGACACTGCGATGATGTGATGCCCGTGGCAGTCGGGTCTTTACCTTAGCCGCCGGAAAAAGCCGCCGAAATTCAGCGGTCTCTTAAGCCGGTGAATGCGGAATGGGGCACCGGTCAGCGCTCGTTGCTCTCAACGCGTGTCCAAGGTCCGAGAACCAGCGTGGTTCGAGGTCTCCGGTCGGCTACGAGCGCCCTCGTTTCCCACCTGCCCAAGGAGAGCGGCGGGTCCCGCTCAGTCCAACGTTTGCCGGAACCGGTTGACAGCCACCGCCATCGCGACCAGCGTGAACAGGCCTAGCGCGCCGACGGGTATTGCCAGATGCGACAGGTCTGCCCCTTTCAACATGATGCCGCGAACGATCCTGAGGTAATGGGTCATTGGCAGCGTCTCGCCAATCCATTGGGCCCAGTCGGGCATGCCATTGAAAGGAAACATAAAGCCCGAGAGCAGTATGTTGGGCAGAAAGAAAAAGAAGGACATCTGAACGGCCTGCAACTGGTTCTCGGCCACGGTTGAAAACGTGTAGCCGACGGCAAGATTTGCGATGACGAACAGCGTCGTGAGCGCCAACAGCAGTGAAAGACTTCCGACGATCGGAACGTCGAACAGCAGCCAGGCCGCCGACAGAATGAGCACCATCTGGAATGCACCGACAAGAACGTAGGGGGCGATCTTGCCAAGCATGATCTCGACCGGCCTGATCGGCATCGCCAGAAGGCTCTCCATGGTCGAGCGCTCGATCTCGCGCGTGACTGAAAGCGCGGTGAAGATGAGCATCGTCATGGACAGGATCGTGCCCATTAGCCCTGGAACGATGTTGAGATGCGTGTCCCCCACCGGATTGTACCGTCGATGAATTCGTATCTCGTAGGGCGGAGGCGTCGAGGCGAGAGACGCGGTTGGTCCGATGAGATCGCGTTCGAAAGCCCGCGCTGCGATCCCTTCCAGAGCCCCGACAGCGTTCACCGTGGCGGAAGGGTCCGTGGCATCGGCGATGACGAGAACCGCGGGACGCTCGCCGCGAACGAGCTGGCGGCCAAAGTCGGATGGTATTTGAACTCCGAACTGGACGGCTCCCGACAGGATCAAGTCGTCGAGTTCGCTTTCACTCGCCACCCTCTCGCGAATGTCGAAATAGCCGGTCGTCCGCATCGCGGCGAGGAAAGACCGTGTGAAGACGCTTTCGTCCTGCGCCAGCACGGCTGTTCGAAGTTCCTTCGGATCGGTGTTGATCGCATACCCGAAAAGAAGGAGCTGGACCAGGGAGATGAAAATCATCGAAATCAGCGTCACCCGATCACGTCGCAACTGGATGAATTCCTTGACAAGGACCGCCACAAAGCGCCGCCATGCCGCCACCGGTCCTTGCGTGGTTCGCGGATATGTCAGCACCGGGGTCATCTGAAGTTGTCCCGGCCGCGGTCCATCAGGTCGATGAAGACGTCTTCGAGCGTCGGCTGGTCGCGACGCCAACTGTAGCGTTCGTCAGCTCTTGCCGCCTCAGTGGAGCGCATGAGCAGCGCGGGGTCTCGACCGGCCACATGCAGCGCCGAACCGAAGGGCGCGACCATATCGACCCCCGGCCGCCCTCGAAGTGTCTCGGCAAGTTGACGCAAGGCGATACCGGTCACTGTCCAGGTCTCAAGGCCGGACTGCGCGACGACATGCGCAACTGTTCCCGCGGCGAGTAGGCGGCCGTAGGCGATATAGGCAATCTCGTGGCAGCGCTCCGCCTCGTCCATGTAGTGCGTCGACACGAGCACTGTGAGGCCTTCTCCCGCGAGACGATGGATCTCGTCCCAGAAATCGCGCCTCGCCTTCGGATCGACACCAGCCGTTGGTTCGTCCAGAAGAAGAAGTTGCGGACCCGGCAGGATACTGGCGCCAAGCGCGACACGCTGCTTCCAGCCACCTGACAGCTCGCCAGCAAGCTGATGCGCCCGGTTCTCCAGCCCGAGGCGATGCAAGGCATCTCCTGCTGCTCCTCGCGGATCGTCGAGACCGTGAATGCGGGCCACAAATTCGAGGTTCTCGCGGATCGAAAGATCCTCGTAGAGCGAGAAGCGCTGCGTCATGTAGCCGACATGACGCTTGATCTCTTCCGATTGGGTGAGAATGTCGTAGCCCAAGCAGGTCCCGCGGCCAGCGTCGGGCGTCAGCAGGCCACAAAGCATGCGTATCGTCGTCGTCTTGCCGCTGCCGTTCGGACCGAGAAATCCGTAGATGAGGCCGCGACGGACTTCCATGCTAAGGTCGGAGACAACCGTTCGGCCGTTGAATGATTTCGTCAGGCCGGAAACTTCGATGGCGATGTCTCCCGCAAACGCATCGGCGGTGTTGCTTGGTTGCGCAGGGCTGGGCGCGTCACGCATAACTACCTCTTCTCCGCCACGGCATCAGGTGTCGGAACCACAGTTACCGGAAGTCCGACGGGCAGGGTATGCTCGTTGCCGGTGAGGCGTGCTTCGACCTTGAACACCAGCTTGGAACGTTCTTCCTCGCTGAAAATGACCGGCGGCGTGAACTCGGCTTCCCTGGCGATAAAAGTAATGCGGCCTTCGATGTCGGGCGCACATCCGTCACAGCTCACCAGGATTGCGCCGCCGAGCGAAAGCGCAGAGAGAGCAGGCTCGGGCACAAAAAAACGAATCCGCAGATTGCCGTCAGGCAAAAGGGCCAGCACAGGGGTACCCGCCGGGACGACCTCACCGGCGCGGTAGAAGACATCTTCCACACGGCCGTCCTCGGTGGCCCTGACTTCCGCTTTGGCGAGCCGCTGGTCAGCCTCTGCCAGCGCGGCTTTTGCCGCGTCGACAGCGGCTTTGGCCGCGCGAATATCGTTGTCACGGCCACCGAGCCCGGCAGCATCAATCTGCCGCCGAATTTCCTCCTGGGTAGCGCTATTCTGTTGATGTGCCGCTTCGGCCTGCTCGACAAGAGCCTTCGACGCTACCCCCTTGCGGAAGAGTTCGCGCTGACGGTCGAGTTCGATGGCGGAGAGCTGACTTGCCGTTGCGGCGCGGCGCTCCGACGCCCTGAGAACCTCGATCTCTTCAGGCCTCTGCTGGGGAGCCTCGACGTTCCGCAATCTTGCTTGCGCCTCGCGCAAACGAGCTTCTGCCTGCTGAAGTTGTATTTCCTTGAGAGCAGTATCTTGTCTAAACAACGTCTGATTCCGTTGAACGTCATCGCCAGAATCTACGTGCATCCGAAAGATCGTTCCCCCTTCTTCCGCGGAAACATAGATCGTCTGACCCTCGACATAACCTTGGAATCGGGGCAGCGGCGCATCGCTATTCGGGTTCGTCAGGAAGAGGGCTGGCACCGCCACTCCTGCTGCTATCATCAAAAGGCCGGCCCGGCGCATTGTCATATGTCCGATCGCATTGCGCGCTGCAGCAGGTCGAGGTGGGATTCAATCATGGCTCCCAAATCGAGGGGCTCGACGTTTTGGAACAGATCGTTCCAGGTTATCGCCACCAGGACGGATGCGACCGCAAGCTGTGGAAAGCGAACCAGGACATCCGATCCGAATTCCCCCCGCTCACACGCGCGCTGCGCGATTTGCTTCAGGAACTCCATGACAGGATGCACGAGTTCCCGGTGACAGAAGGCCGCAATCTCCGGAAAGCGACCGACCTCCGACAGGATGAGTCGCGCGATAACTTCCCGATCCGTTCCGAGAAATTCGTTTCGCACCCAGTGGGAAAGGAGACCAAATACTGTTTGGGCCGATAAATCCTGCGCCAGCAATTCAGTTCGCAAGCTATCGACGGGCAGCACAATGGACGTCCGGATCAGCTCTTCGAACACCGCCTGCTTCGAGGGGAAGTAGAGATAGATCGTGCCCTTGGCGATGCCCGCCCTGGTAGCGATATCCTCAAGACGCGATGCGCCAAGACCTTTCTCGGCGAAAGCGTCCAGAGCCGCACTCAATATTGATTGAAGCCGTGCTTGGCGTTCCTCGTCGGAACGCGCCGCCCGAAATTTCTGAGCCATAGGAGAAAGATAGTGACTGAAAAGTCAGTCAGCAAGGCTCGACATGGCGAGCCTTGCTGAATTTCGGGTCCGGGCTCTTAAGCCGCGCCCGGTTCCAGCAGCGACGCGGCGTTCTTGCCGAGGAAATCGCGCACGCTGGCAGGCGCTTTCCCCGTGAGATCTTTCACCGCGCCGGTGCTGACGGCCATATGGCCTGTTGCGATTGCATCGTCGAAGGACCCGAAGGCTTCCGCCATCGTCTGGGGCAATCCGTTGGCGATCATCCCGGCTCTGAGGTCATCCACGGTAATCGGGACATAGGCGATCGTCTTGCCCGATATGTCCGATAGTATCGCAGCCAGATCGGCCTGCGAGACGAGGTCCGGACCGGTGATATCATAGGTTTTTGTTTCGATTTCGCGCATCAAAGCGGAAGCTGCCGCCCTCGCGCAATCTTCGCGGGTGACATAGCCCGCTCGGCCCTGGCCCGTAGCGGCAAACAGTTGTCCCGATTTAATCGCTTGCGGTGCGCTCATCAGGAACAGATCGGCGTAAAGGTTGTTGCGCAGGATGGTATGGGGGATGCCGCTTTCAACCAAAAGAGCCTCGGTTTCCCGATGATCAACGGCAAATGTGATCGGCGATTCCGGGCCAGGGTTGGTAAGCGACGTGTAGACGATGTGCTCAACGCCAGCGGCCACTGCGGCCTCGATGGCTCCGTTGTGAGCAACCAGGCGCTTTCCGGGCTCCAGGTCGTCGGTGCTGATGATCAGCAACCGCTTGGCTCCGGCGAAAGCATTCTTGAGGCCCACCGGATTATTGAAATCGGCGCTGCGCACCTCGATGCCCTGCGCGGCCAGCCGCGTTAGTTTATCCACCGACCGCGTCGTAGCGATCACCGGCCCGGCTCCGCCCTCCAGCAACAGTTCCACAACCCGGTGTCCCAGATGGCCCGAGGCTCCGGTGACCAGGAACGGCCCGTTCTGCATTGCTGTCATGATCTTGCTCCTTGAGGTTCAGATTTGAATTGATGTCGCATTAAATGCGGATTCGACGGCGCCCATCACCACATCGTCCAGCACCTTGAGGCCGATATCGGCTCCGGCGGCTCCCGCCACCACATGCAGCGGCAGGAAATGCTCCTCTCGGGGGTGGGCATCGCGGGCAGCGGGCGCGCGCGTCCAGTCCATCAGCGTCGCATTGCGCGCGCTCGGATCGGGGTCGGTCACCGCCCCGGTCAGCCAGTCGTCAAAGACCTGCGAAGTCGGCTCCACGTCCTGCGTCCCGCCGCGCATCCTCTTCATCAGCACGCCCATGTTGTGATAGCTCATGCCGCTGCCCAGGATCAGCACGCCCTCGTCACGCAGGGGCTCCAGAGCGGCTCCCATCGCCAGATGCGCTGCCGGGTCATAATCGGCACGCAGCGACAGTTGCACCACCGGCACGTCCGCCTCGGGAAATACCAGCTTCAGCGGAATAAACACCCCGTGATCATAGCCCCGCACGGCGTCGCCCCGCACCGAAAACCCCGCCGCCCCCAGCAGGTCCGACACGCGCGCCGCCAGATACGGTGATCCAGGCGCAGGAAAGGTCAACTGATAAGTGTGATCGGGAAAGCCGTAGTAATCGAACAGCAGCGGCGGCTTGGCGCCGGTCTGCACTGTGACCCGCGCTTCCTCCCAATGGCCCGAGATGATCAGTACTGCTTTCGGCTTTTCCGGGAGACTGGCCGGCACCCCGCGCAGAAACGCCGCCATCTTGTCCCAGGTGTGCGGAGGATCCCAGTCCATGAAGAAACATGGTCCGCCACCGTGTGGGATGAACAGGGTGGGCATCCTGCTCATCCAAGCGCCCCTTTCGGCGGGAAAGGAAGCTTGCGATAGCGGCCCCAGACAACGAACAGCGCCAGCGCCAGCAAAATGGCGTTGACCGGCCCGACCATTGCGATATCGCCCTGCGATATGTGAACGGGCACCGCCAGGATCTGAATGATGGCAAATCCCAACGCCGCCAGCGGCGTGAGCAATGGCTGTATGCGGGTCAAGGCAGGCACGAGAATACCGATCGCACCGGCCAGCTCCGCCGTTCCGATAAACCGGACCAGCCATGACGGAACATTTCCCGGCCAGGTCAACATCCCCGCAAGGTCGGACAGAGGCATGGTCACCTTCATAACTCCGGCTGCCCCGAACACCAGGGCGAGCAGGACCTGGGCCGTCCACAGCGCGATGTTCAGGTTCCTGGCCGACATCGCTTCCCTCCATAGTGCGTTTTTGATACTTTCATCCTATTCGTAATCAACGCCATGGGAAGTAGGCACGTGCGGATAAGTCTGTTACCTGCGTGTAACCATGAAAGGAGAAGCCGTGAACATTGATATCTCGATCGATGCCGCCGGTCCCATCGCGCCCGAGCTCTGCCCCGTACGACCGCTTCTGGACCGGATGGCCGACAAGTGGAGCCTTCTCGTGATCGCACGTTTGGCTGAGGCTAGCGGGAACCGACTGCGTTTCTCAGAATTGATGCGCGCTGTTGGAGGGGTATCCCAGCGCATGCTGACGACGACGCTCCGCAACCTCGAGCGCGACGGGCTTGTCACCCGTGACGTTTTCGCGGAAGTCCCCCCTCGGGTCGAGTACGAGCTGACCGAAAGAGGAAAGAGCTTTCTCATTCCCGTTCGTACGCTGATCGGCTGGCTGGAAGCCAATTGGCCCGACATACAGCGTTGTCGCGAACTCTACGACCAGAAGACTTTGTGAGCGTGGAATACCGCAAGCATCTTACGTTTTAATACGAAGCCCCGCGATAAGGGTGTTCAATCGAGCGCTGGTCTTTCTTACTTGTTCGACATGCATTTCAAGTGACGAAGCTTTGCAAAGGCACCGTCAATCGGGGGGCTGATCAGAAACGTCAAAGACTCCCTTGGTCCGGAAAGTGAGGCGTGAAATCGCCACCGGGTTCTCCACATCCTCCTGCCACGCCCGCGCAGACAAGGTCGCAGTTCGTCTTCCGATGCGTTCGATCGAGGCTTGCGCATAGCAATCTGCGGCGATCGTCGACCGCAGATAGCTGATGTTATGATTGAGAGTTCCTGGCATGGAGGGCGCCCGCGTCTGAAAAGCGAGCAGGGTGGACGCCGAAAGTTCGCAGAGACTGGCGACGATGCCGCCATGCAGAGCCCTGATCATCGGATTGCCAATGTGATGTTCGGCAAAGCAAAGCTTGAGGACGACGCAATCTCCGTCAATCCGTGGCTGGATATTCAGGAACCGGGCGAAAGGTGAGATCGCCAGGCAGTCGGCCAAAGAGAGATACCCAGCCTCGGTCTGGCCGACTGTGGAAGACATGATTGTGCTCATGATATGGGATTGATTGCAGGTCCGCGCGTGCCGATCATGAACGTGGCACTTCCAAATGCGAACATCTTCCCATGTTCCTCACCGACGACATGCCCGCGCACATGAGCTACCTGTTCAGACGATCCGCCGTATTCTGCGTGGCAGATGACAGATTCTCCCCGGCGAGGCGTGGATGTGAAGTCGACGTTCAGGCCGATCGTCGCCACGGGAGCCAGTTGCTTGAGATTTGCGAGCACAACAAGTCCGAAAATGGAATCGAGAGCGGTCGTGAGTATCCCGGTCGAGAGACCCTCATCCGACGCCAGCTCAAATTCACCGTTGAACGGGATTCGGATTTCGGCTCGCGAAGCATCAAAATGAATGAACTCCAGGCGAAGAGATTCAAAGAGCAGATTGCTCGTCAAAAAGTATCTCGCGAGGATGTCTAGGCGGTCCGATTGTGCGTTGGCTGATAAGTTATCTACGAGATTGTTCTGCACGCTTCGCACCTATATTTAGACTAATCATAGCCGAACTGTCATAGCGATTTGCAACGTGGAAAGAGCCTCATCCTCTTGCCGGATTGGTTTATGCCAAATTTCGCAATTCGCAAATCGTATTTGCAGGCTCGACAATCGCGGGTCAGCGCTGAAAGATAAATGCGCACCCTTTAGTTGCCAAACAGGCCGCGCCGCGGCGGCCGGCTGGCCCCGGTTTTCGCATCGTAGTTGATGCGCACTTCCGCACCATCCCCCATGAAATAGACGATTCGGTACTCGCCATCTGCAAACGTAATGCTTTCGATGCCATAGAAGCCCGGACGACCTTCAACTTGCTCGATCACAGACGACAGCTTGATGCTGTCGGGTGGCGGCAACTTCGAGAGCGGATCTCTATCCTGAGCGGAGGCAGAAACAAGAGATCCGAATAACAATCCAGAGACGAGGAGGGGAGAAAGGAAACGCATCGGAGAACTTCCACTTCCAGCGAGTATGAGGGATTCCAGAATCTCGCGCCTACCTGCCGGTCAGCATGTGACAGGCGCCTCGCACTAAATGTTCGGCGGATTGGCCAGGTTCCCCGTCATATGCGAAAGCCCGACCCGAATCAGTTCGATATGTCGTTCGGCAACACCCTGTTCCGCTCTGTTGAGGAGGTCCGTCACAATCGTCTGGACCCTTGGCGCAAGAGCTTTGCCCCGGGGCTGCAGATAGATGCACTTGACGCGACGGTCCACCTCATTGCGCTTGCGGACGACCAGGTCTGCAGCCTCGAGCCGGTCGAGGTTATCGACAAGCGTCATTGGTTCGCACGAAAGAATTTGAGCCAGCTGGGATTGGCTGAGACCCTCGTTACGGGCCAAAAACATTAGCACGCGCGCTTCGGCCGGCGTAAGAGCCAGTCCTGCAAACTCGAATTCGACCAAGAGTTTCTTTCGAAATGCTTTGACGAAGGCAATAGCCTCAAGGGCCAGAGCGAACTTTTCAGGGAGGAAGCCGACGCCAGTATCCCTCTGTGGCGTCACCGCGGAGCTGCTCGGCGCCGGGTCGAGGACAGTCACTCTGGGACCCCATAGCTCGGTTTGAGTCTGTCGAACTCCGCGTCGGAAACCTCCATTCGTCCGATCAGCATGCTGCAGTCGAGATGGTCGATGAGGTATGTGGCAACGGACCCTGACCACCAGCGCGCCAGGGTCCCGTGCTGGCGATGCCCGATAACGACCAGATCGGCGTTGATTTCCGTCGCGACGGCGCGAATTTCCGGTCCGGGATCGCCCATGTTGAGGCGCGTGTCGGGTTCAAATCCGATTTCCCGCAACCGCCGTTCACCTTCGGCGAGGATGTTTTTATAGACCTCGCTCTGCTCGCCCACGACTCCGGGATAAACACCTTCGGCAAAGACAATCCCGGTGGAAATCTGCACAACCGCCAGGAGACACACCTGGGCCTCGCAGAGCCGCGCCAAGCGTGCGCCCTCGCGCAGCGCCAGACGACCTTCGACGGACCCGTCATAGGCGAGGAGAATGCGTCGATACATGGGTACCTGCGTTGCCACGTTGCACCATAACCGGAGTTGCGCTATGTCGGTAGCATACTATCAATAAGAAAGCTATCAAGTGGGCATCGGTCAGGAATTCGCCATGGAGCTTGCACGGGTTGGGCGTCGTTGGAGAACCGGCCTCGATGCGCGCGTGAAACATCTCGGATTGACGCAGGCGCGATGGATCGCGCTGCTGCATCTGCGGCGGTCGGGGGCGATGTCGCAAAGGAATCTCGCCGAGCAGATCGGGGTGGAGGGACCGACCCTGGTGCGTCTCCTGGATGCGCTCGAGCAGCGCGGTCTGATCGAGCGCGTCGATTCCGATGATGACCGGCGGGTCAAGAAAATCCATCTCGCGGAAAGCGCCAAGCCACTTATCGAGGAGATCACGCGCATTTCCGATGCGTTCAGGGAAGAACTGCTCGAAGGCGTTCCCGCGGATGATCTGGCGACAGCGCACCGCGTGCTGGCTCTCATCGGCGACAGGCTGGAAAGATCGTAGAATGAACATGGAAGCAAAGCCGTTGCAATTCTCCGGGGCTGCGAACGCAGATGCTGGCACTGCCGAGACACCACCCGCTATGAAGAAGAGCGGGCGAGCGCGCAGGTTCGTCCGCGCGACGGCGCTTTTCGCGGTGCTCGGCGTCGTCGCCTATTTCACCTATCCCTGGCTGGCCGCGCGGTGGACGCATGTCTTTCTCGATGACGCCCGCATCGCGGCAAATATGATCGCCGTCAGCAGCGAAGTGTCCGGCAGGATCATATCGCTTCCCGTCATCGCGGGCGACAAGGTCGTTCGTGGACAGGTTCTGGCTACTATCGATGCGGCATCCGCCTCACAGGAACTGAAGGGCCTGGAAGCACAGGTCACAGGCGTCAAATCCCAGCAGGACCAGCTGCGTTCCCAGCAGGGTTTCGTTCGAGGTCAGGTCGCGGCAAAGCTTCAGGCGGCAGAAGCCCAGATTGCCGCGGCTCAAGCCTCCCATGCCGCCGCCGAGGCCGCGCTTCAGAACGCGCAATCTCAATTCGACCGTGTAAAGGCGCTCGCAGGTCGAAACGTGCTATCGGCCCAGCAGCTCGAAGACTCGGACGCCCGGCTGGCTGCCGCCACCCAGCAGGAACGGCTGACTGCGGCCGGGATACTGACAGCCCGCGCCAATCTCGAAGTCGTGACGGCTGAAGAGGCGCAAATTGGCGTGCTCGACCAGCAGATCGCGACCCTTGATGCGCAGGTCGAGGCACTTTCCGCGCAGATCGAACAGAAACGCATCGACCTCGGCCGCCGCGACATCAGGGCAGAGTTTGACGGCGTTATCGATAGCACCTTTATCGATGCGGGGGAGTACGTATCGCCCGGCACGCGGCTCCTGATCTACCACGACCCGAGCACAGTCTGGGTCGACGCCAACGTCAAGGAGACGGACTTCAGGCGGCTGACGGCCGGCGCGGCGGCGCAGATTACCATCGACGCGTATCCGGATCGGGAATTCCTCGGCGAAGTCGTCCGGATCGGCGAAGCCGCCACCAGCCAGTTCGCTCTGCTCCCGAGCCCCAATCCGAGCGGCAACTTCACCAAGGTCACCCAGCGCCTGCCGGTGCGGATATCCATCGAACAGCAGGATGGTCTCCTGCGCCCCGGAATGATGGTGGAAGTCAGCATCGATGTCGATTGAGGACCTGTTCGACAGCTACGGTCCGGCCTATCGCTGGCTCGCGACCGGCACTGTGATGATCTCGGCCATCGCCGTCGTTCTGTCGACGACCATCGTCAATGTCGCGATACCCGGCGTCATGGGCGCTTTCGGCATCAGCCAGGTCGAGGCACAATGGATTTCGACCGGCTTCCTTGCAGCAATGACGGCGACCATGCTGCTTGCCGATTGGGCCAATAAGGCATTCGGCCAGCGAGCCAGCATGATAGCGGCCCTGGCCTTGTTTGCTGCGGGGTCCGTTCTTGGCGGTATCGCGCCGAACGAAACCGTCCTGACTGTCGCAAGGGTGATCCAGGGCGCCGCCGCTGGCATCGTTCAGCCTCTCGCCATGGTCCTGTTGTTCCAGGTCTTTCCGGCTGACCAGCGCGGCGCCGCCATGGGCATATTCGGCATCGGCGTTGTGCTTGCGCCGGCGCTCGGCCCATGGATCGGCGGGATCCTGATCGACGCTTTCAACTGGCGCTACGTCTTTTATCTCGGGCTTCCGTTTGCCGGCCTCGGCATTTTCTTGTCAAATCTGTTTCTGCCGACCCGCGCCGACAAGGGTCCTCGTCCAGGATTCGACTGGTTCGGCGTGCTGCTTTTGAGCGTGTTCCTTGGTGTTCTGCTGAATGCGCTGACGAACGCTCAGCGAGAAGGCTGGACGTCCGATCCGATCCTCGCGCAATTCGCGATCGCTACGATCGCGGCCTCAAGCTTTGTCTGGTGGGAGATCAGGGCGGCCAAGCCCATGCTCGACATGCGGCTATTCAGGCAGCTGCCGTTCGCTTCGGCTTGCCTGGTCGGCTTCATCATGGGTGCGGGTCTGTTCGGATCGACCTATCTGGTCCCGCTGTTCGTGCAGACGATTCAGGGTTTCACCCCTACCCAGGCCGGATTGCTTTTGATGCCGTCGGGATTCGTGCTGGTCTTTGTCTTCCCGATTGCCGGACGCATGTCTGATAAGCTCCCATCCGGCTGGTTGATCGGCTCGGGGATGGCCATTTTCGCCTATTCTTCTTACCTGACGGCCGACATCGACATCAACACCACCTTCTGGATGCTTGCCTGGCTCACCGTTCTTTCGCGCATTGGCCTCGGGCTGGTGTTTCCCTCTCTGACCTCCGCATCGCTTAAGGTTCTTCCAAGAGAACTGGTCGCGCAGGGATCAGGCGCGATCAACTTCATTCGACAGCTTGGCGGCGCGTTCGGGGTCAATCTGTTAGCCGTATTCATGGAACGGCGCACCGTCATGCACGCTGACGCGTTCGCCGCGACCCAAACCAGCGACAACTCCGCGACGATGACGTTGCTGAGCCAGGTCGCTGCAATGGTCAAGACAGCGGGTGTCCCCGACTTCCAGCAATTGCCGACGGCCGCGTCGTTTCTGGCGCAAACCATCATCATTCAGGCCAACACCGCCGCGTTCCGGGATGGGTTCATCGTCGTGACGATCGTATTCCTGGTCGCCCTTGGGCCGACGTGGCTGCTGCATCGTGCCGAAGCGCGGCACCGGCTTCAATCCCACGCGGCGCCTGTGGAAGGCAGGGCGTAAAAACAACAATCCGGTCAGTGCTTTTCCTGAAGGCGGAGGGCTACCCGGTGCGCAGTCCGTAGTAGCTTCTATGGAGAGGCGCAGTCTGGAGCCAAGCCGTTCGCAAAAAGCGTTCGCGGGACGGCGACGGACCGCGCAACAGAAAATGCAACCCTGTCATCGGCGCCACCAGGATTGTTTGGCGAGGGGGTCAGTTGCTTCGCGCCACGCGCCTGAAGCGCCTGCCGGCCAATTGGGCGATTGAAGTCGCTTGCCACTCTCGGCACTGAACGAGCAAGCTGAGCATATCAATGCCGGTTCAGATCCACGCGCACACACTGGTCTAACCATAACTTCGCAGGGCTCAGTACCCTCACAATTGCGATGTCCGTCGCCGTCGCACGGCGTCTCAATCGCCGGCCAGCGCTTTTCCAACGAGAACGAATGGGCTCGAGATTGTCGAACCAATTGATTTGAAGACGAAAGCGCCGGCCTGCCGAAGCGGTTGTCCCGCGTTCAAGTCTCCCGTTTCCTCGAGTTGCGCGTAAATCGAGGCAACAAGCGCATAGCGGTTGTGGTTCAGGGGATCCAACGTGTCGAGAGAGGAAATATCTATGAAGGCAACATTAGCTTGTCGCGCGGCTTCCTCGACGCGCGGATCGTTGACATCGAGAGCGCCCACGCGCTCGTGCTGCCCCGCCAGACGCTGCGAGACCAGAAGGGCTCGGTCGTCCGGCGAAACGAGTACGATCAACGGCATCTCCATCGGGCCGACGACGTTCATCTGGGCACGGAACACGTCAGCGTCAATGTCGGGTGCGGCGAGCACCACCTGAAGACGGTCGAGAACACGATCCTGGCCTGTCAGACGCAGTTGCCGCAGCGCCTCGACCGTCAGCAGGCCGCCCATCGAATGTGCGAAAAGATTGATCTTAGATACATTGCGATCGCGGGCAAGGGCGGCGAGCATCTCCACGAGATAGTCGCGCGAATAGATAACTGCGTCGCGGTCGGCGACATACCCTGCAACCGTGGCCTGCGAGGGCCATGCGAACAATATGGATGAAGTTTCCTGCTGGCTGTCCCCGACCATCTGCGCAAGCCGGAAGAGCGCCTGCTGGAAATTCTGGTTGTAGCCGTGCACAAAGAGGGAGACCTCGCCTTGCGTCGATCGCGCCGAGGCCGAGAGTCTCGCGAGAAACTCGCGCTCGTCCAAACCCTGCTGATCGACGACCGCGACCGTCCTTGACGGATCCGGTCGATTCCGTGGCCAGTCAATTTTCCCCGGCTGCCTGCCAGGCGGCAGCGAGATGTCGAAGGTGGCGTAATTCGTCTGCCGCGCGCGTTCGCCAGTGAACCGGGTGACGCCAGGCGCCTCCCTGGCGCGGGTGGTTGCTGTGTAGACGGTGACTATCTGCGCTCCGTCGACATGGGCTTGCACCGGCTCCAAAATTTCGGGACCCGGCCGGCTTGCACAGGCGGAAAGCGAGACGCCGACGGCAAGTAGCTGGAGGCCAAACACAACCTCGTGCAAGAGGCGCAGCAACGGAGCACGAAAATCTGCCCAGGATCCTTGCATGTTCGGGAAGACCTTCAGTCTGAACAAAATCTCTTCCTTTTCAGGAACGCGAACGTTTCTGCCTAGTCATCCCGGCCATAGCAGCAACGATCCGCTCAAGATAGCTTGTCCTCGACGATATCGTCTTCTGGTTGTTCTTCACCGTTGTCCTCTCCGCTCGCCAGACCGACCGGTATATCTCCCGACAGCAGCTTTTCCTTTGAAAGCAGCCCGGCATCTTCCAGCGCCTCGAAATCCGGCAGGTCGCGCAGCGTATTGAGGCCGAACTCGAGCAGGAACTCCTTTGTCGTGACATAGGTGTATGGCGCGCCGGGCGTCGGGCTGCGCGGGCCGGAGGCGATCAGTTTCGCGCCGCGCAAATGGCCAATCAGGTCGCGCGAAACTTCCTTGCCGAAGAACGTCGACAACTCTGCCCGCGTGATCGGCTGGAAATAGGCGATGCACATCAGCACCAGCACCTCGGACTGGGTCAGGTCTTTGGCGCGGCCGCTGCCGCCGGCGGCCGTGCCGAATGCACTGCGGATGGCATCGGCATAGGGGGGCCGAGTGAGATGTTTCCAGCCGCCGGCCACAGTGACCAGATCATAGGGCCGGCCGCGCAATTCCTCGCGGATGTCGTCGATCAGAAGGTCGATGCTGCAGCTCTTGCCGACGATGCGCGCCAGCGTCTCGCGCGCCACCGGCTCGCTCGCGGCGAAGATGACCGCCTCGACGCGGTTCATCCATTCGCGCCAGCGCGCTTCCGGCGGCAACTGATCCAGCTCCCGGTCGAACAGCGCGTCTTCGTCCGCCCTTCCCCGACGCGCACTCTCCCCCGCCATCGTCACAGCCCGTAGATGCGAAAGGTCGCGCGGCCCGACAATTCGCGCAGGGCGCCGAGCTCGACCAGACGGTCGAACAGCCGGCGCAAGCCCCGGTCGCTGATGCCGGCAATCCTGTCCGAGGCAACGATCGCGTCGTCGGATAGGAGCCTTTCGACGACGGCGTCCGCCGCCTTGGCCCGGAGTCTTGGCGCGACGCCGAGCAGTCGTTCCGCGCGGCGCCCGAGATCGGTGGAGAGATCGATCGCCCGGATGGCAGCGAGCGCCTGCGCGGCAAGCAGGCTTTTGGCGCGCTCGGCATCTGTCTCGACGTTTGTCACCCCGGTGCTGCCCGCCGATCGCCGCGAACGGGCGCCCGTGCCCACCCCAGCCTCGCCGCCCTGCAGCGGCACCGCATGGGACCAACCCAGCCGTTGCGCGAGGAGGGCGTCGGCGAGCCAGGCTCCCACGGCGTGCCCGAACCCGTGTCGCCCGGCGACCATCGACGCGCCGGCCAGCATGCCGACCGTCCCAGTGCCGGCCGCGCGTTGCCGCACATCGTCGGCCAGAGCGCCGACCACCGCGTCCTCCGGGGCATAACCGAACGCGTCCAGCACGGCAGCCAGATGTCTCCTCGTCAGCAGTTCCTCCGCTGGCCGCGTGGCCAGCCGGTGCCAGGCCAGCAGCAACCGGCCGGCGGGGCCGACATCGTCCCCGGGTCGCGTCAGCAGCACGGCGTCGCGCAGCGCATTTTCATCCTCCATGCGGCCTGCCTGCCTTGCCGTCACCGCGGCCGCCGTCACTGCCAGCCGTTGCCGCCAGGCACCGGCCCATCGCTCCTGCCGGCGAACCACCGCGTCGAGCGCGCCGAGCGCGGCGCCGGCAGCGAGCGCCACGTCCTCGATGCCATGGCTGCCAAGGGTTTTCGCATCCGGGACCGCCGCGCGCAGCCACGCCGGCACCGCCGCACCCGGCGCTGCGGACGTTGCGTCGCGCACCGTGACGGGTTGGCGTGAAGTGAATCCGGGATGGAGAATCATCGGCAGAACCATGAATCATCGCGGCGCTTTTGGCAACAGAAATGGACAAAAAGCGCTGTGCCTGTCGTGTGTGAATAATGAACGATAAGATTGCATTATCGGTCATTTTGCTCTTTATATGAGAAATGGCCCAAAACGTCGAGCAGAACCTCGAAAATCGCGTCGCGCGACCCTGCGGACCGTCCCACAGCACCGCCGCCGAAGGTGATGTTCCCGCGGGGAAGATGTCGGCCGACACCGCGTCCCAGCAAGGCTCCCCCGACGATCTGCCCGACATTGTCGACCTCGTCCTGGAAATGGGCGGGGTTCCCGAGGATGCAGCTGCCGAAGCCCAGACGCCCTCCCCTCCCCTTCCGGCCGCCGCAACTTCGCGCCTGCCCGCGCATCTCGACGCTCTCGCCGATCGGGCTCGCGGCTATGTCGAGGCGGCAAGTTCGACCAACACGCGCCGCGCCTACGCCTCGGACTGGAAGCATTTTGCCAGCTGGTGCAGGCGCCAGGGTGTCGAAATCTTGCCAGCAGACCCGCAAACCGTTGGCCTCTACATCACCGCCTGCGCCTCCGGGACCGTGACGGGCGACAAGAAGCCGAACTCCGTGTCGACCATCGAACGCCGGCTTTCTTCCCTCTCCTGGAATTATTCGCAACGCGGCCTTTCGCTGGATCGCAAGGATCGTCATATCGCCACCGTCATGGCCGGCATTCGCAACAAGCACGCCGCCCCACCTAGGCAAAAGGAAGCGGTGCTGCCCGAGGATCTGATTGCCATGCTGGAAACGCTTGACCGCGGCGCCCTACGCGGTCTGCGGGACAGAGCCATGCTGCTGCTGGGCTTTGCCGGCGGCCTGCGCCGCTCCGAGATCGTCGGCCTCGACGTCGGCCGCGACCAGACAGAGGATTTCTCCGGCTGGGTGGAGATTCTGGACAAAGGGATGCTGGTGACGTTGCGCGGCAAGACCGGCTGGCGAGAGGTCGAGATTGGCCGGGGCTCCTCCGATGCAACCTGTCCTGTCGTGGCACTCCAAACCTGGCTTAAGTTCGCGCGGATCGTCCACGGCCCGCTGTTCCGCCGGGTGACCGGTCAGGGCAAGGCCGTCGGTGCGGAGCGGCTCAACGACCAGGAGGTCGCGCGCCTTGTCAAGCGGACCGCGCTGGCTGCCGGCGTGCGCGGCGATCTGCCGGAGAGCCAGCGGGGCAAGCTGTTCGCCGGACACTCGTTGCGATCCGGCCTCGCCTCGTCGGCCGAAGTCGACGAGCGTTATGTGCAGAAGCAGCTTGGTCATGCCTCCGCGGAGATGACGCGTAAATATCAGCGACGCCGTGATCGGTTCCGGGTGAATCTGACAAAGGCGTCGGGGCTCTAATGCCCCCCTCCCCTGCCCTACTGCTGGCATTTCCGATTTGGGGGACCTCAAGAGATGTCGTCAAAAGATCGGTTATCCTTATCCTCTTTGTTTGGAAAACCTTCTCTATAACGCACTCTCAGGCGCTCGGGATGGCCGCTGACACGCAAAATCGAAGCTCCCGTCGACCACAGGGCCGGCAGATCGGCTACGCGCGCGTCTCAACGGACGAGCAGGCGACCGCCGCACAGGAAATCGAGCTGCGCGCGGCCGGCTGCGAGACGATCGTCGAGGAGCACGGCTCTGGCGCCTCGCGTGCCCGCCCTGCCCTGGCCAGGCTGATCCGCGAGATCGTCGCCGGCGACACGCTCGTCGTGGTGCGGCTCGACCGTCTGGCGCGCTCGGTCAGCCACCTGCTCGAGGTCATCGAGGACCTGACGACGAAAGGAGCGCATTTTCGATCGCTGCGGGATCCGATCGACACGACCACGCCCCAGGGCATGTTCTCCTTGCAAGTTCTGGGCGCCGTCGCCCAGCTTGAGCGGGCGCTGATCTCCGAACGCACCAAGGCCGGGATCAGAGCGGCGAAGTCTAAAGGAAAGCTGCCGGGCAACCCTGGAATCCGCGAGCGCCGGCCGGAAGCCCTGGCCAAGGTCACCGCGGCCCAGAAGGCGGCATTCGGCGTCCGTGTACAAGCGACGATGAACCAATGGCTGCCGACGGTGCGCCGGAGGCGGCCGGATCATACTTGGGACGACATCGCCAGGCTCCTGAAGCAGCGGGGTCTCGACTGGACGCCTGAGCGCCTGCGCCGGGCGGTCAAGTGGCTCGTCGCTGAGCATCTCGCCGATGCGGGTTTGCTCAGGAAGTCTCCGCCCCGCGTGCCCGAAGACCGGTTGATGACCCTGGTGGCCGGCATCCACGCCTCAAACCCGGACTTGACGCTGCGAGAAATCGCCGCCCAGCTTGAGCGTTTGCATGAACGGACGCCTCGCGGCGGCTCGAAATGGTCGCCGTCATCCGTCAAGAACCTGATCGACCGAGCTACGCGATCCGGGCTCATCGCCGACGCGCCCGCCGGGTAGCCGAGCCATCGTCACCAGCCCTTTTTCTTCATGCTGTCACGCAGCGCGCTGCTGATCTCCAACGAACTGGCGCCTCCCTTGGTGTCGCTCGGCACTTAAATATGAGAATCATGCCTCTATGATTTCAGACGCTTACGCCGGCACTTAATTTGCGAATGGGCAGTTTATTCGATAATGTGTGTTGGCTTTTGTTACTTAATGTGAGAATGAGTCTTGTGATGTTTTCCTCGCGAGCCTGCCATGAACGATCGGTTCCCTGACGAAATCGACGAGGCGCCTTGGGATGAAGCTTGCCGACGGGCAGATGCGATCCGCAGCTTCCTGAAGCGCAATCCTGACGGTGCGACCGCCGCAGAGGTTTCCGGGCTCGCGGCTGAGATTAATGTGAGCCAGGCGACGGCCTACCGGCTGATCAAGCTGTTCCGCGTCGGCGGGACCGTTCTGTCTCTTGTCGATCGTAGGCGCGGACGGCCTGAGGGTCATCGTACGCTGGACGAGAAGCGGGAGGAGATCGTTGGCAACACTATCAAAAGATTCTTCCTGAAGCGGACCCGACCGACGATCTCGCAATTGGTGCGGGACGTGCAGACGAACTGCGTATCGGTCGGACTGAAGCAGCCGCATCGCCGAACGATCGTCGCCCGCGTCAAGGACATCGACCTGCAGAAGCGCGCAAAGCGGCGCGGCGAACAGAAAGTCGTCAAGGCGACAACGGCCGTTCCCGGATCGTTCGAGGCCTCTCGTCCACTGGCGGTGGTCCAGATCGACCATACGAAGGCCGACATCTTTGTCGTTGACGAGGAGACACGGAGGCCGATCGGACGGCCATGGCTGACGCTGGCGATGGATGTCTGCAGTCGGATGGTGACCGGTTTCTATCTCACGATGGAGGCGCCGTCCCGCCTGTCCACCAGCCTGTGCCTGCTACACTCCGTCTTCGACAAATCGGCATGGCTGCGTGAACGCGAGATAATGGAGCCTTGGCCCGTCGCCGGTCTGCCGGACATGGTGCATGTCGACAATGGTGCCGACTTCCGCAGCCGGGCCTTCAAACGAGGATGCCAGGACGCGGGCATCGCGATCGACTGGCGGCCACCGGGTGAGCCGCGTTTCGGCGGTCACATCGAGCGCCTGATCGGCACTCAGATGGGGAGGCTGCATCTCCTGCCCGGAACAACCTTCAGCAACGAACAGGAGTTGGGCGACTACGACTCCAAGCGGCATGCGGCACTGACTTTGAGGGAGCTTGAGCGATACATCGCTCTCGACATCGTCGGCGCCTACCATCAATCGATCCACAGCACTCTGGGCCGCCCGCCGATCGCGGTGTGGCGGGAGCACGAGGGCGAAATCCCGCTTCGACTGCCGCAAGACCGAATGCGCTTCTGGCTGACGTTCCTGCCGGAGCAGGAGCGGACGTTGATGCCGGACGGGATTCATCTGTTCAAACTGCGCTACTGGTCGCCGGCATTGAGCGCTGACATTGGACGTTCTGACCGGCGCCTACTCGTAAAATACGATCCGCGCGACATGGGGCGCGTCTTCGTCCGACGGCCATCGGGAAACTTCGTGGAGGCCCGTTATGCCGACGTGACTTTGCCCTCGATAACGCTGCACGAGGCACTAACCGCCCGGCGTACCTTACGTGCAAAAGGCCGTCGCGAAGTCGACACACGCGCCATCGTCCGCACAGCCGTCGCGCAGCGAGAATTGGTCGAGGCGGCAACCAAGAAGACGGCGGCTGCGCGACGCGGGAAGACTTCTTCGAAATCGAACGTGGATGATCGGGGATTGGGCTCGCTCCGCGGTGTCGACTCCAGCAAACCTGTACCCTTTGTCGAGGATACAGATTGAGCTGGAGTAAACATGAGCGATGAAATCTCCCACCTGACCGCCGGCGCCGGCGCACTGCTTGTCGAAACGGACGAGCGGCGCATTCGCGCGATACGATCGCGCCGTTGGGTGCTCTACCCACGCGCCAAGCAGGCGCTCGATCGGCTGAGCGTGCTCCTCGACCATCCACGTGGCACGCGCATGCCCTCGGTCGCGATCTATGGCGACAGCGGCATGGGCAAGACCATGATTATGAAGCGGTTCCGGGACGAACACCCGCCGAGCTTCAACCCGGTCACGGGTACGCTAAAGACGCCCGTTCTGGCCATGGAGATGACGAGCCGGCCCGGCGAGCGGCGGTTCTACGCCGAACTGCTCACCCTTCTCGGCGCACCGCAACGGCCCCGCGCTGACATCGCCCAGATGGAACAGGCTGCGTTACGCATCATGGAGGCCATCGGCGTACAGGTGCTGGTGATCGACGAGGTGCACAACATTCTCGCTGGATCCTATCGCGAGCAGCGCATTGTCCTGAACACTCTTCGCTTCCTCAGCAATCGTCTGCAGATCTCGCTGGTCTGCTTCGGCGTCAACGAGGCGCGCGAGGCGATTAGCGGCGACGTTCAGCTTGCGCGCCGGTTCGAGCAATTCACCCTGAACAGGTGGGCTGCGAACGAGCAGTTCGAGAACCTTGTGGCGTCGATCCTGCGCAACACGCCACTGCGTCAGCCTTCGATGCTCACCCCGAAATCGCTGCGTCGGATACTTCAGATCACCGAAGGGATCACGGCAAACATCTTCCACATGATCAACAGCCTCGCAATCGGCGCCGTCGAAAGCGGTCGCGAGCACATCGCCGACGAAGCGATCGAGAGATGGGAGCCGGAATTCGATGCCGAGGCGGCATTCGCATGACGGAGACCACGCCGCCTCGGCAATTGCCGGTGCGGTTAGCGCCCTATGCGGACGAACTGCTGTCCTCCTGGATAGGCCGGCACGCCAGTTTCTATGCGGTCCCGCCGTTGGTCATGCTCCAACATTGCCTGCCGGAGGCCTCCTCATTGCGAGCAACCGATCTCCATTTGAGCGGTGATCAGGAAATCCGTCTCGCCAGGGTGTTCGCTACAGAGCCGGCTATCGTGCGCCGAATGACCTTCGGCAATGTCGTGCAATCATCGCATCGGCTTCTCGCCGCGATGCCAGCGCAGTACTGCACGAACTGTAGCCCTGGTCACACTGCGCCAATCCTGCGAAGCCAGCTGCTCGGATGGCGCATCACTTGCCCTCTGTGTGGAAACCAACTCCGGGATGCCGGTGGGCGCGAACTCCCCTCCCCCTTCCGGCAATACTACGGTGCAGCTCTTCGTGGCGAAAAGCTGCTCGATGATGAAGCCGAACGTGGCGTCCGAACCTGGACTTCGCCTGCCGAAATCGCACGGCTTCTCCTGATGCGGCGAGTGATCTGGCCCCTGCCGCGCGAGCATGAGCTTTGGCGCTACAGGGTGCTCGGTGCCATCATTCCCGATCTCGACGATGTCGTTGCCGCAGAACACGAGAACCTCCCAACCCCTGCAAGGCCTATTCTCCCGCTTCACCTGCGGCCGGCACTGCTGGCCGGTGTAGCCATTGTCGAGCGCGCCGGCCCGGAAATGCTCCGGATGTTGCGAGGGCACATGATGGGCGACAACAAAGTCCGATTCTCTGACGCCGCCGAGAACATGATAGCTCGAGCCGCCAAGCTGCGAGCTTCCAGGCAAATGCAGTTAATTTGAGAATCTGCTTGTTGGGACTCTCACGATTAAGTGCCCACCTCGAACAAAATCGCCGCATTCTTGTATTTAAATGCCAAACGACATGATGGTCCCGACGCGACCGATGAGGGTGAATTCGGCGATGTTGCGCATAGTCTTTCTCCATCTTGTGGGGCTGCGCCCCGTTGCGATGGCGATCCGTTATGGCCGGGAAGACAGCACAGAGCCGAAGCCCGCGAGACGCGGGCGAAGGGCGAGCGCAGCGCTGCGTCCCGTCAGCCCGTGAATTTTGGCGCCGCAGGCGCGTGCGCGAGGAATGCCGACGGGACCCGCTTGCGGGTGGCGGCACGGGAAAATTCTCGGGCGTAGGGACCGACGTGCCGGCGACGGCCATAGGAATCCAGCCATGCAACCGGGAGCGCTGCCCAACGGGGAGAAGCGAGCAATCGTCGCCGTACCGCCATCGCCCCGCGCCGGGCCAAAATTCGGCGGCAAGAATCCGCGTTGTCGATGCCAATCCATCGAGGACGTTGCACCAGCGAGAAAACGCAGCGCTGGATTTCGGGGCGATCCAAGCAGTCGACGGCACACCGAACGGAGACAGCAGCAGCGACCAGCTACCGTGCGCCTTGGCCAAACGGCAGGACAGCAGCGCAAACGGCCCGGGCACGACCGGAAGCCGGTCCGCGAAATTCCGGCCGCGCCGTCGCAAACGTGCACCGACCCGCCAGAATCGGGCGCTCCCTCCCCTCGAGACCGCCACGCCGTCACGCCGATCGTTTGGTGCGCAGCTGCGCGTTGACCTGCGACATCAGGATCGGCCCGAGCGAGAACTCCCCGGCCCGCGCCTTTTCGGTCAGGCCGCGCAAATAGCCGCCGGCCGATCGGATGGCCGCGCCGCGCTGGAGGATGCACGCCACAACCACGGCCGCCTGCATTTCGCCCATCACGGCTTGCGCCTCCTCCCAGGCGCTGGGGCTGATCCCGAGCATCGACCGCACCACGGCCGCCGTCGCCAGCAGGTCCCGCCAGTTCGAAATCCCGCCCTTGGCGTAGTCGGCGATGTCGGGGCAGGCCTTCATCACCAACCCAAGCGGATAGGCCGTTTCCGCAACCCTCGGCGTTTCAGGATCTGGCACCGCCGTCGCCGCCCGGCTTCTTCGAAAGCCAGGTTCAAGATCAATTAAGGGGTCTGGATTTGAATTCTGTATATGGCGCTCACTTCGGGACTCATTGGCGCTCATATCTTGTGTTTTGACATGCGTTTCCAGCAAGTTGAGGACGTCATCAGCCAATTGCGATAGTTCCTCGGCAGCCGCCTCGAGTTGGTCGCGCGTCGCTGTGCGTGGAATCCCCTCGACGATCGAGCGGAAACCGGCATGCACCTCAGCCCAGTCCGCAGGCCCCTGCCCTCCCCTGCGTGTCGGCACGCCCTCTTCGATGCCGGTCGCGATCATCTTGGCGATGTCGCGCCGGCACAGCGTGATGCGCTCGCGCGCGAGCTTAATGGCGCGCGCTTCGGCTTCCACGGCCGCCGCCAGGCTCTCGAACTCTTCTGAGCGGACGACGAGCGGCGAGAGGTCGAAGCCGAACGCCAGCTCGATCTCGCCTGAAGCGCCTTTGCGGGCGTAGCGCTTGCCGTTCGGGCTATCGCGCCGGACGATGAGGCCCGCGTCGACCAGGACCGCGAGATGCCGTCGCAGCGTCGACGCCGGCATGCCGTGCGCGCGAAGCGACAGGAGTTGGTTCGAAGGGAAGACGACGAGGTCGTCCTCACCCGTCAGCGCGGTCTCGGGGTGGAATGTGAGAAGCGCGTTCAAGACCGAGAGCGCGCGCTCCGTCACGCCGAGGCTCGGCCGCGCCTTGCAGATCGCCTGGAAGATCTTCCACTTGTGTACAACCTTCTCAGGCGGCCGCGACGATGCGGCGATCTGCGTTGCCACGTGGGCAAGCGTCAGCGATCGCCGCCCGAAGGGCGTCGTTGGTGTGTGTGGCTCCATGTCTTGCCCTCATCCGGGCAAAGGAAATCTGCTCGCCGAAACGACGCTGTCTCGCATGAGACACTTGACTGCGATTCGCGGAAGTGATTCTCTATCTGTCGCCAAACAAGACGAGGGCTTCCGGGACGGAGACGTTTCGGGGGCCTTTTTCTTTTGCCGCTATGGTTCCTTTCGTGTGTTCAGGGTACGCGGTTCACGCATCTTCACGGCGTTTGAACGCCGCGTAGATTTCTGGGAGCTGATCGACGAGATAGGGACCGAAGTCCGGGTCGTGCCGATTATCGATGGTAAGTCGGATCTGATCCTTCGCACGCTCGACGCGCGCGACTTGCTTGCCGTCATCGCTCTTGACGATATGTGCTGTTGGCCGCTTCGGCCGGCGTACCAGCGCCTTCAACACGCGCTCGAATCGAGCATCGCTCGCCAAGGCTGGGAAAGTCGGGCCTGAGACGATCTCACGCCATTTCGCGTCGCCTTGCTTTGCGAGCGACGCTAGTTGCTCCCATCGCGGCCGACCAATCTTCGGGGCTGCGCCAATTGCGACGATGAGCTCTTCCGGCAAGTCTCTTGCCAGCGATATCATCGTCGACAGGTTTCCCTTTTGCACCGACAGCGCCGACATCAAGGCCGCTCTCGTGAACCCTCGATCCTCGAGACGAGCGGCGAACAGTGCCCGTTCGATGAATGAGAGGTCTTTGCGATCGGTGTTTTCCTTTCCTTGCGCGACAATGAGCTCTTCATCGCTGAGCTCTCGTACGATCGCCTTCACCGGCCGTCCAAGGGAGCGAAGTGCGGCGACCCGCCGGTGTCCGTATGCAGCTTGGTAGCGCCCCGGCGCGTCAGTGCGCGGACGGACTAGGATTGGGACCTGCTGTCCAACTTCCAGGAGGCCTGCTTTAAACGACTCGAAGTCCGCTCCTTCGACATCGTCCAGACGGTCTCGAATGAAGGAGGGATCGACAAGTTTTGGATCAAGCTCGACAACTTGTGCGCCCGACGCGAGTTGTGCCCGGAGCGCTTGGGCCTCGTCTGCGTCATCCGAGAGGCTTTTCAGCGAAAGCCCCATGGCCTTGAGCGAGCCCGATGTCACAGGGGGGCGCGCTGACCGCTCTTCACTCGGTGCCGGCGGCGCAGTGATGGGCGCCATCATCGCCTTGAGTTGGTCACGACGCTTATTCATGCCGCCCTCCCCCATGCGTCGAGAACAAGGGCCTCGATTTCCGCGTGGACGGTGTCCAACGCCTCGATCGCACGGTCGTAAGTGGTCCGGGTGAAGTTCTCCCGCCCGATCTCATAGAGCGTCTGCTTTGTGAGGCCGGCGTCCGCAATTGCGGTCGACTTCAAGATTGGAGTCGTGAGTACCCGCTCTCCGAACAAGCTACGCATGAGGCCGACAATCTGTCCCTGCGGTCCGTCGGAGGGTTCGTACCGGGTGATTGCATAGCGGAAGAAGTCATAGTCGGCGTCCCCGCCTGCCTGCTCGACAACGTCAAGGAGGCTGGACGTCATGTGCAGGAATTGGGACATCGAGGCCACGTCGAGCATTTGCGGATGGATGGTGACGAGCACACTTCTGGCCGCGCAAAGCGCCGACAGCGTCAGAAAGCCGAGCGAGGGTGGGCAATCGAGGACGACGATGTCGTACCGATCTTCCACTGAGGCCAACGCCGTCGCGATGCGGGAGAAGAACATCCGATCGGAACTTCTCCGTCCCTCGGCAAGTACCCGCGGCGTGTCGTGCTCGAACTCCTGGAGTTCGAGGTTACCGGGAACGATGTCGAGGCCAGCGAAATAGGTCTTGCGGATCACCTCGCTCATCGCGCGCTGGTGCTCGTCATAGCGAATTGCGCCGTACAGAGTGTCGTTTTCCTGCAGATCGAATTCCGGCTGTAGCCCGAACAGGGCGGAGAGCGATGCCTGCGGGTCGAGGTCTATTGCGAGGGTGCGGAAGCCGCGCATCGCAAAATACTGCGCGACGTGCGCAGCAGTCGTCGTCTTGCCGGACCCGCCTTTGAAATTTGTGACGGCGATCACCTGGAGGTGGTCGCCGGGGCGGCGAGTCGGCAGGTAGTTCGGCTTCGAGCGGGCGAGCGTTCTTCGCACCTCGTGGATTTGCTCGAGCGTGAAAAGGCGACGGCCGCGAGAGTTCTTCTCGGTTTCGGGAACGTCGCCTGCGATGGACAGCTGCCGGATGTAGGCGTCGGTGACCCCCACCAACTTGGCGGCCTCGCCTGAGGTGAATCTGCGAAGCTCTTTTTGAGCGGCCGGCGGAAATGCGCGGGTGCGTAACTCCTTCAGCTGCGCGCTCAGCAGATCCGCGTCCGACTCGATGAGGCGCGTCAGCGAGCGCACCTTTTTCCCGGTGCGATGACTAGGGTCGATTTGTGCTTGCTCTGTCATCTACGCTCGATGCCGCTATTTTTCGTGTTGAGCGTAAATTCTTCCGTTCTTCCGAGTCGGTCAAGCGATTTAGGGTTAACGCGTATTAACCATTAGGGCACGGCGCAGGCACCATCCGGGACGTCTCAAAGCTGCGTTCGCGGGGTCGCCCACTTGCCGTAGCACGTGGTCTCCAGATCATATCCGATTCGCTATAAGACGCTTGGGTAGTCGGGCAGGACCGATGGCACGAGCGCTGTTTCAATTCCTGCCAATCGGAAGTTCTCAGCTGAGAACTTTGCTGTTCAGCCGGTTTTCGCCCCCTCCCCCCGACGACTCGCTCCGGCATCTCATGCTCAGGCCTCCGGAGCTCGCACGCGAGGGAAATCTTGCATAGCGGCGAGATCCAAGGCTGGTAAGCCCGCGGTTCTCAGCTGAGAACTTCCTCCGCGACCGGGTTAGCCACCGCTGCCGAGGTGCGATCGTGGTTGGTCGACCACCACGCCTCGTCGGTGAGCTACACCGCCAGTTTTGCCGCTCTCCCCTGCGCTCGCTCGGCCTCGTTGTAGTAGCTCGCGGCCTGTTGGACCGACCGGTGCTGCGACTGCTGCATCGCCTCGGGCAACGCCACGCCCTGCCGCGCCGCCTCAGTGAGATATCCTGAGCGCAGGCCGTGCGCCGCGAACTCGCTCGGGTCGAGCCCGGCCATTTGGCACCGCCGCTTGACGATCAGGTTGATCGACTGCGGCGTAAGAGCCCGCTCCTCGAGCGCTTCCCACCGATCGATCGCACGAAAGACCGGCCCTTTCTGGATGTCGGCGCGCTCGAGCCATTCCCGCAGCACCTCGACCGGCGGGCCGACCAGGAACACCCTGCCCTCGTCTTCGGCGTCCCCGGTCTTGGTGCGGCCGAGCTGGATAGAGACGCACGGCAGCATCGGCGACTTCGGGTCGGTCGGATCGAGCGGCACGGCCGCCTCATCGCTCAGCTGCTCCACACGAAGGCGCGCCACCTCGCTGCGCCGGCGCCCGCCGGAGGCGAAGGCCAGCAGCAGGATCGCGAGGTCGCGCGTGTCGGCGAGCCGGTCCGTCGCACACGTCGCAACAAGCCGGTCGAGGACGTCGCGCGTCACGGCGCGCTTGCTCTTGCGGCGGCGCGGCCGCGGCGAAGCCCGCACGGCGAGGCGCACAGCCGACCGCAAGGCTGGAGAGCCAAACGGTCCGTCGATGCCCTTCCAGCGGTGCAGCGTGCCCCAGCTCGCCAGGCGCCGCTTCACGGTGCTCGGCGCATGCGGGCCGTCGCTCCGCAATAGCCCCTCCTCATGCAGCGCCTGCGCGACTTCCGCCGGCATCCCGTGCCTGGTGTCGTTCTCACGCTGTGCTGGGTCCCACAGGTGGTGGGCGACGAATTTCAACGCCAGCGCTTCCGTCGCCGGCCACTGCAGCGGCTCACCCGTCGCGGCCGCCGCCCAGCCTTCGAGATAGGCAAGGTCCGACGCCAGCGCCCGCAGGCTGTTCTCGCCCATGCCCTCGCGCGCAAGGTGCTTAAGTGTTGCGACGTCGTCGTTGGTGAGGAGCTGCGCCAGCCGGTCGCGCCGGTCCATCGGCAGGATGGCCGAGAGCGTGTCGAGCTCAAGGGCGCGGCGGGATTCGGCGTCGAGAGATCGGCCTTTGACGATATCGTCCATGCGCGCCTCAGAATCCGTAGGTCCGCTCGGCCCAGCGCAGCAGCACGGCCGCGTCCGGGTCGGGCAGACGGACGCGCTGCGCCTTGAGCCCTTCGGCGATCGCAAGCCCGACGTCGGGCTCGACCCAGTGGCCGTGGGTCATCAGGAAGAACCATCCGAAGGGCAGGCCAACCTCGCCGTCGACCGCCTCGATCCGATCCATCAGCTGGTGGACAGACGTCTCGGGAACCATCAGGAGACGCTCTCGCGGTGGCTTCAGCGGCCGCGGAATGAAGCCGATTTCGCGCTCGCCTTTGTAGGTATAGTCGCGCGCGTCGAGCGCCCAGTGCGCGAAGACGCGTTGCGACCGCGCGCCCGACTCCTCCCAATCCTGGAAGAAGCGCAGCTCGCGCGGTACGAACTCAAAATAGTCCGGCACCAGCTCAAGGAAGGGGGTCTCGCGTGTGGCGCCATGGGGTCCGGTTTCGCGAACGACCCGCCGCTCCATCTCCGGCCGCTTCGCCTCGCGCTTCTCGCGCTCGATTCGGCCGCAGCGGTCGAGGAAGCTGCGGACGTGAATGAAGGCGCCGCCGGCACGGTCGAGCGAGCGGTAGACTGGGCCGGCGAGGCGGTCCTTCTCGGGCAGGGTATCCCGGCGCGGCCAGCTCGGATCGAGCAGTTCCTGCTCACCCCAGGGCCGGTAGTCCGGGTTGACGACCGGGCCGGCGCGCCACTCGATCTCGCGACCGAGCGCAATCTGGATGTAGTCGGCCGGCGCGGGCCCAGTCGGCGCGAAGACGAAAGCGCTCGAGCCACGCCATTCGGTGATCTGCAGGTCGGTGTCCTTCAAGCGCGCCCAGGTCGCCTTGATGTCGCCGCCGTCCTTGGCGAGTTCGGCCGTCATCCATGGCCGTAGCTCGCCGACGCTCGTGCCGTCTGGCCGGATCACGGTGCGGGTATCTCGCCAGTACTCGTCGTCGACCTGGGCGAGGGTGAAGTCGAAGCCCGGGAAGGCGGCGGCGAGGGCAGGGACGAGGCCGGAGTCGGCCGTGGCTGGGTCGAGGGCGGCCAGCGCGGCTTGCAGCGAGGCTGAATCAGGCAAGCGGACGGGAGGAGGGGTCATTAGCGGACCTCTTGCGGGATTAGCGGGATTTCCGTATATTCCGGAACAAAGGAGAACCCATCATGGCTTCCACCGTGACCGCCGCCGAGGTCTCCAAGAACTTCGGCGCCTACCAGGACGCCGCCGTGCGCGAGCCGGTGGTGATCACCAAGAACGGCCGCCCGCGCACCGTGCTGATGGCCTACGAGGACTTCGTCCGCCTGTCGAAGCGCGACCGCCGCGTCCAGCGCACCGTCGACCTCAGCGACGCCGAGATCGCCGCGGTCGAGGCCGCCGAGATGACGCCGGACCCCGACCAGGTCGGCGCCTCCGCCAAGCAGACCGCCGGCTGAGGGGTGCTGCCGACCGACATCAGGCTCGGCTGGGTCTTCCGCTATGCCTACCTTTGGGACTGGCAGCACCGCGAGGGCCGGGAGGAGGGCGACAAGGACCGCCCGTGCCTGGTGCTGGCGATCGTCATGACGACGGAGGCGGGCGATCCGGTAGTGCGCGTGCTGCCGATCACCCACACGCCGCCCACCAATCCGGCCGACGCGATCGAGATCCCGGCCGACGTCAAGACGCGCCTGCGGCTCGACGCGGAGCGCTCGTGGATCGTGCTGACCGAGAGCAACCGCTTCACCTGGCCGGGGCCGGACCTGCGCAATATCGACACCGAAAGCGGCTATTACGGCGCCCTGACGCCGGGCCTGTTCGCCGAGGTGAAGCGCCGCTTCGTGGCGATCGCCCGCGGTGAGGTCGCGACCAGCGCGCCGCACCGGAGCGTGCCGCGCACCGAGTGACGGCCGCCGGCGGCGGCCGATTGCATCCGAAAGAGGGTAGGGGGCTGGCAGCGGCGGCGTCCTCGCGTCGATCTGAGGCCCGGCGGGCGTGATTTGCCGGGCTGAGGACGCTGAGAATCGCTGATTTGCGATTCGGTGTCCATCACTATCGATAAGGAGTGGTTATCGATAGTGAGAAGGGTGCGCCGGAGGGCATCGCTATGACGGAAGCGAAAGCCGTGATAGCTTCCGTTTGAACGATTCCCATTAAGGTTATCAAGACGTTGCATTCCAACTACCAGATCCCCGATCCGCTGCCTTGGGCGGCCCTCGCCGGACCGCTCGCGGCGGCCGAGGACGCACTGGCCCGGCTCGACGAGCGCTTGGCCAAAAGCCCGATCCGCGACGGCTGGATGGCCCGCACCCACTTCACCGACGCCTGCGCCAGTCTGTGGCTGGAAGGCGAGCTCGTCCACCTCGACGATCTCGTTCTCCACGATGCCGGCATGGACATCCGCGCCCCAACCCACGAACTGACCCGCGCCCACGCCGTGCTGCGCACGCGCCGGCGCATCGCCGCGGCCAAGCCCGACTGGGCGCTGTCGGCGGCCGGCCTCGCCGGGCTGCGGGGCAGGGGAGGGCAGGGCGATCGGGAAGCGGAACGGGTCAACCGGAATGGGGAAGAGGATGAGGCGCGCGGTTCGGAGGACGAAGACAGCGACGCTGATACCGGTGAGGCGTTTCGCGTGGCCCCAACCGACGACCGGCTGGCCGACGTCTTCGCGGCCGTGGACGCCGCGATCGCCCAGGCCGATCGCACGCTGGCGGGCGAAAACAATGGTCCGCGCCAGCCGCAGCCCGAGCGAGACCCGCTGGTCTACGACATCGACTGGGACGAGGACGAACGTCTCGACGCCTGGCGTACGGTCGTCGACCAAACACGCAACCTGCCCCCGACGCTGGCGTCGGCAATCGCGGCAGACGCCTGGGCCGCGATCGAGCCGCTGCAGCATACGCCCTGGCTCGGACGCCTGCTCGGCGCCAGCCTGCTACGCGCACGCGGTAAGAGCCGCGTGCATCTGCCATGCCTGCACGACGGCCTGAAGGCGATCCCGCGCGAACGGCGGCGGCCGCGCGACAGGGCAGGACGCCTTGCCGTCCAGCTCGAGGCGATCGCCGCCGCGGCCGCGGCCGGGCTGAAGGACCACGACCGCTGGCTGACCGCCGGAACCCTGCTGGCCCGCAAGCTCGACGGCCGCCGCTCCACCTCCCGGCTGCCGGCGCTGCTCGACTACGTGCTGACCCGCCCGATCGTCTCGGCCGGCATGGTCGCGGAGGAACTGAAAATCACGTCGCGCGCCGCCCAGGATCTGGTGGCGGAGCTCGGGTTGCGCGAGGCGACAGGCCGAGGGCGTTATCGGGCGTGGGGAATCCTCTAGTATGACGACCTCACGCCAGCCGAAATCAGCACCGATGCCCGTCGCCATTCCGCCCGCCATGATCAAGGAGCTTCGCCACCTGTTGGCATCAGCGATCTCTGACGCCAAGGCTTATGACGTGCCGGGCTTATGCCGTCGGCTGAACCTGGCGGACGGCGACGAACAGGAGGCGTTCTCCAGCAAGTACAAATATGCGCAGAAGCGGCTCGTAGAGGTCTCGGCCGAACAGGTTGTAGCGAGCGCGCGCCAGCTCGCTGCTGAAGAGCAGCATTTCGAGCTCAGTGAGCAATTGGCTAAGATTGACGAGCTAAACGGCCCGGCGGTGACGACACTCACGCGACGACGCCTGATCGCGCTGTTCGAAGGCCGTCCGCTGGCGCGCGAGATCGACGACATGGAGCTCATTCGCAGCCTGTGGCCAATCGCGTCGATGCGCGCGCCGCATCCGAGTGATGAGGCATCGCTGGAGGATTATCTGCATCGACATACCGTCCGCAACGACGACCTCAGCCAGCGCGACGTGTTGGAGACATTGGGCATACTCAGTTGCTCGCGCGCGCATCTGTTCAAATTCCTGGCGGCTGTCACGGCGCCGGATGCGTTTTCGGGCAATGAGCAGGTCGAATTGGCCGAGAAAATCGACGGCCTGTTGCGGGCCGATGGCTACACCTTGGCGTTGGCGGGCCGAATCTCAGGAAGTCCATTTTACGCTGTGCGGCCGGCCCCGACCGGATCGCCAGCGGATGCGAGCATCTCCGCGACGCTGGCCGCCTTCGACCCGACCCAGGTCCACGCGCGCTGGACCATGGCTATGGAGCGGCGCGCCTCGGAGCCTGCCGGCGCGATCACCTTGGCACGCACTCTGCTCGAAGACGTCTGCAAATGGATTCTCGATCAGGCGGGCGAGACCTGGCAGGAGGCTGACGATCTGCCTGCCCTCTATCGCAAGCTCGCCAAAGTCCTGAAGCTCGCACCCGATGACCACACGGAACAGGTCTTCAAACAGATTCTGGGAAGCTGCCAGTCTGTCGTCGAGTCCTTGGGCGCGCTGCGCAACAAGCTCAGTGATGCGCACAGCCCTGGACCGAAGCGCGCGCGCCCGCAGCCGCGGCACGCGGAGCTGGCAGTCAATCTGGCTGGCGCGATGGCAACGTTTCTTGTTGCGACCTGGGAGGCGCGCAAGAGCGATCCGGTTAGCCCAACGACGGCGCCAGGATCGTCCGCGACGGGCGGGAAAAAGAGCGCATGACGATGCTAGCAGCCATAGGCGCAGCAGCAGCAGCACGGCAACTGATCGCCCTCTCGATGGGAGGGGAGCGATGCGGCTTTATCATTTCCTGAATGCGGAATACGGCCTCCTCAACATCCGCCATCGGCGCCTCAAGATCGGGCGCATCAACGAACTGAACGATCCGTTCGAGTTTCTCGGAGTCGCAACGAAGAGCACAAGTCTGCGCAGGCGTTATCAGCGCCTCAAAGACGGACTCAACGAGTATATGGGCGTGGTCTGTTTCAGCGCTAACTGGAACAATCCGGTGCAGTGGGCTCATTACGCCGATCGTCATCGGGGCATATGTCTGGGATTTGAAGTGAGCGCTCAGGCGCAGAAGGTCTCCTACGTTTCGGAACGATTGCTGGCGCGGCCGTCGGCCATGGAAATCGAGGGGCCGAAGGCGGAGGCTCACGTGACCGAGATTCTGACGACCAAGTTCGAACATTGGAGCTACGAGGACGAGTACCGCCTGTTTCCGCGGTTACAGGAGCGGGATCCGAGCGGGCACTACTTCTTGGAATTCGACGATCAAGTTGCTCTACGCGAGGTGATCGTCGGCCACCGATCCGCGATCAGTCGAGCCGATATCGCGCAGGCGCTTGGACCGCTCACGCCACAGATCACCGCCTACAAGGCTCGGCTTGCGTTTCGGAGCTTCGATGTCGTGCGTCAGAAGAACGATCGCCTGTGGGAGTAAAGTTAGTGACCCTATTCGCCAATGCACTCGAATCAATTCAGATCGGCGTTGAAGACCTGTTGAAGAACGACGATCGTCGAGTGCTATCGGCGGTGCGGAACGTCCACGCGGGGGTTCTTCTGCTCTGTAAGGAAAAGCTGCGGCGGCTATCGCCCGACGGTGAGATCCTGCTCGCCCAGCGTTTTGAGCCGCAGCCGGACAATAACGGTGACGTTTCAATCGAAGCTGTCGGACGAAACACCGTCGGCGTCGATGACATTAAGAAGCGTTTCAAGGCCTTCGGCGTATCGCTGGACTGGAAGCGATTCGACGCGATGGCCGACATTCGCCATCACATGGAACATTCCTACTATAAGGGCAGCCGGGAACGGGCACGCCAAGCCGTCGCTGACGCCTTGCTCGTCATTCGCCAACTCCTCGTCGAGGCATTGCGGGAGGATCCCCGGAACGCTCTCGGATCGGAATGTTGGACGGCACTCCTGGAAAACGCCGATTTGTTTGAAGCGGAGCTGCAGACCTGCCGCGCGACGCTGGAAACTGTCGACTGGGAGACCGAGGCCGCAGCGCGCGCACTTCCCGACTTCGCGTGCCCGTCCTGCCGCTCCGCGCTCATCCGACAGCGCGATCCCGCGAACACGTCGCAACAGAAGGCTGTATTGATCTGCAGCGCATGCGGCAAAGAGGCGGAACTTGGACCCGTCCTCAGCCAGGCTTTCGACGAGACCTTCGGCGGCGAAGCCCACATCGCGGTAAAAGATGGCGGGGAGCCGCCGATATCGACCTGCCCAGAATGCAGCGAAGAAACGTATGTGCTTGAGGAGGGACGATGTGCGGCTTGCGATTTTGCACTGCCTGAAGACGCTGCTTGCGCGGTTTGTGGAACCGGCCTGAGTGCTGAAGAATATTACGAGCACGATGGGCTATGCAGCTATCATGCCCACATTGCGTCAAAGGACGATTGAATCGGCCTTTGAACGATAGCCGCGCTGCCGCATAGGTGAGCCCAGCGTAAGGAGACTCCATGTTGCCCTCGACGATCTCATCCCGCGAGATGGATCGTCACCCGTGAGGGCGGAGACTGCGCAGCGGGCTCCGGGAGTGTCGCGGAGCGATGCGAGTAGAGCGAGACGGCCGCAGGCGTCTCGCCCAACCGACCATAGCGATCGGCTGCTAGCACTATCGGGGCCGAGCCGCCGCCTCACCCGCTTCCAGAAAAAACGTTTGCATGGTCCGACCGATCTTCACCGCCTGACCGATATCTTCCGGGACGGTAGGATAGATATCAATCACTGGCTCGCCCGGATCGTGAAGGAATTTTGGAACAAGCGTTCCGACACGACGACGGCCCTCGCGCAGAGCGTCCAGCTTGTCGAACTCCTGCGCATGAAGCGCCTCGGAGATCAAAGCCTCGAACCGCTCGTACTCGACAATGTCCTCAGGGGTCAGCGCCGCCGGCGGTACATAGAGCGGCATGCGATGCGCAGCCGGATTGCGGCGGGTCTTCACATCTTTCTCCCAGCCACTGAACGGCTGCAAGGCGTCGGCTATGGGTTTCAAGGCAGGATCGGCGGCGAAGGCCTGTTTGAACAGGCCGATCGACAGGGGCTTCGCAGTTTTTGTCGCCTCTGACCCGAGCTGATGCACCGCCACCCAAGCGTAGTTGTCGAGAAGGCCGAGGAGGTCGATGTAAATCGCGTTGAGGTCGCGGCAGACCCGATCGGATTGCTCCTGCGATAGTGGAACGGTTCGGTTTGGCGGAACGATGCTCTGGAAGCTTTTGAACGATGAATCGATCATGCGCAAGCGACGCATCACCCCGAACCGGCAAAAGTGGGAAGCCTCCGCGGTGAACGCTATTCGTGACAGGAGGGTCAGGGCGTCTCCCGTTAGTTCAAGCAGCGCATTGTTGACCCCGTAAATGTGGTTCTGCTGCGCTTCATGTATGAAGAATAAATTGTTCGCCGCATTTCCTTCGATCAGGAAAGGAGCCGCAAACTGCCGATACGACCTTTCATATTCGACTTCTTGAAACCCGAACTCATTAAAGGGCATCGTCGTCTCGCGCGTCATTGCAATGACCTCGACGATTACTCATCCAGGCCGCGTTTGAAAGTCTGTGTCACAGATTTTTCCCGGCCTCGCCAACGGCCGGGCGAGCGTGCGATTTCGCGGCGCCATGTGGCGCTGATAGCAAGAACACGAACGCCTGCAATTCGATTGCCGCTCAAATGCTGGGAGGAATTGAGATGACGGAAATCACACTCTCCGCGACGCCGAAGGGCAACGGCTATCAGGCGACGGTGACGTTTCCGGGCGGCGTTTCGGTGAGCTCGGCGGAAACCTATCCAACGATCGCGGAGGCAATCACCGCCGCCGCGCAGAAGTTGCTCGCGATGCCAGAGCGCCTCGCGGCCTTGGATCGATCACATCCCAGCGACGCATAACTGGCTCGAGAGGCGGATCGCGCCGAAGCTGGTGTGACGGATTGATCAAGCCGGTGAATCGATCAGATCAGATCGATTCATAAATGGCGTTGGACGTCGCTTCCAAAGGAAGCGAGACTCACGACATGGCCAGCGAGGATCCCGAACAGCTCCATCTGCATCGCATTGATCCGGACCTGAACATGCGGCGCTTCTACGCGCTTGCGCTTCAGCCGACGCTGTTCGGCGGCGCGTCGCTCATTCGGAATTGGGGTCGCATCGGAACGAATGGCCAGTCGATGATGGAGACCTTCGACGAGCCGGAAGAGGCGACGGCCGCGCTCGGCCGGCTCGAGCGTACAAAAAGGCGCCGCGGCTATCGCGATGCCGACGTTCCAGCTCGCAGTTAGGGCCTTCGAGGCGCGTCACGAGCGTGCCGAAGGCCCCGCCTTGCGGCGGGGCCCTCTTGTCGCCCGGATCAGTCCCGGTTCGGCCGGGACCAGATCAGCTGCAGGCCTTCCTCGCCTTCGACTTCGACCAGGGTCGCGTAGATCGGGGCCGGGAAGCTCGGATCGTCGAGCTTGACCGAGAGGTAGTCGCGATCCGTCTGGTCGGAGTGCTTCTGCCAAGCGGCGCCGAGCTCAACATTCGCCGCTGCGAAGATGCGGAAGTGCGGACCCTTGTCGGAGGGGTTCTCGATGCGGACCAGCCGAGCTTTGACGTTCAGGGTCAGGGTGCGGATGGTGCCCGTGAAGCCGTTGCCGTTGGAGGTGAAGGTGCCGATGTTAGCCATTGTCTCATTCCCTTGTTTCAGGGCCGCGCCCATCGCGACCCGATGGCGGTCGTGAGACCGGAGGCGATCGACCCGCACCCGAAGGGCTGAAACGAAGTGGAAGGCGGCCGGAGACGGCTTTTTTGCCTCGCGATGCAAAGCCGAAGGCGGCGGAAAAAAGTCGTCGCAGGACGTTGCGGGGACAAGATCGAGAGAACGCGCGGCGTGCTCGTCCTTCGGTCAGACCAGGCCAATCGGGTTCGTATTGGGGGTGGCTGTCGTAAACGCCTTGGGAATGACGACATGCGCGTCACTATCGCTGCCACAATCACGCCCGACGGCACCATCACGGTGCACTCGCTCTCCCCCAGGCCGGCGTCCAGCTCGCCAACCGCAACCGCATCCCCGCAGCGGACCCACGATCCCCAGCCTTCGCTCGAATGTCATGCGCCTGCCCTTGCCAGGCACCCGATCGGCAGGTTGCCGCCCCTCATGTCCAACCGAGCCGACGCCCCGTACTCCCGGCCTCGCCAGCGCCAAACGCCGGTCATTGCCAAAGGCTGGCCCTGCAGATGCCTCTGCGCCGGCGGCGCGGCCACCCGCCCGACAAAGTCCACGTCGCAAGGCGTGACCTTGGCCCGAGGGACGCAAGCGCTTCGGTCCCGATGCAGCATCATCGCCGGCCATCGCCGACAAAAAAGGGGGCTAAGCCCCCTCCGCCTCGCGCTGCCGGCGTTCGGCTTCCGTGAGCGCCTGATCGAGGCGTTGCTGCGTTTCGCGGCGCTCCTTACGCGTCAGGATGCAATGCGCAAGCTCAGCGCGGAGCTCGGCGATTTCTGCGTAGATGTCGTGAACGTTTTCCATGTGAACCTCCTTCGTCTCGATGACGGAGGCAGGCCGCCGGGCGTTGGAGGGCCGGGTCAGGGATCGCGCAGCGACCGGCAGAGCCGGCGCGCGGGGGTGCCGATTTTCTGTCGCCGCCCGGCGGGTGGCGGCGGAAAATTGGGGGATGACCGCGCGTCCTTGACGCGGTCCGACTGCCGGTATCATCGGCCGTTTCTGAGAGAGAGATGGCCCTGGCACAACGGTGCGGCTGGCTGCCTCTTCCTTCCCCCGGCCGCGCAAGGCCGCGGTCGTCGCGAAGCAACAGTCGAGGCGCCGCGTCGCGCGGCGCCATCGGAACCGGCTCAGTGAGCCGGGCCGCGCTCGTAAGGATCAAACTCGTGGATCAGCTCGAGGTCGTCGCTGTCGTCGAGCTCGTTCGAGGGCAGCGCGCCGTAGGCATCGCCGGATTTGAAGAGCGTCACCGGGACCATCAGAGTGCGAGCGAGCTGGAAGGCGTGGTTCTGGGCAAGGGAAAGATCGTGCGACATTTCGAAGGCTCCATCCGGAGCGGGCCAATTCCCGCTCGATGGCTCCTCGAAGGACCGCCTTCGGTCGCGATCACCGCGAAGGCGAAGCCGTAGCGGCGGCAGCTTGCTAGCCGACCCCTTGCGGGTTGATCGTGGAAGACCCGGAGGCGGGCCAGGACGCCATCGCTGAAGAGCGGGGTTGGTACGCGCAGCCGAGACGAGCCGCGGCCAACGCTCCATCCCTTGTCCAGCGGGAGCCATCAGTTATCGCATCTGCAATCATCTCGAGCTTTACGCCCCGACTCATCGAACGGGGGGGCAACGTCGCACCGTCAACGATCTCTCTCGCGACGACTCGCCGGCTACGAGCGGCAGAAACAGATAGACATCGCGCTACAGGAGATCTGATGGATCATGCCCACGTTGTTCATGCTCGACTGCCGCCGCGCAGATTCCCAAGTCGCTCTTCAACGCGCGCGCACGCTAGTGATGATACCGCACGAGAAACATCTCTACCTCCGTCACTATCACGCGACCGGTGGCTGGCCGTGTTGTGCGGCCCCACAGGGTAGATATAGAGCGATGCTGGTGCCTTCAGTCGACGTGCTTTCGATTGACGCCTGTCCCCCCAGTGCCCGCGCGAAGTCCGACACGATGGCAAGCCCCAGTCCGTTCCCGCCGGCGCGCGCACTGAAGCGGGGCTCGAAAGCCCTAGCCGCAACGGCCTCGGACATGCCGTGACCCGTGTCTGAGAATCGCAGAACAATTGCCTCGTCAGCATTCGAAGCGACCCCGACAACACGACAGGCCTCGACCTCGACGTGCCCCCCGAACGGCATCGCCTGGCGCGCGTTGATGACGAGGTTCAGTAGTGCATTCTCGAGCTCGGTCTCCACGCAATGCAATGGAGGGAGATCATCCGAGGCCCGCACCCGCAACGTCGACTGCGAGCCGAGAGCCAAACGCATCGGAGTTTCCAGTCGACGCAAGAAAGTATCCATCTCAACGCGTGTGAACCGCGAGGCGATCGCCGTGCCGCGTTGCAGTGTCTCGCGTGCGAATCCGCCGGCCCGATGTACTGACGCGTCGACCTGTGCCAGGAGCGAGATCGCGTCGTCGCTTCGCCCTTCCCGAATGCAGCGCTCAGCGACCTTGATTCCACTCGATACGATCTGAAGAAGATTGCCTAGGTCATGCACCGCGCGGTCACGCGATGCGCTGTCCGTCGGATGAGACCGAAGCGCATTTCCATCCTGCTGGAGGGGCCCGAATGGAATGTGATCGAGCTTAAGCTGACCGGACCACTCCGCAAGATTCACTTCCATTGTCTTTACCCCCGGCCAGATAATTGCGAACTCATCTCCGGGCGCAGGATCGATTATGGGACTCAATGACTCAATTCTACGGGCGTTTTACTGATTTCAACTGTGGGATGTTTGTCTAATATTTTTGTATAGGGCGGGACCTTGAATACGCCATCGCTGGGGACGGAATTGGTGCGCCCGGATCGAGGCGAGCCGCGCGTCACGTACGTGTATTCGGCAAGACAGTGGACACTAGGGCGAGAAATATAGCCCACGTCGACATGGTCTTGATGCCGACCTGTAAATTTCACCGCGCCAACAAGCGCAGCCACGATCGCCAAGATGCCCAACCGATCGCGAATATTCCACACGACAACCGCGGAGGCGCGACGCCGTGGCAGCGTTCCCTTCCGGAAGCCATCTCGAAAAAGTGGGTCGCGCTCCCCGGGGCGCTACAGCAGCGCGAGCTGCCCTTCTGAAGCCGCCATCGCGTTCTCGAGCGATGACACCGTGACGCCGACCAGCCGAATCCCCTTCTCGACCGGGAAGAGCGAATCGAGCAGCGCGCGAGACAGCTCCTCAACCTCCGCAGCGGTTCGGAACGGCAGGGAAACGGTCCGGCTTCGCGTTACCTGCTGGAAGTCTGCATACTTCACCTTCAACGTCACCGTGCGAGCCCGGAGCTGCTTCGACGCGCACAGACGCCATACCTTCGCGACCAGAGCGTTGATCTCGGGATAGACGCTCTCGCGGGCGAACAGATCGATGCGGAAGGTGTCCTCCGCCCCAATCGACTTGCGTGGCCGGTCCGGCTCGACAGGGCGGTTGTCGATGCCGCGGGCAATGCGATAGTACCAGCTCCCCGCCTTGCCGAAGTGCTGCTGCAGGTAGGCAAGCGGCTTCGTCTTGAGATCAGCGCCGGTGTAGATTCCAAGCCGTTCCATTTTCTCTGCCGTCGCTGGCCCGACGCCGTGAAATTTCTTCACGGCAAGCGCCTCAACGAACGAAGGACCCTTGTTCGGCGTGATGACAGCCTGGCCGTTCGGCTTGTTGAGGTCACTCGCCATCTTCGCGAGGAATTTGCAGTACGAAATACCGGCGGAGGCGTTGAGACCCGTGACTTCCTTGATGCGCGCACGAATTAGCGTCGCGATCTCGCTCGCGATCGGAATGCCGTGCTTGTTCTCCGAGACGTCGAGATAAGCCTCGTCAAGCGAGAGCGGCTCGATCAGATCAGTGTGCTCGGCGAAGATTTCGCGGATCTGCGCCGAGACGGCACGATACACATCGAAACGGGGCGGCACGAAAACGAGGTCGGGACAACGCCTTTTCGCGGTGACCGACGGCATCGCCGATCGGATGCCATAGACGCGGGCCTCGTAACTCGCCGCGGCAACCACGCCACGCACCTCCGAACCCCCGACAGCGACGGGCCGACCGCGCAGCCCGGGATCGTCGCGCTGTTCAACCGAGGCGTAGAACGCGTCCATGTCGACGTGGATGATCTTTCGCGGGATGATAGCCGATTCCGTCACCGCCACGGCCCATCGTCAAAGTGCGAGCATCGGTTGAGCTCGCCGCCGGTGAAGGCGGGACATCTGAAAGCTTCCAGCGGGCAACGCCCGCAGCAGGTCAGCCTCAGGTCGCCCCCGGTCGAGCCAGCTCATGCGCTCCTCGCGGCGGAGCACCACCATTTGCCGATCGTGGTACGGCGCGATGTCGCTATTCGATTCGATCGTGATGATCGCATAGGCTTCGGGCCAGTCGCGCGTAGCGGGCCGCCAAATCCCGGCAAAATAAAACCAATCGCCGTTTGCGAGTTGGAAGCTGTAATCCTTACCGTTGCTGCGATGTCGAAATTCGGATGCAGGGACGAGACAGCGGTAGCTTGGAAACGTCCGGCCTTCCGCGCGAACAACCGTAAAGGGCCGCGCGTGCGGATCGCGCGGCTGAAGACCCCACGCCAGCTCGACCATTTCGACGTCGCCGCCTGAGCGTCTGACGACGACTCGGCGTTCGTCGAGCGGTGCATCGGAATTGAAAGGCTTCACGTTCATAACGATTTAGAACATAATAGGAACAGCGCGTCGGCGCAACGCCAAGAAAGGAGGAGTGATGTGTAATGACTATCGCCTGATGGTGGACGTCGCCTCGATCGTCGAGGATTTCGCCGACCTCAAGATCAAGATCCGGTTCAGCGAGGGCTCGCCGAACATTCAGGCGCGTGAGGATATCAAGATCACCGACATGGGTCCGATCATCCGCTCGTTCGCAGGGGCACCCGGGGAGGGCGATCTACTGCAGCGCCGCTGGAGCTGGCCGGGCCAGAACAAACGGCCGGTCTACAATTTCCGCTCGGATGGTCGCGAGTTCACCAACAATCGGTGCCTGATCGTCGCCGATGGCTTCTACGAGTTCACCGACCCGGCCGAAAAGGGAAAGAAGCGAAAGGATAAGTGGCTCTTCACGAAGCGCAACGAACCGATCTTCTGTATCGCCGGAATTTGGCGTGAGACAAAGGATGTGGGAGAGGCCTTCACCATGTTGACGATGGAGCCCGGGCCCGACATCGCGCCCTATCATGACCGGCAGATCGTCATCCTCGAGCGCGAAACCTGGGCCGATTGGCTCGATCCGACCGTGCCGGCGCGAGACTTGATCAAGCCACTCTCGGCAGGGTCGCTTTTGGTCGAACAGGTGGGTTAGGACAACGTCGTGATGTCAACTCCGCCTCCTCCGATCATGCGCTTCCTCGAGAAGGTGGATGCGGCACACAAGGTCTTTCGCTCCGTGCTCGGCGCTGCCATCCCGGATCAGGTTTTCACCGAAAGAGCGGTTACCATCTCGGACGATGGTCAGCGGCTCTACGAATTTACGGGAAACAATCGCGTTCTCGCCGAAGCGGTGCTCGGAGTGGATTTTCCGCGCGCGGCAGGTCCGATCGAGCTGGATCACTACACAACGCTTACGGGCCTCAAGGCCATCGTGGCTTCACGGAAGATTCATCTCCGCGCAGTCGCGACCTATCTTCATGAAGGCGAGTTTGCCACGTTCGCGCAAGAACATGGGCTCCAGGGATATTTCGACGACAATGGCCGCGGCAAACAGGTCCTCGAGGACCTGTCGGATAATTTGTTCTTCATATCGCTGACGAAGCCGGGCAACCCGGACGAGACGACGCTCTGGGATGCATTCGCCAATGAAGGGCGGGGCGTCCGGCTGCGCCTGCGGGTCACCCCAACGCCAGCGGGCGACTTGCGGACCATGAGCTATCAGACCGGCCATCCGACGGCGCTCAAGCAGATCAACGACGCCCTGGCCAGCGAGGGTCTCGTCTACACGCCCTGGACGATCTCTCGCATTTGCGCCTTCTATCTGCCGCTCGGCTACCGCGTAGAGCGCGAGGTGCGGCTGCTTGTGAAGCGCCACGAGGACGGCGTGGATCGTACGATCCAGAGGGGCCCCCACACTGTCTGGCCGGTGGCGCTAGCGGCGCCGGGTGCGACCACAGGCGATCCGGCGTGCGAGATCGAACTTGTCGAGGTGACGGCTGGACCGCGTTGTATGGCGACGGCGGTTCAGGCTGCGGTGGCCGGCAGCGTCTATGCCGAGGTAGCGGTCTCGTGATGACCTACGGGCGACGCGGCACCACGTTAGACTACTGGAAATTCCGTGACTTCACCTTGATGGTGTCGATGTGAAGGTCGGGAACGTAGATGTCGCGCGTGCGCGCCGGCTTCGGCGGCTGTTCGCGCGGATCGGGACCTGAACCGCCGTTACGGACCTGATCGCCGCGGCCATGGGGCAGGGGAAAGCCTGCCTCGCGTTCCCCGACGCTGGCAAGCTCGGCTGAGAGATCGACGATCCGCTGCGCGACGAGGTGGACCACCTCGCCTTCGCGCTGGATGCGGCCCCGCACGGAGATCATGCTCGCCGACAGGACCGCACGCCGGTTGGCCTCGAAGACCTTCGGCCAGACGACGAGGTTGGCGATGCCAGTCTCATCCTCCAACGTGATGAACATCACGCCTTTTGCCGATCCCGGCCGTTGACGGACAAGGACGATGCCGGCCGCTTCGAGCCAGCGGCCGTCGCGCGATTCCATCGCTTCTGCGCAGGCGACGATCCGCCGGCGGTGCAGGTCGCTGCGAAGAAAGGAGACCGGATGACTGCGCAGCGACAAACCGACATGATGATAATCTTCGACGACTTCGCCGCCTGTCTTCATGGATCGCAACGCGATTGCAGGTTCATTGAGTTCGGCGCTCGGTCCGTGATCGCGCGCCGCCGCGGCCACGAAGAGCGGCAAGGGTTCGTCGCGCAGAGCCTTGATCGCCCACAGTGCCTCGCGTCGCGCAAGCCGGAGCGCTGGCCGGAAGGCGTCAGCCTCGGCGAGTTGGACAAGCGCCGCCTGCGGCACATCGGACCGGCGCCAGAGATCGTCGACCGTCGCGAAGGGCTGACCGCCGCGTGCAGCGACGATGCGGGCGGCATGCGCATTGGCAAGGCCCCGCACCATGCGAAGGCCGAGCCTGACCGCGAAGCGCGCTTCATCGCCGGTCGGCTCGAGTGTGCAATCCCATCGCGAGGCCGCGACACAGACGGGGCGCACCTCGATGCCGTGCCCGATCGCGTCCCTGACGATTTGTGCCGGCGCGTAAAAGCCCATCGGCTGACTGTTGAGCAAAGCCGCGCAAAATACGTCAGGGTGCCAGCATTTGAGCCACGCGCTCGCGTAGGCGATCAAGGCGAACGACGCTGCATGGCTTTCAGGGAAGCCATATGAGCCGAACCCCTCCAGCTGTCGAAACGTCTGCTCGGCGAACGTGCGCTCGTATCCGTTGGCCACCATGCCGTCGATCAGCTTGGCCTTGAACGACGAGACGCCGCCGGTGTGTTTGAAGGTCGCCATCGACTTGCGCAGCATGTCGGCTTCGCCCGGCGTGAACCCCGCGCAGGTGATTGCGACCCTCATCGCTTGTTCTTGGAACAAGGGCACACCTAAGGTCTTTCCGAGCACCTGTTCGAGCTCGGGCTTGGGGTAATGGACAGGCTCGCGCCCTTCGCGGCGGCGAAGATAAGGGTGGACCATATCACCCTGGATCGGACCGGGCCGAACGATCGCCACCTGAACGACCAGGTCGTAATAAGTGCGAGGCTTGAGGCGCGGCAGCATCGACATTTGCGCCCGGCTCTCGATTTGAAATGTCCCGAGGGTGTCGGCCTTCCTGATCATCGCATAGGTGCGAGGATCCTCGGCAGGAATCGTCGCGAGGTCGAGCTCGATGCCCTTGTGATGCGCGAGGAGGTCGAGACCCTTTTTCATGCAAGTGAGCATGCCCAGGGCCAAGACGTCGACCTTCATAAATCGCAGCGCGTCGATGTCGTCCTTGTCCCACTCGATGACCTGGCGGTCCTTCATGCTCGCAGGCTCGATCGGGACGAGATCGTCGAGCCTGTCGTGGGTGAGGACGAAACCGCCGGGGTGTTGCGACAAATGTCGTGGCGCGCCCATGAGCTGACGCGCCAGGTCCAGGGTCAATCGCAGCCGTCGATCAGCAAGATTGAGATTGAGCGCCTCGACATGGCTGTTTTCCACGCCGTCCTCGGACCAGCCCCAGACCTGCCCGGAGAGCGAGGAAATCAGATCCTCGGGCAGGCCGAGGGCCTTGCCGACGTCGCGCAGCGCCCCTTTGGTCCGATAGCGGATGACGGTGGAGCACAGCGCCGCGTGGTCGCGACCGTAGGTTTCAAAAACCCACTGCATCACGATCTCCCGCCGTTCATGTTCAAAGTCCACGTCAATGTCGGGCGGTTCGCGTCTCTCTTCGCTGACAAAGCGTTCGAACAGCAGGTCATTGCGACCGGGATCGATCGAGGTGATCCCGAGCACATAGCAGACGGCAGAATTCGCGGCGGAGCCGCGTCCCTGGCACAGGATGTCGCGTGAGCGCGCGAACCTGACGATGCTGTTCACCGTCAAAAAATACGGCGCATAGTCGAGCTTCTTGATCAGGCGCAACTCGTGCTGAAGGGCGGCGCGCACCTCATCGGGCAAACCTTCGGGATAGCGGAACGCCGCACCTTCCCAGGTCAGCTTTTCGAGCGTCTCCTGCGGCGTAAGCGAAGGATCGTCACGCTCCTCAGGATATTGATAGGCCAGCTCATCGAGACTGAAGCGACACCGCTCGGCGATCTCCAGCGTGCGCGCCAGGGCCTCCGGGTAGCGGGTGAACAGGCGGTGCATCTCCTCTGGCGGCTTGAGATAGCGATCGGCATGTCGTTCGCGGCGGTCGCCGAGCCCGTCGATCGTGACGTTGTGGCGAATGCAGGTGACGACGTCCTGAAGGATCCGGCGATCGGGTTCGTGAAAGAGCACGTCGTTGGTCACGACGGTACGGACCTTCGCCGCGGCAGCGGCGTTCGAGAGCTCGTGAAGCCGGAGCTGGTCGTTCGGCCGGCGTCTGAGCGTCAGCGCCAAGTAGGCGCGGTCGGCGAAGGCATCGCGCAGCTGGCGCAGGTGAAGGCGACAATCGTCGTCGGCCATGTCAGGCACGAGCACCGCGATCAGACCCTCGCCATAGGCGACCACGTCGACCCATGCGAGGCTGCATTTGCCCTTGCCCGCGCGCCGCTTGCCGAGCGAGAGCAGCCGGCAGAGCCGCGCGTAAGCGGCTCGGTCGGTCGGATAGACCAGGAGAGACATGCCGTCGGACAGATCAAGGCGGCAGCCGACGATCAGGCGCACGCCGGTTGCCTTCGAAGCTTCGTGTGCGCGAACGATACCGGCAAGGCTGTTGCGGTCGACGACCGCAAGCGCCTCGATGCCCTGGATCGCTGCCTGTGCGAAGAGCTCGTCGGCCGACGACGCCCCGCGCAGGAAGCTGAAATGCGATGTGACCTGAAGCTCGACATAGCGATGAGTGCTCATCCGAACACCCCATGCAAGAACCAGCGATGCGACCCGATCACCGCATCCTCGCCGTCGCCGGCGCGATAGATCCAGTATCGTTCGCCAGCTTCGTCTTCGACCCTGAAATAGTCGCGCACGGTCGCGAGTTCGGCATCGCGTTTCCACCATTCCCCGAACACGCGCTCGGGCCCGTCGGCCCGGCGCACACGGCGGCGAATGCCGCGCCAGGTGAAGGCGACCGGGGGATGATCGGGCAGGAGCGCGACGGTCTCGATCAACTCGGGGCGCTGCAGCAGGCGCGCGGGCCGCGGCCAATGGCCCGGCCAGGTGGCGCCGGTGTCGGGCGCCATTGCCGGAATGCGGGCGACGACGCGCTCGGGCACGTCACTGGATAGCGGCGCCGCGCGATAGACGGCCCGTTCGCCGACGCGGTTGGCGAGCGTGTCGATCAGATCGGACACGTCGGGGATGGCCTCTTCGATCAGCGAGCTGACGGTCTGCTTGCGGACCAGGGGTACGGTGCTGCTTGCGACGAGGGAAAGGAGCTCGATGCCGAAGCCCGGATCGATGGTTTCGATCCTGTCGCACAAAAGCCGGGTGAGACGCTTTACGTCGCGCACGGGCATTGCCATGCCGACACGGATCGCCTGGCGCTGATTGTCGACGCGCCGCAGGTGAAGATCGAGCCGCCGCGCACCGAGATCGGCTTCCTCGAGGCGTTCGCAGAGCGCAACGACGAGCTTGCCGATGTAGCGCGCGATTGTCTCGGCCGCGGAGATCGGTTCGGCGAAGCTGCGCCGGACCTCGATCAGGTCGGCCGCCCGGACTGGATCGATCGGTTCCGCCGCCGCCCCGACCGCCTGGTCAAGCCGCCGGCCGAGCTCGTGACCGAAGCGAAGCGTCAGCGGCGCGCGCGGCTGCGCCAGAAGATCGCCGACCTGCTGGAAGCCGAGCACGCGCAGATCCTGGTTCATCACCGCAGGCAGACGCAGAGCCTCCAACGGCAATGAGGAGACGATGTTCGGCCCATGCCCGGCTGCCGCCACGAAGCCCGGGCTGGCAAGGTAACGGGCAAAGGCATGCGCGGCGCCCCAGCTGTCGGCCACGGCGGCGCGCGCGGCGATGCCGGACATGGCAAGGCGACCGATCAGGGCATCGAGCATCGCTTCTTCACCACCATGGAGATGATCGGCGCCCGTGGTGTCGATCACGATCCCGTCGTCGCCATCCACCGCGACGATCGGGGCAAAGCGCTGCAGCACCCACAAAGCGAGGCGCTCCAGCGCCTCGGAATCCGCGATCGGGTCGGCATCCTGGATGAGCAGGTCCCGGACGAGGACCTGCGCCTTGGCGACCGGCATGCCGGGCCGCAAGCCAGCCGCCCGCGCAGCGGCATCCGCCGAGACCACCACGCGCCGGCTTCCTTCCCGGCCGATCAGGACGAGCGGGGCCTCAACCGGAGGCGCCGCGTCGCCGGCCTTCCGCCGCAGCCGATCGGTCGACCAGCTCGGCAGGAAGAGCGAGACAACCCGTGTCATCGCAAGCCTCCAACTCGAAATCTGCACTCTCGCCCGCGCGGGCGCGGATCAACTCGACAAGCCACCGATGGCGGCTGACACCAGGAACGGGCAGCGCCGCCGAGGGCAGGACCGAGATCCTCCAGCGCGTCATCGCGGCGGTTGGCTGTCCAAAATCGGCGGCCTCGGTCTGGCGCCGCCAGCGCCGAAGGGCGATGCCGATCGTCCCGGTGCCTTCAGCCGAGAGCTGCAAGCGCCGGGAGGCGGTCATGGAAAGACGGGCGACCTCGCCGACGACGGCGCCCAGCCCGCCATGTCGGAGGCCTTCCTCCATGCAGGCGAGGATCGCCTTGTCGTCGCCTGCCTCGACGTAGATCACGCGATCCGGCGGCAATCCTGCCTGCGCGAGCGCCGGCGCGAAGAGATCCGCGCGTGTGATACACCACAGGATCTTGCCCGTCGTCCGCGCGGCGATGCCGCCGGCGAACAGGGCGGCGGCCGCACCGTCGACGGCACCAAATCCGCCGCCCGCAATTTCATGAAGAGCGCCACGCGCCAGGCCTCCGCCCGGGAGTCGCGCGTCGACCTCGGCAATTCCGAAAGGAAGCACCGATTTCGCGCGCAGGGTTCGACCCTCGATCTTCTCGATTTGCGCGCGCAACGACTCTATGGCGGGCTCCGGCCGCAAGCTGGTCCTTGACCTCCTGGGATGGCTCTTGCATCATGTTCTCTATTTGTTCTCCAAATAAAGGGCGTGAGTCAAGAGCAGCGGCGAGCATCGAATCGAAGCAGCTGCGAGATGCAAAATTGCACTGTCTTGCGGCGGGTCCTTTGCCGCACGGATCGATCCCAGTACGGCGGGACCAGATCACCCAAGGGTCTCCTTCGCTTCCACCTCGCCCAGCACACGTAGATCGGGGAGCGGAAGCTTGAACCAAGAACTGAACGGCGAAGCTGGTTCGCTCGCGTCACTCCAAATGTTGATCGTATGCGGCGAGAGCCAATCCGCAGTGGCTACCGCGTATTCCTTCCAAGGGCGGTCTCGAAGTAGATATCGTTCTCATACGTTCCGAAGTTCCGGTTCAAGCCGAATCTGCAAATCGAGAAGCTGGCTGGCATCCATTCCATGGCCCGCGAGAGTTTGCAGGTAGTCAAGCAGATCGTCTTGCCGCGGTTGGCCAAAGGCTAGGCGATAGACCGTGAGGCTGCGCTTGAGCCAAGCGAGTCGCGTGACTTCCCGACTGAACGGCAACATCGGCACGCGCCGTTCGACCCTCACGGAACCTTCGTAGATCCAATAGGGGATGAGGTCGGTGTCGACCGCCGCCTGGCTGCGCGCGCGCTCGAACATCAGCTTCCACGGATCGTCAGGCGCCTGCCCACAGCCCCTGACGGCACCGCCTTGGCGCTCGGCCAAGTTGAGACGCACGGCATGGCCCTTGAAGCGGTTGACGCGGCCTTCGCGCTGTTCAAGGTCCACCGGGTTGCCCGGTAGGTTCCAGTGATAGACGCGATAGCAATAGGGATGGAAATCCAACCCCTCCTGGCCGACCGACGTGGTGGCGAGAACGAATGGCCGGAACGGCGAGTTGAACGCATCGCGCACGCCTCCGAGCCGGGCGACGGCGCCGTCCTCGTCCTTGTAGTCGGCGAGCCGCATCGCGAAGCGTCCGCGCATCTGGAATTTGCTGATGTCGAGGGCCTCGCCATCGACATGCACGTCGTCGACCTCGATCTGCGACGGGCGGATGGCCAGGGCCTGGGCCATGGCGCGCGCGACGCCGAGGGCGCGTTCCTCGGCCGGGCGGGCTCCGAGACCTTCGGCATCGACAAGGTAGTGGGCGTATTCGTCCAAGACGGCCTGTAGGTTGTGCTCGGCGCAGTAGACCAACACACGGCGCCAATAGTGATCGTCGGTATCCCGCCGCAACAGGGCGACCGCGTCATGCTGGTTGAACAGCGCCCGGAACGACCAAGCGACTTCAGCGGCGGCGCTGAGCAGGCGCGGGTCGTCCCACGCCAGCTCGGGCGCGATCCGCTTGAGGGCGCGAAGCGCGCAGACGGCCGGGCTGCCGAGCGCCACGTCTACCAGCAGGTCGGAAAGATCGGCGGACGAAGCGCCGATGTCGTGCGTCTTGACCGCCGCCGCAAGCTCGGCGACATGATCCTGAAAGGCGTCTTCGCTCGCCAGGGCGCGCATGCCATGGGGCGTCTCCAGCCAGGCGCGGGACCGCGTGCCCAGCAGGTCATCTACCACGGCGGGAGCGGCCCACTCGGCGCTGTTGGCGTCCTGCCGCGACGCCGCCCCTTTTCGCAGAGCCTCGAGGGCGGGCTTGAGGCGGTCGACGATGGCGGCGCGCATGCCCTCCTGCGACAGGGCGGTCTCGGTTTCACTGAAAACCGCGAGCGGATCGGCCAGCTCGGCCAGAGCCGGCGACGGATAGATTAGGAGCAGCGCGCGCAAACCCACAAGCCGCCCCTGATCCTGTCGGAACTGCAAGGGGCGCAGACGATGTTGCTCGAAATAGCGTCGGCCGGATTCGCCGACGCCCATGCGCCGTTCGGCTTCATAAGACAGCAGGGCTGCAATCGCGTCGGGCACCATGGACCAGGCCGAAAATATCAGCGCCTTGGTCAGCGGCGCGCCGGATCGCGCGTCGCCGTAATAGGGCATGGCGGCGGGTATCCAGAGATTCTGTTCGAGACGCTGGCCGAAGATGTCGTCCATGATCGCGCGCATGCGGCCATTGGCCGGCTCGAGCGGCGCATAGGCGTCGATGGCGTCGTGATCGAGCATGGTCGGCCGAGCGGCCTGGATGGCGCTGCGGAGGGTCGCCGAGGGCGCCTCCGCCTCGTCCGTCAGAAGCTGCTTCAGGCTGTAGTGTCGCATGAAGTTGAGCAGGTAAGGCGCCGATTTCCAGTATTCGATGATTTCCGGCGCATCGAGTGTGCGCGCCACTTGCGACAAGGCCGACGCCTGCGCGAGATCGGCGGGCGCGACCGAGACCGTGATGGCGGGCTCGCTCATCATGGAGTCGCGTTCGATCGTGGACGCGACCCGCTCGGTTCGGGCGATCACTTTGCGCAGGCGCTGTTCGATGGCCTGGCGCGCCTCGACCGCTGAAGCGTGCGATTGCGGCAGGGTATGCAGAAGGCCGCGGAAAGCGCGCATCTCGCGCGAGAGCGTGGCCGCCACCTCCGGCCCTCTTTCGCGGCCAAAGAGGAAGCTCAGGGTTTCGAGGAAATCCTGATAGTGGTCGCCTTCGTCGGGCTCATCGCCGGCGAGCGTCAGCATCCGGTAGGGCGTGGCGGAGAGCAGCAGGGTACGGGCGGCGTGCCCGTCGCCTCCCGAGTAGTCGAACAGTTCGCGCGCTAGGATCGCCGCGTCGCTGTCGCCATGCAGCAGATCCCGAAACCGCTGGAACTCGTCCATGATGATGAGGTCGGGTTGCAGCGCATCCACGCAGGCGTGGGAGAGCTTGGCGCGGAGCCGGGCGACCAGGTTGTTGCGGGGCTGTGTCATTTCTGCGGGATAGGTGTCCCGGCGGCGCGGGAAGAGTTCGCAAATCCGTTCGAGTTCCTCGAAGAGGTCGCGATCCGCTTTCACGTCGCGGCGGAAACGCTCGATGATGCGCTTGTCGACGCCTTCGAGGGTGAGGTTGTCCACAGCGCGGTTCCAACCCTCGACGCCGGCCGTGACCTGCAACAGGTTGTGCAGGCCGCGCGGGCGGGTAACGAGATCGCGCAGGAGATGGAACAGCAAGGCGCGTTCCTGCGTCACACCCGTCGCGGAGCGCAGATCGAAGGTTGTGCCCGGCGTCAGGCTGATGAAGTTCACCCTGTTGGCGTCGAGGCCCGCCTGATCGCGCAGTTGCAGGGGAACGAGCGTCATGCGGGTCGGCAGGGCCAGCTCGCGTCGCCCGAGGACGTTTAGCCGGTTGAGGTTCTGGGCGGCGATCGCCTGGTTCGAGCAGATGTAGAGGATGTCGATCCGCTTGGTGTTGTCCCACAGGTGTTCGATCATGCGGGCGATGACCCCGCGCGCCACCATCGTCTTCCCGAGGCCGACTTCGTCGGCGACCAGGAACTGGCGGACAGGATCGTCCTGGCCGTAGAGCCGATCGAAGACGTAGTCGACGGTGCGCCGCTGAAAGACCTTGAGGGGAGCGAGCGCCGCGTCGGCGCGAAACCGTTCATTCGGCATGCACGGCATCCTGCGTGGCGAGCGCAATTCGGAATGTATTCCAGAGTGCGCGGAACTCGGCGGGAATCGGATCGGTATCGTCACTGTCGCCGGTTTCCAGGCGGGCGATCAGCCGTCCGATGGCGCGAAGCTGGTCCCCGCCCCGGCAGAAGGCCCGAACCATCTCCTCGAGGATGGGCGCGTCGTCGCTTGCCGCGCGCCAGGCGCCCTGACCTGACCCGTCCTGCGCCGCGAGGGCGGCAGCGAAGGGATCGCCCAATTCGGAGAGGAGCAGCCGGAGATAGCGGAAGAAGGCGTCCTTGCTGTCGATCACCCAGCGCAGGATGGCAGCGTGGCGCTCTGCGGGCAGCCCCTCCATCTTGAGCCCCGTGCTGAACAGGATCGAGACGTCGTCCGTCTCGTCCGTCAGGTGACAGGCGAGGAACCGGGTAAGGTCGACCAAGGGCATTGCGCCAAGGTCGGCGGGCTGTCCCTGCCGGAGCGGCTCCAGCACATCGCGCGCATGTCCTTCGCCTCGCGTGATCGGCCAAACTCGCAGCGCACCGAGCCCGGTAAGGGGCAGCGGTTCGGACGGGATCAGCCAGACCTGCCAGACCGGCGCGCCATTGGCAGCGTGCTCGCCGCGCTCACAACGAAGCGTGAGGCCGCTGCGGCAAATCTCTCGCCGGGCCAGGTCCAATCGCGCCTCGGCCGCGCGTTGCGCGGCGTCGGCGGTGTTCATCTCGTTGCGGACGAAAGGTCGCGTCAGCCGGCCGAACCCCTTCTCGCCGAGGATTTCCTCGACGCTACCGACCCGCGACCGCTTGCCGGTCAGGGTCGCGAAGATCTCAACATTGCCGCCGGTCAGCAGCGCCGGGCGCGTGGCATTTCCTGAGCCGACCGTGATCGCGGTGTCCCAGCCGCGCTCGGCGATGAACGCCTTGGCGTGGAGCCCTTGCAGGGCCGTTGCGTCGGCTTCCTCGCCATCTTCCGTGGCCGCCATTTCGTCGAGCACGGCCACGCGGCCAAAGCCATCGAGCGTGGCGCCGGGCACCTGGGCGAGTTCGTCGGATCGCCCGATGAAGATGGGCTTTTCGGCGCTGGCCAGGCCGGCGAGCATCGACAAGGTTTGATCGTCGCAGAAGGGCGACACGACGCCCAGCCGAACGCAGGGTTCCGGGCGCCATGGCTTTCCGCCGAGGCCGTTGACGGCGAAGGAGACGCTCTGGAACGGTTCGGGCAGGCTCCATTCCGCGCGCCGTATGTCTTCGGCCAGCTCACCGACAAGGGCCTTCGTTCCATCGGGAGCACCGACGGTTGCCAGGGCGGGGAGCTGACGAAGGAAGTCGGTGACCGGGCGGTTGATGGCTTTGGGCTGCTTGGAGATCACCCCGTCGAGGGTGGCGGCAATATCCCAGGAGCGGTCGCGTGTCAGGTTTCGGGAGAGGACGAGCAGGCGCAGGCGCGCCGGATCTTCGGGCCGCAACGGCGTGAAGCGCAGCGCCCACATCTTGGGGTGGAAGGCGCCGCCGTGAGGGGCGGCGACCTCGACCACGATGCGTTCGAGCAGCGAGCAAAGGCGGGAATGGGGACGGACGCTCGCCTGGATATGGCCGGCGTCGGTGAAGACGACGAGGCGGCCGGCGATGCGCTCGGCGCCTTCCAAGAGTGCCAGGGGGTGAGAAAGGATGTCGTCGCGATTCTCGGCGGCGAACAGCGCCAGACTGACCGGCACGGCGAGCGCGGTCTCGAAGTCGAGCGAGAAGGTCGTGGCGACTGCCGCGTCGAAGACGTAGCCCGCCGGCGGCTGGAGATTGGCGCCGTAGAGGGTTCGCTGTTCGGGATCAAGACTGCGCCTATTCAGCATGTGCGAGATCCCGCAGGTGCGATTTGGCTTGCGCCCAGCGGAAGGTGAGGCGGTCGGCGCCGGATGCGCCGGTCCAGCGGTCGCGCACGGCGTGATTGGCGTAGCGGGACTGGCTGGTTTTCAGCCGGCGTTCACGCTCTTCGACAAGCTGCCGCGCCGCAGACGACGCGATCACCTGCTCCGTCCCGGCCAGAACCAGCTCGCGCCACTCGGTTACAAAGCGCTTGGCGGCTGGCCGGACAGCGTGCGCGGGGTGCTCGACGACGTTCCAGAAATCATCGAGCGACCATGTGCGGACGGCGCTGGGATCGAGTTCGTCGCTCCAGGCCGCAAGCCGCTCGCGATAGTCGTCGATCCAGTCGTCGCGCTGGCGCAGCTCGCTGAGCGCGAGATTGTAAAGCAGCGCGGCGCCGTGCACCACATGTGAGAAGATTTCCCCATGCTGGACGAGGCGGCGCGCTGCGGATGGAAACGCCGACAGATGGGGGTGCGTCCAGATATAGTCGCAGTCCGCGTCGATGCCTTCGCGCGCCAGCATCGTGAGCAGTGCAGTGGGCTGGCTGGCGATCAGGCGGTCGATGAGGAATTGCGCCTCGTCGGTGGTCAGGCGGAAGACGGCGTGCTCAAGTAGGTCGCCGGGCATCCGGGGCAAGGCCGGATTCCAGACGGTGGGCGTTTGGGCGCCGGCCAGAGCGTCTTCGCCGCTGGATGCGCCGCGTGACCGGCCACGGCCCCGCAAGGCGATGAACAGACTGTCGAGCGAGCCCGGAAAGACCCGGATGCCCCACGCGCCCAGGCCAGCCCAATAGACGGAACTCGGCAACCGCTGGAGCCGTGGTCCTGCATCCCGGCCGATGATGCCGTTGGACTCACCGCCGGCTTTCAGGGCGTCGGCAAGCCGGATTTCGGTGTCGCGCGCCTCGGTGCGGAGCTGTGCTTCAGGGACTTCACGCTTTTCCAGCGCCCGATAGAGCCAGGGAATGAACAGCATGTATCGCAGGCGCGTCTGGATCGTGCTCGTGCCCGGAAAGAGGTGATCGGCGATAGAATCCCGGATCGCCCCCAGCCCCAGCTCGTCGCGGGTCTCGCGCTCCTGAAAGAGCGCCATGATGCGCTGCGCGCGCTGCCGCTCGGCTTCATCGAAATCGATCCAGGCAAGAGACGACATGGGCTCAGGCCGCCTCGCTCTCGGTCGGTTTCGTCGGCAGGACGGGAATGACGGCGCCGGAGGTCATCAGCACGATCAGGCCGCGCTCGGCGCCAGTCATGTCGAGATAGGCCCGCACCTGCGCGCGATAATGATCGAGCGTTCCCGGCGCCGGCGTCACATCGCTTTTCCAGTCCACGACGACGGCGGGGCGGCCCTCGGCCGTCAGGGTCAGTGCATCGGCGATCCCGGCCGTTGCGGTTTCCGCGCCGTCGGCCGCCTGTGCGGAATAGACGGGAAATTCGGCGAGAAGCCCCGGCCGCAGGGCCGCGATGTCAGGCAGAGCCAGGGTCCGGGCCACACAGGCCGCCAATTCCTGCGCCGACAGCCCCGTCGCCGGGTCGGCGACCGGAGACTGGCCGAGGGCGCGGATGAGGTGGCCAGCCCGTTCGGTCAGGGCAGCTTCCTCCTCTTGGGTTTCGCCGGTCAGCACTTCTTCCATGAGCTTGTGGAGGATCAGCCCGCGCTCGCGGCCGCCCTGCACGAGGACGGCTGCTTCCAGCTCGGGGGGCTGATCGTCGGCCGATCCCGTCCAGAGCGCGGCTTCCTCTTCCCGCAGCACGGTCCCGGCGGCGTTTTCGTCACGGCTGGGCGCGAACCAGGTCAACCGCGTCTGCGCGGCCGCGATGGCTTCGGCTTCGGCTGCGAAGCTCGCGCGCGTCTGGGTGTTGCCCGCGCCCGCGTCTGCGGCCGCGAGACCGGCAGGCAGGTGAGAGATGTCCAGGCCGGGCAGGTCGGCGAGCGACAGATCGACGAGACCGATCCAGGCCGATTTCGATGGCGTGGCGTCGAGCCGGGGCAAGACGAGGAGTTCGCGGGCGCGGGTGGCCGCGACATACCAGAGCCGGATGCGTTCGCGGTCCAGCTCGTCCTTTTCCGCCTGGCGCGCGGTTTCGTAGCCCTCGGGCACGACGCCCAGGACCGGGCAATAGAAGGTCTCGGTCTGGCGGTCGATCACGGCGCTGTCAGGCGCCATGACGCCGGTCATGGTGTTGACCGGAATGACGATCGGCCATTCCAGCCCCTTGGCCGCGTGCATGGTGAAGAGCGCGACCGCTTCCTCCTGGGCGTCGGGCCGTCCCTCGACGGCGCGGGCCTCGTCGGACCACGCCGCTGTCATCGCCTCGGCGAAGGCGCGCAGGCCGCGCACGGCGTAGCCGGTCGACAGGCTGAGATAGAGATCGACATTGGCGAGCGCGCGCTCGGCTTGGCCGCGATGGCGCTCAAGGAGGAGCGGACGCACGCGCATCACGTCCACGGCCTGCGACAGCAGCTCGTGCGGGGTCGTGCTGTTGCCGCGCCGGGAAAGCGATTGCAGCCGCTCGATGACCTCGCGCGCGAGCGGGTGCCCGATGACGGTGGGGTCGACGCTGAGGTCCAGACGTGGAATCCCGTCGGGCTTCTCCTCCGAGCGCGGAAGCCCCCACACGATGTCCAGCAGCTCTTCCTCGGTGAGGCCGACCAGAGGCCCGCGAAGCAGCGCGCCGAGCGCCAGCGTGTCGCGGCGATCGGCGAGGACGCGGGTCAGCGCGATCAGGTCCTGGACCTCCTGGCGGCGGAACAGCCCCTTTCCGGCTTGGGTCGCTACGGGGATGCCGCGGCGCTCCAGGGCTTCCTCATAGCGCCACAGCTCCGCGCCGGTTGGCGCCAGCAAGGCGATGTCGCCCGGCTGACAAGGGCGCTCCGCGCCGCTGCGACGGTCGATGATGGGGTGGCTTTCGATCAGCCGGGCGCACAGATCGGCGATGGCGTCGGCCTCGGCGTCACGCTGCTGCTCGGCGCTGGCCTTGCCGTTTTCGTCGGCCACGGCGATGTCGAGGGCCGCCACGCACAGGCCGCCGCGATCGTCATGGAACGGGTCGAGCGCGGTGAAGCCGGGCTGCCCGCCGGCCGAGAGCGCGACCTCGAAGCGCTCGTTGACGAAGGTGAGGATCGAGGCGCAGGAGCGGAAATTAGTGGAGATCGACAGGAGGCTACCGGGGTCCTGGTCGCGGAAGGCGTCGCGCGCCTGCACATAGGCGCCGACATCGGCGCCCCGGAAGCGATAGATCGCCTGTTTGGGGTCGCCGACCAGGAAGAGCGCGCCCGGCCGGATGCGGAACCCGGTCCAGCCGTCCGCGCCATCGACCGGCTCGCCGCAAAGGCGCCAGAAGATCTCGGTTTGCAGGGGATCGGTGTCCTGAAACTCGTCGACGAGGACGTGGGCGAAACGCTGCCCGAGCGCCCGTCGAACGTCGTCATGGTCGCGCAGCAGGTCGCGCGCGGCGAAAATCAGATCGTCGAAATCGAGCTGGGCGCTGGCGCGCTTGTGGTCGCGATAGCGTTGCAGGATCGGACGCGCTTCGTCGATCAGCGCGGCCAGGGCATGGCCGGCGACGGCCTGCGCCAACGCGACCCAAGCGTCGCAACAGGCGGTGTAGTGGGTCTCGGCGGCGTCGTTCAGCCGGTCGCCATCGGCCTTGGAGAGACCGTCCTGTTTGGCCGTGGCGGCCCATTTGCCCTTCTTGCGGTAGGAGGCGAACGCGCCGGCCTTGGTGCAAAGATCCGGGTGGGGCCGCGCGGTCAGGAGCCGAACGAGGCCCGCGGACGTCGCGGGATCGGGACCGTTCGCCACGGCGGTCGCCATTTCGGCCAGCCGCTCGACGATCATCACCGTTTCCGGCTCGGCCGCCGCCGTGCCATCCATGAAGTTCGCGAAATCCGCCGTGGCCTGCCGGAACGCCGTGAGGTGGCCGCCAAGTGGAGAGACGAGCGGGGCCGTGAGCGTGGGGCGACGGCGCATATTCTCGGCGATCTTGTGGATGAGCGCCACGGTCTCGCCGGGGCTGTGCAGCACGAGCTCGGCCAGGATACCGCCCTGGCCGCCGGAGAGGCGCTCGCGCAGCCAGCCGTCGACGATTTCGAGGAAGGTGAGATCGGCCTGGTTGCTGTCCATGACGCCGGCGCCGGGATCTATGTCGGCCTCCGCCGGATAGGGCTTGATCAGGCGCTGGCAGAAGCCGTGGATGGTCGAGCAGGTGATTTCGTCGATCGCGGCGCTGGCGGCGGCGAGATTGTCGCGATGGGTCTGTGACAGCCCATCGGGCAGCGCCACGCGCAGCTCGGTCGCGATCGTGCCGGCCGAGAGATCGGCAACGAACTCGCGGACGCGCGACAGCAGCTCGCTCGCGGCGAGTTCAGTGAAGGTGACGGCGGCGATGGAGCGCGGCGCGACGCCTTCGGCCAGCATGGCGGCGATGCGGCCAGCCATGACGGCGGTCTTACCTGAACCCGCGCCAGCCTCGACCAGGATCGAGCGATCATGGAGGCTGATCGCATCGCGGCGCGCGCCGTCGTCCTTCAGCACCTTGGACACGCTGCTCATCATTCCGCCTCCCAGACCTGAGCGACTTCGCCAAGCCGTTCAGTGGCGGCCGGCATTTTGCGTTTGCAATAGGTGGCGCTGGCGTTGGCCGGCAAGGCGAAGGCGAGGTCGTCATAGTCGCCGCCGGTATCCGGGCCAGGCAGGGCCGCGCCTCCGGCAAGACTCGACCGTGCCGCGCGCAGATAGCCCGTGATCTCCGCCAGCACGGCCTCGGGATCGTCGAGCTGGAGATCGACGGGCTCGCGCGGATAGAGCAGCGAGGCGCTGATGGCGACATCGTCGCCGAGGAGCGCCTTCACCGCGAAGGCATAGAGACAGCGCTGAAGCTCTCGCCCGCCATTGAGGCGGATGTCGCCGCGCGGCGGCCGTCCGGTCTTATAGTCCCGCACGAGGGCGCGCTTGCCGTCGCCCGAGATGTCGAGCCGGTCGATATAGCCGGCGATGTTGAAGCCCGTGTCGGGAATCGCGACCGGCGCGCTCGCATCCCAGGGCGTTTCCGCGTCGGATTTCGGCTCCAAGCCGCCGAAGGGCACCTCTCCATAGGAGCGTGCGCCCGGCAGGACATCATCACCATAGGACAAGGCGCGGCCCGCCATTACGCGGGCGTCATCGAGCGTGCGGCTCCAGATGACGGCCGGCGGAACCGGACGCTCGCTTTCCCAATCGGCGGCGACGGCTTGCGCGGCCCGCGCCACCGCTGCTTCGATGGTCTCGGCGTCGGCGGAGGCAAGACCGTCTCCGGTTTCGAGGTCGCGCAAGGCGCGGTCGAGAACCAAGTGAACGAGATCGCCGATACCGAGCGCGTCGAGCACGAGCGGTTCGGCGCTGCTCTGCGGTTCACGCCATCCGAACGCATAGACCCACACGAAACTCAGCGGATTGCGCAACAGGCGGCGCAGCGAGCTGGCCGACTGGGTGCGGCCGAGGATGGCGAGAACGAGCGGATGATCCGCCCGCACGACCCCGTCATGGGGAGTGATCTCGGCCTGCCGCCAGGCGCGCCAGCAGCCGTGCGCGCCGACCGCTTGCGGATCGGCGGCGAACTCTTGGGGCCGGGCCATGAGGCGGTCTGTTTCGCTGAAGGCGTGCGCCGGCGTCCCGTTGCGGCGCAGATAGGTTTCGTCGCCACGCCCGGCGAGCAGAGGGCTGCGACCCAGGAGACGCCCGTCGCTGTCGCGCCGGGCGCGCGACAGAACGACGGTGTCGGCCGTCGTGGCGAGGATCGTCTCGAAGTCGCGGCGGTCGGCGAGGTTGACCGGCAGCGGGTCGAGCACCGGGGTCGGGATGATATGGTCCGGGATCAGCCGGTCCTCGGCGATCCCGCGCGGCCAGCGCGAGGAATTAAGCCCGAGGAGCCGCACGAAGCGGCGGGGCGATGCCGCGAGTGCGCTGGCCGGCATCCAGGCGACGCAGACGCACGCTTCCAGTCCGTCGTCCTGCTTCAGGGTTTCCAGCGTCGCGTCGATCGAGGCGGCAGGGCCGGCGAGCAGCGCCTTGCGCCAGATCGCGAGCGCGCGGCCCTTGAGGAAGGCTTCTCCGATCTCGCTGGCTGCCTCCGATCCTTTCACAAGGGTCTCGACCGCCGTGCGCAGCGTCGCAATGTGATCGGCGCCGTCGGGCCAGTCTTCCGGCGTCAGCCGGGCCAGCAGGCGGTTCCAGGCGCCCGGAGTCGAGAGCGGCGCATCGGTCGGCAGCACCCGCAGCCAGCCTTCGGGCAGGGTCTCGAAAGGCCCGCTGTCCCGGCAGAGTGCCGCGAGGCGGCGCAGCCGCGACTGCGACAGACCGCGAACCACAATGTCGGCCAGCGCCGCAGCCGCCTGGCCCTCGCGGGTGGCGACGGTGCGGATGCCATGGACGAAGTGAAGGTCGATGTTGGCGTCGGCGCGCAGGGCCAGGAAATGATCGTCATAGTCGGCGGGCGAGGCGGTCGCGATGGCGATCTCCGAAGCCGGGACGCCCGAGGCGAGCAGGCTGCGCGCCCAGCGCATCGCCTCAATGGCCTCGTGATAGGCCGTCGCCGCGCTGGCGGCGCTGATTACCGGCGCATGCGCCGGTGCGCCCGCGACCGTGACGCCGGTGCCGTCCAGCCATGCGGGAACGCTCCTGGGGCCGGCCGTCCATCGCACGGGTATATGGGCGGTGAGCGCCTGGAGCAGCGGCCGCCAACAGGGCGAGAGTTCGGTAAGGCCGACAATCTCCAACGGGCCGAGGACCCCCGGGGCATGACCGATACGGGCGGTTGCGGCGGTGACGATGTCGAGAGGCCGCATCATGCCGGGCGGAAGCTGGTCGAGGACGGCCGCTTCCAGGCGCGCGATAGCGGCGAGACGCGGATGATCGGCCGCGCGTGCGGCAAGATCGATGCCCGCGCGCCAGGCTTTGTGGAGCGTGTCGGCTGCCGCGTCGATCATGCCGGGAAGAGCCTTGATGCTCTCCAGCTCCCCCATCGGCGTGGCAGGCAAGGCCGCCTGGATGGCCGCGCGCAGGCTCTCATCGTCGATCGGACGAGCAAATCCGCCGGCAAGTCGGACGGCCGCCTGCTCGAACGACATGATCTGGAGGCCGTGACGACCGCCACGACCCGCCGCGAGGCGGCTCTCCCGCATGGCGAGGCGACCGTGAACAACCAAGGTGGATCGGCTCGCTACGGACATAACCCCTCTCCTAATAGGTAGTACCTGTTTTGCGGTCGCGGTCTCAGCGCGACCGCAATTATCGCAACCTTGCTTCTCTTGGGATTACGTAGCTGTCCTGGCGACAGCACCTGCCGCCGACGCGGTCCGCGAGTCGCCCACCTCCCCATCTCACCCCCGAAATCGCGCTGATCACTGTTGACCAGAGCAGTAGATGGGAATAATAATTACACGCATCGTGTGGATATGTCCATATAGTTTTGATGCCTATCCGTGCATGGAGGTGCAGAACAATGCCGGACGGCGAGGCGGTACTGAAATGGGGTGTGGAGCGCCGACTCGAGTTCATCGAATTCCGCCTTTACTGGGAAGGCGGCGTGAATCGTTCGGATATTGTCGAAGCGTTCGACGTGTCCGTGCCACAGGCGTCGAAGGATTTGACGCTGTACCAGGAGCGCGCGCCGCGTAACGCCATCTACGATAAGAGCGCCAAGCGCTACATCGCGAGCACTGAGTTTCAGCCCTGTTTCCTAAAACCAGACGCCGGACAATATCTCAACCAGATTCGCTCCGTCGCCGAAGGCATTTTGGCCTCATCCGAATCCTGGATTGCTCATTCCCCTCCCTATGCAGGACCGCCCGTGCCAGCCCGCGGCGTCAACAACGATACATTGCGAACGGTACTTGCGGCGATCCGTCAAAACCAGGCGATCGAGATCAAATATCAGTCGCTCTCCAGTGATGACCCACACTGGCGATGGATCGCGCCGCATGCACTCGGCTTTGACGGATTTCGATGGCATACCCGAGCCTTCTGTGAGGTCAGCAAGTCGTTCAAGGACTTCTTGCTGTCACGGACCATCGAGGTCAGGTCAATTCGTACGAGCGTAGTGTCGCCAAAGGATGATGACGACTGGAACGAACTAGTCACGCTGGAAATAGGGCCGCATCCGGAGCTTTCAGAAAGCCAGAAACGGATCATTGCGCTTGATTACGGCATGCGAGGAGGGCGCGCGCGCATCCATGTCCGAAAAGCGCTTCGCTACTACGCTCTAAGGCGGTTGGGGCTAGACATCGACCCTGATGCGCGCAAACCGCAAGATCAACAGATAGTCCTACTCGCGGAATCTGCAACCGCGCGGGACAAATTGCAGAATGCGAAGGGGGAGATCTGATGCTCGGCCTGAATCTAAGGCAGGAATTCAAGGGGCGGCGCCTCAGAGGAACGGCGATAGAGCTTTCCAACGAGGCGAACACAGGTGCGACGCAGGTTTCTGCACAAGACTTCCTGGAGATTACGTACCCGACGCACGACCTTTTGAAAGGCATAGAGGCGGTAGGGCCGAACCAAGGCCGGCCAGTCGTCGTGATTGGCGAGCGTGGCCTCGGTAAGTCGCATTTGATGGCGACGCTGTTTCATGCTGTCCACGATCCCGCTTCGACTGGCGCATGGCTGAAGAATTGGTCGAGCACGCTTGGTGACCCAGCTATCGGAGGCATCCAGCTTCGGAGCGGCATGCTGGTCATCGGCGAAAGCCTTCATCGCCAGCGGTACAAGTTTCTATGGGACCTGCTTTTCGAGCAGCATCCTCACGGCACGTACATCAAGGGCAAATGGGAGGGCATGGGTGCGGCTAAGACCGACATTCCATCGGATCAGCTCGTCCTTGAGCTGCTACGCCACACGCCGACTATGCTGCTGCTGGACGAGTTCCAGACTTGGTACGATGGCCTGACAAACACTAAGCAGTATCCTTGGAAAAACTGGGCCTTCAATTTCATTCAGATCCTGTCTGAAATCGCCAAGGAGCACCCTGACCTGCTGGTGCTGGTGGTCTCGGTCCGCAACGGCGATACCGATGCATACCAGCAAATCCACCGCGTCAATCCCGTTCAGATCGACTTCAAGGCGGGCGGCAGCCCGGAGCGTATCCAGAATGACAGACGGCGCATGCTGCTCCATCGCCTGTTCGAGAATAGGCTTCAGATAGCCTCATCGTCGGTTGACAGCGTGGTTGCGCAGCATGTGTCGGAATACTTCCGTCTGGTGGGCACGCCCGCAGCGGAACAGGATCGAAAGCGGCGAGAGTTTACTGAGGCGTGGCCTTTTGCGCCGCACTTGCTCCAGTTGCTCGAAGACCAGGTGCTCATCGCCACCGATGCGCAAGAGACGCGCGACCTGATCCGGATTCTCGCAAACCTCTTCAAGAGCCGTGGCGAGAATGCGTGCATTTTGACCTCGGCTGATTTTCGACTCAACGACGATGCGTCGGGCATTGGCGCCTTACTGGACTCGGTGGCGAACCAACAGCACCGCACTCTCCGGGAAAAGGCGCTTCGGAACGTGACCTCGGTCGTCGAGGCTGTTCCCGATCACGTCACTAAGGTTCCACACCTGCAGGAAATCATGGGAGCGCTGTGGCTTCGTTCGATTGCCGTCGGCAATCTGGCGGGAGCGGAGCCCGCAGTGCTTCAGGTTGATGTCACGCAGGGCAAGGTCGTTGACGACAATGCCTTTCAGGTCGAGCTGGCGACCATCATCGAAAACAGTTTCAACATTCACCAGGACGGTGCGCGGCTCGTCTTCAGAGAGGAAGAGAACCCCCAGGCCAAAGTGATGGCCTCAGCGCGGAATGACAAACTCTTCACCGACGGCTCTGACCTTGCGCAGCTCGCCAAGGAGGTCCGCTATGTGATCGGCGGCTCCGAAGAGGTCGCCAAGACATTTCGCGTCATTGCGCTGCCGCGTTCGTGGATGAGTGAGCCGTGGGCCGGGCTCGATGAGAGCGAGCAACTGGAAAGGTGGGACGAGCGCCTGCCCATTCTCGTCCTGCCGGAAGAACCGGATCGCTTGAACGAGCAGCTCGGCAGATGGCTGAAGGATCACCTTCAGAAGCGCCGAAACACGGTTCGCTTCCTGCTGCCACGGGCGGGAACGTCAAACGCCTTCTATGATCGCGACCTGTTGATTCTGGCGCGTGCTGAAATGAAGGCGCAGGAATGGGGAGCGCAGAGTGCCGAGTATAGAAAGCTCCAGACCAAGTACCAGAACGAACTGCGGGACCTCCTGAAAAAACGATTCGACAGGTTCGCCGTATTGCACCGCTGGAACTTTTCTGAGCCGTCGAAATGCGAGTTCCATGTCGAAGCTCTGAAAGAACAGGGTGCAAAAATTCCGGAGGCGATCGAGCAGGCGTTGATCAACGACCTATTCGTTCCCGAGGATTTCCAGGACCTCGTGTTGGAAGCCGCCGCCGAAAATGCCTCCGTCGGCAAACTGCTTCGCGAGCTTCAGGAGCCCCGCCCCTCGGGACAGGATTGCATCCCCTGGCTTGGCGAACCCGCGATGAAAGAGCGGATCGTGCGTCTGTGCGCGCGCGGCAAGGTGGCCATCAATCTTCGTGGCCTGGAGTACCTCCAGGCGCAAGCCGGAGAGGATGAGGAGACAGCCTGGAAGCGGTTACGGCCAAAGCTGGCCTTCACGGGAAGGCAGTTGGACGAAGTATTCCTGCTTCCACCTTCGGCTGTCCCCTCGACAGGTGGTGCAGCGCCACCCGTCCCGACTCCCGGCCCCCCTGGTACTGGTGGATTGTTTGGAGGTGGCGTTTCTCCAACGCCACCGGTGCCAGGTACAGGCGGCGAATCACCGGCAAACCCGACAGCGCCAGCTGCACAGCCCGGTGGCGGCATCTTTGGTGGCGGCACCGGAAGCGGGCCTCGGACGACGCTATCGAACCCCGCGACCTCGCCCCTGAACCTCATTGGCAAGCTCGAAGGCTGGGGCATCGGCCCGGCGACGCCGGTCAAAGAGGTGACGCTCAAGGTCTCGGCTGCCACGGGCGCCCAGCTCAGGGAGTTGCTCAAGAAGCTGCCCGACGGCATGACGTTCGAGCTGTCGCTCGATAAGGAGGACAGCTGATGGCGCTTGGAAGTGACCAACTGCTTCAGCTGACGACCGCTACGCCGACCGATGCTTGGCGCACAATCGTTGAAAGCACCGTCGCCATTTGTTCGTCACCGCTGTTGGCGAGCAGCGCCTCGGGTGAGGTCACGAAACGTGACCGCGCCGTGGGGACGCTGGATCATTTTCTGTCGTCGAGCGCATGGGACCTTTGGGAAGAGTTCGGAAGCGCCGTTGTGCGGAATGCCGACCGGCTCGCCAGTTGGTGGATGGAGCCCTATAGCGCCAAGGCCATCCTGATTCTTGACGGCTTGAGCCTCCGTGAACTTCCTTGGCTTCTCGAAGGTGCGAGGGATCGAGGTTTCGCCCTTCATAGCGTGACAGCCTATGGCGCAGAGATACCGAGTGAGACGAATGCCTTCGCGCACGCACTCGGCTTCAACAGCAGGAGCCAGCTTCAGAACAATGGCGGCGGATCCTCGCACAGGCTTACGCCCTGCAAGACAGAGTGCGTTGATTTGCCTTGGGTGGATTGCGCCGGCCTCATCGACGCTACCCCTAACTGGGTCTTCTGGCATCAATGGCCGGATGCCAAGCTCCATGATGGATCGGGAGCCGGTCAGGGCCTCGATGCTCTTACCCGCGATGTCGCCGTTCAGCTGACGAGCGATGATTTCTGGGGCTTTGTCGAGCGTCTGGCCACAGGCCGGCGGCTCGTCATCACCTCAGACCACGGCTACGCCGCCACCGGCCTGTTCTTCGATGCCGCGGACGAACAGGCGACCTTTCTTAAAGAGGTCCTGAAGGGCGGTCGGCTCGCGCCGGGCGAACATGACCCTGGCCCATTCGTGCCGCCCGTCGCTTTGCAGGCGACCAGCCCGCACGGCAAGCACCTGCTCGCGGTCGGCCGTTGGAAATGGAAGAGCCAGGGTGGCTATCCGACCCTGGCTCATGGTGGGCTCTCGCTACTGGAGATGCTGTCGCCCTTTGTAGAAATAACGAAATAAAGGAAGACCGAACGTGGCGACAAAGAAAGAGCTTATTGCCCAGGAAGTGGCACGCGCGGTCAACGCCGGCAAAGCCGTCGCGCTGGAGACGGTGGACTTCAACGATCCCAATCGGCCGAAGACCTGTCTTGAAGTCGATTTCCCCATTCTGCCCGTCAATCAGGTGGCGGTCATCGAGGGCAACGCGGGCAAGCCGATCTATCAGATGTCCAAGTGGTGGGCTCGGCGCCGGTCGAGCGTCTTTCGCTCCATGCTCATCGCGGCAGCGACGAAGGCCCCGGAGGATCCGGCACTGGCTGCCAAGCTCGTGTGGGACAACTATTACGCCAACCACCAGAAGAAGGGCGCGTACAAGCATCTAAAGGTCGCCGACATTTTCATGGGTGGCGGTACGACGTTGGTCGAGGGATCGCGCCTCGGGATGCAGATGTCGGGTAACGACCTCAACCCCGTTGCGTGGTTCGTGGTCAAGCAGGAATTGGCCGAGGTTAACCTAGAAGAGGTGACGCGGCTTCTGGCCGACATCGAGGCTGAGGTGAAGCCTCAGATCATGCCGTTCTACTACTGCGACGGCCCGAACGGCGAGAAAGGCGCCTGGACCCACAAGCCCACCGGCAAGGTCATGGGGCCGGATTTCGACCCGCTATCCCTCAAGCCAGGGGAGCGGAAGGACTACAGCTACGAAGGACCGGAGATCATCTACACGTTCTGGGCCAAGCACGGCCCGTGTCAGGTGACGGGCTGCGGCCACCGCACGCCAATCATGACCAGCCCCGTCATGGCGGTGAAGACTTTGACAGTGAAGAGCTGGGAGCATGCGTGCGCGTCCTGCGGCACAGCGTTCGATGTTGAGGAAGCCGAGGCCCGGATGGCGCCCGACGTCCCGCTCTATGTCGCGCCCGATGAGAAGCCCTACACCATCCTCGATCCGAAGGGCCGCGTGAACTGCCCCAGCTGCGGCTACACGTCGATGGTCAAGCTTGGCAAAGGGAAGAGCAAGAAGGTAGAGCTAACCTTGCTCTTGCACCCGCAATGGCTGGCTGGCGAAGCAAAGCAAGACGCGAGTGGTCGTCCCTACGGCGGCACGGTGCAGGACGATGTGGCGGCGACCACGCGATGGAATGCAGCACGCGCCAAAAAGATTCGGTTATTGGAGGTACGCGGCGCACTTCCGGGCGCAGTGACCGATCCGGAAACGGGCGCCACGTTTGCGCCCGAGCAGGGCACAGTGCCAAAGCCAGCCAATTTTGCTTGCGCAGCATGTGGTACGGTGCAGCCGCTAGTAGACGCGATTGAGGCAACACAGAAAACTGCACCTTCAAGCATGTATGCGATCCAGGGCTACGCGCCGAAGCGTAATGCAGCGGGCAAGCCTTACAGCGGACGGTTCTTTGCTGAGGCAGGAGTGCCTACTGCCAAACAGTACGACGCCGCGCTCGCAGAGTGGGACAACCGCAAAAATATTGACCTCAAGGACTACTGGCCTCGAAGCTGCATTCCGTTTGGACACATGACTCATCAGAGACAGCCGCTTCCTCGACACGGCTACCTCAACTGGTCGGACATGTTCAATCCTCGCCAGTTGCTAGTCCACGCGCAACTATTGAAGGCGATCGTGACTGTCGGCAGCTACGACTGGAAGACCCGCGAATTTGTGCTCGGTGCGTTCCAGCAATACCTCCGCAATCAAAGTCAGTTCACGCTGTGGAACGTGCAAGGTGACAAGCTTGAGCCACAGTTCGCAAACAACAATTTCCACCCCAAGTCCACTGTTGTCGAGAACTGCGTGTTTCCTATGCTGGGGCGCGGCAATTGGGCTGCCTGCGTGGAAGGGATTGTTGAGGGGCGCGAGTGGACGCTCGCTCCGTGGGAAGCTGTCAGCGTTGAAACGCTGAGGCGGCACGACACGGCGTTGGCCGAGCAGCTTACAGGCAAGAGCGAGAAGGTCTTTCCAGGCGATCCAGTTGGCGAAGTCGATGTGTTCCAAGGGTCATCCACCGATATCACCTACGCTCCGACGGCTAGCCTCGATCTGGTTATCACCGATCCGCCATTCGGCGGCCTGCTGCACTATTCGGAGCTCTCCGATTTCTTCTACGTCTGGCTGCGGCTCGTACTGAAGGACAAGTATCCCGACTATTTCCGAACCGACTATACACCCAAATCGTTAGAAGCGGTTGCCAACCGTGCACGCGAACCAGAAGATCCGGACGGCTTTTACCAGCGGCTGCTTACACAGTGTTGGCGTGAAGCCCATCGCGCGCTCAAGCCCAGTGGCCTTCTGGCCTTCACTTTCCATCACAGCGAAGATGCGCCGTGGGTATCAGTGCTCGAATCCTTGTTCGATGCTGGCTTCTTTCTCGAAGCAACCTATCCGATTCGTTCCGATGAAACGAAAGGCGAAGGGGAGTTTGGCTCGAAGACAATTGAGTACGACATTATCCATGTCTGCCGAAAGCGCACCGAAGAGCCGAAGCCCGTGAGTTGGGGCCGGATGCGGCGCGAGGTCTTGGCGGATGTCCGTCAGCTTCAAGCCATGTTGGAGAACCATGCCCGCGCCGGCCTGCCGGCGGCCGACCTTCAGGTCATTCGGCGGGGCAAGGCGCTGGAGTATTTCTCGCGCCACTACGGCAAAGTCTATGTGGATGAGGGTCGCGCTATCTCGGTGAAAGATGCCCTCGTCGGCATCAACCAACTGATCGATGAAGACGCGAACAAGGCGGCCGAACCGCCGCCAGTGACGGCGGAGCCGATCACCCGTCAATTCCTGCGAATCTTCGATGGCAAGTATGAGCTTGCCCGTGATCAGATGCAGAAGCTCCTGCGCGGCTCGGGCATCGCGCCCGATGAATTCACCAACCGCGGCTGGGCGAGCGAAGAGAAGAAGGTCTTCCATCTGGCCGATCCGCTCACTTTCGCCCGCGACTGGCAGGGTCGCCACAAGCGACGGCTGACGGCCGATTTGGATCAGGCGCTGGTGCTGGTCGGCGCCTGCTTTGACGGCAGCGGCATCAACGCCTCGGATACCCTCAAGAACGAAAACTTCAAACCGCACCCGGCCTTGAAGGGTCTGCTCGAATGGCTGGGCCGGCGTGGTGCGACACAGCAGGTACGGAATGCCGCCTCGAGGGCGCAGACGATCTACAACAACTGGGCCGAGAGCCATAAGGCCGAAGTGGCGCAGCTGTCACTGTTTCAGGAGGAATGAGCATGAAGCGAATGCTCGACAGCGTCTGGCAGCGGCGTGGCGTTAGCTGGGTTTGGGACGACGAAGCCCTGTCCGCCGTCGCCAAGCCTTCGGAGGTCTTCAGCCTGCGCCAGCTCATGCGCGCTGCCAGGGACTGGCCGGACGACCTGCCGAGCAATAGCGGGAATACGCTGGTTGTGGCCGGGCTCGATGCCTGCCTCGATCTCTTGGCTCCTACGGATGCGGATAGCTGGCTGGGCAACGAGCTGAAGTCGGCGATCCTCTCGTTCCAGGATGAGTATTCGGGAGAAGCCGCACTGATCTTCTGGTTGCCCAAAGGCGAACGCCGCTTCCACACGGACATGGCGACCGATGCCGTCCGGTGGCGATGTTCCGCTCCCTATGCAGATCAGCAGATTGAGTTCGGCCGCATTCTCTGGGGCGAGGCTCGTGAGTACCCACAGGAGATCGTCATGTCCGAAGGGGGCAAGCCGGTCGGCTTGTTCCATTTACGGATTACGTGAGACAGCTCGATGGCCGGTGTGACCTTCTCCCCAGGCGAGCGAATAACGCATCCTGAATTCGGTGCGGGCGTGGTGCTCGATGTGCTGCACGATGGTTATCTGCGCGCCTTCTTCAGCATCGGCGAAAGGCGCGTCCCGCTGGCCAACGTCCAGCGGGAGCTTTCCCGCACGGAGCGCATCCTGCGCTCGGTCGAAGGTACACCGGAACGCTTGCGCACCGTCTGGCTCTCCTACGAAGCCCATGCCCTGCCGGTGATGGAGAGCGCCTCAGCGCTCACGTCGGCGCGGATTGACCTGTTGCCGCACCAGGTCGTGCTGACGCACCGCATCGCCACCGCATCGCCACGACGTTTCCTGATCGCGGATGAAGTCGGCCTGGGCAAGACGATCGAGACGGCGCTCATTCTTCGGGAGCTTGCGAGCCGAGGCGAGCTCGCCCGCGCGTTGATGGTCGTCCCGGCGGGTTTAGTAAACAACTGGCACCGGGAACTCAACGAGGTCTTCAATCTCGATTTCGAGGTGTTCGGTTCGGAAGGCGACATCACGGACCGCAAGACCAATGCTTTCGCCAAGCACGACCGGCTAATCGCCAGCATCGACACGTTGAAGCGCCCGGCGCGTATCAAGCGGCTGCTCGAAGCACCGCGCTGGGACTTGGTGGTGTTCGACGAAGCTCACCACCTGACCGCCTACCGGACCGGCGGAAAGGTGCGCAAGACGGAGAACTACAAGCTTGCCGAAGCGCTCAAGGGGCACACGCGCGACCTCATCCTGCTGTCGGCGACGCCGCACCAGGGCAATCACTTCCAGTTCTGGATGCTCGTCCAGCTGCTCAATCCGACCCTCTTCGGCAGTCCGGAAGAGATGGTCGAGAACCGGCATCGCCTGAACACTGTCATGTTCCGCCGCACCAAGGCAGACGCTTGCCGTCCCGACGGCGAGCCCCTCTTCGCGCGCCGCTGGGTGCATACGGAGTCCTTCCTCATGTGCGATGAGGAACGGCGCTTCTACGAGAAGCTCCGGGAGTACCTTGAGGACGGCTTTGACCTGGCCAAGCGACAGGGCAATCAAGGCCGCGCACTCGGCTTCCTGATGGCTATTTTCCAGAAGATTGCCGCGTCAAGCTTCGCCGCGGTCCGCCGGACGCTGAAACGGCGAATGCTCATGCTCACTCTGCATGAAGCCCTGCTGCGCGACCGCGACCTCGACATCGAGGGGCGGGAGCGCCTGTACGATGAAGCCCGCGAGTTGATCCAGACCGAATGGGACCTCGGCCGCGACCCCATCGGTAGGACAGAGGTCGATCGCGTCATGGCGGATCTCAAGTACCGGCTGGCCAAGAAGCTCGACGAAGAGGCTCTCGAATTGGCCGCCGACCCTTACGGCAGCGAGTTTGCGTCATCGCACATAGAAGACGTAGCCTCGGCCGCGGTGGATCTCCACTTGCCGGAAGAACGGCTGCGGATAGCGGATTTGCTGTCGATGTTTCCGGAACGGCGAGAAACCAAAGTCCAGAAGCTGCTTGATGGTCTGGGGACGCTGTGGCGCCAGAACCCCAACGAAAAAATCGTCATCTTCGCGACCTATCTCGGCACCGTCGATTTACTCGCGCGGGAAATCGAACAGGTCTATCCGGGCCAGGGCGTTGTGGTTTTGCGCGGCGGCGATCATGGGGCCAAGGTCGCCGCGGAACGTCGCTTCAAGCTGAAGGACGGCCCACGCGTGCTTGTCTGCACTGCGGCCGGCCGCGAAGGCATCAATCTCCAGTTCGCTAGGATACTGTTCAATTTCGATCTGCCGTGGAACCCGATGGACATGGAACAGCGGATTGGACGCATTCACCGCTATGGCCAGGCACACACGGCACAAGTCTATAACTTGGTCCTGTCGGACACGATCGAGGGGCGCATCTATCTGCTCCTCGATGACAAGCTCACTGAGATCGCTCGAACGCTAGGAAAGGTCGATGATCAGGGAAATGTGGCCGAGGACCTTCGCTCGCAGATTCTGGGACAGCTCTCGGAGCGGCTGAACTACGATCGCCTCTATCAGGAAGCTCTCTCCGACCCTGAGTTGAAGCGAACCGCCGTTGAGCTGGAGGCTGCTCTATCCAATGCCCGTGAGGCGCGGGAGGTGGTCTTCGACCTCTTCCAGGATTTGGACGGCTTCAGCCTCGACGACTACAAGCCGTTCTCCGACATCTCGTCGAGCATGGACAGGTTGGTCGGTTTTCTGTCCGCGGCCGTAAGTAGCCGGAACCAACGGCTCACCAAGGTGAACGATGAGACCTACGAGCTTGTCGGCGCAGACGGCCGACAGAAGAAGCGGTTCACGCTCAACCGCGACATCGCTACCTCGAGCGACAACCTCGATCTTATGGGGCTGGACCATCCCCTCGTCCAAGAGGAGCTCGGCCGGTGGCGCAGTGTTGCACCGGAAAACCTCGGTGCCGCGGCGCAAGGGGGTGGAAGCGGAATTACGCTGTTGTCCTTCTGGCTGATCGAAATGTCAGTCGGAAATGGCGAAAGGCGCATTGCCGTTCAGCCTATAGCCGTCAACAAGGACGGCACGCGCGTTCCCGTCGTTGAGCGCCAAGCCGCACATTTCTTGCGGGCGGAGTCCAATCACCCCAAGCTATCTCAAGAGGAACGGATTTCGCTATTCGCTACATCTGTAGAACCAACCCTTCAACGGGATCTGAAGCATAAGGGCGGCGCTGCCGGTGACGGAAGCTATTCAGCGGAGTTGATCGGTTATGTTGAAATTGTTTGATGGATACGGCCGTGGGGTCGGGAATGATTTGTTGTTGGAAGACAATGACTCCTTCGCCTCTCTTGTCACGCAATGTGCGGGCATCGATGCGTCGGCCTCCTACGCAGCCAAATAAGAAACTGGGAGGATCGGGGGGATATGAGCGAAGTCGGAGAGGAGCGAAAATTCCAGTTTCTGCGGAACGGCGATGCCGAACCATCGGAACTCGACTGGAACAAGGGGATTGAGAGCGTCCGCCAGGCGATTTCCGAGGCCATGAACGCCAAGAATATCGCGTTCTTGCTCGGCGCCGGCTGTTCCTCCCTGATGAAGGACAAGAAAGAACTCGGCATTGCGACCATGGCGCCCTTGGCCAAGGAGTTTTGCGGAGAAACCCTCGATGCGCGCGCGGCGGGATTCTATGGCGATCCGCCGGTCGTCGGCGCTGCCCCTGCGCCGTGGCGGCTGACCAAGGCTGAACTCGACTATCTCGATGCGCTTGGGATCGACCTGGCGAAGGACTGCAGCCGCAATCTGGAACGCCTGATGGAGGTGCTGTTCGCGCAGCGGTTCGTGCTGCGCCAGAGCGAGAATCCCGATCTTCACCCCTTCCGCGCTATTCTCGGCGGCATCATCAAGAAGGTCCAGGATTTCCTATGGACCCGTGTCACCCAAGGGGCTTTCGCCACGGAGGGCGATACTACCGTGCGCGACCTCTACGAGCGGTTCTACAAGAAGATGGTCCTGCGAGATCGGTCCTTGCCCCGGCCGTGGGTGTTCACGACCAACTACGATCATTTCAGCGAATTGGCGATGGATCGCCTCGGCATTCCCTATGCCAACGGCTTTTCCGGCGTGGTGGAACGTCGCTTCAACCCGGCGATCTTCCGCTATGCCCTGGCCGAGCAACTCGACCTCACCAGCCGCAAGTGGACCGCCGTCGACGCCTTCGTCTATCTTTGCAAATTGCATGGTTCGGTCACTTGGACCGAGGATGATCATGGCCTGTTCCCGATTAAGGAGGTTTGGCCGCTCGAGTCCACGAACCAGATGCTGATCTATCCGACGCCGGCGAAGCAGAATTCTTCGCTCGGCTCGCCCTACGCGGACCTGTTCCGGGAATTTCAATCCCGGATCGTGCGCGAGCAGAGCGTTCTCATCACGGCAGGCTACGCCTTCAGTGATGAGCACCTGAACAACATCATCTACCAGGCGTTGACGATCCCGACGTTCCGTCTGGTGATCTTCGCGGCGCCGGATACGGCCGGTGAGATCGCCAAGCTGCGAGCGCTGCGCGACCCGCGCATTTGGATCATTGGAGGCGATGGTCCTGCCGAGGGAACGAGGGCGCACTACTTCGACATGATCGTCGAGCATTTCATGCCGCAGCGTCCCAGCGACAGGATCGATGACGCCGTTCGCAAGGTGTTGTCCGAACTGGCGCCGAAAAGGGACGACGAGACGAAGGATGGCGAGGCATGAGCCACGACGATCGCAAACGCGCGATCGGCAAGGTGGTCTCGGTCGCGGCCGACCGCTTTGTCGTGGAGATGCACGTCGGCACCGACAACTTTACGGTCGTTGGTTTCGACGGCGTGCATTATGTGGCGCGGCTGGGATCGTTCCTGATGATTCCGTCGCAGTCGGAATATGTCGTGGTCGAGGTCGTCGGCCTGCGTGAGCGCGACGCGAGCACCCCGTCCGAGCGAGGAGACTTCGATCGGGCCGGCTCCTCGAAATATTTGGACGTGGTGCCGGTCGGCATGTTGCCGATGCGCGGCGGCGCGTTCCGTTTCGGTGTGTCCGTTTTCCCGTCTCTGTATGCGGACGCACTCTATGCACTGGATGGCGAACTCGATCGCATCTTTGAGACCGAAGCGGCCGTCGAGCCGTCAGTCGGCCCGGATGGTGGCGCCTGCGAACCCGAAGGGGCCACGCGCTACCGGGTGCTGCCGATCGGCAAATCGGTGGTGTTCGAGGACTACGACATCAAGGTCCGGTTGAATGAGTTTTTCGGCGGCCATGTCGCGGTCCTCGGCAATACCGGCAGCGGTAAATCCTGCACGGTCGCATCGGTCTTACAGTCCCTTTTCAGCAAGCCAAAAGAGCATCACGCCCGCGGCGCGACCTTCGTCGTCTTCGACGTCAATGGCGAGTATCACGCCGCTCTGGCTGCTTCCGCGAAAGAGGGCGCAATTGGGGTCGAGCGCGTCGTCCTCGACGGCACGGCGGCAGGCTTCCGTATGCCGCATTGGTTCCTTGAGATGGCAGAATGGGAACTGCTCTTGCAGGCCAGCGAGCGAACACAACTGCCGGTCCTTCGCACGGCGTTGGGTCTGACAAGTCTCTTTCACGCCAACACGCCAGAAGCTCTGGCGCTGCGCGAGCACTTTGTCGCCACCTGCATCATTGAGTGCTTTCGAGGGGCGGATGGCGACTCGCCCGTATCAAAATTTCAGCGTGTCGTCTCCCTTCTCCAGAAGTATCCGACAAACCACCTGAATATGGCGCTTCTGAACCGCTTTAATCCCAATTTTCAGTATGGAAATTTTTCGGGGAACAACCAATCGGCGTTTCTGGACGAAGTGAGAAAAAAGCTCCGGGAGGACGCGCCCTTACCAGCCTATAATCGGACACCATTCTCTTTTGATGAGCTGCACGAGTGTCTCGACTTCGCGATCCTCTACGAGGAGGCTCACGGAAATCGCCAAATCCGAGACTACTGCTCGTCCATGGTCACGCGGCTCAGATCCCTCCAGGAGAGAACAGAATATGCCTTTCTGCGTCACGAAGGAGCTGACGTTGACGCGGCCGTAAGCGATCTGGAGTTTTTGACCAACATCGTCGGTCTGCAGAGGGCGGCCGGAGAATCGTTCACCAAACGCAATCAAGTCATTATTATTGATCTCAATTCCGTCGAAGATGAAATCGTTGAGCTGGTCAGTGCGGTCATCGCACGCATGCTTTTTCGGTTTCTTCGCCGTGCGGAACCGAGAAACCGCTTCCCGATACACCTGCTGCTCGAAGAGGCTCATAGATATGTCGCCTCTACGCCGTCCCGCTTTTCCATCGACGCCACCAAGATTTTCGAGCGCATCGCCAAGGAAGGACGCAAATACGGCATGTTCGTGCTTCTGGCGTCTCAGCGCCCGAGCGAGCTGTCCAAGACGGTTCTCAGCCAGTGCTCCAACTTCCTGGTTCACCGAATCCAGAATCCCGACGATCTCTCCCAGATTCGCCAGATGACGCCGTTCATCTCAGAGTCGGTCCTGAAGCGGTTGCCGTCATTGCCACGGCAGCACGCGCTGGTGTTTGGAACGTCGGTCAATCTGCCGACGACCTTCAAGGTCAGGGAGGCATTCCCGCGGCCGCGGAGCGACGATACCGCCGTCGTTGATCTGTGGTTCCACGAAGAAGGTCGAGCCGCTGACATTCGCCTCGCGCCCCGACCGGCCGACGCCGCTGCTGCGGCGGCTGGAGGGGAGCCGATGGCGGTAAACGAAGCGCCGGGCGATGACATCTTCTGACCATCTGGAGACCCTGGCGCAGACACTGGAGGCCACGGGGGATTACCAGGTCATCCGGCGTCTCAAGCCGCGCCCTCGCATCATTCCGCCTGCTGGCACGCCGTTGCGCCTTGGCCTGGTGGTCGATGTGGAGACGACAGGGCTCGATCCTCAGCGCGACGAGATCATCGAACTCGCCATGACGCCATTCAACTACGGCTTGGATGGCACCGTTTTCAACGTGGGCGGCAGCTTCCAAGGGCTGCGCCAGCCGAGCGAGCCTATCGCCCCGGAAATCACCGCGATCACGGGCATCACCAACGAGATGGTGGCCGGCCAGATCATCGATTCCGCCGCAGTGGCCACATTCGCGGCGTCGGCTTCGCTCGTGATCGCGCACAACGCGGCGTTTGACCGCCGCTTCCTTGAACGATTCAGCGACATGTTCTCGACGAAGCCGTGGGCCTGCTCGCTCAGCCAGATCGATTGGGCGGCGGAGGGGTTCGAGGGCACAAAACTCGCCTATCTCGTTCAGGCTGCGGGTTTCTTCTACGACCGTCACCGCGCGATGCACGACTGTCTTGCTACCGTCGAGTTGCTGGCAATGCGGCTGCCCCAATCTGGCGTTACGGGGCTGAGCCGCCTCCTGGACGGCGCTCGTGCCATTTCCTGGCGCATCTGGGCGGAGAACTCGCCTTTCGACCTCAAGGATGTCCTCAAAGCGCGGGGATACCGTTGGAACGGCGATTCCGGCGCGCAGCCGCGCGCATGGTATATCGATGTTCCCGAAGCTCAGCGCGAGGCTGAGCTTCGGTTCTTGAGAACGGAAATCTATCGGTACGAGGCCGACCCTCCAGTTCGGCGGATCGATGCATATGATCGATTCTCAGATAGAATTTGACCTCGCTAGCTAAAGCGAAGCGAGGATGGATGGGCCTGACATGAACGTGGCCCCTCGAAACGAACTGCAACACGATTGTGCGTGAAACCTCGACCCGCATGAGCAAATCTGTGTGATCGATGACACGGTTGCCCAGAACGGTGGTGGACGATCAGAGGCCGCACATCCCCTCGCACTCATTGCCGAAAAGGTCGAGCTGACCGTGATCGGCGGCGGTCGACAGATCGGCAAGGTCGAGCGGCACACACGAGCGATGCAGGAACGCATCGCCACGGATGCCTCGAAGACCGGAACGCAGGGCGTGATCTACCTCAACGGCATCGGCCCACGCTTCGGCGTCGTGATCGCGCAAATCGCGCCAGCGGGCATTGTCGTGGAACGGGCAGCCGATGCACGCGCTCTTCGGCGGGATCGGATAGCCATGGCGGCGCAGCCACGCCATGCAATCCTGCCGGCACATGCGTCGCTCGATCAGGGGAAAGCGCTTGATCTGCCAGGCTTCGAAGCTCGGCTTCGCCCGGATGACCTCGTCCGTGCTGATGCCGATCCATTGCTCGACGACAGGGAAGGAGGGCGAGCGCTTACGGGCAAGCCCCGCGAGCTCGCGGACCTTGCGCCGGATCGGAACGATCTTGAACTCCGTCGTGCATTGCCGGCGGATCATGCCGATCGAGATGATGTCGGCCGCGCTGCGGCGTTCGCCGATCTCGATCAGCTCACCCTCATCATCCTCGCCGAGGACGGGAATGGGCGTACCGGCAGGCCTGACCGTGCGGGTGAACGCCGGAATCGATGCCCATCGACGGCCCTCGCCGGCGGCAAGAAGATGGTCGCGGATATTGCCAGCCGACACGACGTGCACGGGAAAGGGCAGGACATTTCCTGACATGAGCCAATCGAGGTGCTCGTAGACGGCGGCAGGCTCCCAGCCGGTATCGGCGAAAATCGCGCAATCCGGCATGGGGCCGATTTCGCCATGGGCTGCGAGCAGCGCCATTGTCGTCGATTGGACGCCGGCGCCGAGCGAGAGCACGCGCAAGCGGATCGGGGAGGGCGAAAGGTCTTCCCCAGAACCAGGCGGAACGTGAAACATTACGCTGCCTCCCGCTCTGCGGCTTCCGCCGGCTGGAGACCATGCAGGAACGCGGCGGCGCGCTGCGCGTGTGCGGCGGCCTGGAAGACCGCGCGCTTGTCGCCCTGCAGGACGGTGAGCCACGATTCCACGTAGCTTGCGTGGTCGGGCCGCGGTTCGAGCTCGGGCACGATGCCGAGGTCGGCGCAGATCAGCGCAGATCCGATTTCGGCGACGAGCTCCTCGCGCGCGCGTTCGCTGCGATCCTTCGCATAACGGCTGAGGTCGCGCCCCACGCGGCGCGAATCCGCCGTCCAATGGACATGCTCGTGGCTCAGCACCGCCACGTACGATGCAGCGTCGCGAAACGTTTCGAACGGCGGCATCTGGATGTGATCGGTTGACGGCGCGTAGAAGGCCCGCGCGCCGCCATGCCGGATCACCGAGCCGGTATTGGCGAAGAAGCGATCGGCATGATCGATCCGCTGGATCGGATCGATCGTCGGCGCCAGCTGCCGGTAGAAGTGGTCGGGCAGTCCGGCGATCTGCTCGACGTTGAAGACCGAATAGGTCTTCAGGAACGGGATGTCGCGCTCGACCTCGCCGCCATTGCCGTCGGTCTCCGTCCGGGTGAAACGGCTTGCATAGATGACGGTCGCACCTGACTCGCCCTTGCGGACATGAGCGTCGAGCTCGATTGCCTGCTTGAACGTCATCCAGGTCGGCGAGGTGAAACCGCGCGCGAGCGCTTCCGACCAGAGCAGCAGCACGTTCATGCCACTGTAAGGTTCGCCGTTGTGGCGCAGCGGCCGCGTGATGCGCCGTCCCGCGTGGCCGGCGCTCCATGGCTGGATCCAGGGCCGAACACCGTTTTCGAGATCCGCGACGATACGATCGGTGATGCGCGCGTAGATGTCGGCCCGTGAGCCTTCTTTCTTCTCAGTCATTTTCCTGAACCTCCGTTTGGAGGTCGCGCCCATCGCGACCCCGTTACGGCGGTCCATCGCCAGGGAATTCAGGGGAGCGGCGCACCCTTGGGCCGCAACGAAGTGGAGGGCGGCGAAGCCGCTGCGCCGGGCCCCGGCCCTGGCAGGACCAAAAGCCGGACGGGCGTCGCGATGCGCACCGCCTCATTTTCTCCATTCCATCTTCTTGAGGAGCGGCCGCATGGCGGTCGTCGCCGCCGTCGTGCGCCGCGGCAGCGGCAGCGACACGAAAAAGGGGCCGGCCCCATCGGGGCCAGCCCAGCGTCGTGGTATCGAAGACGGGCGAGGCCGAAGCCTCGCCCGGTGCCATCAGCCGAAGGCCGCCAGCTGCATTTCGGCCGCCTTGCGATCGAGCGTGTGGCCGGGATTTTCGACCGGGCGCTCGAAGGGCTTCCAGCGCTCGCCGACGACGTGCTCGTAGGCCGCGACGGCACCCTCGGCCGCCATGCGCAGGGCGTGCGACTGCAAGGCCATGTCAGCGGCGAACTCGCGCTTGCGCTGCGCGGTGCTGTCGAAACCGACGGGACCGTCGAGGTCCTCGTCGCGCAGGTCGTTGGACGCCTTGGCCGTCGCATCGCGGGCCTCGGTCACCGCGCGGCTGTAGAACTGGCCGGCGCCGTGCGCGGAGCCGACATAGGCGCCGACGATCCGCTGCAGATGAATCTGCATCGCTCTCTCGCCGAGGCCTTCGCTCAGGCTGTCGGCCGTCTCGACGATCATGCGCTGATGGAGATCGCGGATCCCGTCGCTGTCGAGAACGGGAAGACCGAAGCTCTCGGAGATGAGCGTCGCCTGGGCGGCGTCGGGGCAGGCAAGCCTGACCATTTCGAGCGTGGTGCTCTTGCGGAGCTGGACGACCTTCGCGGGCTGACGTTGGGTGCGAGCGGCTTTGGTCATGAGAACTTCCTTTCCTTCGGTTCGCCTGAAGGCCCGGATCGGCTCCTGCCGGTCCTCCCTTCGGGTGCGATCGACCGAAACCGGCGGAATGACGGGCGTTTCAGGGTCCGGGGCGGCCGGATCGAGCGGAGCGGGTTTGCGCGCAAGCAGGGCTTCCAGCCCTCGCGCGGCGCGCGGGCCCGCTGTGCCGAGATCGGCAGCTCCGGCCGCAACGCGGCGCGGCACGCGGCCTTGAAGCGACCGGCCGCCGGTTTAAGAGCGCAACAAAACCCGAGGGGAGGCCGGCGGGCCGGAACGCCCATCAACAAGCGAAACCGACAGGTAAGGACCTCATGTACCCGCCGCACCCCACCACCAGGCCGCCGGCCGCGACGCATGACACCCGCCGGACCGTCCGGCCGCTTTCGCGACGTCCTGGCACATCATCGCAGACGACCGGCACTCTCTCCCGGCTGCGCCCACGCACACGACTCCAGCGCCAGTCGTCTCGCCGGGTGCCTGATTGGAGGTTTCCACGAGGCGGATGCATTCCATCATCGGCAAGGTCGCCGCCGGCGTTGGATGTTCTCGGCCGCGGACCAGACGCCGGCGCAGGCCAGTTGATTCCAACCTTGCCCAGGCGTCGACCGGATAGCGTCAGGGAGCGACAGCCCGCGCTCCCTCGTGCGCCGTTGACAATGGCCGGAGCGCGCCGTGCTGGCGGCGTGGGCTCTCTGCTCGACCCGCACGCCCTCGGATGCCGATCATCGCAAGATCGACGCGCCGGTTTCCGGCCACAGCGCCTATGCCGGGCCGGCAGCATGATGATCCACCGTCGTGCTGATGCACGCGTGGCGGCCAGCGGGTCGGCCGTCTTCGATACCAAGGCGCCGCCGCAGCGCCTCGATTGCATGGTCCTGCCGCGCGAGCTTTCGCGCCAAGGCGTCGATTTCCGGTTGGCGCTCCGCCGTGAGCGCCGCCAGGCTCGCGCGATACCGCTCGAGGAAAGCACCCGGATCCGGCGGCTTGCCGCGACGATACCCGGACTGCCTGCGGCCGAGCGACGGGATCAGCGCGGTCATCCTCCGCGTGATCTGCCGATCGATCATGTCGAGCTGGCGCTGCGTCTGTCGCCGTGCTTCCTCCATGCGGTGGAGAAGATGACGACGATTGGAGGAGGGGATCATGCCTCCCTCCCTGGCTGCCAGCCGATAAAGTCCGACTCGCCGCCATAGACGTGGTGGCGAGCGAGATCGACCACGAAGCCGAAGCGGCCGACGCGATATTCGTCCGAGGGGACGAGGAAGCGGCGCTCCTCGGTCCCAAAGCCCCGCTTGCCGCCCGGCGTCGCGACGACCTCGACAAAGCCCGCGACCTGCTTCGACGTGATCGCCGAGATCACGATCCAGTCGTTGGCATGGGCGGCTTCGAAGGCCCGGCGATCCTTCTCGTGCGATTCGCCCGGCATGAGGATGGTGCCGAAGATCGCCTCCCAGGCATCGGGCCAGCTGTCCTTGATGGTCCGCTCCGCACAGCGACGCTCGAAGGCGGTGAAGAGATGCGGAAAGGTGATCGCGACGATCGCCCACTCGGCATCTTCCTCGTACCATCCGCCGGCCGAGCGCAGCATGCGATGGACCTTGCGGTTTCGCTCGGCCGAAAGCTTGAAGCCGCCATGCCCGGCAGTCGAATGCGACGTGACACCCTCGGCGTAGATCGTTGCACCCTGTGAGGTGCCCCACGGCGTATGGGCACGCGAATATTCCTCCACACGGGCGAGCATCTTGCGCTCGCGCTGATGTTCGGCGTTTTCGAGCACGCGCGCGCGAAACGCCGCCTCGTCGGCGAGCTCGCCTGAGTGCCCGTAGAAATCGGCGCGCGTCCACTCGCCCATCGGTCGCGAGAGCCTCCACGCGGTGACGAGATAGTGCCGATCGTCGCGCGCCATCGCCATGGCGAACGCCGTGTCGCCGACGAGCGCGACAGGCATACCGTCGGCGCTGCGACCGAAAAATACCCCCGGACATCCGGGGGTCTCGGTTTGAGGATGGGCAGGGGAGGGGGCGTTCATGCCGCGGTCCTCCCCTCGACGATGTCGGCGCCGACCTCGTCGGCCGTCACCTCATGGAGCACGGCGCGCGGATAGTCGTGGCGCGTCAGCCACTCGCGGGCATCGGTCTCGTGTGTTGCGAGATAGACCAGTTCAGCGTCGTCGCCGGCGCGATCGAAGACGCGGACCGATCCGATCGCCGGGCGCTCGACGATGGTGAACGTCAGCGACGAGTCGAGAGAGAACGTCCGATGGACGCGGATCGCAATGACACCGCCAGCGCCATGGTCGGCCTCGTGCAGGGTGAAGCATGCCGAGAGCGATAGGTTGCCGACGCCGCGCCCCCCCTGCTTGCGGATCAGCCGGCCGCGACTGTTGCTGGTCTGCCATGTGGCCAGCTTCTTGTTGAAGCGCGCCGGCGGCTGCGGCGTTCCGTCGGACCAGGCGACGATGGACCCGATCGGTGCGTTGTCGACGATTGTGTGCGCGGACATGGTGTCCTCCTTGGATTGCGCGGGTGTGGAAACGACACCGCCGCCGGAGACCGGCGGCGGCGAACCATTCGAAACGGTGGGGGGCGGCGCTACTCGGCCGCTTCGCGGAAGGCCTCGGCGTCCTCGCCGAAACCGCCCTCGCCGATGTCGGCGATATCCTCGTCTGCCTCGTCCTCGTCAGCCGCGACCGCGCGGGAGGACAGCCAGTCGGACAGCTTCGCCGGATCGGGGGCGAAGAGTGCGTTGGGATGGACAAAATGCCCCTCCTTGTAATGCTCGACGAGAGCTGCGCGCGTGTCCTTCACGCGCTGGCGCGGCAGGACCGGCGTGTCCTTGCACGAGCCTTCGAGCGCCGGCCGCGACAGGCACGAGAGGAAATCCTCCGTGCCCATGTTCGGCAGGAATGCGTCGGCGCCGATCATCTCGCCCGCGATGCGCGCGACGATGCCGCTGTTGGTGGCGTTTTCCCGGCACGAGAAGACGTCGACCAGCATGGTGCGGGCCGCAACACGCAGCGTGTCCATGTCGAATGCGAGCTTGCCGTCGGCGTCGAACAGCACCGCCGCGTTCTTCGCCAGCCGGCTGTGGCCGTAGTAGACACCGCCGCTCCCCGTCGTCACCGAGACGTTCTGGCCGGCGAAGGCGAGGATCAGTAGCGCCATCAGCGCATCATCCTCGATCGGCGCGCGGCCGAGCGCTTCGCGCAGCGCATCGGTGCGGTAGTCGCCAATCATCTCGACGCCCTTGCGGGTCACGTCGGGACGCGGCTTCGCCACTTCCCCGACGTCTTCCGGGGCGTTGTCGGTGCTGCTCGCGCCCTTGCCGCCCTTCGGCTTCTTCGCTTCGGGCATGCGGTAATGCACGCTCTGGACGCGACCTTCGCGGTCGAGGTACATCGCGGTCCAATCGGACTTGGTCGGCTTACCGTAGACGCGCTCGGCCTTCGGCGGCAGCTTCACCTCGCCCCAGTTCGTGGTTTCGGCGATGACGCCCTTCTTGGGCAGGTTCGCCGTCATCCACTCCTGTTGCGCGCCGAGGAAGCCCTCGACATTCGTGGTGTAGCGGCTGTCCTCGTCGGCCGGAGCAAACAGGTCCTCGACCCACTGGATGCCGTAGGCCTGGGCCAGATCGTCGCCGAAGCTCGCATGACGCGCATACATGCGGGTCTTCTGCAGCCCCTGCGCCACGCTCCACCAGGAGACCTGCGGATCGCCCTTCGACGGCTTGTGCTTCTTCCAGACCTCCTTCTGCTCGTCGAGCGAAGCCGCCGCGATGGTGCGCAGTTGCTGCTCGTTCGGCATGTCGCCCTTGGCCATGTGATCGAGCATCGCCGGCAGGACGTTGGCGAGCAGCCGCAGCTTCTTGATCTGGCGCACGGGAAGCGCGAGCGCCACGCCGATCGCCTCCTCGGTCCAGCCGAGCGCGACGAGGCGCTCGATCGCACGCCACTGATCGACCGGGTTCATGGGATCGAAGGCGATGTTCGTCACCATCGATCGCATGGCGCCGTTGTCGTTGGACGCCTCGTCGACGAGCACGTCGATTTCCTCAAGACCCGCCGCGATCGCCTGCTTCACGCGGCGATGTCCGGCATTGATGATGTAGCCGTTGCCGCCGCCGGCTTCGGGCGTGATGACAGGTGGCTGGACGATGCCGACCGCCTTGATCGTGGCGAGCAGCAGCGCGTCGGCCTGCGGCGTCGATTTCGTCTGGCGCAGGGGATCAGGATTTTCCTTCAGCGCACGCGGATCGACCTTGATGAGTTGCATGGGAACGCTCCTTTTTGGGGTTTCGGACCGGCGCTGCCGGCCCTTTCTCGTCTTCTTCCCGAAGACACCCCCCGGCCCGCGGAGCGGGCGGGCCGGTGCAACTGCGGCCGAGCATCCCTGCCCGGCAGGACCAGCAGGGCCAAAGCCCTGCGCAGGACGACGGGCCGGGATCGCGCAGGCGGCGGTTGAGCTTCAGCGTCGACGGCCCGCCCGATCTGCGAGCGGGCATTTCTCCCTTCTTTTCCTCTCCCTTTTCCATTTCAGGCGGCCACCGCCATCTCGCCGCCGCTTCCGTCATCCTCCGCCAGAGCCTTCTCCACGTCAGCGAGCTGCCGGCGCTTGTCGGCGAGCTCGCTCGCGAACGCGAATTCACCGCCGTCGCGCGATGCGTAGGACGCCAACCGCCGCCGGGCATCGGCAAGGCGCTGGGACATGCGCTCGCGTTCACCCTCGAAGTCGTCGATCGCGTGCTCGAGGCGGGCGATCGCGCCGAGCGGCGTCACCGTCACCGGCAGCTCGATCTCGTAGTCGGCGCCGGTTCGCTGCAGCATCGTGGTGTAGCGGTAGCCATCGCGGCCGAAGCGCTCGCCGCTATATTCAAGGTCGAAGCCGCCGATCGATGCGATCACGCTCTCGCCCTCCTGCTGAAGCTGGACCAGCGTCAGAATCTCCTTCAGGAGCGCCCGGCCTGCGAGCTTGCGCTCTGCGTGCGTGTCGCCCGTCACCGTCATGGTGAAGGCGTCGCCCGAGGTCGGGATGCGACGCGCGATGTCCTCGCCGATCTCACCGATGCGGCGCGTCGAATATTCGATGTCGCGTTCGGCGTCGCGAGTCTGGCGGCGCACCGCGTGCTGATCGTCGATATGGGCAGCGCGCAACCGTTCGAGCCGCGCGATATCGGCTTCGAGGCCGGCCTTTTGCATCAGGCGCGGATCACCCGACGCGATCGCCTTGGCCATTGCGAACTGATTGGCCTGGCTCTCGCCCATATCCTCGAGCCGGCGGATCGAGGTGTCGCCGGAAAGGGCCGCCGCGATGAAGCGGGCCTTACGCTCGTTGTTCTGCCACATCTGCGCGTCTAGCGAGCCCTCGGTCGCATAGGCGAAGATATAGACCTCGTCGTGCTGGTTGCCCTGGCGCACGATGCGGCCCTCGCGCTGCTCGATCTGCGACGGCAGCCACGGCACATCGAGGTGATGCAAGGCCTTCAGGCGCAGCTGCGCGTTGACACCGGTCCCCATCGTGTCCGAGCTGCCGATCAGGAAGCGGACCTTGCCGGCGCGCACGTCGCCGAAGAGACGTTGCTTCGCCTCGGACTTCTTGAAATCCTGCATGAAGGCGATTTCGGACGCCGGTACGCCCATGCGGACGAGCTCGTCGCGGATCCAGCGGTAGGCCGAGAAGCCACGCGACTTCTCGACACTGATGGTGCCGAGGTCGGAGAAGATCATCTGCGCCGCGCCGGGCAGTTCGAACGGCTTGCCGTCGGAGCGGACATAGGTGCGCTCGGCAGTGTCGCGCCAGATGCGGAAGGCGTTGCCGACGAGTTGGTTCAGCTTGTTTTCGGCTTCGTTGTCATTGTCCGGGTCGACCAGGCGCAGATCGATCGCCGCATGCCGGCCATCGGTGATGACTGACAGGAGAATGTCGTCGCCGGGCTCGGGTGCGCGGTCGCGTTCCTCGATCGCCTTGATGCGTTCGCCCAGCAACGTCTGGTAGCGTTTGAACGCCGCCGACGGCTTCGCGGTGAGGATCTGCCGCTTGCCGGTCGAGATCGCCGGCACCTTGACGTATTGGCGCAGGTCCTCCGGCATGACGACGTCTGCAAAAGAGCGGAACATCGCGATCAGCTCCGGCACGTTGACGAAGGTCGCGAAGCGCGTGACTGGCTTGTATTTTCCCGACGGCTGCAATTCGAGCTCGGTCGTCACGTCGCCGAAGGTCGTCGCCCAAGCATCGAACTCGTGGAGGCCGCGCTCGCTCAGCGCCGCGTAGCCGAGGTAGCGCTGCACCGAGAACATCTCGCCGAGTGTGTTGGTGATCGGGGTGCCGGACGCGAGCACGAGCGCACGGCCCGGATTCTTCATCTCGACGTAGCGCGACTTGACGAACAGATCCCAAGCGCGCTGCGAGCCGTTCGGATCGACGCCCTTCAACGTCGACATGTTGGTCGCGAAGGAAAGCTTGCGGAACTCCTGCGCCTCGTCGACGATGATCTGGTCGATGCCGATCTCGGAGATGGTGAGCAGGTCGTCGTTGCGCGTCGACAGCGCCTCGAGCCTCTCCTTCAGGCCCTCCTTGAGCCTTTCGAGCCGCTTGCGCGAGACGCGATCGTCGTTTTCGACCTTGGTCAGCAGCGTCTCGTAGAGCTCCAGCTCGTCCTGAATCATCTGTTGCTCGAATGCCGATGGCACCGAGATGAAGCGGAAAGCCGAATGGGTGATGATGATCGCGTCCCAGGTCGCGGTCGCCGCGCGCGACAGGAAGCGGTGGCGCTTGTCCTTGCTGAAATTGGTCTCGTCCGCGACCAGGATCCGTGCGTTCGGATAAAGTGCGAGGAATTCGCGCGCCGCCTGCGCGAGGCAATGGCCCGGCACGACGAGCATCGCCTTGGCGATGAGTCCGAGCCGGCGCTGCTCCATGACGGCGGAGGCCATCGTCATGGTTTTGCCGGCGCCGACGGCGTGCGCGAGATAGGTCGAGCCCGCCGATATGATCCGCCAGATGCCGCGTTTCTGATGCCCATAAAGAGAAAAGGCGCCAGAGGCGCCCGGTAGCTTCAGGTGCGATCCGTCGAAGGCGCGTGGAGCGATGTTGTTGAAGCGGTCGTTGTAGACGCGCGCCAGACGGTCAGTGCGGTCGGGATCGGACCAGATCCAGCGCTGGAATTCGTCCTTGATCTTTTGCAGCTTCGTCTTCGCCGCCTCGGTGTCGACGACGTTGAGGACCCGCCGTTCGCTGTCGCCGTCCTTCACGGTGTCGAAGATCTGCGGCACGCGGCTGTTCAGCGCGTCGGCGACGAGCTCGCCCGCGTGGCGCCGATCGGTGCCCCATTCGGATGTGCCGGCCGCCATCCAGCCGAGCTGGCGCGCCTCCACCGTCCACGAGGCGAGCTCGGGCATGTGGTGGATCTTGATGTCGCCGCCCATCGTCTCCTTGACGAAAGCGACGACGTCGGCGGCCGGAATCCACGGCGCGCCGAGCCGCGCCGTGATGTCGGACGGACTGAGATCGGCGGGCTGGACGCCTTGCAGCGCAGTGACATTGCGCTCGTACTCAGCGTCGAGCGCGGCCGCCGCCTCGGCCGTCTTGAGCTTGTCGCGCACAGGACCCGACAGATAAGCATCCGCTGTCTGCCATGAACCGTCGGCCGGATCGCGGAAGATGGCGCTGCCGAGCTCGGCAACGACGTCCTCGCATTCGCGATGCAGCAGTTCGGCGATATGTTCGAGATCGACGCGGCCACGCTCGTTCAACACCACGGCGAGCGCATCCGCCGCGCTGGTGATCACCGGCGGCGCCGGCGGCGCAATCACGCGCTCGGTGAAGATCGGCCCGGGTTTGGCGGTGTTTGTCTCGATGTCGTAGTCCTCGATCGAGGCGACCAGCCAGCAATCGGGATCATCAAGGAACGGCTGCAGGTTCGGCCGGCGATGTGTCTCGCGGACCTCGCCGGTCTCGTCGTCCTCGGTCATCGAGACGGTCGTGAAGTTGATCGGGCCGAAATCGCGCACGAAGTTCGACCAGGCAATGCGAAGACGAACCTGCGCATCCTTCCACGGCCGGTCGGTTTCCTGGCATTTGAGCACCTCGCGCACCGCATCGCGGATCGGGATCAGCTTGCCGATGATCCGCACATGCTTTTCGGGCACGCCCTCGGCGCTGCGGCCCTTGCGGACCTTGACCGTGACGGGCCTGCCGTCGAGGACCTGCATGACGCCGTGGACCTTGTCCGCGAAATAGCTGCCTTCGCGCACATGGCGATCGGAGGGAGAAGCAAGATCCGCCAGCTCGCCGTCTTCGTCGAGATCAGGGTCGATGACGTCGGGCTCACCATCGTAGATCGCCTCCGGGAGAAGAACGATCGCGGCGGGAAGAAGACCCTCGAGCGCCTCGCCGGCACGCGGCAGGCAGGTATAGGTTTCGCCAAAGGGACCGGATGTGAGCGCATGCGTCCCGAGCACGAAGGCGGGATGCTGCACGAACCAGCGGTTCACGCGGATCGCGCTCTCGTCTTCGCCTGCCGGGCGTATCTCCTCGGTGTCGAGCCAGGATGGATCGCCTGCGGCTTCGCCGATCTTGCGCTTGCGGAAGAAGAGGAGGTCGACCACGACGTCGGTGCCGGCGGCCTCGCGGAAGCTGCCTTCGGGCAGGCGGATGGCCGCGACGAGATCGGCCGATCCGGCGATGTGCTCGCGCGCGGCGAAATCCGCCTTGTCCATCGTCCCGTGCGAGGTCACGAATGCGGCAAGCGCGCCGGGCTTCAGGAGATCAATCGCACGCGCGATGAAGTAATCGTGCAGGCGAAAACCCTTGGAGCGATAGGCCCGGTCCGATCGGACGGTTCGGTCGGAAAAGGGCGGATTGCCGATCGCGAGATCGAAGGCGGCCGGCAGCTCGGTCCGCGCGAAATCGCCGGTGAAGATGCGCGCCCGCGGCTGGAGCAGGCGGACGATCCGCGCCGTGACCGGATCGAGTTCGATGCCGGTGACATGCGAGATGTCGCGCAGTTCCTCCGGCATCAGCGCCGGGAAGAGCCCGGTGCCGATACCGGGTTCGAGCACGCGGCCGCCGCGCCAGCCGAGACGCTGCAACGCCGTCCAGATCGCGCGAACGATCAGCTCGGGCGTGAAATGGGCATACTGCGTGCAGCGGGCGAGCGAGGCATAGTCGAGTTCGCCGACCGCATCCTCGAGCGAAGAGCCGAGTTCCTGCCAGTCTTCGCGGAAATCCGGCTCGCCGGGCCGGCGAAAGATGCCGTTTGCGAGATCGGAAGCGCCGAAGCCGGTGAACCGGATCAGTTGCGCCTGCTCCTGCGGCGTGGCCGGGCGTTGATCAGCTTCGATCTCGGCCGCGAGCTGGATGACGGCGATGTTGTCGCGCCCGCGCTCTTTCCAGGTCCTGGCGAGCAGGCGATCGCCGACGAGACGGAAGTTGGACCCGCGCCCGGGACGGACCGGGGCGGGGGGGCGTGCTGTGGCTGCGACTGGAAGTGCCGGAGCGGGCGTCGAGGGATCGGGCTGATCGTCGTCGTCGTTCGCGAACGCGCCGCCAAAGGCGGTCACGCCGAGGCCGAGGCCCGAGGAGAGAGCGGTGTTGCCGAAGAGGTCGAGAGTGAAGGGATCGTCGTGCGCCATGATAGGTCTCCTGTGATGAAGGCGCGCGCCATCGACCGCGCCGGGGACTCCGGCTGGCGCGATGGTCGCGAGAGGTTACGGGAACGGGCCGCGCGGCCCGTGAGGTCAGCGACGGATCGGCGTGATCGACATGCTGTCGTCGGTCATCGTGATCATGAGGTGCGTGGCCAAGGGCATTGCCCCGATCAGCCGCACGAGCATTTCGGCGTCGAGAAAATCGATGCCGTCATCGCCGCCGAAATACTGGCGCTTGTAGTGCCAGTAGTCGGGGTTGGTTTTCGGATCGCACTCCTCGGCATAGACGACGAGGGAGCGTTGCCCTTCGGCGAGCTTGCCGTTGGACATGATGTAGACGCCTTCGTCGCCGACCAGCCAGACGCCGGGCTTTTCATCCTTGCCGGGCGCAAGGCCGTAGTGCGGATTGCGGAAGCCGCCATTCATGAGGGCGTCGATGCGCCCGCGCGTGATCGCGGCATGGACTGCCGTCACGGAGAAGGTGAACATCGCGGCACCTATGCGGCGATCGCGTCGGGCAGGTAGCGCAGATGCACCGGAAGCTTCACGGCGATATCCGCGTCGGTCAGTCGGTCGAGCAGCCGGAAGTCATGGCTCCGATCCTGGCCGTAGACGATGACAATGCGCTTGCCGCGCTCTGCGGCGGGGAAGCGCCAGTCGGCATAGCCCCGATAGGGATCGTGCGTGCTCGACCAGATGTGCTCGAGGCGTTCCTCGCGCGTCATGGCTCGGACCGGGCGCGACTCCCGCTCGACGATCGCGGCGCGCATACGCTCGGGCGACTTCCGGTCGCCAAGATCGCAATAGGCGTGAAAATAGCGGACGCGGCCGTCGATCCTCAGTTCGAAGAACACGCTCGTGATGTTGCCGGTGAGGAATTCGCGCATCGCGAACATATCGCCGCGCATCCACAGCGGCGGCAGGATCTCGAACATGTAGTCGTGCTCGGCTGCACCGATCTCGAACCACTCGCCCGCGTAAAGCGCGGCCGCGTCATCGTCTGTGTGGTTCGGTCGCTGCTTGTGCCGATCGAACATGCGAAACATCTGCCGGCGGTCGGCAGCGCCTTGATAGACCTTGCGGATCGAAGAGGGGGTCATGGTGAGCTCCTTTCAGCCTCGTCGGGCCGGAGCGCGGCTCCCCCTTCCGGTTCGCCATTCTCTTCAGCCCTTCTGACCCCTCCTTCGCGGCCGCCTCTCCGGTCCGGCGGGTCAAGGGCCGCGAAGCGGGCGAAGCCTCCCTTGACGCGCCGGCCGGGCATGCGGCACGTCATTTCTCCTTTCCCCGTTCCCCTTCTTTCCTTCCTTCCATCGCGCGCCGCGCGACCGACCGGATCGCGGCCAGCGCGGCCCTGAACACCACTGAGCCGCGCCCTTCCGACAGGTCGGCGGCGGCGGCGACAGCGACGCAAGCAGCATGGATATCATCGTCGCCGATCGCATCGGCCGAGAGTGTCGCGAAAGTCTCGTCGCCGGCGATAATTTCGCCAATCGTTGCGCGCACCTCGCTCTCGTCGAAGGAGAGCAGGATATGCGGCCGCGGCATCGGCGCATCCGGATCGGGGTCGCGGGCGCCGGAAAGGATCGCCTCCGCCTTGGCGACGGCTGAGGCGGCACGTTCGACCCAATAAGCGCTCTGCTTCGCATCGCCCGCACCGGCCAGGACCTTGACCAGGCCGAGCAGGATCTCGAAATGATCCGCCTTGCGCTGCACGGTCTCGTCGAAATGCGACGGCACGGGCAGCGCCGGGCCGCTATAGGCGCAGTCGGGGCCGTCCCAGGCGCCCGTGACATAGGTTTCGCCGGCGGATTCATAGTCGCGCGTTTCCGCCTCCCAATCATCGTCCTCGATCGCGAGGCGGCAGGCCTCGGCAAGGCTTGGCGCCTCATAGGAGCGGTGGCGGTAGACCGGCAGGTGGTAGGTGGTCTCGATCGTGTAGATGGGCATGGTGAGCCGTCCTTCCCTTCGGGTGTTGAAGACACCTTCGGGGCAGCCGCTTCTCCGGTCCGGCGGGTCAAGGGCCGCGCAGCGGGCGGAGCCTCCCTTTACGCGCCGGCCGGGCATGCGGCAGCGCTCACCCATTTCCTGTCCGGCCCTCGGCTTCTCGCCTTCATCTCATATCCGCGCAAATCGGACCCGGCTGATTTCCGCCGCCGGTTCGCAACCTCGGATGATCAGCCGGCCGCCGCGAGGGGCTCTTGTGCAAGTCGGCCGAGAAGCACGAGCAGGTCTTCGTTCCAATCGCCGGCGCGCGGGCGCGCTCGCGCGTAGGAGGCGCCGGTCTCGGCAGCGATCTGCCGGATGCGTTCCGCATAAACCTCGCCCTGCCGATTGTTATCGGTCGCGCCGACAAGACGAGCATTCGGCCTACTGGCCAGGCGGCGAATGGCTTCCTCACTGGCGGGCGACCAGCCGCCGCCGGTGCTGACATAGAGCGTGTCTGGCCGCAGAACCTGGATCGCCGCCAGGCTCATGGCGTCGATCGCTGCCTCGGTGATGCAGATCCTTGGCGCTGCCGAAGGACCCAGCCGAAACAGGTCCTTCGCACCGCCGGTCGCGAAACCGCGCCACTCAGGGCCACGCTCTTCCCAGCCAAGCAGAGTGCCATCGTCGTTGCAGTGAGCCGCCCATATGCTGCCGCGAGGGCCCTCGCGGAGTGCGCCCTGTCCGAGGGCGGCGATCACAATCGTGTCGGGTATGCCGCGCACCTCGGTGAGGTAGCGCCAAGCCTGGGAGCCGAGCCGTGGGATGGCCCGCCGGTGCCAGCGATCGGCTACCGCCGCGAGCGGCGTGGACCGGACCTCACGCTCCCATGCAGGCGGGCTCGGCACAAACCCGACAAGCGCGGCGATGCGTTCGCAGGCTTGCGGAAAGCTATGCGCGCCCAGATGCCCGGCCAAATCAAACACGTCACCCTTCGCGGTCGACAAGGGATCGAACCAGCCGCGATCGTTGTGAATGACGATAATGATCTGGGAATCGCGACGGTACTTGACGGCACGCCGCGTGCTTTCTTTCAAATCGACCTTCCAACCGCCCTGCTGGAGCAGCGCGGCGCAACCCACCTTGGCTCGCAACTCTTCGATTTCGCTTTTCTCCATGATCCTTTACCTGGCGCGCTTCCCGCCTGGTCCTTTCTGTAGCTGACCCTCCGTTGCCCTTTGGCGACGGCACTGCCATCCGCCCGCCGCGAAGCGTGCCGGATGCAAGGGCGCGTTGACAAGTCTTCTCAAAATGGGATCGCGGCCGCGGCGCAGCCTCCCTTGCATCGGGCATCGCGCCAGCGGCATCACCCCGGCTCAGCGAGCCGGGACCATGGATCTTGCTGTTGGGCGAGCCTGACATCCTCTTTTCGAGCTTCGCCGGCGGCGAGATAGGGCGTCGATGAGTTGGGCGGACCTGTGGCGGGACCTTCTGAGCGACGAGGCAGATGTCACGGGCGTGGCGCTTAAGGGGGAGCCTCCTTCGAATTCATTCACGCGATGTGCGTCAGGGATGGCTGCCCGAATGGGGGAAGACCCGCCCGCGGGGCTTCCGCGCAGCCGCCAGCCCGGCCCCGAAGGGAGACGCCCAATCCTGTGGTCGCAAGCGAAGCTTTACGAAAACCATCTAGAAGCCGCTCGAACGAGCGGTTATGAGTCGTATGGGGCAGTACGCGCTGCCCTGGGGCGTCGAAACCCCTGCTAGCGGTTGGTGCCGGCCGTTACGGCATCAAACTCCTTGACCTTATGGTCGGGGAGCCTGTGGCGTATGCAACAGGTTCTTCCCGAACTAAAGGCCACAGGGCCGTCTAGCACGGTTTCGAACTCCCCGATCACCAAGAGTCAGAGAGGGTTCGTTTGCGGGGGCGTACCGCAGACACGATCCCACTGGGGAGCATCGAGTGGTTCAGGACGGAGGGCACGAATCGTCCCTGGAGTCGCAGACGGTCGCGGCTCATCGCGCCTATGTCGAGGCGCTGGCGGCGTGGGAGAAGGTCGTGCATATGGCCTCATGCCCCATGTGTCGGCCAGAAGGTCTTACCGACAAGGATCACGAGCGGCGCTGCGACAGCGCAGAGCTTGAAAAGGAGCGCCGGCGGGTGGCCTTTCGGGATCTCTGCGATGAGCTTGGCTACGTCCCTGAAGGGCGGGGCATAGGGCTTTCCGCGCCCTCCTGTCCGGCCGGGCGTCGCGTGCGGCCGCCATCCGACACCGCGTGAGGGCGACGTCCACTCGCGCCGTGCCACCGCCGCTGTAGCTGGTTTTACCGTTGCGGCTGCCACCGCCCGGGTTTGCCGCACTCCCGACATAGCCGTCGCAATACTCGATGATGTTTGCGAATCTATCGAGGCTGGATTGTTGTCGCTTGGCATCGCGCGACCGACTATTGGAGAACGCCGGCTGGTGAGCTGGTTTCTCGTCGTATGGATCGGGTTGTTTGCGCTCGCGTCGGTGCAGATCGAGGTCACGGCTCGATCGTTGGCACACCCAGCGGTCCATTTGGTCGCGGCGGACGACGCGGGGCTCGGGCACTTCGATCAGGCGGTTCACGTTCATCAGTGCGCCAGCGCGACTTGCAGTCTGTGGGCTCCGCTCCTTCCAAACCAGGCCGTCCTATTGCTTCGGGATGTGAAAGCACGCCTGCGGGCGCCTGATGAAGATGGCGCCGGCCTCGGGCCGGTGGAGTTTGAACGCCCACCGCGTGGCGCCGCGCACGTCCGCCCATAGCTTTCCATCGCGCGCCACTCCAAGTGGTGCGCAACTGCTTTCACACGTCGTCCGGTCTGGTTGTCTTACGTTTCGGTGCTCACGGCTTCCGTCGTGCGCGTGCGGCGGGTGAGACGCCATGCCTGCATCCCCCAGTGGATCACTGCAGGACAAGCCGGCCCTTCTTGAAGACATGCCATGAAGAAGATTATGTCATACGTTGCAACCACCCTCCTATCGGCGGCGATGATCGACGCGGCAGCTGCGAGCGATGCGCAGTTGAGCGCAACGCTGCTGGCGGCGCGATGTCCGGTGGCAAACATCGAGGAGACGTACAGGTCGGACGCGATTTCCGTCTTCAAGGTCGACTGCAAAGGCCGGGGAGACCGGCGCCTCGTCGTCACCTGCACGCGCGCGGCCCGCGCCGCATCGAGCGAGCGCAATGATGACGACGAGGGCTGATTGACTGTTAGCAGTCGCCGGCAGGCACGCACCCTTCAGCGCAGGCGGGCGGCGATCGCGTTCATCTGTTCTATTTCACGGCGCTGCCCCTGCGAGATCTCCTCGCAGAGCTTGACCAGTTCCGGGTCCTGCAGTTTGGCCTCGCGGCACATCAGGATTGCACCGGAATGGTGGGGGACCATGGATTGAATGAATTGGCGGTCATCGACCAATGCCTGGCTGCGCGTGGCCCAAAACGAGCCGAGTGTCACCACTGCAAAGACGGCATAAAGTACAATGTTCATTCGCGCATCTTCATACATGCCGCCCATTGTGACGATCATCAGGATGCCCATCGGCGCCCACATGGTGAGTGACATGTAGAGCATATTGATGTTGTTGCGATAATCGCGCCAGCCATCGATCATGGTGTACATCACGAGATACATGACGATCAGGCTCAACAGCAGATTGAGGCCGAGCATCCAGTATGCGCGCGCACCAGAGTGATGATGTCCCTGCTGATGACTGGTTTGGTCCATCGGCCGTTGCCCCTTCTGTTTTGTTTTATGTCACGTCAGCCGTCGTGGTTGTGGCGCAGCAAAAGAACGCGCTGAAAGGATGAATGTTTCCGGCAATCGGCGGCTCGGCGCGACGGATCGCGGGCGATGAGCAACGATCCCGCGCCGGCGGGATCACCGAGAGGTCGGGAGAGCGCGGCCCGGCGGCGGGCCGGGCCGCGCCTTTTGGTGTCAAGCGGCGGCCGCGGCCGGATAGCCGGCGCGCTGCAACGCTGCCTCGAAGTCGGCGCGCGGTCGCGGGGAGGCCACGTCGACCTTGCGGGTGTTGGGATCGATGGTGACCTTGGCCTGGGCGTCCACGCTCTGGATCGCCTTGGTGACGCTGCGGGCGCAGCCGCCGCAGGTCATGTTCTTGATGTGGAACTGCATGAGGATCTCCTTTTGGCTCTCATGCTCGTTCAGATGGCGGTTTCCAGCGTGGGAAGGTCAAGGGGCGGCCAAATCTTTTTTTGGTCTTGACCTTCCCACGGCTGGAAGCCCCACCTTCCGCTTCAGATAAGCATCAGTTGCGGAAGGATATCGCCATGAATGCGCCCGTCAGGAACGGCTCCGCCGCCCGAAGCCCGATGATCTTGCCGGTCGAAGGCATGAGCTGCGCATCCTGCGTGGGGCGTGTGGAAAAGGCGCTGAAGTCGGTGCCCGGCGTCGAAAGCGCCAGCGTCAATCTCGCGACCGAGAAGGCAGAGGTGACGGGCTCCGGCCGGATCGCCTATGGGGCCTTGGTCAACGCGATCGAGGAGGCCGGCTACGCCGTTCCGGCGACCCGGACGGAGCTCGCCATCGAAGGCATGACCTGCGCCTCCTGCGTTGCGCGGGTGGAGCGGGCGCTTGCGTCCGTTCCGGGCGTGGCGGCAGCGCGGGTCAACCTGGCCACCGAGCGCGCGACCGTCGAGGGATTGATCGACGCGGCTCTCCTGGTCAAGGCCGTGGAGGATGCCGGCTACGACGCGCGCGTGGTGAACGCAGGCGCCCCCGATGCGGCGACCGCCGCGCGCAAGGAGGCGGAGGCCATCGCGCTGAAGCGGGATCTCGGCGTCGCAGCGTCGCTGACCGCGCCCATCGTTGTGCTGGAGATGGGCTCCCACCTCGTTCCGGCGATCCACGACCTGATCATGCGCACCATCGGCATGCAGGCGAGCTGGACCATCCAGTTCGCGCTGACGACGTTGGTCCTGTTCGTCCCCGGACGGCGGTTCTACGCGAAGGGCCTGCCGGCCCTGGCGCGGCTGGCCCCCGATATGAGCTCGCTGGTCGCCGTCGGCACACTCGCAGCCTATCTCTATTCGCTCGTCGCGACTTTTGCGCCGAACCTTCTGCCGCCTGGCACCGTCAACATCTATTACGAAGCCGCCGCGGTGATCGTGACGTTGATCCTGCTCGGTCGCTTTCTCGAAGCGCGCGCCAAGGGACGCACGTCCGAGGCGATCCAGCGCCTGGTCGGCTTGCAGCCGAGGATCGCGCATGTCCGACGCGACGGTGCCATGGTCGACCTCGACGTAGCCGAGGTGGCAGCGGGTGACCTGGTCGAGGTTCGGCCCGGCGAACGCGTGCCGATCGACGGCGAGGTGCTTCAGGGCGCAAGCTATATCGATGAATCGATGATCACCGGCGAGCCGATCCCGGTGGCCAAGGAAGCGGGCAGCAGCGTCGTCGGTGGAACGGTCAACCAGAAAGGCGCGCTGACCATCAAGGCGAGCGCGGTGGGCGATGCGACCGTGCTCGCGCAGATCATTCGTATGGTCGAGCAGGCGCAGGGCTCGAAGCTTCCGATCCAGGCGCTGGTGGATCGGGTGACGATGTGGTTCGTGCCGGCGGTCATGGCTGTGGCGACGGCGACATTCGTCATCTGGCTCATCTTCGGGCCGGATCCGGCGTTGTCGTTCGCCGTGGTCAACGCGGTTGCCGTTCTCATCATTGCCTGCCCCTGCGCAATGGGGCTCGCAACACCGACCTCGATCATGGTCGGTACCGGACGTGGTGCCGAAATGGGGGTCCTGTTTCGGCAGGGCGCGGCGTTGCAATCGCTGAAGGACGCCCGCGTTGTCGCCATCGACAAGACGGGCACGGTGACGGAGGGCCACCCGGTCCTCACCGATCTCGGCGTGGCCGACGGGTTCACCCGCGGTGACGTGCTCGCGCGCGTCGCCGCGGTGGAGGCGAAATCCGAACATCCGATCGCGCGGGCGATCGTGGACGCGGCAACGCATGAGGGGCTTCGCCTCCCGGAGGTGAGCCGGTTCGAGTCCGTCACCGGCTTCGGTGTCAGCGCGGAGGCCGGAGGGATTCGAGTTGAGATTGGAGCCGACCGCTATATGCGCTCGCTCGGCTTCGATGTCGTACCGTTTGCGGCGACCGCCAGCCGGCTCGCCGACGAGGGCAAGTCGCCGCTCTATGCCGTGATCGGCGGCAAGCTCGCCGCGATCATCGCGGTCGCCGATCCGATCAAAGGCTCGAGCCTGGACGCGATCGCGGGCTTGCATAGGCTTGGCCTGAAGGTCGCGATGGTCACCGGCGACAATGCGCGCACCGCCAGCGCCATCGCCCGCCAGCTCGGCATCGACGAGGTCGTCGCGGAGGTGCCGCCGGAGGGCAAGGTCGAAGCGGTGCGTCGGTTGAAGCAAACCTATGGCCAGCTGGCCTTCGTCGGCGACGGCATCAACGATGCGCCGGCGCTCGCCGAAGCGGATGTCGGCCTCGCGGTCGGCACCGGCACCGACGTTGCGATCGAGGCGGCGGACGTGGTGTTGATGTCGGGCAATCTTAAAGGCGTTGCCGATGCCTTTGCCCTGTCGAAAGCCACGATCGGCAACATCCGGCAGAACCTGTTCTGGGCGTTCGCCTATAACGTCCTGCTCATTCCGATCGCCGCTGGCGTGCTCTACCCGGCCTTCGGAATCCTGCTGTCGCCGGTGCTGGCCGCAGGTGCGATGGCGCTGTCGAGCGTGTTCGTGCTTGGCAATGCTTTGCGGCTGCGCCGTTTTCGGCCGCCAGCCGCGCCTGGCGCGCACCCCACATCGGGCGAGGGGATACCGAATGCGTCGCGCTCTTCTGGGGCGTTGGAAAGGAGCGCAGCATGAATATCGGCGAGGCGGCGAGCGCTTCCGGCGTCAGCGCCAAGATGATCCGTTACTATGAGCAGAGCGGTCTGATCCCCAAGGCCGGCAGGACGACCGCCGGCTATCGCGACTACTCGACGACCGACGTGCATATGCTGCGTTTCGTGCGGCGCTCGCGCGACCTCGGCTTCTCGATGGCGGAGATCGAGGAGCTGTTGCAGCTCTGGCGCGATCGCAGCCGGCAAAGCGCCGATGTGAAGCGGATCGCGCTCGCCCGCATTGCCGACCTGCGCCGTCGCATCCAGGAGATGGAGGACATGGCGGCGACGCTGGAGCATCTGGCGTCGTGCTGCTCGGGAGACAACCGGCCCGACTGCCCGATCCTCGCGGATCTTGAACAGGGCGAGGTCGCCAAGCCGCGACGCTCGCGTGGCGCCATCGATGCGGCGCCATGATCGCGTTTCAAACTTATTCTCGTCAGAATCGGAGGAGACCAGCGTGAACGTCAACCGCCGGAATCTCATCAGCCTTGCCGCAGGGCTTGGGGCGTCATTCGTCACGCTCGGCATCACATCCGCGTCGGCTGCGAGCGCCTCGATCGAGGTGACGCGCTCGCCGAGCTGCGGCTGCTGCTCCGCCTGGGTCGCCCATTTGCGTCAGGCAGGCTTTTCGGTCGAGGAGAAGCTTGTTGACGATCTTGCGCCTCTCAAGGCGCGGCTCGGCGTGCCGAACGATCTGCAATCGTGTCACACGGCGATGGTCGGGGGCTACGTGATCGAGGGGCATGTTCCAGCACAGGAAATCTTGCGGGTTCTGGCCGAACGGCCGACCGCGACAGGCCTTGCGGTCGCCGGCATGCCTGTCGGTTCTCCCGGCATGGAAATGGCTGGTCCATCGGAGCGCTACGACGTGGTGCTCTTCGGTGCAAACGCGCGGCAGGTCTTCGCACGATACTGAAAGATGCAGCGGCTGCGGTGATCTTTAACATCCATCAACGATGACCGGCCCTCTCGCGTCCACTCTTTCGGGCGTCAAATGAGGTCCGATCTCGAAGAAGGAGCACGACGATCATGTCCGAAGCGCAGGCCACTACCGAGCAAGAAGTCCTTCGACCGAAGATCGAGCTGCGGGCGTATGAGATCTGGGTGCATGAGGGGTGTCCGGAGGGACACGATCTGGAGCACTGGCTGCGGGCTGAAACCGAGATCGTCGGGGAGGGTGCTGAGCCCGAGGCGACGGGTGAGGCCGCAGCAGCTGCCAAGAAGAAGAAATAATCCGTCGATCGCGCGAGCGGCGCCGACGAGCGGACTAGCCTTATGCCGGGGATGCACTCTTGGATTTTCTCGATCGATCGATCCGGCGGGCGCGGTTTGCCTATTTCTCGATGGAAATCGCACTTCGCACCGAGATGCATACGTACAGCGGAGGGCTCGGCGTGCTGGCCGGGGACTCGGCCCACTCGGCCGCCGATCTTGATTTGCCGATGGTGTTCGTCACGCTCGTGAGCCGACAGGGCTATGTGCGGCAAGAGATCGACGACGGTCATGCGCAGGTCAGCCGTCCCGACCCGTGGTCGCCGCAAGACTTTGCGACGGCCTTGCCGCAGATGGTGGCCGTATCGATCGAAGGGCGCACCGTTTGGGTGCGCCCCTGGCTCCATGCGCTCGAATGCCCGCTTGGACAGGTCATTCCGGTCCTGCTGCTCGACACCGATCTTGGGCAGAACGCGGTCGAGGACCGCCGGATCACCGATGCGCTCTACGGCGGCGATCAGGCCTATCGGCTGAAGCAGGAGATCGTGCTCGGGATCGGCGGTCAGGGCGTATTGCGTGTGCTGGGCTTCAGCATCGAGAAATATCATCTCAATGAAGGTCATGCGGCGCTTCTGACCTTGCCCGTGCTGCGAGCGACGCGGCAACTCGACGGCGATCACCGGTCTGACCCGACGCGTGGCTATGACATTTCAGCCGTGCGGGAACGGTGCGTGTTCACGACGCATACGCCGGTGGAAGCTGGGTTTGACAAGTTCGATTATGATCTCGTGCAGCGCGTGCTCGGCGACTATATCGAACGCGATGTCCTGACGCACCTGGCCGGCGCCGACGAGCTCAACATGACGCGGCTGGCGCTCAACCTCAGCAGCTATGTCAACGGCGTTGCGCGCCGGCATGCCGAGACGACGCGCAAGCTGTTTCCGGGCTACACGATCGCCTCGATCACCAACGGCGTTCATGTCCATCGGTGGACGCATGGCGCGATCGCCAGGCTCTTCGAGCAGCAGTTTTCGAACTGGGCGCACGAGCCGGAAGTGCTCGCCTTCGCTGATCAAATCGAAGATGGAGCGCTGTGGTCGGCGCACGAGATAGCAAAGAGCGATCTGCTGGCGCGGATCGCTCAGGCGACGGGGAAACAATTGCGTCCCGACTTGCCGCTGATCGGATATGCGCGGCGCATGACCGCCTACAAGCGCCCCGAACTGATCTTCTCCGATATGGGCCGGCTGCGCGAAATCGCGAAAGTCCAGCCGTTCCAGATCGTGTTGGCCGGCCTCGCGCATCCGAGCGACGGCGGCGGACAGGAGGCGATCCGGGCGCTCGGAGCGCACATCGATGCGCTTGCAGGCGCGATCCCGGCGGCGTTCGTACCCGGTTACAATCTCGACGTCGCGGGTGCCTTGGTGGCCGGTTGCGACGTCTGGCTGAACACACCACTGCCGCCGCTTGAGGCATCCGGCACCAGCGGCATGAAGGCCGCCCTCAACGGCGTGCTCAATCTCAGCGCGCTAGATGGCTGGTGGATCGAGGGCTGCGCCGACGGCGTGACGGGCTGGTCGATCCCCACCAATGGGGCCGACGCAAATGATGCGGCCGCGCTTTACGACAAGCTGCGGGACGTGGTGCTTCCGCTCTATCACGGTGACCGCGGGCGCTGGGTCTGGATGATGAAGCAGGCGATCAGCAAGATCGGCCCGTCCTTCAATTCTCATCGGATGATGCGCCGCTACGTGACCGAAGCCTATCTGCGTTGACGGGGACAAGTGATGCAGGTGCGGGATGTGATGTCGACCCGGCTGGTCACGATCAGCCCCGAGCACAGCGTCTGGCACGCCGCGCGGATCATGCTCACCGAACATGTCAGCGGCCTGCCGGTACTCGATGACGCCGGGAACCTGGTCGGCCTGGTGACCGAGGGCGACCTGTTGCGCCGCTCCGAGCTTGGAACCCCACTCGGTGACGGCGGGCCGCAGGAGCGCGCCCGTGCCTATGTCCGAAGCCGCAGCTGGAAGGTTGGTGCGGTCATGTCTTCCCCGGTCCTCACGATCGGCGAGGACGCCCCGCTGTCGCAGGTGGCGATGCTGCTCGGCATTCATCGGATCAAGCGCCTGGCGGTGCTGCACGGCACGCAGCTGGTGGGCATCGTGAGCCGGGCGGACCTGCTCAAGGTCATCTCGGCAGCCGGGCCGGATGCCGAAATCAGGGGCGACGAGGCCGTCCGACGCGCGTTGCACGCCCGCCTCGCGGAGGCCGGGAGTGTCTTGAGCCGTCATCCAGATCTCCATGTCGAAGGTGGCCAGGTGCGCGTGGCCGGTACAATGCGCTCGCAGGAGGAAATCGACGTCGTACGGATGGTGGTCGACAGCATCGTTGGATCGGGGTTTAAGGACGAGCTGACAGTTGAGAAGGAGCATGGATGAGGGTTGTTCTGTTCGAAGCGGAGGATTGGGAAAAGAAGGCTTGCGCAAAACTGATGCGCCTGCACGAAGTCCGCTGCACGACGGTTCCGCTCAACATCTCGACGGTCGATGACTTCAAGAATGCGGAGGTGATCAGCCCGTTCGTGGCCTCGCGTCTTGATGCCAGAATCATCGACCGATTGCCCGATCTGAAGCTCATAGCGACCCGCTCGGCGGGATACGATCATATCGATCTGGCCGCGTGCCGAGAACACGGCGTCGCAATTGCCAATGTCCCGGACTATGGAGATGCGACCGTCGCCGAGCATGCCTTCGCGCTGCTGCTGGCGCTCGCGCGCAACGTTGTCGAGAGCGTCGCGCTGACGCGCCGGGGCGGCTTCTCGATGGCCGGCGTGCGCGGTCTCGAATTGCGCGGCAAGGTCATCGCGGTCGTCGGGACGGGGCGCATCGGCCGCCGAACGATCGAGATCGCACGCGGCTTCGGCATGAAGGTGCTCGCCTTCGATCAAATCCAGGACGCGGCTGCCGCGACACGCCTGGGATTCACCTATGGTGCGCTCGACGAGATCCTGGCGCTCGCGGATGTCGTGACGCTGCATGTGCCGTCATCGCCGACCACCGTGGGGCTGATCGGCGAACCGCAATTCGCCGTCATGAAGGATGGCGCCATCCTCATCAATACGGCGCGCGGCAACGTGGTCGATTCCGAGGCGCTGGTGCGGGCGCTGGCGGACGGCAGGCTGCGCGCGGCTGGGCTCGACGTCTTGCCTCAGGAGCCGCTCATCCGGGAAGAGGCCGAGATCTTCCGGCAGGACAGGGCCGTCGATACGTCCGATCTCAAGGCGCTGGTCGCCAACCACGTGCTTCTGCGATTTCCGAATGTTCTGGTCACACCCCACAATGCCTACAACACCGACGCGGCGCTGGCGCGTATCCTAGAGACCACGATCGCCAATATCGAAGGTTTTGCGGCCGGTCGCCCCGTCAATCTGGTCGGGGCGACTTGAGATGTGCCTATCCGCAGAGGTCAGTCTCGGCGCCGCGGCCGTCCTCATCCCGGCTGGAGCTGTAGCCGGCGCTTCGGCCTGGCGCCGGGATCGCCGCTACCTGATGCTTGCGACCCTGCCTTTTCTGTTTGGGTTGCAGCAACTGGTTGAAGGACTGGTCTGGATCGAGGGACATGCCGGCAACGCGCATCATGTCGCGCAATATTCGCTGCTGTACATGTTCTTCACCTGGATCGCCTGGCCGATCTGGGTGCCGGTCTCCGCCTACTTTCTCGAGCGTGGCGGGCGCCGGAATGTCATCGTTCTGTTCGTCATCGCGGGCGCGATGCTGGGCGGCCTGCAGTTCGTTCCATACTTTGTCCATGACGGCTGGCTGACGACGACATTCCTGCGCTGGGCGGTACGCTACCAGGACATCAACCTGCTCGACGGGCTTGTCTCGCGAACCGTGACTTATGCGATCTACGTCACCGTCGTCATCGTGCCGTTCCTGCTGGTGCGTAGCTGGGAGATCAAGGTGTTTGGCCTGCTCGTCGCCGGCGTCCTGGTCGTCACGTATGTCTTCTTCTCTTACGCCTATATCTCGGTGTTTTGCTTTGGCGGCGCGGTGATCTCCGTCTATCTGCTGGCGCTGATGTGGCGGAAGCGCGCCGCGCCCATTCTGGCGTGATCGCGCGGGCGCGTCAGCGCCGCCAGAGTGCGTTCGCCAAGCGCAGGACGCGAAGGCAAAGCCAGAGCGCGACGGCGAATCCGATCAGGGCCGCCAACGGCAGCCCCAGCACCAGAGGTCCGATGCGCACCTGCGCGAGCAGCGCGGACGCGACCAGCAGGCCAGCCGACAGGAGCGCGAGCGCCGTGAGCCCCGCGCGCCGATCGAGCCGCCGCTCCCTCTCCTCCGAATGCGCCAATCGCACGCCGAGGGCGGGTTCGCCTCCCTGCTGATACGCCCGGTGCAGCCACGCTCCTAGGAGCGCGGGCAGATCCTGGACTGAGAGCGCCAGCTCGGTCTTGAGGCGCTCCATCGCAGCACGATCTGGCCTGCCGCCCAGGGTGTGGGCGATCGCGGCTTCGCCCTTGGCGATGAGGTTGTCCAGGACGTTGAAGTCCGGATCCAGACGGCGCAGGCAACCCTCGATGAGGAAGAGCGCGCGCACCAGGACCATGAGGTTGTAGGGAACTGCGGCATGGGCGCTATCGCCAAGCCGCATCACTCTGAGGAAGGCATCCGCGATCGACCAATCCTTCAGCGGCAGCGAGGAATAGTCGCTGAGAATCTCATCAATGCCGTGCACGAAAAGCGTTCGTTCCGCTCGGCGGTCGATCAGCGCGAGCTCGATCGCGGCGTCGAGCATCCACGCGGCGTCCTGCTGAACGAACGCCTGAAGGAATATCCCAAGGTTGCGCCGGGTCGAGCGGTCGAGATAGCCGACGAGCCCGAAATCGTGAAAGCAGATGCGACCGTCCTCCATCAGGAACAGGTTGCCGGGATGGGGATCACCATGGAAGAGCCCGGTCTTCAGCAGCTGCTCGAGATAGAAATCGACCAGAACGCCGGCGATCCGGGGGCCGTCCTGCCCGGTGATCGGATCCTCGATCGATCGGCCATGGCTCAGCACTAGGACAAGGACCGCCTCGCTGCACAGCGCTTCGAACGCGGCGGGCACATAGACGTCCGAGCGCTGCTTGTAGGCATCGCCGAAGCGGCGGATGTTGCGGGCTTCCTGGAGAAGGTTGGTCTCGCGCGCGAGATTGGCCCAAATCTCGCGGACGAGGCGTTCGAGCTGAAAGCGCCGGAGGCCAGGGACCGCTGCCGCGGCGAGCCGGGCGACGATAACGAGAATACGCATGTCTCCGTCGATTCGCTCGCGCATATGCGGGCGCCTGATCTTCACGATCACGTCTTGTCCGTCAGGCAGGGTCGCATGATGGACCTGGGCGATCGAGGCCGCGGCGAAGGGTTCGCTCGCGAATGTCCGGAAGACCTCATCGATCGGGCGACGAAGGGCATGCTCGAGTTCTGCTCGCGCTTCTCGCGCGGAGAACGGCCGGGCATGCTCGCGCAGGTCACGCAACTGCCTAAGATAAGGCTCGGGGAAGAGATCGGGCCGCATGCTGAGCGCCTGGCCGATCTTGATGAAGGTCGCGCCCAGATCATCGAGCGTCTGGCGCAGCCGCAGCGGCAACGCCGAAGCATCGGCGCTGACACCGCGACGCCGTTCGCCGAGATAGAGCAGGATCAGCGAGGATGCCGCGACGACGATCTGGAAAAACCGCGCGATCACTTGGGTGACCCCGATTGATCACCGACGCCCATAGTATCAGAAGAACCGCTGGCGAATGCCGAGGGAGGCGTTCGTGAGCGCGATCGAGCCGTCGGCGTCCGATGCGAGTTCGGTCAGGGCACGGATCGCGTCGATGGTCTCGGGAATGACGATGGCCTGGTTATCGACCATATAGGCGTAGAACAGCTCATCGCCCTCCGCGCGCAACATGTCTTCCCACAGCGCCACCTCGTAGAGATTGTCGCGCGGGCGGTCGAGATCGGCCATCAGCTCCTTGACGGTGTTGATAGCGGTGAGGCCGTCCGCGGTTCGGATCAGCGCAATGCGCGAGGATGCCCTGAAGGCCTCGAGCACCTCCTCCTTCTCGGCCGGGCGAGTGAGCTGGACCGCCCAATAGTGGAGATGCCCGAGCGTTTCCGGCACCTTCACGGCCATGGTCACGACATCGAGCTCCGGATCAACGCTTCGCGCGTCGGGTCCTTGATGGCTCGGAATCTCTGACTCGGGAACCAGCGTGTTCATGATCCCGCCCGCGTCGCTTTCCCAGGGATCCGTGGCGCGCCTGAGCAGCGTGCCGCGCGCTCGCTTCAGGAGGCCGGCGCGTTTTAAGGCCGCCAGCGTACGCACAATGGATATGGTGTTGCAGGATACGATACGCGTGGACTCGCGCCCAATCGCGCTCGCGAAGGAGCTTTCCGCAACGAAGGAGTGCCCTGTGACGGCGTGCTTCTCGCCACCATGCACGATGAACTTGATGCGGCGCGAGCGATAGCGCGCGACATTGGCGGCGCCGACGCGCTTGGGCGTGCAGTCGATGATGATGTCTGCCTTCTCAAGAAGCGCGTCGAGAGTGCCGGCCACGGTGAGGCCGCATCCCGTCATCGCCTGGAGCGCTTCATCGGAAGCCGCATAGAGCGCAATCCCTTTATGGTCCAGGGAGCGCAGGCGCCAGTCGCTGGCGACATCGCAGACGCCGACGAGTTCCATGTCATCTTGCAAACGAACGGCATCGGTGACGCGCTTGCCGATCACACCATAGCCATTGATCGCAACGCGGACGGAACTGCGTCGTGCCATTGAAAGCGCCCTTCGTGACGTGCTTGATCACCACGGCATGGTCGGTCCCTCAGGTGGACAAGACCGCAGCGACACCGCCTTTCCTCGCGGCGCATCATTTCGCGCCTGTCGTCGCGGGGCATCCTTGATCAAGGTTAAGGAAACGAATTTCAGAGTCCTCGCCTATGATTGCGCATGGCGGGCGAAGTGCCGAGCCATTTGCGTGGTCCTATTCGCGCGATGCCCCCGGCAAGCGAGATTTTGAATCGAAGGCAGTTCTCGATGGAATCAAGGAAAGACGCGATTTCGGGGACCTTGCTCGTTGTTCTGAGCGTCGTCACTCTCGGAATCGCGACATTCTTCCTCATCGTTCGCCCGCCGATGCTATCTGAGGACATTGCCTATACAGGGGTCGATATAAATACGCTTCCCGAGGCCTTTCACGATTGGCTCCGGATCGTCTTTCGGACCTGGGGCGGGTTCATTGCAGGTTTGGGCTGCCTGTTGGTTGGAATCGGGGTCTTCCTGCTGACCGGGCGAAGGCGCTGGCTCTATCTCGCCTCGGCCGCAGGCATCACGCTTGCGTTTGGACGCTTCCTGTTGAGCAATATCGAACTGGGCTCGGACTTCCTTTGGTTGATCGCAGCGGTCTTTTCGTTGGCGCTCTGCGCGGGGGTCCTGTTGGTCGTTCGGAGCAGTCGATGAAAGGCAGCGAACCGCGGCGCGTTAGTTTGGCTGGCCGCTTTGACCCGCAGCCTGAGCGACCTGATGCCGGCGGTCTGCCGGCATCAGGTGAGTCATCGTCTAGCCGAGGTCCTCATAGGTGACGTAGGCCATCATGCCGGTCGCCATGTGGTAGAGATGGTGGCAATGCAGCGGCCACGTCCCCGGATTGTTGGCATCGAAGACGATCGTCACCGTACGGCCGGGCGGAATCAGCACCGTATCGCGCAACGCGCCGGACAGCTTCGCGCCGTTGATGGCAGTCACCTGGAAGTGGTGCCCGTGAAGATGCATCGGATGCGACATCATCGATGCGTTTCGCATGGTGATTTCGATCCGTTGGCGCCGCCGCGCGCGCAGCTCGTCGCCTCCGTCAATGGCCCAGGCATAGCCTTGCATCTGACCCGTGAGGGTTAGCGTGAAGCGCCGGTCGGGGGGTCGTGATACAAGCGGATTAAGTGCGCGCAGACGCTTCTCGAGATCAATGCCCACAATCGGTCCCGCCGTATCGCCGGCAGTGCCGATGCGCTTCACCGTTGATCCGGCGGTGGCCAGGATCACGCCGGTACGCTCGAGTGCGCCCTCGCGCACGGCGAGAATGGGATAGGCCCCGTCGCCTGCCGGAAGCGGCAGCGTGATGTCGAGGCGCTGTCCCATGCTGACCGGAAAGCGCGCCTCGATGATCGGTTCGACCTCCTGGCCGTCGACCGCGATCAAAGTCCCCTTGAGCGTCCCTGTATCAATGGTGAAGCCCGTCGCGGTCGCGCCGTTGATGATGCGAAGACGGATGCGGCCGCCCTTTTCCACGCGCACGATCTCGGGGTCGTCGAGGGTCCGCTCATTGGCAAGGTAGGCGTCGTAGTCGATGTCGTTGAGGTCCATGCCGCCCATCTGCATGCCGGGCATCGCCGCCATCGGCATGTTGCCCATGTCGCCGCCGCCCATCGCGGAATGATCCATCATCTTCATGCCGGACATTCCGCCCGATCCCATCGCCGAGTGATCCATCGCGGGGCCATGGTTCTGGCCTTGCTTCAACCGGGCGAGCAACTCCTCGGCGGGCGTGAAGGAGAAATCGTGCAGGAGGATGACGACTTCCTGCTCGTCGCGCGCGCGGTCTGCGGCGCGGCGGACAATGAGCGGGGCGGCCAGGAGGTTCTGCTCCTGCAGCGTATGGGCGTGCATCCAGTGCGTGCCTCCGTCACCCACCGGAAATGTGTACCGATGGCTGCTTGCCGGCTTGAGCAAGGGCATCGGATTGTCGGGCACACCATCAGCCTCCCAGGGCGGGGTGAGCCCGTGCCAGTGGATCAGCGTCGGCTGGTCGATCTGGTTCGAGAGCTCGACGTCGAAGAGCGCATCGGCATCCAATGTCAGCCCCTGCACGCCGTTCGGCTGCAGCAGGCCAAAAACGCGCGCGGCGCGGCCATTGACCTCGATGGTCCGGCTTGCGGCCGCGAGCTTGATTGGCGACCGTGCCCCCGCCTGCGCCCAGCCGGCGGCGGGACGCGCAAGCGTGCCGACGCCAAGGGCGGCCGCACCACTCATCATCGAGGTGAGAAAATTACGTCTGTTCATAGTCTGATTCCTCATCGTGCCTGCATCTGGCAGCCGAGCTGATTGAACGCGTCGCAGCGACGCGCGCCGGACCCCGAAAGAGCATCAGGGACGTTGGGCTGGATCAGCTTCGAGGAGGTCCGTGCGGCTGGCCGACAAAGATGCCGGAGATTGGATCGCCACGGTCTAGCCGATGCTTGACGAGCATCGGCCGCGGCAGCTTGTCCGATCCTGCAACGACGGGAGCATTGCAGAGGCTGCACATCGACGTGCAACAGCGAGCAGGATGGGCGTCGCCTCGCTTCTCGGTGGCGGTCGTGGTGAGATGGACGAGGGCGTGGTCGTTCGCGCCATCGCCACTGCGGACGTGCTGGGCCAAGTCCGTTTCATGGGCACACGGCATAACATGAGCACTCGCCGCCGACATGCCGAGCAAGGCGAGTACGAGCGCGGAGACCAACGCCGTTCTCATGGAGCCGATAACTCTGGTCAGTGACCACATCTTCGCGGAGAACCTGTTTTCACGAAACTATCTTACCACGCTTCGTGCGAGATTGATCGGGATCAATCTGCGTGGGCTTTCGTGTTGTTGTGAGCCGGACAGGGTCATGGATGGCCGTAGCTCTCTTCATCATCAAAGGATTGGTGTCGCTACAGGCAATGCAAAGTGCGGCAGCGTCGCAAAGGCAGCGACGCCGGCGGCACCCGCGAGGACGGAGGCGCCGGCAAGCGGAAGCCAGAAGCGCACGGGCCCGGTGACGGCGGCCACGATCAGGCGGCCGACGGCGTTGGTTGCGAGCGCGATCAAGACGGCGTGGCCGACAGCCTCTATGTCTGCAGATATTCCGAGGAGCCGCAGCGCGCTTAGAACCGCAACGTCGACATCGAAGATGCCGGAAACTGCCGATGTCGCGACCATTCCGGCGGCATGTCCCGATGCTGCGGCCGCGCTGATGGTCGAGACGACGGCAAAACCCGCCGCGAAAAGGAGAAGAGGTCCGAGCTCAAAAGGATTTCGGGGTGATCGGTCCCCGGTCCCGGCCAGGTGGCCACGCGTGAGGTAAAGGCCACCGCATATCGCGAAGACAGCGACCGCGGCGAGAATGGCAGGGCCCACGACGCCGAGCACGGAGGGCGCGACGATAGCGACGATTCCGGTAACACGCAGAACCGAGACCGCTGCCGCGAGCGTCGCCGCTCCAGCAAGCGGCCACGCATTGCCGTCGGCCGCTGCCGTGCGCGCCAGCGCCAGCGTGACCGCGGTGGATGAAACGACCGCACCGGCCAATCCCCCCACCAGCACGCCGCGCGTGGAGCCGAACACGCGAACCGCGATATAGCCGAGAAACGAGATCGCAGCGGTCAGGACCGTGAAAATCCAGACCTGCCGCGGATTGAAACCGCCCCACGGATCGACCGCTTGCGCGGGAAGAAGCGGAAGGATGATCGCTGTCATGACTGCGAGCACCATCGCGGCGCGTAGCTCGACCCATGAGGTGCGCCTGAGAAGGCCATGCAGCAGATCGCGACTGGCGAGGACGACGGCAAGCGCGGTGCCACCGGCTGCGGCGGCGCGATGATCGCCCACGACGGCCAGCGCACCCAGCACGAACACGCCTATGCCGGCGACGACACCGGTCACGCTAAAGTCGGCATCATGAATGGCTTCGCGGCTCTTGTACCAGGCGAAGACCGCGGTGAAGGCGAGGAGCCCCGCGATCAGCACCGAGGGCGCCTCCATGCTGCGCGCGAGTGCGGCGAACAGGCCTCCCAGCAAGCCGGTGATGGCGTAAGTGCGGACGCCGGCTGTCCTCGCACCATCCGGGGCGTCACGTTCGCGCCAGCCGCGCTCCAGGCCGACCAGCAGACCGATGGCGAGCGCCAGCCCGAGCTTGCCGATCAGCGCCTCCATCGCCGGCCTGCCAATCGGAGGCGAGTATGGCGTGAAGCCTGCGTCATAGCGCTTTTCGGATCATGCGCCACAGGACCTCGTCGCGGCGCCAGAAGTGGTGCCAAAGCGCAGCGCCGACATGGAGGACGACAAGACCGAGCAGCGTCCAGCTTAGCAGGCTGTGAAGCGGCGCGATCCTGAACGTGACATACATGGCGATCGTGCCGGTGACCGGCAGCGCGATCAGAACACCGTAGAGCGCGGCATGCATGAGGCCGGCGATGATGCGCTCGAGCATCGATACGCCTGGGACGGGTGCCGGCCTGCCATAAACGAAGCGCAGGATAATCTGTGCCAGGATGAGGCCAAGAATGGTCCAGCCGCTCCAGGCATGCACCTGATGCAGGAATAGGTCGAAGGGACGCGGCTTCATGAAGACGTGCGCCATATGCGTGCGCTGGATCGCCCAGGCCGTCGGCACCTGCACGAGACACAGGACCAGCACGGTCCAATGCATGAGGCGATGGACGAGGAGAAATCCGTCCGGACGACGCCCGCGGCGCCTCGATCCCGGCCAGAGCCACCTCAAGCCTCGACCTCGACAATGTCGCCGGCACGGGCCGCATAGTCGAGCGCGTAAGCAAGTTCGCCCGTCGTCTCGGCATTAACATGGAGGAGGGGCTGCCCGCGATCGATTTCGTCGCCGAGCCGCACCGCCATGCGCAGACCCGCCGCCTTCGCTTCCGGGGCGCCGGCGAGCTTGGCGAGCCGGGAGAGCTTGCGGTTGTTGATATGAACGACGCGGCCGGCATGCGCAGCCGTCAGCGGATGGATATATGACGCCTTGGGCGGCACGCGAAGGCCTCCCTGCGCCTGACAGATCGCCTCGAACTTCGACCAGGCGCGGCCACTTGCGAGCGTTTCAAGCGCGAGGTTGAGACCTTCTCCCTTTGCGGCCTTGCCGCCGATCTCCAGCGCGGCGCCGGCGAGCGCCGTCGCCCGACGGCGCAGATCGTCAGGCGCGTCCGGCGCGTTGTTCAGCACAGCGAGCACGTCATAGGCCTCCAGAGCCGGTCCGATGCCGCGTCCGACAGGCTGGGAGCCGTCGGTCTGGACGCAGGTCGTCGCAAGGTTGAAGCGCGCTGCGACCGCATTGAGGCGCGCAGCCAACCGGCTTGCCGCGTCCTCACCGCGGACCTTGGCGGTGGGACCGACGGGAATGTCGATGACGACATGGCTCGATCCCGCCGCGATCTTCTTCGACAGCACGGATGCGACGAGCTGGCCTTCGGTGTCGATGTCAAGTTCCCGCTCAACGCGAACGAAGATGTCATCGGCCGGGCTCAGATGCACGGCGCCGCCCCAGGCGATGCAGCCTCCTTCGCTTTCGACGACGCGCCTCAGTGTTGCGATGTCGAGCTCAACTGGCGCCAACGTTTCCATCGTGTCGGCGGTACCGGCCGGGGAGGTGATGGCGCGCGAGGAGGTCTTGGGCATGACAAGACCGTTCGCGGCAACGATCGCGACGACGATCGGCGTTGTCCGGTTTCCGGGAAGGCCGCCGACACAATGCTTGTCGACGACAATCGGTGCGTCCCAGTGCATCCGCTCCCCGACATCGACCATGGCGCCGGTTAGATCGGCGGTCTCGTTCTCGTCGAGGGGGAGGGCGGCACTGGCGGTAAGGAATGCGGCGAGGTGGACTTCGGTGTAGCGGCCGGCGACCACATCGCGCAGGATCTCGCCAAAGGCGTGGGCGTCGAGCCGATTGCCGTAGATGCGCTGACGCACGCTGGCGAGCGAATCAATCGCCGGCGCGTGGCTGACATGGACCGCATCGCCATCGGCGAGGCCGAGCCGTCCCCAGGCGGACTCCGACAGGCCGACCTCGTCGATGGCAATGAGGCCCTCGCCGTCGACCTGAAACAGAGTCGCCTGGACCTCTGCTTTGCCGTTCGACACCTGCACCTGAGATCGTGCCGACAAGCCCTCCGATCGACAGACGTGGCAATCGCTGCGCATGACGACGACCGCCTGATGCTGCGTGTGCAGCCGCAGTCGCCGGACGCGGAGCGTGGGTTGAGCGGGAATGGACGCAGCGGAAGACGTCATAGCTTGAATGCCTGGTCCTGCCGCGGAACGACGGCGTTCCATCCGAGCTCGCGGTCGATGCGAACGCGCAAGGCTTCGGAGCCCTCATCCTCGCCATGCACGATGAAGACGCGGGACGGGGCATGCCGGAATCCCGACAGCCATCGCATCAACTCGTTGGAATCGGCATGCGCCGACAGCATCGACAGCTCCTCGACTGCGGCGCGGACCGGAATCCACTCGCCATGGATCTTGGTCTCCTGGGCGCCTTGCAGCATAGCGCGGCCGCGGGTGCCTGCTGCCTGGAAACCGGAGAAGAGAATGGTGTTGCGGGCGTGGGGGGCGAAGGCTTTCAGGTGATGAAGGACACGCCCGCCGGTCGCCATACCGCTCGCTGAGATCACCACCTTGGGATAGGGGCTTGCGGTGATCGCCTTCGAGGCCTCGACATCGCGGGTGTAGGTCGCGATCGCGCACACCTCCTTGCACTGTGCGGGTGTCAGGCGGTGATCCTCGCGGTGAGCGTGCAACAGGTCCGTGGCATCGATGGCCATCGGGCTGTCGAGATAGACCGGCACTTTCCCCAGGCGCCCCGCCGTCTTGAGCTTCCACAGATGATAGAGGAGCGACTGGGCGCGACCGACGGCGAAGGCCGGGACGACGACGGTCCCGCCACGCGCGATTGTCCGCTCGACAACGGCCCCGAGCGCTTCGGTCGGATCGGCAGGATCGTGGACACGGTTGCCATAGGTCGATTCGATCAGAACGAAATCGGCTTCCGGCACCGGCGCGGGATCGGGCAGAACCGGATCGTCGTAGCGGCCGAGATCGCCGGAGAAGGCGATGCGGCGGCCGCCCCATTCGATTTCGGCGGTAGCCGCGCCGAGGATGTGCCCGGCATGGCGGAAAGTCAGCGTCGCGCCAAACGGCAGCTGGGTCGTTTTGTCGAAGGGGACGGTCGAGAAGAATTCAAGGCTGCGCTCGGCATCGCGGATGCCGTACAGCGCGAGCGCCGGCTTGTGCTTCGAGAAGCCTTTCCGGTTGGCGTATTCGGCGTCTTTCTCCTGGAGGTGCCCACTGTCCTTGAGGATGAGCTCCGCCACATCGCGCGTCGCGGACGTCGCATAAATCCTTCCCCGAAAGCCATCACGCACGAGCTTGGGGAGATAGCCCGAATGGTCTAGATGGGCGTGCGTCAGGATGACGGCGTCGATGCTCGAGGGCTCGATCGGCAGTGGCTCCCAGTTCAGCTCGCGCAGATTCTTGAGGCCCTGAAACAGGCCGCAGTCGACGAGGATGCGCTTGTCGCCATTGGCGAGGAGATGTTTCGAGCCGGTGACGGTGCCGGCGCCGCCAAGTGAGGTGAGTGTGAGCATGTCGTCCTTCAACGCGTGGGGGTGGTGAGATCGGCGGGCGTGCCTTTGCCATCGATGGCGTTGCGTTCCGTGATCGAGAGAAGATCGTCGCGTGACCAGTTGGCCAAAGGAGCCGCGGCATCGATCAGATGTGCCCACGAGCACCGATTGGCGAACAGCATGCCGGCGACGTCGAGCGTGCCGCCCCGGCTGATATAGCCCCGCGCTGCGGTGTGTTTCGGGCCGCCGTCGAGCCGGCGCAACAGGCCGACCATCGGCTCTGGACGGGTGTGCGAGACGATCAGGCGCGGGACATCGGCCGGAAAAAGGCGCGCGAGCGTGTCGTCGGCTGCCACGAAGCGCGCCTCGATCGGATCGCGCGGGATCCGGAAGCGGCCGGGCTCGTTGATCGCCGTCACCAGGACATCCCGTCCGCGCTCCTTCAGGCGATGCGCGGCCTTGAGCGCCTCCTCGAGCTGGTAGGCGCCGATCGCGACGATCTGCAGCTGCGCGCCCGCAGCCTGTCCCCAAACCGGGGCGGCGCCATCGGCAACGAAACGCGTGGCGGCCTCGCCGTCGAAGCGATGGAGCATGTCACGCTTCGAGACGATCACGCAGCCGACCTGGCCACGTCCGGCGAAGACGGAGGCCATGGTGGCGACGGCGCTGTTGGCATCGACGGGAAACAGCACGCGCGCTGTATCGGACATCTCGCCGAGCAGCGCCTCGCCCAGCGTCGGGTCCTGGTGAGACTGCTCGTTCTTCGAATTCTCCCAGGTGTGCGAGGTGACGACGAGCGGCACCGAGATCCAGCCCGGCTCCTCGCCGTCCTCACGCTGCCGGCGCGCGAACACGATCTCCTGTCGCAGGCCGCCGAGCATCTTCATCGCGAAGGCCTCGTAGCTGACGATAAGGTTGAGACCGCCCTTGTTCGCAAGCGCCGCTGCGGCGACCGCCTCTTCGTTCAACGCCGTGATCACGCCGCCGTCGCGCGATTCGGCCACGCCGGTTTCCGGCGCGTTGACGCGGTGGCGCAGGCGCTCGAGGGTCGCGCCCATATGATTGGAGCTCAGCTCATCGGGATTGCCTAGGCGCACCCGCAGCGCGGGATTGGCGTCGACGAGACGCACGAACCAGCGATCGAGCGCATGCATGGCGCAATCGGCCGGCGCGTTCGTATCGGTCCATTGCGGTTGTGGCTGGTTCGGAGCCGTGGGATGGCGCGACGCCAGCGGATGCCGGCTTGCCGCGGGCCGGTTCTGCTCCTGGTGGATGGCGATGGCGGCGACCGCCGCCTCGATCTCGGCCGGTGCGACAAACAGGGCCCGCGCCGCTTCGTTGAACGCATCGCGCGCGGCCTGATCGCGCGACGGGTTCGCGGCAAGCGGCAGGTTGTGTGCGGCATTCGTACCCGCCCCCGGGAAGCCGAAGCCTTTCACGGTTTCGGCGATGGCGTAGGGGATGGGAGCAGGATAGGCGCGGCCTGGATCGGCGACAAAACGGCCGAGGCGCTCCTCCGCCGTCAGGATCGCCCAGACGAAGGCGGCGGGATCGCGGCCGTCGATGCCGAAGGGATCGAAGCCGTTGAGCCTGAGATGATCGGCAAGCCACGCCGCTCCCCCCTGCTGCGCGATCTGCGCCCGCTCCTCGATGCGCCGGCCATTGAGGATCATGATCGGAACAACGAGGCCGCAATCCTCAGCCCGCCACCAGCGCGGCGTCCAGTCCGAGCCGCGCTGCTCCTCGAAGGCGCCGTCGCTCAGAAATGCGACGAGACTCTCGCCAGGCAGCGGTGCGTGGACATATTGCACTTCGGCGAAACCGAGATAACCGCCCTCGGAGATGGCGCCGGCCGTGTTCGGTCCGGCATGGCTGCCGATCGGGAACACCGGCCGGCCATCGGCGTCGATTGCATAGGAATAGAAATCGGCGGCAAGCTGGGACAGGCCCTTTTCGCTGCGGTCGTAGCGGCCTTTTTGCGCCTCCGAGACATCGCCGGTGAGTGCGTTGATCGCCTCGATCGCGGCGACGCAGTGGCCCTGTCCCATCAGCCAGGAGCGAGTCGTGGCCGACAGAGCGTTTGCCGTCAGATATCCGACAAAGGCGGGCACCATGTTCAAAGACCCACCGGTATGCCCTTCCGGGGTCGTCTTGAAGGCCTCGGCGGGCAATGGTGCTCCGGACAGGTCGACGCGCTTGGCATAGGTCATGTGGACGACCGTCCACATCGCCGCACAGGCCAGCCGGTCGGCCGCGGCGAGACGGCGGTAAAGTGCTCCCGGGTCGAGCCTGCCCGACTGCGCAAGCGTGCGGATGCGCTCGACCGTCTCGTCGCCATGCGTGATCGGGCCGTAGCCGGCGCGCCAGTTTTCGAACGCTGAAGTGGGTTCGAAGGCTGAAGAAGTCGTTGTGGCCATGCGCTGCTGCCTTTTCTGGATTGGCGGCTCTGTGTATCCCGCTGTGCTATTCGACCCCGCCGGTCCATGGCGGCGGATCGCTTGCGGGGAAGGAGTCGATGCCGGCCCGTTCCACGTCGTCGATGGGTTCGGGCGGCCGCCGGTGACGGATCAGCCCGGGATTGGGCGTGTCCGCCGACGCGATCGCGTCGGCGATGAGTTGGGAAAGCCCGATTTCATTGGTCGGGTGGCTGACGGAATCGGTCGAGACGATCCTGCCGCAGAACGGCGCCAGCCGCGTAAAGGAATCGCCGGCGAAGATGCCGTGCACGACAGCGATGTCAGGGCGGGCAAATCCCTGCGACGGCAGCTGGCGCGCCGCCTCGATGAGCGTGTTGCCGGACGAGGCGATATCGTCGACCAGCACGGGCTGCAGATCCTTCCACTGCGAGAGGTCAGGCAGCGCGACTTCGACGTCGCGGTCGCCATGGCGAACCTTGCGCAGCACGGCATGTTGAGCGCCGATCCGCGCGGCGATCGCCGACACCCACTGCTCGCTTTCCTCGTCCGGGCCGATGACCAGCGGCTTGGCGATCGAAGCTGCGATCCAGTCCGCCAGCAGCGGCGCGGCATGCAGCGTCAGTGTCGGGATGTCGTAGAGCGCCGACAGCGCCGGATAGCGGTGCAGATGCGGATCGACAGTAACGAGGCGGTCGAAGCTCGACGAAATCAGGCGTGCAAAGGTTCGCGACGTGATGGCCTCGCCCGGCTGAAAGCGACGATCCTGCCGCATATAGGCGAGGTAAGGGGCGACCAGCGTGACCGTCGCGGCGCCGAGGGAGCGCGCCGCATCGGCAAGGAAGATGAGGCGCAGGAAACCCGCGTCGGGACGAGCAAGCGTCGAAACCAGCAGGACCGCTTGTCCCGCCACGTCACGGGCGAGACGGACATAGGTCTCGCCATCGGGAAAGGTACGCGTTTCGATGGCGCTCAGTTCGCCCGCCCCCGCGCTCGCAAGAGCGCGCGCGAAGGCCTCGTTACCCGGAAGAGGGATGATAACGCGCGGGAAACTCGTCGGGACAGGGGCAGAGACCATTCTTTATCTTTCGTCGTCTCGTCTCGGCGTTACGCAAGACGCAGCGTCGGCGTTGTGATTTCTTGCGCGAAAGCGAAGACACGTTTCCTGTTAGGACCCCGCGCCGGCCCGATTCTTTAATCGAGATTAAGTTCTGGCCGGTTCCTGCCGACCGCGGAAGCCTGCGGAACTGCTTCTTCGGCCGCGCTTAACGGCCCGATATGCTGCCCTCGTCGGCAGCGACTTTCCCGGCGCAACCTTGATTTGAGTTAAAGTTTTGGCCCTCACCGACGCGCATCGTCGGCGTCGAGCGGGGCCCGGGTTCGCCGCCGTCGGCGAGCCCACCGGTCCTGACGCTCAAAGATGTGTCGAGCGGTTGCGTGGCCTGGCTGATGATATCAACCGCATGGGCCCGTCACGGACGAGAGAAGTACGGGAATGCGGCCGATGGAGACTGACAACAAGGCGCCCACCAAGCGGGTCTTCAAGTTCGACATCCTGTATTTCATCGCGGTCTTCTTCGCCGTTCTGCTGATACGGGACCTGCTGGTTGGTCCAAACCACGTCAAGGTCATCCCCTATAGCGAATTCCAGAGCCTGATCGAAAAGGACGGCGTGACCGACCTCGTCGTCGGGCCGACGGAGATCACGGGCGCGTATAAGCCGCCGGTCGACAAGGGCGCGCCCCAGCATTTCTCGACCGTTCGCGTCGATCCCCAGATCGCCGACGTCCTGACGCGCCGCAATATTTCCTTCTCCGGACAGCCGGCGCCCGGCCTCTTCGAAAACTTGCTGTCGTGGCTCATGCCGGCCGCGATGTTCGTGCTGATCTGGATGTTTTTGCTGCGCCCAATGATGGCCGGACAGCACGGCGGTCTGATGAGCATCGGCCGCAGCCGCGCCAAGGTCTATGCGGAGAAGGGCGTGAAGGTGACATTTGCGGATGTCGCAGGCGTCGATGAAGCCAAGCAGGAGCTCGCCGAAGTCGTGGGATTTCTCAAAGACCCGGCGACCTATGGCCGGCTCGGGGCGCGCATTCCCAAGGGTCTGCTCCTGGTCGGACCACCGGGAACGGGCAAGACGCTTCTGGCGCGTGCCGTCGCCGGGGAATCGGGTGTCCGCTTCTTCTCGATCACAGGCTCCGAATTCGTCGAAATGTTTGTTGGTGTCGGCGCCTCGCGTGTGCGTGATCTCTTCCAGCAGGCGCGCGAGCAGGCGCCGGCCATCGTTTTCATCGATGAGCTCGACGCGCTCGGCCGCGCGCGCGGCATCGATGTGCCAGGAGGTGGGCACGACGAGAAGGAGCAGACGCTCAATCAGCTGCTCGCCGAGATGGACGGTTTCGACCCGAGCGTCGGGATCGTCGTCCTGGCGGCGACCAACCGGCCGGAGATCCTCGATCCGGCACTGCTACGGGCCGGCCGCTTCGATCGCCAGGTCCTGGTCGATCGTCCTGATCGTCAGGGCAGGATCGACATTCTGAACGTGCATCTGAAGAAGATCAGCGTTGCGCCTGAGCTCGACGTCGCGGCGATCGCTGCGCTCACACCGGGCTTTACCGGTGCCGATCTGGCCAATCTCGTCAATGAGGCTGCGCTTGTCGCCACGCGCCGTGGCGCGAGCGCCACTGTTCTCGACGATTTCACCCAAGCCGTCGAGCGCATCGTCGCCGGGCTTGAGAAGAAAAGCCGAATCCTCATTCCGCGTGAGCGCGAGATCGTCGCTCATCACGAGATGGGACATGCGCTCGTCGCCATGGCGCTGCCGCAGACCGACGTGGTCCAGAAGGTTTCGATCATCCCGCGCGGCATCGCGGCGCTTGGTTACACGCTGCAGCGTCCGATCGAGGATCGGTTCCTCATGAGTCAGTCCGAGCTGCAGGATCGCATGGCGGTTCTCCTCGGCGGGCGGGCTGCCGAAAGTCTGGTGTTCGACGAGATTTCGACAGGCGCAGCCGACGATCTTGTCAAGGCGACGGACATCGCGCGCAACATGGTGGTTCGGTTCGGCATGTCGAAGGAGCTTGGGCAGGTCGCCTACGAGCCGGAGACGGGCAGCTTCCTGGTCGGCCAGACCCCGGTATGGCGCCCGCGCGCCTATAGCGATGAGACGGCCGAGGCCATCGATCACATGGTGAAGGATCTGATCGAACGCGCCTTCCAGAAGGCGCGATCGATCCTCGAGCGCAACCGGTCGGTGCTCAACACCAGCGCGCGCGAGCTTCTTGCCCGCGAGACGCTCGGCCCTGACGAGCTCGCTAAGTTGACCACCGGTCTTGAGCGCGAGGCGCCGCCAAAGCCCGGCCTCGCTCTCGTCGAATGATGCGGATCGCAATTCGCCGGATTGGCCTGCTCGACGGGCGTTCGCTGTTCATAGGAATCTAAGGTGCGCAGATCATCCGCTGTCGTCGTTGTCGTGTTGGTCGCCACCGCTGCGGCTGGGGCCTATGTCTACTGGCTCGGAACGCAAAACCGCGTACCCGAAGGGTTGGCGCGTGTGAACGGGAGGATCGAGGTCGAGCGCGTCGACATCACCAGCAAATACGCCGGCCGCCTGGGCGAGGTGATGGTGAACGAGGGGGCGGACGTGAGGAAGGGCGATGTGCTCGCCCGGCTTGATACGAGCGAGATCCAGGCGCAATTGACTGCCGCGCGAGCCGCTGTCCATCGCAGCCACCAAAGCGTGGCCAGCGCGGAGGCGAGCGTCGCGCTGCGAGAGGCCGAACTCAATCTCGCGCAAATCGAGCTCCGGCGCGTCGTCGATCTTATGCGGACCAATACCTCGACGCAGGCCGAACTCGATCGGCGGACCGCACAACGCGACATCTCACAGGCCTCGCTGCAGACGGCGAAAGCTGCCGTCGAGGACGCCAAAGCGTCGGTCGACGTCGCCGAGGCGCAGGTGAGCCAAATCGAAGCCGCCATCGCCGACATGACCTTGAAGGCCCCGGTATCCGGCCGGGTCGAGTACCGTCTGGCCCGGACCGGGGAGGTTGTCGGCGCCGGAGGGCGCGTCTTGACGGTCTTCGACCTCTCGGATGCCCACATGACGATCTATCTGCCGACGGCGTCGGCTGGGCGTGTGGCGATCGGTTCGCAGGCGCGCCTCGTGCTGGATGGCCCGGGTGGCTATGTCCTGCCGGCGACCGTGTCGTTCGTTTCCGCCGACGCGCAGTTCACGCCGAAATTCGTCGAGACGGCGAATGAACGCGAGAAGCTGATGTATCGCGTCAAGCTGCATCTCGACCCAGCCCTAGTCGCGTCCGAGCGGGGATATGTGAAGGCGGGCATGACCGGCAATGCCTATGTCCAGGTGACGGGCGGCGCGAGCTGGCCGGCCGAGCTGGCGCCGAGACTGCCCGATGGCGATTGAAATCGCAGCAACCGTCAGCCTGTCGGGGGTCCATCACGCTTACGGGAAGGTGATCGCGCTTCGCGATCTCGCGCTCTCGATACCCCCAGGCTGCAAGCTTGCAATTGTCGGTCCCGACGGCGTGGGCAAGTCGACGCTGCTCGGGCTGATCGCCGGCGTGCGGCGGATCCAGCGCGGCTCGGTGAGCGTGCTGGAGGGCGACATGGCGTTGGCCTCGCATCGCAATGAGTCCGCGCCTCGGATCGCCTATATGCCGCAGGGCCTCGGACGCAACCTCTATCCGACCCTTTCGGTGATCGAGAACATCGACTTTTTCGCGCGGCTCTACGGCCAGCCGGAGGAACGCCGGCGCCGGCGCATCGATCAGCTCATGCGGGTCACCGGGCTTTTTCCCTTTGCCGACCGGCCGGCGGGAAAATTGTCCGGCGGGATGAAGCAGAAGCTTGGATTGTGCTGCGCGCTGGTGCATGACCCCGATCTTCTCATCCTCGACGAGCCGACGACGGGGATCGACCCGCTGTCACGCCGCCAATTCTGGACGCTGATCGCCCGCATTCAGGCCGAGCGACCGATCATGACCGTGATCGTGGCGACAGCCTACATGGAAGAGGCCGGCGCGTTCGATCGCATCGTCGCCATGGATGATGGCACGATCATCGCCGACGGCAGCCGGGCGGAGCTTCTCGCCCGTACCGGCTCCAAGACCCTCGAGCAGGCCTATATCGAGCTTCAGCGCCCGGAACGGCGCGGCGACCGCGCGGCACCCTCGGTGCCACGGCTTGTGCCGGATGGCGGGCCACCGGCCATCGTGGCCGAAGGCCTGACGATGCGCTTCGGCGATTTCACCGCGGTCGACCATGTCAGCTTCCGGATCGAACGGGGCGAGATCTTCGGCTTTCTCGGCTCGAATGGCTGCGGCAAGACGACCACGATGAAGATGCTGACCGGGCTGCTCCCGGCGACGGACGGCCATGCCGAGCTCCTGGGAAAGCCGGTCGATGCGCGCGATATTTCGACCAGAACGCGGATCGGCTACGTCTCGCAATCCTTCTCGCTTTACGAAGAACTCTCCGTGCGCGGCAATCTCGCGCTGCACGGGCGGCTGTGTGGCATCGGTGGCCAGCTCCTTGGCGAGCGCGTCGAGGAAGCTCTGGCGCGTTTCGATCTCAACGTTGTCGCCGAGACGCTGCCGGATGCTTTGCCGTTGGGCATGCGCCAGCGGCTTCAGCTGGCGGCGGCATGCCTGCATCGTCCGGACGTCCTCATCCTGGACGAGCCGACCTCGGGCGTCGATCCGGCGGCCCGTGACCGCTTCTGGAGTCTTCTCGTCGAGATGTCGCGCCGCGACGGGGTGACGATCTTCATCTCGACGCATTTCATGAACGAGGCCGAACGCTGCGACCGCGTCTCTCTGATGCATGCCGGCCGGGTGCTCGCCGTCGGTGCGCCGCACGAGCTCCAGACCGCGCGGGGCGCTGCGAGCTTAGAAGACGCTTTCGTCGCCTATCTGGAGGACGCCGCCGCGACGGGACCCGACGCAGCGACCGACAGCGAAGAAGCCCGTGCCGTCGAGGCGGCGGCGTCCTCTCTCGAGAACGATCCGATTGCGCCGCCGCGCCCGCGCTTGGCGTCGGTGAAGCGGATCTGGACCTTCGCACGGCGCGAGACGCTGGAGCTCAGCCGGGACCGCATCCGCTTGGCCTTCGCGCTCATCGGTCCGCTCTTACTCATGGCTGCGTTCGGCTACGGGATTTCCTTCGATATTGAAGGCCTGCGTTATGCGGCGCTCGACCGCGACCAATCGTTGGAGAGCCGGGCATTCCTCGATCAGTTCGCGAACTCACGATACTTCATCGAACAGGAACGCCTCAACGACGAGACCGAGATCGACCGGCGCTTGCGCGCCGGCGCACTGAAATTCGCCATCGATATCCCGCCCGGCTTCGGCCGCGATCTGCTGCAAGGCCACCGCCCGGACGTCGGCTTCTGGCTCGACGGCGGCAACACCTTCCCGGCCGAAACTGCGCGCGCCTATATCCTGGGGACGCTTCAGACCTATGCCGACGAACTCGCACGCACCTCACATGGCGCAGACGGAGCGCCACCCGAGACGCTGCGGGTCGAACCGCGCTTTCGCTACAACCAGGATTTCCGCAGCGTCTTCGCGATCACGCCCGGATCGTTCATGCTGCTGCTGATCATCTTTCCGGCCATGCTGACAGCTCTCGGCGTCGTCCGGGAAAAGGAGATGGGCTCGATCGCGAACGTCTACGCATCGCCGGCGACGGTGGGCGAATATCTGCTCGGCAAGCAGCTTCCCTATGTCGCGATCGGGATCTTGAGCTATTTCAGCCTGCTGATTTTTGCCGGTGGCGTGCTTGGCGTCGTGCCGAAGGGCTCGCTGCTGGCGCTTTCGCTCGCGGCCCTCGTCTATGTCTATGCCGCGACGGCCTTTGGCCTTCTCGTCTCGGCTTTCGTCTCGACCCAGGTCGCCGCGATCTTCGGCACCGCCATTCTGACGGCGATGACCGCAGCCCATTATTCCGGATTCCTGATTCCGGCTTCCTCGCTGGAAGGCCCGGGCCGCATCATGGGGCTGTCGTTTCCCGCACTCTGGTTTCAGACGATCAGCCTCGGGGTGTTCGCCAAGGGGCTCGACACGCCGGCCTTCACCCGCGAGCTCCTCGTGCTGACCGGCTTCGCCTTGGGCTTCCTGCTGCTCGCTCGGCTGTTGATCCGCAAGCAGGGGGCCTGAAGATGCGGCGCTGGATCGCAAACGCCTTCCGTCTCGGCGTCAAGGAATTCGCCAGTCTGTCGCGCGACGTCGTGATGGTGGTGCTCATCGGCTACGTCTTCACCTTCGCTGTCTATTCCGAAGCGACAGCGATGCGAACCGACGTCAACGATGCCAAGGTGGCCGTCATCGACGGGGATCGCTCGACCCTCTCGGGCCGGATCAAGGACGCGCTGCGGCCACCCTATTTTCGCCCTCCGGTCGAAATCGACCGCTCGAGCCTCGACGGCTTGATGGACAAGGGCGCCTTCACCTTCATCGTCGACATCCCGCACGGGCTCGAAGCCGACTTCCTGGCCGGTCGCAACCCGGCGATCCAGGTCAATGTCGATGCGACCAGCATCTCGCAGGCCGGCGTCGGCACGGCCTACATCCAGCAGATCGTCGCGCAGGAGACGACCAGCTTCCTCAAGCAGGCCCCCGCCGAGGCGCTCGCTCCGGTCAATGCCGTAATCCGCGCCATGTTCAATCCGAATCTCGAAGCAATCAGCTTCACCGCGAGCATGGGCGTCATCAACAATGTCACCATTCTCGCAATCATTCTGGTCGGGGCCGCGGTGATGCGCGAGAGAGAGCATGGCACGATCGAGCATCTTCTCGTCATGCCGGTCAGCGCCAGCGAGATCATCGCCGGGAAGGTCTGGGCGAACGGGCTGGTCATCCTTCTGGCAGCCGCGTTCTCCCTTCATGTCGTGGTCGAGGTCGTCCTGCGCACACCGATCGTCGGCTCGATCGAACTGTTTCTCGCCGGAACGGCCATCTACCTCTTCGCTGTGACGTCGCTCGGCATCCTGCTCGCCACGGTCGCGAACTCGATGCCGCAATTTGCACTGCTCTCGATCCCAGTCTTCGTCCTGATGTTTCTGCTGTCCGGCTCGTTCACGCCGTTCGAGAGCATGCCGCAGGCCCTTCAGGCTATTATGGACCTCTCGCCGTCGACGCACTTCGTGCGTTTCGCGCAAGCAGTCCTCTACCGCGGTGCAGGCCTCGCGGTGGTCTGGCGCGATCTCTTGATCATGGCCGGGCTGGGCGCGGCCTTCGTTACGGTTGCGCTCTACCGATTCAAGGCTATGCTCGCGCGCCAGTCGTAGGAGCCGCGTTCATGGGCGTGGAGAGGCTTGAGCAGTCGTACTCATCCTCTCCCCTTGCTACGTGCTCGCGGGCCTTTCCGGCATCAGGAGCCGGGGCAGGCGGATACTGGCCAGCAGCGTTCCCAGGACAAGCAGCGCGGCGAGGACGAAACTGGCGTCGGGCAAGACCGGCAAATCGAACAGCGCGCCGCCGGCGACCGATCCAAGGGCCTGACCAAGGCTTGCTGCGGCGGTCATGCGTCCGAGTTGCGCGCCCTCGCTGGTCACGATCCCGAGCGACGCCCAGTATGTGGCAATGGGCGAGAGCATGCCGGCGCTTGCTGCCACCAGCGCGACGGCGATCGACATCAGGACCGAGGTGTTGACGAGCGATACGACAACGAGCCCGACCGATAGGGTCGCCAGTCCAGGCGCGATGAACCAGCGGGTGAGCTCGGGTTTGATAAGGGGCGAGAACACAAGGGCCTGGACGACGGCCATGACAAGGCTGCATTCGGCGAACATGATGCCGATATGCGCGGCGTCGAGTCCAAGAACCTTGCCGCGCAGTGCCAATCCGACCTCGAAGACGCCGATTGCCAGCGCCGTGACCAGCGCGATCGCCAGCAGCCGTAGCATTGCGCGCCGCTCGATCTGTGCCGCGTCGGCCGGGGCGTTGACGCTATCGCGCCGTGCTCCAGCGGGCAGCAGGAGAACCACCAGCACGGCTGCGATGACCGCCAGGCCCGTCGCCGTGAGCAATGGCGTCGCTAGCGATCGGTCGGGAGAGAGCGCCCAGAGCTTGCCGGCGACACGCACCGCCAGGCCGCCGAGCAATGGCCCGATGAAGAAGCCGGCGGTCCCGGCGATATTGATCAGCGCGAAGCGATGGGCGCGCCATTCTTTTGACGGTGCATGATCGCCGATGAGGGCATAGGCGACCGGGGTAATGGCGGCAGCGAAAAGTCCGGCGAGAAACCGACCGAGATAGAGGAGCGGAAGGCTTCCGGTGATGGCAAAGGATCCGGTGGTCGCAGCAAAACCGAGAAGGCCCAGCAGGATGATCGGTTTGCGACCCCAGCGGTCGGAAATATGTCCCCAGACTGGAGCGCCGACGAAGATAGCGATGATGTAGGCCCCTGTCAGAAGTCCCGTATGCCATGACAAGGCCTGAGACGTGGCCTTGCCGGCGATCTGCTCGATCAGGAACGGCAGGATCGGCAAGGCGACACCATAGCCGACCGTGATCGCGAACATCGCGACGAGGACCGCCGACAGCGCGCTCCAGGTTAGCCGCGGCGGCTCAGCCACGGCCATGCTGAACTATCGAAACTGGCAAGGCCGTACCAATCGCGGTCGAGGAGGATGCGGTCTGGCGAATGCGCTGGAACGTCAGCGCTGATCGTGACCCGGACAGCGAACGTCGAGGGGGTCGCATCGTCATCATCGTCCATCCTCGCTCGCCCAAACCCGCGTATCACGTGAAAGAGCTAAGCGGTGATCCCGCTTGAATCTTTAATCCGCATCAAGTTTTTCGCGGATGTCGCAACGGAACAGGATCCGGATCAAGCGAAGGGCCGCGTGCATCAGCGTGCGGTGCGAGCGGCCTCCGGTCGGATTCTCAAGACGATGTCGTCGGCGACACGCTAATAGCTGTACAATCGGCGGAACAGCTGCTCCTCGGCGCTGTCTCGCGCTTCGCGGGCGATTTCGATCGCTTCTTCCACCTGCTTGCTGAATGCGCGCTCAGCGGCGCGCATGGGATGGTCGGGGGAAACCGGCATGCGCGTCGTGCGGACCTCGTTCGCGAGCCTCGCTATGACGTGCATCCACGGTGAGAACTTCTCAGACAGCAGGTAACGGCTGGTTCGCATCGGGTGAAGCCATCGGAGCGCCTCGGCCGACCATGGGGTGGCCATGGCTTGCACCCACGGGCTGACGAAATTGCCATAGAGCGTCTCGTTGACCTGCGACAATTGCCGAACGCGTTCGAAGGCTTTGCGCGGATTGTTGAAGGCCAGGTCTTCAACGCGCCGTTCTTCGAAGGCGACGCTGTACTGCGGCTTGCGACAGTCGGGATCATTGGTCGGGTTGGAAATCTTCATTTCGTAGAGGCCAGGTTCGAGGCTGGCGACCTCGTCGAGGCTGTCGAGGATGGCGCGGTGCTCAAAACGCGCGACCGACGCCGACACGAAGATGCCGAGATGGCCGATGTGAGGATCGGTCAGGTAAACGATCCGCTGCGCTGCTTCCTTCAACGCACTGGTGGTCTTGTAGACCGCTTTGAGCCAGGCCAAGGCTTGATGGGGCGGCGTGATGTTGTCCCCATACGAGGCAAAGATGATCAGCGGGCTCTTGAGGCTGCGCAGATCGATCCTCACCTCATCACCAAGGTCGAGCGTGCCCTGCTCGAGTTCGTTGCCGATGAAGAGATGATCGACAATCTCGACCATCTCCTCCCGGCTGAAGCTGTACCAGGCGTTCCACCAGCGCTCGAATTCAAGGAAGCGCTCCTCCTCGTGATCGACATCGAGGTAGAGATTTGCGTATTTGTCCCAGATCGCCGCCTCGGGTTTCAACGTTTCGAAGTTCTGGACGAGCCACGCGCCGTCGAAGTGGCCGTCGCCGATATCGCCAACGAAGTGCGTGAGCCAGCTTCCACCGAGCAGGCCGCCGGCGAGCCGCATCGGATTCGCACCGGACTCTCCGGCCCAATAGGAGAGGGGAGAGCCATTGAGCACGATGGGCCCCACATTCGCCCGGCAATGGATCGCAACCAGCATGGCGGCCCAGCCAGCCTGGCAATTGCCGTAGAGCACCGGCCTCTTGCCGGGGTGTCTCGCGATGACCTCGTCGACGAAGCGATGCAGCGCGTGCAGGACGTCGACGAGGCTTTGATGCGGGCTCGGTGCCGGAAAGAAACTCACGAAGTAAAGCGGGAAGCCTTCATGCAAAGCGATGCCAATTTCCGAGTCGCGCTTGAAGCCGCCGATGCCGGGCCCGTGCCCGGCGCGGGGGTCCATGATGATGACGGGGGGCTTGGCGTCGTCGACGCACACATCCGCGTGCTCTGTTCCAGCGGTCGTGATCCGAAGCAGCGCATAATTCGCGGGGCGCTCGAACCGCCTCGCATCGAGCAGCATTTCGTACTGGAAGGTGAGCACCGGCGGCATGCCGGCTTCCTCATGCTCCAGCATGGTGTTGGCCCGCTTTCTCAGCACGTCCCAGAACAGGACGGAGCGCTGCCAGGCGTCGATCGGATAAGCCCATATCCCTGCGGGGTCGAACAGCGTGCTCGCTGCTTGGCTGGACGGCGCCGGATCGCGCATGTCGGCGCGCGGGGAAGGCAACGCGGGATGCGCCTCCATTGCCGCGGGGGCCGTTGAACCAGTCTGTTCGCGTTCCGCAGGGCTGGTAACCGGCATTGAAGGCTCCTTTGAGGCAGGCGGGCTGAACTCGCACCCGATCCCGCCCGGTACGGGCGGCCGCGTCCTTGACCGACGTTAAAGACGATCCGGTTGGGCGCCGAAGCGCCGGCCCGTCACGCGGCGCGCGCTCTGCTCGGCGATCGCCCGACATCCGGGGCCAACGGGCGCCGGGATCTGTTGGCGTTCCTCAACCGTGTCTGCGGTAGAAGCGCAGGAACTGTGCATTGATGGCGACGATGATGGTGCTCGCCGACATGAACACTGCTGCGACCGCCGGCGTCATCAGGAAGCCTGTTCCGAAGGTGATGCCGGCGGCCATGGGGATGGCGATGGTGTTGTAGCCGGTCGCCCAGATGAGGTTCTGGACCATCTTGCGATAGGTGGCGCGCGAAAGACCGAGGATCGCCGCGACGTCGCGCGGATCGCTCTTGACGAGGACGACGTCCGCCGATTCCACGGCGACGTCCGTGCCGGCGCCAATGGCGACACCGAGGTCCGCCTGGACGAGCGCCGGCGCATCGTTGACGCCGTCCCCGACCATCGCCACGGAGAGGCCGCGATCCTGGAGTTCCTTGATCTTATCGGATTTCTGATCGGGCAACACCTCGGCGAAATATTCCGAGATCCCGAGCTCCTTCGACACACTTTCGGCGACGCCCTTCGCGTCGCCCGTCAGCATAACCGCTCTGATCCCGAGCCGCGTCAGTTCGGCAATGGCCTCTTTCGATTCCGGGCGGATGATGTCGGCGAGGGCGAAAAGAGCGCGCGGTTCGCCGTTTCGTACCAGCGCCACCACCGTCTTGCCCTGCGCCTCGAGCTGCTTCAGCTTCTCGTGCGTGATGGGCTTGCCCTGCCGGCCAAGATGGCCGGGGCTGACGATGCGAATGTCCTGTCCGTCGACTTTTGCGACGATGCCTTCGCCGGTGATGTTGCTCACCTCGCTGGCTTTCGGAATGGTCAGGTTCCTGCGCTTGGCCTCGGCGACGATCCCGTGCGCGATCGGGTGCTCGGACTGGTTCTCGGCCGCGGCGGCAATGGCGAGTTCGCTGTTCTCGTCGCCACCTGCGAGCATCACGACGTCGCTGACGCCGAAGCGGCCTTCCGTAAGGGTGCCGGTCTTGTCCAGCACGACGGCGTCGAGATTGCGCGCCCGCTCGAACGCGGCGCGGTCGCGGATCAGAAGACCGTTGCTGGCGCTGAGCGATGTGCTGACGGCGACCACCAGCGGAACGGCGAGGCCGAGAGCATGCGGGCAAGCCACGACCATGACCGTGACCATGCGCTCGAGCGCGAATTCAAGAGGCGCTCCGAGCCAGAGCCACCAGACGAACAGCGTGCCGAAGCCGACGACGAGGGCAATGTAGGTCAGCCAGGCAGCGGCCCTGTTGGCGATGTCCTGCGTGCGCGAGCGGGTCGCCTGCGCCTTCTTCACGAGATCGATGACCTGCGCGAGATAGGTCGAATCGCCCGTCGCGGTCACTTTGATGGTGACCGCATTGGCGCCGTTGATGGCTCCACCGATGGCTGTCGCACCGACCGTCTTGGTAACCGGGCGCGATTCGCCTGTGAGCATCGCTTCGTTGAAGCCTGACGATCCCTCGACGATCTCGCCGTCGACCGGCACCTTGGCGCCTGGGCGGACGATCACGCGGTCGCCCGGCTTGAGATCGGTAATCGCCACCTCATGCGTCGTGCCGTCAGGGTCGATCCGGGTCGCGCTGTCGGGCAAGAGGCGAACGAGCTCTTCCAGAGCGCGCGATGCACCCATGACCGAGCGCATTTCCACCCAGTGACCGAGCAGCATGATTGCGATGAGAGTGACGAGCTCCCAGTAGAAGGCTTCTCCCGGGAAACCGAAGGTGACCGCTGCGGAGAAGAAATAGGCCGCCGAGATCGCCAGCGCGATGAGCGTCATCATCCCGGGCTGCCCCTTGCGCAGCTCGGAGAAGAAGCCGGTCAGGAACGGCCAGCCGCCGTAGAGATAGGCAATGGTCGACAGCGCGAAGAGGACCAGTCCGTCGCCTTTGAAGGACAGAATATCCGTGAGACCGAGCCAATCTCGGATCATCGGCGAGAGCACCAGCACCGGAGGCGTCAGGACTAAGGTGACCCAAAACCGGCGGCGGAAATCTGCGACCATGGCTCCGTGGTCGTGACCGGCGTGGTCCGAATGGCTGGACCCGGCTGCCGCAACGACCTTGGCGCCGACGTGACCGGCGTCGGACCCGGATGTGGAACCCGCGTGCTGGTGATGATCGTGGTGATCGTGATGGGAATGCGGTGAGCTCATTCGTCCTCGTCCGTCAGATGGTCCGGCCAGAGCTTCGCCATGGCGGGCAATAGGTTTCTCTGCCGCACTGAGCATAACTTGGAAGCGACACGTTCTGCTCACGAACCTCGCCGCCACACGCCCTGAAATCTTTAATCCAGATCAAGTTCAGCGCGTCCGTCACCTCAGCGCGACCATCGAAGCCTTTGGCCGGGTCTCGGAGGAGGAGAAGCGAAGCCATTTATCCGAGTTTAACGGTTGTCCCGGCGTTGCCTTCGAGGATCTTGCGGGCGTCTTCCAGCCGCCCGATGCCCGCGATCCGGCCGGGCGTCTCGGCGAACCGGCAGGCCGCCTCCACCTTGGGGCCCATGGAGCCGGGTGGGAAATGGTGGGCCGAAAGCTCATCGGGTCGTGCGCGTCGCACGGGACGTTGTTGAGGCGTGCCCCAGTCGAGATAGACGGCATCGACATCGGTCAGCATGAGAAACGCATCGGCGGCGAGGTCGGCGGCAAGCAGTCCGGCAGCACGATCCTTGTCGATGACGGCCTCGACGCCGTGAAGGTCGCCGGAGGCGTCGCGGACGACCGGAATGCCGCCGCCGCCGGCGCAGATCGTGACGACCTTGGCGGTGACCAGCATGCGGATGACCTCGATCTGGACGATCCGCTTCGGCAATGGGGAGGAGACAACGCGTCGCCAGCGGCCAGGCGCCTCTTCAACCATAGGCCAGCCATGCGCGGCGCGGACCAGTTCGGCCTCCTGTGCCTGATAAATCGGACCGATCGGCTTCACGGGTCGGCCGAACGCGGGATCGTCGCGTTCCACCTCGATGTGCGTGAGCAAGGTCGCCAGCCGGGTAGCCGGAGGAAGGGCGTTGGTGAGCTCCTGCTCGATCATGTAGCCGATCATGCCGATGCTTTCAGCGCTGATGACGTCGAGGGGGTAGGGTGGAACCTCCTTTAACGCGGTGGCTTGCAGGGCGAGCAATCCCACTTGCGGACCACTTCCATGAGCGACGACGATGTCGTGGTCCCTGGCGAGATCGGCGAGCGCCGCGGCGGCCTTTCGCACGTTGGCGCGCTGAGCGTCGGCACTTATGGGTTCTCCACGCTTCAGTAGCGCATTCCCTCCAAGTGCAACGACAATGCGCATTGTCAGCTCTCCAGGCGCCCACAGAGGAGCGGGAGCAAAGAAGCTGCTGTCGGGACGTAGAAAACGCCGTTCTGTGGGCCTTCAGTCGGTGAGACGGCACTCGTCACGCGCTCTTTCCCTATGTTCGTGGCCCAGTCACAAGGCATCAAATCACAGCGGCGCCGCGGTCGTCGGATGCCCGCTCGCCCTGACTCGGTTGGGGACCGCGAGCGTAGACTGCAACTCGCCTCGGTTGAGCGACAGGACTTCAAATGTCGAAGGCCGAAGCTGATCAATCCTTGATCGAGGTTAAGTTCAGCCACGGGGGTGCGTTCTACTGTGAATCGCACCGTGGAACCGAGGTCGCGGGCCACACCAGCGCTTTGTCGGCAAATGAGAGCCGACGCTCGCGCGACCGCGACAGCTCAACGGGAAGATATGATGAGGACCTGTTCATGCAGCTCAAGCTGAAAGCGATGCTGGCATTCGCGTTCCTGTTCGCGCCGACGCTCGCTCTTGCGCAGCATGACGCGCACCATGACAGTGATGCGGCAGCCCAGCCCTCTCCCCCCGCAGCAATGGTGTCACCGCAGCAATGCGCACCGATGATGGGGATGATGAAAGGCATGGTGGGCGAGCATATGTCGGCATGCCTCGCAGCGCTACCGCGGGCCTCGCAGGCCTACATGCGGGCGATGATGGGCATGCACATGCCGATGATGGAAGCGATGTCGGCGAAAGACCCGGACGTGGCTTTCGTAAAGGGAATGATCCCGCATCATCAGGCCGCGATCGACATGGCGCGGGCGGTTCTTCAGTTCGGATCCGACGAGGCGGCGAAAGCCATGGCGCAGCAGATCATGGTGAGCCAGCAAGCCGAAATCGATCGGATGCGCGAGTGGTTGCGGAAACGCGGCGAATAGGTCGAACTGTGGGTTCTGACGCCGCGCTTCAGGACCGTCGCGGGCTCGAGAAGTGGGCGTGATCGGAGCAGATCAGATGGTTGTGCGGGCGTGGCTGCGGCGTGCTGTTGTCGTCATCGCAATGATGTTCGCGATCGGCACGGCGGTCGCTGATGATGGCTATCGCCAAGCGGACGGGCTGGCGGTCTATCTTGGCCTCATGCCGGCGGCGGTCGTTCGAGGACATCCAACCGCTCACTCCGAGAGCACGATGCACGGCGGCGCCGGAACGGGGCCCCATCAGCAACATATCGTCGTGGCGGTGTTCGATGCGCAAACGGGCGCGCGCGTCGAGAATGCGCGCGTGTCCGCGACGATCGGCGGCCTCGGCCATGTCGGCCAACAAACCGTCGAGCTCGATCCCATGAAGATCGAGAACACCGTCACCTACGGGGGATTTGTCACTCTTGCGGGCAACGATCGCTACGAGATCGCCGTCGCAATCATCGTTCCGGGACGTTCGCGACCGGTGTCGGTGACTTTCTCCAGCGATCACGTGCAATAGACCGGCACAAGCGCGAGGCCTGCGGCGACATCGCCGCCATTCGGATTTGTGCGAACCGAGCTCGTCAAGAACGCCGGAGGTAACAAAGCGCCGCTTGTTTGCGAAAGATAGCAATGGGACCCCGGATGGAGGCCGACCATGGCATTGCGCCGACCACGAACGGAACGGTTAATCGAAAGGCTTGTCGCCGACCTGCGGCCTTGGCAGATCGAAAGGCGGATCCGCAGCCATCGGCTCTGGATGGCTGACATTCTCGCAATCGCCTTGCCCCCGTTCGCGCTTGCGCAGCCTTTTCGTGCCGATCTCGCCTCCCGATTGGCGGATGCAATGTTCGTCGCCTCCATGGCGACCTCCGCGATGATCTTTGTCACAGGTCTTCTGACGATGTTCATCCTGGGCACCCCAGGCCGATCGTGGCTCTGGCTTCTCGTGCCGCTGGTCGCCTTCGGGCTCTGGCTCGTCTCGGAGACTGCCAGCATTGCCGTCGACCTCTTCCGGGAGGGCTGGCGGGCCTGGGCCTTCGAGACCAGCCCGCAATGCCCGCTGATCATCGGCGCAGTCGGCGTGCCGGTTTTCTTCGCCCTCGTTGGCGTCAGCCGGGTCGGCCTCATTGTGTGGAGAGGGCCGACCATCGTGATCGCCGCTCTGTCGGCCTTTTCCCTGCCCGCAACCATGTTGAATCTGTTTCACAGCCTGGACACGGGAGCGATGGTGCTGCTGTGGCATCTCGGCTCGATCACTGTTTTCTCGATCACCGCCGCCTTTCTCCTCAGCCGTCGCATTCCGCGCGGTCTGTGCGACTGGCTCGGATTATGAGCGGCGGGTCGGCGGAAGAATGACCCTGTGATTGGCGAGCGCACGCGACCGACCTATTGCGGCGGCATGGCTTTTCAGCGGACCGCCGCGAAAGCCGCCTCGCCTATCCGCTCGCATTCCGGCTTGCTGATCATGACACCCTTCAAGCGCTGCTCTTCCCACTCGATATAGTCGCGCGTGAGCGGGACGGCGCTCTGCCGCCTCGCGATCTGTATCTGGAACACCATCATCCCTTGATAGCGGAAAGCAAGTTCGGAGACGCCGAGATAGTACTCCCACAAGCGGGCGAAGCGCTCATCAAAGAGGTCGACCGCCTCAGTGCGGCGGGCGAGAAATCGCTCGCGCCAGTGTCGGAGTGTTTCCGCATAATGCAGGCGGAGGATTTCAATGTCGGTGACGACGAGGCCCGCCCGCTCGATGGCCGGCAGCACCTCGGAAAGCGCCGGGATGTAACCGCCTGGGAAGATATATTTGGCAATCCAGGGATTGGTGTAGCCCGGTGGATCGGAGCGGCCGATCGAGTGCAACACAAGCACGCCATCCTCATCCAGAAGATCGCGGCATTTTCGGAAGAAGGCGTCATAGTGGTTCACGCCGACATGTTCGAACATGCCCACGGAGACGATCCGATCGAAGCGTTCGGTCACGTCCCTGTAGTCCTGCGACCGAAAGTCGAGACGCCCCGGATCTGAAGCAGCAGCGGCGCGGGCCTTGGCGAATTCGAGCTGCTCGGCCGAGAGCGTGATTCCGGTGACGCGGGCGTTGAAGGTGTCAGCGAGGTAGAGTGCCAAGCCTCCCCAGCCGCAGCCGATGTCGAGCACGCGCGCATTTTGATGGGCTCGCAGCTTTGCTGCGATATGGCGCTTCTTGGCCTGCTGCGCCTCTTCCAGGGACATGTCTGCATTTTCGAAGTAGGCGCAGCTATATTGCATGTCGCTGTCGAGGAAGAGTTTGTAAAGCTTCCCGCTGAGGTCATAGTGATGGGCAACGTTTCGCCTGGATCGCGTGCGGTCGTTTTTTTGCGCAAGCCGCCGAAGGACGAAGCGCAGCCCGGACAGCATCTTTGTCGCGATCCGCGGGGCGCCGGTGCGATCCTGGGACAAGAGCAACTCGAGCAGCTGCGTGATGGTGCCCTGCTCGACAATCAGGTCGCCGTCGACGAAGGCCTCGCCAAGGCGAAGTTCCGGATCGAGCAGGATCCGTCGCTGCGCCCTGGCAGAGCTGAACCGAATTGCAACCGCGAGCCCCCGGCCGTCACCGAATGTTCGGGCGATACCGTTCGCCGTCGTGATCGTCAGAGTCCCGGTTTTGATGTGACGACGAAGAGTTCTGAAAACAAGGGCATCCATGACCGCGCTTTCTCAGTCGATTTGACGCAAAACCCGACTAGATTGCGCGTGGGCGGGCAGCAGACTTTAACGTGGATTGAACAGACGCGGCGCTGAACTCACAAACGGACGGGTCGAACTATCGGTTCGACAATTGCGCTTATCCTCTGGCATCGGCGCGTTGCGCCGAGAGGCGCGGAATGAACGCCGGCACTTCCCGCATATAGCGCGCATAGGCGTCGCCAAATTCGGCGAGAGATTCGCGTTCTTCGTGCTTGGAAAGCCGCCAATACATGAACACCAGGATGGGGAACATCGCGAGCGTCAGCAGCGTCGGCCATTGCAGCAGGAAGCCAAACATCACCAGCACGAAGCCGACATATTGCGGATGCCGGATCCGCGCGTAGATGCCTGTCGTTGCCAGCTTGTGCTGCCGCTGCGCCTGATAAAGCGCGTTCCATCCGGCGGAGATCAGGATGAAGCCGCCGCCGATGAAGACAAAGCTGAGGATATGGAAGGGACCGAAGTGGGGATTAGCGCGCCAGCCGAACAGCTCTTCGAGCAGGTGGCCCGCGTCATGTGAGAACCAGTCGACGCCGGGATAGCGCGACTGTAGCCAGCCGGAGAGCAGATAGATCGTCAGGGGAAAGCCGTACATCTCGGTGAAGAGCGCGATGATGAAGGCGCTGAAGGCACCAAAGGAGCGCCAGTCCCGCGGCGTCGCCGGCTTGAAGAAGCTGAACGCGAAGAAAATGAAGACGATCGAGTTCAGAACAACCAGGGACCAGAGTCCGTAGGCTGGAATACTGTCGTGCATGGGGGCGCTCCGCTGAGATCATCAATGCTGGTGCGGGGATTGGCCAGGCGGCGATGTCGGTGAACTTTCGTTACCGCCGTGCCCGCCATGTTTGCCATGCATGAACACATGCAAGAGCGGGCAAGCAAGGATGAGAAGAAAGGGCAGCCAGCCCAGAAGATGTGCGCGATGTTCGGCGATCAGGTAAAAAGCGGCGATCGCCAGAAAGCCGTAAAGCGCAATGTTCGCCGCACTAAAACGGCTCGGCCGTTGTTGCTCATGGTTCATGTGGTCGGTGTGCGGTTCCATCACGGCCTCGCCGGGTTAGTGACCTTGCCAAATGACGATGGGCATAGTCCTTCCCGAGGAATCGAAGGGCCGCTGCCGTGAGCCGGTTTGGCAAATCGCGCGTCTGCTCACCTGCGAACGTTTGAGCGCCCGCGGCGAGCCAGTCTTTAATCTCGGTTAAAGTGCCGGCGACGCCGCGCCGCGGAAGCGGCGAGCCGCGGCCTGACCTAGTGCCTGTCAGTCCGTCGGGGCCGTCGCGGCCTCATGGCCGTGTTCGCCGGTGCGTATCGAAGGCCGCTCGCGCCGCGGGAAGGAGCGTCGGAGCCGAGCGGAGCGTCATCGCCCCGAAGCGAAGAGGCCGACGGCAGGGCGTTGAATTCGCGCACGAGGCTTGCCACCGACCGCGCGCACGAGCCAACGCGGATGTCGATGCCGGACGCAGCGAGGCGCTCACGCTCGGCAGTGCCGATAAAGCCGCAGACGAGCTTGGTGGCGCCACTCCCGAGGATGAGCTCACAGATGGCTTCGCTCGTCCGCTCACGGTTTGGCCGAAATTCCCGAACCGGCGAGAGCGGGTCGATCAGGAGCAGGCCATCACATTTGGCGAAGAACGGGCACAGGAGGGTTCTCTGCCGGCTGCGCGAGACGAGCAGCGCGACCCATCGCGTTCGTTCTGCCGGTGTCGGGTCTATCGTGGGCATTTCCGATCCGCAGGACACGTCCTTGAGCATTTAGAGATCATGGCCGGGTCATTTGCACTTTAATCTCGATCAAACATCGATCGAACAGCGACGACCGCCATGAAAGCGCATCGGACTTGAAGCGCGGGGCCGTTTTCGTGGTCGACAGGCTCGCATGATTGATCTGAATCAAGACGCATTGTCCTGCAATGTGATGGAGATTAGCGGTCGGCTTCTTTCAACGGCGCGGGAAGGGTATAGTTCATTCTGCGCGCGTGGTTGCGGCGCGGCCGCCAATGAAAAGCCTGTAGAGGCGAGCGTATGCTCAGGGTCCTGGCCTTGCTGATCTTCTGCACGATGTCCTTGCTGGCGCAAGGGGCGTCGGCGCAGGCTCATGCGGGTCATGCCAGCCAAGTCGGGGCGCAGAGCCACGCGAGCGTGGCGGAGGTCCGCGTTTCTACGCCAGGCGAGCGCGATTGTCCGCTCCACGACGGGCGCTGCTGCAAGAGCATGTGCGCCATGTGCTATCTGCCGATGCCGCCTCAGGACCAGGGCGTCCTGACCATTCGGCTTGAATCCTCCGCGTTGCTGCCTTCGCGCGAGGATCTCGCGAGGCTTGTGCTGCTCGGCGGAGATCCCCCCGTCCCGCGCCCTCGCCACCTCTAAGGGTTTCCGAGCCGGTCTGTACCCGCCCGTTTCGTCGCGGATATGGCTGAGTTCGGCTGCGCCCGACTGAGTGCCTTGGCGCGCGCCAATGGGCATCAGGGACATTTCCATCAAAGATTTTGTTCGGCTGCGTGAGCAGCTGCCGGAACGGGCTTCGTGCCCGGGAGGTGTAATGTGAGCTTGGATCGAGCGTCTTTAACAGAAAAGACAGCCCGGTCGCTCCGCCGCGACGATTGGGGAGCCGTCGAGCGCGAGCGGAATGGACTGGTGTTACGTGAATTGTCGTTGGCTGACGCGAGCCGCCGGAGCTGCGCGCGGGGCGATGAATTGATCCGGCACCGGGGGCGCCAGGACTCGCAGGACGGCGCGCCGGCAACCGCGCCGATCGGCGGAGCTTCGCTGGCTGAGCAGCATCGTCTGCTCCCCCGTTATCACACAGGCGATCGCAAGATCGAAGCCGGCCGCGACCTGTTCAGCATAGGCTGGACAGGTAAATCGGTTTTCAATCTGCTCGACGGCTGGGTGGCCGTTTACACGCTGTTGGAGGACGGACGGCGGCAAATCGTCCAGTTCGCGCTGCCGGGCGCGATCCTTGGCATCTTACCGTCGAGGCGGGGGCCCTCGACTGTCGGCGCGCAGGCGTTAACCGATGTCACCGTTTCCGTCATCCCGATGCCCGTGCTGACCGCCCATAGCCGCAGCGAACCTGAGATCTGCATGCGACTCGTGCGGTCGCTGGCGCGCGATTGCAGCCTCGCGTTCGACCATCTGACCAGCATCGGACGGCGTTCGGCGCGCGAGCGGGTTGCGCACCTGCTCCTCGAGCTGTTCACGCGCTACCGCGCGCAGTGGCCGGGCAATCACATCCAGGAGATGACGCTGCCGCTGACGCAGGAACAGATCGGCGATGCGACCGGGCTGACCTTCGTTCACGTCAACCGCGTCCTCAGCGCGATGCGCAAGGAGGGTATTGTTCAATTCCACTATCGTCGATTGCGAATATTGAACCCGGACCGACTGATCGAGGTCGCCGGCGTGGACCCTGAAACGGCGACGGGCTGGCTTGAGCGCCGGCCGTGGACGTAGGGTCGGTGCTCAACCGAGATTAAAGATGCCACGATTTGCCATCGGCTAGCTTCATCGATGGCGAAGCGGAAGCCCACGAGGCGAAATCAGCAGAAATGCCTCTGTCGTCATGTCCTTGAGCAGGAGCCATCGCAATGAGCACGACCTCTGTCGACCAGACCAACACCCCCGCCCACGCTATCCCCGATCCCTCGTCGTGTTGCGGAGGCCATGCCAAAAAGCCAGCCACGGGGAAAGCCCATGCCCACGGCTCATGCGCAGCTCACGAAGGCGGGCCTGCACCCGCCGCAACGGCTGTGCCCGCCGGTGATCAGGCTCCCTCTGCCTCCAGCGCGAGCCGTCACCCAAAGACGTCAAGCTGTTGCTGTGGCAATTAATATTTCTATCGGACTATCGCTGGAAGCGCGCCCTCTGTGAACCAACGGTTTTGCTTCCGTCGCCGGCGGGGCGAGGTCACCTTCCGAGAGTACGCTTTGGCCGAGAATCCCTTCCGGCTGCGCCTGCAATGGCAGGATGTACGACAGACTTCATGGTAGGATTTCCAAATGGGCAAGAGGGAAAAGCGCGATGCCGCCAGCAAAGCACTTCGAGAGCTCCAGGTTGACCTGTCACGCCTTCAAAACCACCTCATCAAATCCGGCGAGAAGGTACTTGTGCTCTTCGAAGGACGAGACGCTTCCGGCAAGGACGGAACGATAAAGCGAATCGTCGAGCATCTCAGCCCGCGCGAGACGCGCGTCGTCGCGCTGAGCAAGCCGTCTGACCGCGATCAAAAGTCCTGGTATTTTCAGCGGTGGGTGCCCCATCTCCCAGCCGGCGGAGAGATCGTGTTGTTCAATCGCAGTTGGTACAACCGCGCCGGGGTCGAGCGGGTGATGGGATTCTGCAGCGATGAGGAATATGACGAGTTCCTGACGACGGCGCCGCTCTTCGAGCAGTTGCTCGCCCATTGCGGCATCACCATCGTCAAATACTATCTGGATATCTCCCGGAGAGAACAGAAACGTCGTCTGAAGGAGCGACGAGATGATCCACTGAAACAGTGGAAGCTCAGTCCCATCGACGACACTGCGACAAAACACTGGGATGACTATAGTGCAGCCCGCAACGAGATGCTGGCTCGCACGCATACGCCATTCGCGCCATGGACTATGGTTCGCGGTGACGAAAAATCGGAGGCGCGGCTCAACGTCATCCGAGATCTTCTGACGCGCTTCGACTTCGGCGGGAAGGACCGCGCACGCGACCTCCCGGATCCGAATGTCGTTTTTCCGTACGATAAAGCGGCGCTTACGAACGGCCAGATTGCGGCGTGATCACTTATCGTTGGTCATCCTCGATAACAGCGCAGCCCGACAGAGCATGATCCCGCAGCTTAATTTCGAAGGATGCTCCGATGATGGACCACCCGTATATGATGATCGGCTACTGGTCGCCTTGGCACTGGATTGCGTTCGTTGTGTTTGCAGCCCTGGTGCTTTACCCAATCGGACGCATCCTCGCTCGGATTGGATACTCACCATTCTGGTCGATCCTTGCCTTCGTGCCGCTGGCCAATCTGCTCGGCCTTTGGATCGTCGCGCTCGGAGAATGGCCGCGACACGGGCCGCGTTCCCCATGACGCGAACGTTTCGCCCCTCAGCGGCCAAGCCCGCAAAAGCCGAAGGCCGCTGGCCTCTCTGAAAGGCCCACATGGCGCTTGGATAAAGCCTCATTCGTCGGGTGACGCCTGTTTGCGACGGGCCAGACGAGACATCTGTCGGTGCGAATCGGTGCTGGCATCAAAATATCGGCGAGGTGGGCGCCGATTCACGGAGTGATCTTGGCTTTGGCTTCGGCGATCGCCTTGCGCAAGTGTTCGCCCTTTTCGCAATGGCAATCCATGAACCCATGCACCGGGCAGGTCCGGCACATCTGTTCGAGACGTTTGCGCAGCGCCTGCCGGCCGCGATGTAAGCGGACGGTCACATTGTTCAATGACGTCCCCAAACTCTCAGCCAAACGGTCCCGCGGTTCTCCGAGAATATCGGCGCGCCAGATGATGTCGGCGTATTCTGCTTTCAGTGTCGGCAGTATGCGATAAAGGCAGTTGCAGATCGCCGCATCGAGCTCCTCATCGACGGGGTGGGTCTCGACCTCCGCCTGATCGATCACGATTTCACGTCGACGCCGGCGTGCCGCTTCTCGTTGATAGTCGACAATTGTCGTCGCCAGGATGCGGCCCAGCCAGCCGCGCACCATTCGAACATCGTGGAGTTGGGACGCGCGTTCGAGTGCCCGCAGCGAGAAGCGTTGCAAGACTTCATCGGCCGCGTCGCGATCGCCCAAGCGCCGCTGAAGGAACTGAAGGATTTGCTTTTGCGCCTCGACCAGGGCGTTTTGCACTGCGCGGTCGTGGTGCTTTGCAGCTTCGTCCTCCTTGACGCGACGGGGCGCTGGCTCGTCGTCTTGCAGGCTATCTGGCACGACGATCCTTTCTCCTTGATCCCAAGATGCACGTGACGCGCGGGCACACTGACAGCAGAAAACGTCAAGTCTTTAACCCAGATCAAGGTTTGCTCTTGCGATCACCGGCGCCCGGTGCTTAGATCACCGTCTGAGCACCGGCAAGATCTGCGTTGCTGCTCACGGTTGATCGCCAGCGATTTGCGCCGCGGCGTCCCGCACGACACCTCCGATCGAAAGTTCAATGGAGCTTTGTGCCCATACAACGTGGGCGGTCAGCATGCGCAACTCGGCTTCGTCTTCATTGCCGAGGAGTTCAACATGCTCATGGTCATCCCCGGTTCGGACGTCAGTCGGCATGCCGCTCTGATGAACCGCGCTCATCGCTTTCGTCACCGCGTGTTCGTCGAGGAGAAGGGCTGGGAAGAGCTGCGTCAGCCCGATGGTTGCGAGCGCGACCGGTTCGACGACGCGCATGCCGTTCATCATATCTGCCTGCGCGGCGAAGAAATCGTCGGTTATCAGCGCCTGCTGCCGACCACCCGTCCGCACCTGCTAAGCGATGTGCTAACGGACCTTTGCCGGCGCTCGCCGCCGCGCGGCCCCCGTATTTTCGAGTGGACGCGGTTTTGTGTCGCGCAAGGCCACCGCGAAATGCGGCCGCGCGGCGATAGCCCGTTGCTCGAACTCGCGCAGGGCGTCGTCGAATGGGGGATGGCAAGCCGGGTCGACACCGTCACCGTCGCAATCGATTGGCGCCTGATGGTGATCGCCATGCAGCCTAACCATGCTCACATCCGTCGTTGCAAGGCTTTGGATGGGGAACCATGGAGAGGCAAGCTACATCACCTTCAATCCGACCGCTGCTGGCGGTGACACTTGTCACAAGCATATGCGCGATCACACCGGGTAGAACATTGGCATCCGCACTATCTGCAAGGATAGGTTCGCCGCTCACGATAGTCGCCGATACTTGGCATTCGGACGAGATTCTGCCATCAGCCGACACTGTCGCAGAAGCCCGTTGGGCGCGGCCGCAAGACGATTATGTTTTGGGCGAGAGCGGCCATATCGCGCCTCAGGCGACGATCCCTGTGGTTCTTGTAGCACCAGCCACCAATGCACAGGAAGTTGGCAAGAAGAAAGATCATTTTGATATTGGTGACGAGGGCGCCGGTCCAGAATGCGGACCCTCGCCTGCGACACCTGCCGAGATCACGCGGCTCGTCGTGGAAGCTGCGCAGCGGCACTCGGTCGACGTCGGATTTGCTGTCGCGGTCGCAACAGCCGAAAGCCGGCTCGATAGGCTGCGCAATTCCCCAAAGGGCGCACGCGGCCCGATGCAGCTCATGCCGGAAACCGCGGATCGGCTCGGCGTTAACGACATCTGCGATCCAGAAGAAAACATCGATGGCGGTGTTCGCTATCTGCGGGAGCTGTCCGACGAATTCCGCAATCCGCTGCTGGTGGCCGCCGCCTACAACGCGGGCGAGGGTCGTGTGCGCGAGCATGGCGGCATTCCCCCATTCAAGGAAACAGTCGGCTACGTCGCCGAAGTGCTCAACATCCAAATGGGTCTTGAGGGAAACGGTGTAACCGCAAGCGAACGGCGTGACCCAGCCGAAGATCCGCAACATCCGTCCAATGTCAGCGGGGTGATCACCTCGCGCGATCACCGCCAGTGGGTCGGCGGCGTCATGCACTTTTAGCTGGAGGCCACCATGAACCAGATCTCTCGTTCGCCCGTCGCAAGACCCTTGAGACAGCAGATTGCCTTTGCCGCAATCATGTTTTCCTGTCTCCTGATCGTTGACCCCGCCTTCGCGCAATCGTCAGGGGCATTCGCGCCGCTCGAAACTGCGGTCCAGATGATTGTCGATTTCATCACGGGCCCGTTTGGCCGGCTGCTCGCGATCATCGCGGTTATAGCGCTCGGCTTCCTTGCCTTCGCAGGACGCTTGTCCTGGTTCACCGCCGGCGCGGTCGTCCTCGGCATCGGCCTCGTATTCGGAGCGCCGGCTATCGTCGACGAGATGATCGCGGCGGTGGGGAACTGAGCCATGGCCGAGTTCACCGACGAGAAGCCGCAACTGACGCCGCTGGTGATCGGCCTTACCCGGCCTCCAATGATGTGGGGAATTCCGCTCAACGCGTTCTACATCATCGTCGGCTTCACGCTGATCGCTTTCCTGGTGAGCACGAGCTTCTGGTCGGCGCTAATCGCCCCCCTGATCTATCTGGCGCTGTTTGCCCTATGCAGCCGCGACATCCGGGTCCTCGATCTCGCGCAGGTCGTCGGCCGGCGCACGCCGCGGACACCGAACCGGCTGTTCTGGCGCACCAATTCGTACGGGCCATGACAATGTTGAACGTCGTCATCGAAGAGCTGGGGTTTGGCCGCGAGCAGCGCCGCGAGCGCGCGATGTCGACCCACATTCCATATCTGCGCCATGTCGCCAATAGCGTCATCGGTCTCGAGAGCGGCGCGATCCTGTCCGTGATCAAGTTGGATGGTTTGTTCTTCCAGACCGAGGACCAGGCCGAGCTCAACATGCGCGCCGCTGTCCAGAATACGATGATCCGCGCGCTCGGCTCCAGCCGCTATTCGCTCTGGTCGACGGTGATCCGCAAGGAGGTCAAGCCCTCGATCGGCGGCGCCTTCTCGGACCCGTTCTGCGATTTTCTGAACACGCGGTATATGGCATCGCTGCGCGACAAACGCATGTTCACCAACGAACTCTACCTCACCATCGTTCGCTCCGGCATGCGAGGCGCGCTGGGCGCCGCCGAGACGTTTTCAAACCTGCTCGATCGTTCTTCCGGTTTCGAGGTACGACAACAGCGTTTGCACGAGCGGGTCAGCGAGCTCGAAGAGATTGTCGGTAACATCTCGCGTGAGCTGCAGAAGTACGGGGCGCGGCCGCTCGGCATCGTGTCCCGGGACGGCGAACCCTATTCGGAACCTTGCGCCTTCTTCAACACGATCCTCACCTGCGGCGCCCCGCGCGACATGCGTCTGCCACGCATGGGCATCCGAAGCTATGTCGGCTCGTCGCGATTGCACTTCTCCAAGCGGACATTGCAGGCGCAGGGACCGACGGAGGCCGAGAACCGTTTTGGGGCTATGCTGTCGATCAAGGAGTATCCGCCGTTCTCGGGACCGGGAATGCTCGACGGCCTCCTGCAGATGAACCACGAGTTCATCTGCACACAGTCGTTCACGCTCGCCGACAAGCCGATCGCCCAGGAGCGCATATCGCGCCTGCAGCGCCAGATCCACGCGTCGGATGAATCGGGCAGCACAGTCGAAACCGATATCGACTTCGCGCTCAACAGCCTGCTCAACCAGGAGGCTGTGTTCGGCTATCACCATTTCAGCCTGCTCTGCCTCTCGCGCGACCTTGCCGGTCTCGACAAGGCCGTCGCCGAACTCGGCTCCTGCCTCACCGACATGAACATCAACTGGCTGCGCGAGGACCTCAACATGGAGGCCTCGTTCTGGGCGCAGCTGCCGGGCAACCACGCCTACATCGCGCGTTCCTGCATGCTGTCGAGCGCCAACTTTTCCGGATTTTCGTCACTGCACAATTTCGCGACGGGGAAGGCTTCGGATGTCCACTGGGGTCTGCCGATCTCGATCCTCGAGACGACGTCACAGACACCTTACCGGTTCAACTTCCACCAGCGCGACATCGGCCACTTTCTGGTGACTGGCCCGACCGGTTCGGGAAAAACCGTGGCGCTCACCTTCCTGCTTGCCCAGGCGTTTCGGATTTCTCCGGAGCCCCGGGCGGTCTTCTTCGACAAGGATCGTGGCGCGGAGATCTTCATCCGAGCCGTCGGGGGCGACTATGAGGTCCTGCAGCCTGGCGTCGCCACCGGCTTCAATCCGCTGCAGCTCGAAAACAACGCCGCAAACCGCGAGTTCCTGCATCGCCTTCTCAAGGCCATGCTCGACCCGGCGGACGGCAGCGGCTTCTCCCAGGAAGAAGAAGACACGCTCGAGCGGGCCATCGGCCGCATTTGCCAGGAGCCAATCGAGCAGCGCACGCTTGCCAATCTGTCCGGGCTGTTGATGGGCAGATCACGTTCCGACGCCAACGATCTCCAGTCGCGCCTGCGTCCATGGTTCGAGGGTGAGAAGGCTTGGCTGTTCAATGCGCCGCGCGACGTGTTGTCCTTTTCCGGCCGGCGGATCTTCGGCTTCGACATGACGCATATTCTCGACAACAGGGAAGTGCGCACACCGGCGCTGATGTATCTCTACCACCGGCTGGACGAACTGCTGACGGGCGAGCCAGTCCTCATCTTCATGGACGAGGGCTGGAAGCTTCTGCAGGATCCCGTCTTTTCCAACTACATCGTCGACAAGATGAAGACGATCCGCAAGCTCAACGGCATCGTCGGATTCGGCACACAGTCGGCGGCTGACATTGCCAGATCCCCTCAATCGCACACGCTGATCGAGCAGTCCGCCACCAATCTGCATTTCCCGAACCCGCGGGCCGACGAGGAAAGTTACATCCGCCGTTTCGGCCTGACGGCCAAGGAGTATTCCTTCATCCGCAACACCCCGCCCGAGCGGCGGACCTTCCTGATCAAACACGGCAACGATTCCGTTATCGCCAGGCTCGATCTCTCGTCGATGCCGGACCTGGTACGCGTGATGTCCGGACGCAAGGAAACGATCGAGCAGTGCGCAGCACTTCGCGCCCGGCTAGGCGACGACCCGGCAAACTGGTTGCCCGAATTCTGCGGTTGGGAGCGTGCGGCATGATCAAGCGAAACTTTTTGCCTTTGGCCCTTCTGCCGGCTTTCGCTGCGGCCCCGGCCTTGGCCGACATTCCGACCATCGACGGGACGGTGCTTGACGAACGCGAGGATCGCGACCGGAAAACCGGCGAGATCGAGAAGGTCGACGAGGAGCGCTACGTCAACAGCCAGAGCGTCACCTGCTCGATGTACCGGCCTGGCCGCAAAGATGATCCGGTTGCCGCGGCGAACGCCAACCGCGCCATTGCCAGCCTGGTACGCAGGATAGCGCGGGAGGAAGGCGTCGACGAGAACCAGCTTTTAGCGCTCGTCTACCAGGAGAGCCGGTTCAACCCGTGCGCAAAATCCCCGGCTGGCGCGATCGGCCTTGCCCAGTTGATGCCGGGGACCGCCGGCGACCTCGGCGTGGATCCCTACAACATCGAGCAGAACCTGCGTGGCGGCGCGCGTTACTACAAGCAGCAACTGCGAAAGTACAACGGCAATGTCTCGTTGGCGCTTGCAGCCTACAATGCGGGCGCAGGCAACGTGAACAAATATGGCGGCATCCCGCCCTTCAAGGAAACCCAAGGCTATGTCGCCAACATAACGCGAAAGTGGCTGCCGGCGTTCGGCGGCTCCGACAAGTCCGGCATTCCGCTCAACTATGGCGGCGGTGGTGCCTATGACAACGCGCGGACTAGCACCATGAATGCGATGGGATTGACTGCCGCAATCGGGGAGGGGTCCGGCGACGTCTCGTCCTGGCTCACGCAACTCGGCGGGATGGGGTCCGGCACAATCCAGGACAGCTGGGATCACAATTCCGGTGCGCGCAACGCGAACATCGAACTCATCAACCGGCTGATCCTGCTTGGCACCGCGTTCGCCGACCTCACCAATTCCAGCAATGCCGTGACGCTGGGCGATATTTCCGGAGCTAACCGGTCGACCCGATACGATGGAGACGATGGCGATGACGATCGGCCGGTCGCCGGCTTTTGCGACGAGCGGGCAGGGCTCGTCTGGGATGCCGATGCCAGAGGCTGTGTTCTGCGCATCGATGCGCAGGCGGAACTTCAACTCGAGACACAATGATGGAGGTCACGATGAAGCGTTCGATTTCGATAGTGCTAGCTCTTCGAGCCGGCATTCTGCCTGCTATGGCCGACATTCCGGTTATCGACAAGACCAACTACGCGGTCGCCCGCGATACCGCCGAAAAGACGGGAAAAATCCTCGATACGAACAAGGAAATCCTCACCACCGTCGAGGAGACCCTGAAGGCTGTGACCGGCGATCGCGGCGGAGACACAGGTCCGCTGAAGGATATCGCGATCAGCAACGGTTTTACCGTCTCGTCGATACCGTCCTTCGACAGCCTCCTGAAGAGCGGGATCGCCGACTTCGGATCGCTTGATCCAAAAGTCATCGAAGCTGCCACGCTGTTTATCAATGGCCTTCAGCTGGTCAAATCTCTGTCCGGGAAAGAGAACAGCTCGCTCTCCAGCGACAAATCCTATGAAGAGCTCATGAAAACGGTCATGGGCGTCTCGGCGCTTATCACCGGTTCTCAAGCTGCGGTCGAAACGCGGCGCTCCGCCCTCGAAGGCGCGGGCGTTGAAATCGGCAAGGCCGAGGACATCAAGGGCTCGATCGACCAGAACACGCAGCTTCAGGTCCAGACCGGCCTGACACTCAATGAGATGATCGGCGTGCTGAACGGCGGTGTGCAGTCTCTGCATGCGGAAAACCAGCGCAAGCTGACCGACATGTCAAATACCAAAAAGGCATTGCAGTACGAATGAGAGGCCGTCGATGCGCCGTGACCGCCCTTTCACTCACGCTGGCCGCTCTCGCCAACGGGTGCGGTACGCCGCGCGAGAAAACCGCGCCGTGCAAGCGGCCAGCCAATTTGTCGAGCTACGTCGCCACGGAAAGCGAATGTGGGCCGATGATGTCGGTAAATACCAACAGGGCCGCGGCCTTGGAGGCGGTCCAGGACCTGGCGGCCAAGGGCGATGAGTGGGACGAAGAGTAGGGCAGGGCGGTGGACGACTTTATTGGCGAACTGTTGGATCGGATCGATGCGTCGGGACAGAACTTTTCCCAGAACGCCTACGAGACTCTGAGCCAGGATCTCGAACCGCTTCTTCGTCTGCTTTTTATCCTTGCGGTCCTGTTCTACGGGGTGCAGCTCTTCCTCGGAGCGTCGCGTCTCAGCGTCGCCGAGATCATCGGACGACTGGTGCGGGTCTTCGTCATCCTGGTGCTGGTCGGCACCTGGTCGAACTTCAACGAGCTTGTCTATGAGTGGCTGACCGAGGTCCCGGAAGCGGCGGGCCGCGCCATCCTGGCGGCATCGGGAACTGGTGTCACCGAGCCCACCAACGGACTTTCACAAATCTGGAAGACGGCCAATGTCGCGGCGGCGGCATTTTCAGAACAAGCAGGCTATCTGTCCGTGCTTCCGGCCTTGATCGGTATGATCATCATGGTCTTTGCCGGATTGTTCGTCGCCATCGCGCTCGGCATTCTCGTCCTCGCCAAGGTCGTGCTGTGGGTGTTGCTCGGCACCGCGCCCATTTTCATCGCGTGCTTTTTCTTCGATGCGACACGCAGTTATGCGATGGGTTGGCTCAACCAGTCACTGCTCTACGCGATCATTCCTCTGTTCGTCTATGTGATCGCCGCGTTCCTGATCGCGGCGATGGAGCCGGAACTCACGGCGATCGACGGCATCTCCGGCGATCGCGAGCTGAAGCTCAGCGATTTCGCAGCCTTTATCATGCTGTGCCTGGCGGGCAGTTTCGTTCTTCTGCAGGTACAATCCCTCGCACAGGGCATAGCTGGCGGACTGGCGACACCAGTCGGTCCGCGATCCCGGCAGATGACCGGCCGGAGCATCTTCTGGGGCCGCGCGGCGATCGGCATCTCAGCCCGCCAGACGCAGGCAGCCGTCCACCGGGTCCAAGCACGACTTCAGTCACCACGGCCGGACGGCGCCGGAGCCTCCATGCAGCGCGCAATCACATCGAACGGAACTCCGAGGCAATCGTGAGCGGCGAGACCATGCACGGTCGTGAACAACAGAAGCAGGGCAGGGATGGCCGAAAAATCCGAAACCGCACTACGGTCCTATTTCCAGCAGGGCGACATCTGGGAGCAGGAGATCATAAAGCGGGCGAAGCGCTCGGCGCGCGTTGCCTGGTTCTTTTCGATCATCTTCGCCGGGATCGCCCTGCTCAGCCTGCTCGCCGTGGTGCTGATGCTGCCCTTGAAGAGTTTCGAGCCCTACGTCGTCACCGTCGACCAGACGACCGGCTATATCGAGGTCAAGTCAGGCCTGACACGGCCGGCCAACCTTACCGAGCAGCAGGCGATCACCCAGGCCAATGTGGTCCGCTACATCCGCGCCCGCGAGGGCTACGACCCCTACGCCATCACCGAGAATTTTGGCATTGCCGCCTTGCTGTCCGCGGACGAGGCCGCGCGCGAATTGCAGACCCTCTACAGCGCGGCCAATGCGCAGAACCCGACAAAGGTCTATGGGCGACTGAAGCGGGTCCTGGTCGATATCAAGTCGGTGACGTTCCCGAATGCCAGCACGGCCATCGTCCGCTTTTCGACCAACGAACGCAGCGACGCGGAATCGATCGTGCGTCATTGGATCTCGGTTGTGCGCTTTCGCTACACAGACACGCCGACCCGCAACGAATGGCGCTTCGAGAACCCGCTCGGCTTCCAGGTCTATTCCTATCGTCGCGACCAGGAAACGGTGACGCCCGGGGAAACCCGATGATAGGCCGCTCGTTCGTGATCGCTCTTGTCTTGATCGGTACGTGCTGGCCAGCCGTTTCGGCGCAGACCCCAAAGGGCGGATCGCTTGATGGGCGCGTGACCAGCGTCACCTATCAGGAGAACAATGTCGTCCAGGTCTTCGCGACCTACGGCATCTCGACGATGATCATCTTCGACGAAGACGAAAAGTTCCAGACGATCTCGCTCGGCGACACGGAGAGCTGGCAGGTTGTGCCAGCTGAGAAGGGCAACATCCTCTTCGTCAAGCCAATCGCCAAGGATGTCGTGACCAACATGAATGTCGTCACCGACAAGCGCATCTACTATCTCGAGCTGCACGATTTTGCCCCTGAAGCGGGCCGCAAGGTTTTTGGGATCCGTTTCCACTATCCAGAGAAGAACCTCAACGCCGCCCTACGCAAGGAGGCGGAACAGCGCGCAGCCTGGCCGAACATCTCCGGCATCGACAAGGCTAACGTCAACATCGATTACTCCTTTTCGGGCGATGCGCGGATGAAGCCGCTGATGGTCTTCGACGACGGCAACAAGACCTTCTTCAAGTTCGATCGGCGTGTACCGGCAATCTTCGCGGTCAACTCGGATTTTTCCGAGACGCTTCGGAATTTCCGCAGGGAGGGGGAGTACATTGTCGTCGACGGAACAGCCACACAGTTCACGTTGCGTGACGGCAACGAGTGGATTTGCATCTTCAATCTGCGAAAGCCGGATTTTGGAGCTCCAGACCCCGCTACTCTGGGTCCCGCCGAGGATGATCAGGCGAAACAACGGCGCCGGAGCGGCAATTGATGAAACGCTCTCCGGAACTTGAAGCCTTGGGTCAGAATGACGATCCTGTCGTGGCCGACACATCTGTCCGCCGAAAGCAGCTTGCGGGCGGCGCAGCTCTGGTCCTGCTCGGCCTCGGCGCCGGTTATTTGGTCCTTTCCAGCGGGCAGACACCGGTCCGCGATATGCTCGACGGGGACGAGGAATTCACCACAACGACCTTCCGCCCACCGTCCTTCGTGCGCGAGAGCGAACCGGAACCAGAGCCGCCGGCGCCGGAGATTGTCCAGATACCACCTCCTCCCCCGCCGCCACCTTCGGCGGAAAAACCAGACACGACTCAGTTCGATGTGCCGCCTCCGCCTGCTCCAGGTGCGACGCCGCCCCCGGATGTTGTCGACGCCCCTGCGGAAGAATTCCCCGAACGCTTCCGTTCGAAGCTGGTTGTGATCGACAATCCGGCATCGAGCGGGTCCGGCACTCTGACCGGCGGGGAAGGAGAGGGGCTCACGGTTGCCGGCGAGGATCGCAGCAGCAAATTCCTGGCGGCCGCCGCCAGCATCGGCGACCGTAGCGCCAAGGCGAGGAAGATCGAGCGGATCGACGCGCTCGTTCCGGAGGGCACGCTCATTCCGGGCATCCTTGAGACGGCAATCGTCAGTGACCTGCCAGGGCAGGTGAGGGCGATCGTGTTGCAGGACGTCTATTCGCTCGACGGCCGTCGCGTGCTGATCCCCACCGGCACCCGGCTCATCGGCGAATACCAGTCCGAGATCACCCGCGGCCAGACCCGAATTTTCGTCGTCTGGACCCGCATGTTGCGTGATGACGGCGTCACGGTTCGGCTGAACTCGATCGGCGCTGACAGTCTCGGCCGCGCTGGTCTGACCGGGCGTGTGGACAAGAAGTTTCGTGAGCGATTTGGCGCGGCCATTCTGCTGTCCATCGTCGGCGCCGGCGCCAGCTACCTGACCGGCTACGGAAGCGAGGCCGCGGCTGGAAAAAGTGACGATGCACAGAACGCTGAGGAAGTAGCCCGGGAGACACTGGCACAGACATTTTCCGACATGGCCAATCAGGCGCTGGGCGATAGTCTGCGCATCCCGCCGACGATCAGCGTGAGCCAGGGAGAGCGTATCTTCGTCTTTGTTCGTCAGGACCTCGACTTCTCGGCCATGTACGAGGATCCCGTCACCGAAGCACTGAGGGAGATCCGTCGTGAACGCGGCCTCCCCTGAGCTTGCCTCCGACAACCGGCACTATTTTCTCTCTCGTGCGCTCGCCTCGCTGAAGCCGTTTCTCGACGATCGCGATGTTGTCGAAATCTCGGTCAACCGGCCGGGACAGGTTTATATCGAGCGCCTCGGTGCGGCGCACATGGAATTCTATGAGATTCCGCAGCTGACCACCGCGGAGATCGTCAATATCGGTGAGCGCGTCGCCGCCAGCACCAATCAGTTCGTCAGCCCTGCCAACCCCATCCTCAGCGCGGCACTGCCCACTGGCGAGCGCATCCAAGTCGTCCTGCCACCCGCGGCCGCCGATGGCGGCACGCTGTCGATCCGCAAGCAGGTCATCAGCAACTTCACGCTCGAGGACTATCGCGACCAGGGATCGCTCGACGCAGTCACCGTCGCCGTTGGCGGTCTTAGCGAGACCGAGCAGGCCCTGATCGACCAGCTCTCGGTGAGAGACATCTACGGCTTCATCCGCACGGCGATCGTCAACCGCGTCTCGATCCTGATCAGCGGTGGCACCTCGAGCGGCAAGACGACTTTCCTAAACGCCTGCCTGAAATCGGTCGACCCGCATGAACGCATCATCACGCTGGAAGACACACGCGAGCTGTTTCCGACACAGAAGAATGCGGTCCACCTGCTTGCCTCCCGCGGCGACCAGGGAACTGCCAGCGTAACCATCCAGTCGCTTCTCGAGGCGTCGCTGCGCATGCGGCCGGACCGTCTCTTTGTCGGCGAGGTCAGGGGAGCCGAAGCCTTCGCATTCCTCCGTGCCATCAACACCGGGCATCCCGGCTCGATGTCCACAGTGCATGCCGACACGCCGCTTGGCGCCTACGAACAACTGGCCATGATGGTCATGCAATCGGGCCTGTCGGCGGCCTATCCGAAGGCTGATCTCATCTCCTACATTCAGAGCGTAATCCCGATTGTCATCCAGCTGCGCAGGGAAGGGGGCCGACGCGGCGTCTCGGAAATTTTCTTCGCGCGCGAACGAATGGACGGGTCATGACCGGCTCGCTCCGCATATGCTATCTCGGCTTCTGCCTAACCGTCGCCTTCGCCGTCTGGCTGCTGGCATATGGGCTCGGCTTGCAATTACTTTATGGCGATGGCCGGATACTGCAGGCCACCATCACCACTAACCCCTTCGCACCCTTCCAGCAGCTCATCGCCTATCGCGACAGCGGCCTCCTGCGCACCGTGGCGCTTGGCGCTCTCCTGCCCGCTTCGCTCGTCGCCGGCATCGTGGCCTATGCGGGCTTGCGCGCCAATCCTAACCCTCTCGGCGATGCTCGCTTCCAGACGGCAATGTCGCTCCGGCGCGATGGATGGTTCAAGCAAAAGGGGAAAATTCTTGGTCGGTTCGGACGTCAGATCCTGCGCGTCGACGACGATCGGCATCATCTGATCATCGGGCCGACACGCTCAGGGAAGGGCGCCTGCTACGTCATTCCTAACGCGCTTGCTCATGACGGCTCCATGGTCGTCACGGACCTCAAGGGCGAGATTTTTAGGAGCACAGCAGGCTACCGCAAGTCCAAAGGCAACCAGGTATTTCTGTTCGCGCCCGGATCCGACCGGACCCACCGCTACAATCCTCTCGACTTCATCCGGCCGGATCGCGGCGATCGAACCACCGATATCCAGAACATCGCCGCCATCCTGGTTCCGGAGAACACAGAGTCCGAGAACTCGATTTGGCAGGCGACCGCGCAACAGGTCATGGCCGGCGCAATCAGCTACATCAACGAGAGTGTTTTTTACGAAGGGCATCGCAATCTTGGGGAGGTAACAACCTTCTTCAACAGCGGCGCCAACCTTCAGGCCCTCATGGTGCTTCTCAAGGAGCGCGAACCATTTCTGTCACGCTTCACCATGGAGAGTTTCAACGCATATACTGCCTTGTCCGAGCGCGCCGCAGCATCCGCGCTGCTTGATATTCAGAAGGCCCTGCGCCCGTTCCGCAACGAGCGCGTCGTCGCTGCGACATCCGTCACCGACATGGATCTGCGGGCCCTGAAGCACCGGCCGATCTCGATCTATCTCGCGCCGAACGTCACCGACATCACACTGTTGAGACCTTTGCTCGCCCTCTTCGTGCAACAGACGCTGGACATGCTCATGCTCGAGCATAGGGAAAGGTCGTTACCCGTCTATTTCCTGCTCGACGAGTTCCGCCAGTTGAAGAAAATGACCGAGATTACGACCAAGCTGCCCTATGTCGCCGGCTACAACATCAAGATGGCGTTCGTGATCCAAGACCTCAAGAATCTCGATGAAATTTACGGAGAGACGTCCCGCCATTCCCTAATGGGCAATTGCGGCTACCAGCTGGTGTTTGGCGCCAACGACCAGGTAACCGCTGAAGCCGTCTCGAAAGGATTGGGAAAGCGGACCGTCCGCTACAAGACGGAATCCCGCACGATCGAGATGATGGGGCTGCATCGCCGTACCAAGGTCGAACAGTTGCGGGAACGCGACCTGATGATGCCGCAGGAGGTTCGGCAAATGCCAGGAGACAAAATGATCATCCTGGCTGAGGGACAGAACGCGATCTTTGCCGACAAATTGCGATTCTTCCGCACCGCACCATTCAAGGCGATGGAGCAGTTTTCGCGAACCAACGTGCCGGACGTGCCGGCGACGGAGTTCCTGCCGCAGCGGCCGGTGCCGGTGATCGGCCAAGGCAATACGTCGTTGCTCGAAAATCCCGGATCTTTGCGCCCAAGTTCATCTGGTGCGATGGTTGTTGATCGCTCGACGAGCACGACACTAGTCTATAGGGAGACTCCAAAACGTTCGGCTGGCGACAGAGATCCAGTTGCCGCCAGTTTGGATGAGCATTTCAAGGTTCGTGGCCGCGCCAGGGCGCAGACAGTACGTGCGTCTCCTTCTCACTCCGTTACTTCGACGAATGATAGGCCTACCGCAGCAAAACCCTTTCCTAGTGCGAGGTTCGGCGACCGCGCTGCTGAACCCGCGCAACAATTGTCGCTGTTCAGGAATAAAATCGACGCGAAGTTCGACACGGCAGCGCGCCGCCTCAAGACGTTGGTGAATGGAGATGGGGCATCGAGCGAGGATCGGCGCTCGTCGCGAAACTGGTCGGCGATTTTTGAGGAGACCGTTGCGGATGACGCGCCGGCTTTGGAGCTTGAGACCAGCTAAACGTGGTTTGGGCTCCGACGGCGGCCAGCGTCAGACGCGATACAGGCACGTCGTCGGAAAGATCATACACGACCATCGCAAGCGTCGGCAGAAGGTCCGGATCCTCGATATGTACGAGTTTCCCGAGAACGCACAGTGATGGAAAGGTCGCCGCGTAAGTTACTGGGCGACCCACCGTGTTCCATCGACCGTCGAACCGCAGACCGTAGCACCGTCCAATGTCTCCGCATACTGCAGGCTCGAAAGTCACCATAGCCGCATCAGGCGGCTGCACCCTGGATCGTTAAGTTCATTCTCCGACCGTCGACATACTGGAGAAGCTGGCTGAGATCCTCGAAATTGCCCCGACCGACTTCTTCACCGATCCGCGGCCGCCAATCCCGCCGCCGCCCGAGCGAAAACGAAAGCGCTCTTGATGCGGTGGATGTCGTCGTTGGGCTCCGTCTATGCGCTCGTCGCCGGTCACTTGGCCTGAGCCAGCGAAAACTGGGCGAAGCCATCGGTGTCAGTTTCCAGCAGATTCAGAGATACGAGCGAGGCATGACCCGCATTGCCGTGGCCACGCTGGTGCGTGTGGCGGCGGAACTGGATGCACCACTGTCTTTCTTTCTCGAAGGGGTCGGCCCCCAGCGACAGGAGCCCGAGCAAGAGACACTCCATGGGCGCGATGCGTCGATCGCCCAGGCACTGGCAAGGATCGAAGACCGCAAGGTTCGCGCCGCGTTTCGGACGCTCATTCGAGCACTGACACGACCAGTCTGACGGGTCGATCGAAGCAATGTCGGTTGCCGCGAAACGGTTGGTGGGTTTGCGATCGGCTCGGTCTCATCAACGAACCCGTCAGGCAATTCGTGAGAAACCTTGGACATGCGGGCGGATCGGGTGCTCCCCAAGCATGTTGGCTAGCCGACTACGAACTCCCTTATGGGAGCCACCCATCCATCGATCATGCGATACACGTCAACGAACCACGCTTCAATCGCGCCAAGCTCTGGACCAAAATAGATCAGCGGCGCAACGACGACGAATGCCAAAATGGCTAGCGAGACGAATCCATCCGGCCGGTCTTCCGAACCATCCGGCGGTGGAAGCTGATTGTGACGCAATTCATCATTCATGGCCGTGCTCCTAGCGCTCGCGATCATCGCGATCGCGGTCATGGCGCTCATCCAGTTCCAGCTCGATCTGACGCAGTCGCGGCACGTGCTGCTGCGGCGGATCCGACCGAACGGCCTCGACCTCGGCGGCCGGACGTCTATCGGTCTCTTGTTCATCAGAACGCCGGACCGGTTGATCGGGCAATGGTGGACCCTGCCGGTCATCGACGTGATCATCCCGCCGAGAGTTAAGCCGGTCGTCGTGATCCGCCTCTCGGTTCTGCTCGGTCTCGACTTGCCCCGACGAGCCGTCGACACTACCCTTGTACTGGCCAACGGCGCTATCCGGTTCGGTACCAGATCGTTCAAGCTGCCTGCTATCTGCGGCTCTGCGTGCCTCATCACGAGACATCTCGACCTGTTCGATCGCACGCTGCAATTCCTGATCCGACTTTCCGACCTCGCGCATATACGGATTGCCCTCATCGACGGCCAGCTCCGCGGCTCGATGGACTTCCCGCGCCAGGCCGGTTTGATAGCTGGCCGTGTCAGACTGCGGCAGATCTCCCGCTTCGATCCTTTCCAGTCCCTCGCGATAGTGCTCGACCTCTATGAGAACCTCATTGGCTTTTTCGACGGCTTGCGCACCGAACCGCGCGACTGCCGCATCCCGCTGCGCGTTGACGTCGTCGCGCTGCCCATCGACGCGCCGCGGGTCGGTGCGGTCGGTTTCGACTTGCTGTTCGGTGAACTCCAGATACTCGCGCCGGATGTCCACCACCTCGCGCGCGGCGGCCGCAACTTCGTCAAAATCGTCACGCTCGGAGGCATCGAGCGTTTGTTCGACAGTCGCGAGAACAGCTTCCACGCGCTTCTCGTAGGATTCGAATTCGGGACGCGTCATCTCTCGCATCTGATCGACCTCGCCTTCCATAAACTCACCTAACAATGCCATATTGGCGTTGTTTTTTATAGTCACTGTTTCATGATGATCGATAATGCTATCAATTTGGCTGTCTCGTGCAGCGCGTTCCAACCTGTCTTTCTGCAACGTGGCGAATTCGCCAACCTGGCCGTCCTGCCGTTCGTTGGTAAGGTCGTTCCAAACACTTGTGGCGATGGCCGCATACGCCTCGCTTCGGCTTGAACGAGCGAGGTCCGGTTCGTTCGAGCGCTTCGCCTTGTATCTGCTATGCGCCGCCTCGCTCGTCCCTTCATGCTCCGTCCGACCCCGGTAGCCCACCGGGCGCACCTGATTGCGGGTGTAGGCCGGCGCGCTTGCGAATTCCCGCCGATCGGTGAGTTCCATGTCGATGCCCTGCTCGCGCGCCTTCTCGGCCATCAACGAGCGCCACGCGCGAAACATTTGCGGACTCGTCTCGATCCGCTCGCCCGTTTCCGAGCGCATAGTGACGATGGCATGAGCGTGGATGTGCGGCCGCTTGCCGCCGTCCGCCATCTCCTTCGGATCGAACGCCGGATCGTGAACGGCGAACACATAGCGGTGCCCCGCAAACTGCTCGCCCAGGAATTCGCGGACCGCTTCCTCAAAGGCGGATGCATCCGTGCCTGCGCGCGCCGAGACAATCAAGTGCATGACGTCCCTGCCCTTGCGGCTGTGCAATTCCTTGCGCCATTCCTTCTGCACGAGATCGCCGGCCTGCGTCGCATCACCGATCAGCCGGCCGGTATCGTCGCGGACCTCTCCGTCGGATGACGCGACCAGTTCCCGAACCCGGGCGGCGCCCCATTCCACGCCGTTGCCGTAGCCATGAAAACGGAACCCTGCTTCGACATCCCGGCCGGCCTCCGTGTCGTCGTAGCGCTGCTGCACGATCTCCGCGGCTTTCCGATCACCGGTCAGGCGCTCCCCACTCCCGTCGCGCAGAACAACGACGCCACTCACATTGAATCCCCCATCGGATCGCTCTCGCGCCGCATAGACAAACCGACGACTGCCAAAACCCGATCGCAGGATCTCGCGGAGCTGATCGTCCTGGTCGACGTCGGAGGAGAGCGAAGCCGCGTCTATGGAGACATGGAAGACGCCGAAATCCCGGCTGGCGGCGCGATTGTCGAAGAGATGTTCCCACTCCGCCCGCTGTTCGGTGAGTGCGTCCCGGCCGAGCACGCGCTCACCGCGCTCGTTCTCGACGGCAAGCTCCCCTCCTCGCGATGTGTAGCTCATCATCGCAGCCGCGCGACCGCCGCCGCCATAGGAGGCGAGCTTGACTACCGCCGGCTGGCTGCCGCGCGCCAGCGCCGAGAAGCGCGTTCGCATTGATCGGCCGGTCGAGCCTGCGCCTCCCGGAGGCCGCCGCAGGCGGTTCCCGCCCTGCCGCCGCCGCGCTCGGCCGAAGCCGTCCAGCCCCTCATCGCCGATCCGCGCCACCCCTCCCCTTCGCGGCTCTTCCCAATCGCTCTTTTCGATCTGCCCGAGCTGCATCTCATGCACCAGCATGGCGCGGAGACGCTCCCACTCCAGCTCGAAGGCTCCGGGGAAAAACTCCATCAGGCGCCCTCCCCGCGTCGAAGTGCGGCCGCCCGCCTGGTCATCTCAGCAAGTTCCGATGCCACTGTGGTTGCGACGACATGCGCATCCTTGATGCTGCCTGCGACATGCCCATCAGCGGGAACCCTGCCGGTGTTGATGGCGCGCGCGATCTGGTTGAGGTTGCCGCCGATCGCCCGCATGCCTTCGACGAGCAGGCCAAGCACAGCACGGTCGCCCTCTGCGAGGAACGGCCGCACGCCGGCGCCTTCCATGGCGAGTGACCGCACGAAGGCCGAAACGGTTATGCCGGCTGCTGCTGCGGCCGCCTCAAGGGCATCGAACTCGGCCGGTGAGAAACGGATGTGCGCCACCCGGTCCTTCCTGTTCGAAGCTGCGGAGCGGTTGCGAGCCATCGAAAAACACACTTTGATCACGGTGGTTGCGGCCGTAGGCCGCGGATCGAGGGCCTGTCCCTCGATCGTCAGGAAAATGTATCACATTTTTCCGTATCCTGCCAACTAAAAATATGGATATTTATCGCATCTCATCCGCTTTAGTCCTATTTTCAACGTCAATAGTATTGTGTTTTTGCATATTCGTGTGTTTCTATATCGATGTGAATCCACGACCACACGGAAATGGATTCATGTGTCAGTAGAAACACATTTTCGTGGAGATGAGCCGATGACCGTCGTGATCGCCGCCATCAACGGCAAGGGTGGTGCGGGCAAGACCACCGCTCTGATGAACATCGCCGGCGAATATGCCCTGCGTGGCGGGAGCGTCGCCATGATCGATATGGACGCTCGCAACAATCTGATGAAATGGTGGACGGACTGTCAGGAGAAGGATGCGCAGCCCGAAGGGATCGAGGTCTACAGCCACAAGACGGCAAAGGGGCTAGAGCGCTGGATGGACGAACACGGCCAAGCGTTCGATCACGTGCTGATCGACACCCCAGGCGAAGACACTTCGATCGTCGACCCTGTGATCGCTTCGGCCAACCTGGTGATCTCGCCGATCCAGCCGTCAAAGCGTGAAGTGCTTGGGGCCATCGACGGCTTTGAGAACGTGCTGCGCGTCAACGAGGCGCTCGGGCGGGGCTGCCGGCATGGCGTGCTGCGGACGCGGATCACCGTGACCGTGCGGCACACAGAACTCTACCGGAAGATCAGACCGATCATCGAGGACAAGGTCGGGACCTACCTGTTTCGCACCGAGGTATTCGAGCGCAACGTCTACAAGGACATCCACAATGGGATCGGAACACTCCAGATGCAGGAGGTGACGGAGGCGATCGCCAAGGCGCGGCGGGAGACGCAGGCGCTGGTCGCGGAAGTCGACGAACTGCTCGCGAACGGGGCAGCGACGGGACGCGCGGCATGAGCGGGAAAGAGAGCCTGTCACTCGACGAATTCGCCACCGCGCCGCGGCGGCAGCGTGCGGCGGCAAGTTTGAGCCCGGATCGCACCGGGGACGAAAGCCCCGATGCGCCGCAGAGTGCGCCAGCACCGGCGGCCAGAGAGGAAGCCGGGAGAGGCGCGGCATCCAGCGAGGCGAGCAAGGCGCTGCGGCAGATGAAGCGGGCGCGCATGAAAGGCGCAAGCCATTTCGTGAATGTCAACCTCGATCGGGACACGAAGCGCCGGCTCAAGTTGGCCTCCTTCAACCTTGGGACGTCCATGCAGGCCCTTATGGAGAACGCCATTCGACAATATCTGGACGCGAACGGATTTTGACAGGAAGTGTGGTCTGCACCGAGCTGCGCCGAGAATCGAGTTGATATTGTGTCTGAATCCCTGCTAGGAACACCATCGTTTTGGCTCTGATTTTTGGGGTTTGGAGCCAAATCGGGGATTTTCCCGTCTCTTTTGGCGGGTTGGGGCAGCGAGCGGGTTCGAGCGAGCCAGATAATGGCCATCAAGGACGTACAGACTTACATCGACAGGCATGGCCTTGTCGAAACGGACGATTCTGAGGCTGGAAAACCGATCTGGCGCAAGCCGGGATTTGGTGGCGTCCGCAGCCTGTTCGAAATCGAGGAGGAATTGAGCCGGTTCTTGCGTGAGCGACGCGATGCGCAGAACCTGAACCGCGAGCAGGTCGGCATGATGGTTGGCCTACATCACGAGATTTACGCCCGACATGAACGGGCCGGAGCGAAGCTCAGGGTGACCCGGCTGCTGCATCTGGCCGAGTTGCTCGACTTCTCACCGGTCGAAGCGATCTACGCGGCGGCTCCGCAGTTTTTTGGCGAGACCGAGCAGGAGGCGGAGGTCACGTTCAAGCTCATAATGCGAATGCTGGACCTGCCGGCTGCGACGGCACAGAACCTTCTGATGCTGGTCGAGGAACTGTCGCCAGACAGCGGCGCAGGGAACGTGGGCAAGCAGACGGACACAAAACGTCGGGGCTGATGGGCGCAGAAAGACGGCCGACGTCGTCGATCGAGAACCGGATATCGACACAGTATCCACCTCGCCAGGGACGAACAGAAGATCGAGGCGGCTTGCACCGCCTCGATCGCCGGCCTCATGAGCGGTCGGCTTCGGTCATTGCGAACACTTCGTCCGGGTCGGCCTCGCTGCATTCCCACCACGCGGCCTCGGCTTCGGTCTCGCTGTAGTAGACATTCTCGACGCTGAACCGCGCGCCGCTGACGTCTTCGATTTCGGCGATGATGCTTGCGAGACCGCAGAGCTTTTCGCGCGGAACCGGCACCGCGATCGGCACATCGGAGTCGCGGTGATGCCATTCATCGGTGTTGAAATTGAAGTATTCGCGCGTGAGATCGTCGACCAGATAGTCGTCGAGAAGCGCGACCGGTTCGATCAGCCACGTTTCGTAGTAGGCCGTCTGGTAGTGGTGCAGGTCGTAGAAGGCGTCCTCTTCGTCCTCGGTGCCGCGCGCTGCGACACGAGCCCGGTCGGCGGCGAGGATCTTGCGCTGCGCGTCGATCATTTTCGCCAGCTTGGCGGCGAGGGTGTCGTGCACGGAGCGGGCAAGTTCGGTGTCACAGCCGAGGCGGTTGGCGAGAACGTGGATGCGCAAGCCCGTGAGCTGCGCGACAAGCATAAGAGTGTTGTGTGCCATGTCATGGTCTCCTTCATCTTGATGACGGAGGCCCGGCGACGGGCAAGTCGAGCATCGGGTCAAGGATCGCGAAGCGACCGCCGGAGGCGGCGCGTGGGGGTCCCGATTTTCTGTCGGCGCACTTCTTCAGGGCGACGGCTGAAAATTGGCGGGACCGCGCGTCCTTGAGGCGATGGGAGCGGCCAGTAGACTGGGACGTCAGAGAGATAGACCCGCATCCCCGTCAGGGGATGCGTCCATATCCGGCGACCAGCCGGCAGGGTGCGCGAGGGCTCGCCCCTTGTGGCATCGAGGGCCGGTCGATCCGGTCTTTGATGCCCTGCGAGAGGGGATCGTTACCGAAGGCGGAGACCGCGTCAGCGGGTTCCGTGAGCGGGGCGCGAGCGACGCGAGTAGAGCCCGGTCGGCCGCAGGCCGGCTCGCCCAAACATTGCGGTTCCGGCCGATGCATCAGCAGCCTGAATCGATGGAGCGGGACCAATTCATAAAGCGCGTTGGACGGCGTCGATCCCGGACGCAATGTTGACGTCATGCAGACCATAGACGCGATCCATCTTCACCGCATCGATCCAGCGCGCAACATGGCGCGGTTCTATCGCATGTCGTCGACGCCGAGCCTGTTTGGCGACATCTGCCTCGTGCGCGAATGGGGGCGGATCGGCAGGCCGGGCCGTATCCGCATCGACCTTTATGAAACCGGGGAGGAAGCCATGGCCGCGCGCGATGCACTGTCGCGCGTGAAGCGGCAACGCGGCTATCGCGACCTGTCCAGGAATGACGTTCGAGAGTGACGGCTAGCGCGGCACAAAAAAGGCCCGCGCCGGATCGTGCGGCGCGGGCCCTTTTTTGCGGCTACTTCGATTGCAGCTGTCGCAGCAACGCGGCGAGCGGGCCGTCATGGGGAGGACGGTCGGCCTCCTGTGCGAGGTCAGCAACGAGTTGCGACGTGACGTCCTCGCGCAGCGGCATGAAACTGTAGCCTCTGGAAAGCGCCGCCATGTGCAGTGCATCGATCGTTTCGTATTCGCGGTCGCTCGTGCCGAGCCACAGAGCAAGATCGTCGCCGGTCTCGTCGGGAAACGCCTGCAGGAAGAACGTGCGCAGCGGTGGATCGTAGCCGATCGTGGCGTCGGGATCGGAGCGGCCGTCGCTGCTGGTGACGGTGATGGTGTAGCGGCTCAGGGAAGCCTCCTGCTCGTGTGGAACACAAAGAGGGCCGGCCCCTTGCGGGGCCGGCCCGTCGCTGTTCACTCCGGGTTGTTCCAGAGGATCACCTTCTTGTTCTCGTCGCCGCCCGGCGCTGGAGCGAGGTTGCCGAAGACGACGCCGATCTCGGGAGCCTCCAGCTTGAACGAAAGGTAGTTCTCGCCGGAGCGTTGGGAGACCCGGTTCCAGGCGGCGCCGATCTCGAAACCGGTGCGCTTGTTGAGGACGCGGAAGTCGGGGGCGTCCTCGCGAGACTTGTTGGCGTTGGGCAGGACAGTGATCGGGGCGTTGACCCGCAGCGTGGCGAACACGCCTTCCATCGAGCCGTCGGCCTTGGCAGTGAGGTTTGCGATCGTGGTGGCCATGGTACTTCTCCTTCGGTTGCATCGGGACCATTCCCGATGGCGTCGAAGGAGAGGGCCGTCCTGCTGCGGTCACTCGGCAAGAAATTCTGGAAAATTCTATTTGCCGAAGACAGCGGGCCGCACTTTCAAGGGCCCCGCTTGCGGGAAGGAAAGTGCCTGGCCCGCAAGAAAAGACCGAAATCGAATTTTCCTGAATTTTTGGCGAGCGTACCCCCACCGGGGGTTGACCGCAAAAGCAGGCGGTCCTCTACAAAGGCGACATGAAAAGGGATTGGTCCGGATGTGAGCGAAGGCGACGCACCCCGGCCGCCATCGCATTCCCCGCCGCCAAGCGCTGCGTCCCAAGGAGGGGGGTTTGTCCTGATGCGCCGCGCCTTTCCATCACCCTGCCCGGCCCCGGCCATCCCACGGTGACGCCCTGCCCGCGCAACTCCTCCGTCAGGCGGACCGGTCTCGCGGTCGCGTCGGGCTGGCACCGTTCAAACCCGGCGCCGGCAGGCGACCCATTGTTCAGGCGACGTGCCCCAACGCGCGTTGCAGGTTCGCAACCGCGCTGCCTCGGCGCGACGATGGGCAAGACGTCTCTGAGGAACACACGGAAGATGCCGCAATGGGCCGGACCCGCATGGGGCCTGTGACCGATGGCCTTGGACGACAGAGGGCAAGGTCGGCCTTCGGCCGGGTCAGGCGTGCGGCGTGCGCCGACCGGTCTCGTCGGGAATTGTCGCGTTCAGGCAGGAAGCGCCAGCCGCTCGTCCCGTGTCATGCGAGCCTCGACCGCATTGCGGACTTCCGGGCCGGCATCGCGCAGCATGGCGCTCCAGTCCACCGTATCGTGGATGGTCGCCGCCGTGCCACGCAGCATATCGTAGACGACGCATGGCGATCCGATCACGGCCAGGCGCAGGATGTTGAGGCAGGTGCCCGGCGAGGCGCCGTCCCAGATCATCAGGCCGAAGTTGGCGCGCCGGGCCATCTCGCCATCCTTTGCGGCATGGACGCAAAGACCCTGAGCGCCGTCGGGCGCCGGTATGCGATAGGCCGCCCAGTCACCGAGAGTGTTGCGGGGCTCCTTGCCGGTATGGAACACGCCGACATGTTCGTAGCCATAACCGGCGAGCAGGCTCTGCGCCTCGGCATCGGCTCCGCGCGCGTCGCCAATCAGCACACCGTGCTCGGCCGCGACGATCGCACCTATGCGCGCAACTGCGGGTTCGGGCAACTCGAATATATCTCGCGATCCGCCTATGAATATCATCGCCATGGTGACTCTCCTTCTGCTGCAACGCCCCGCCCCTCTGCCTCCCGCCTCTCCCTCTGGCGCGTGGCGACATGGTGCGCTTCGCCGGCTGTCGAGGAGCGACGCGCCGTGGTCGGCGCGTCGCCAGGGAAACCGGCGCTCACGCGCCGGCCTCCGTGAACCGCCAGACCGGGATGCCGAGACGGCGGGCCTTGTCGGCCAGGTTCTCGGTGATGCCGGAGCCCGGGAAGACGATCAGCCCGTAGGGCATCACGGAAAGCAGCTGGTCGTTGCGCCGGAACGGGGCGGCCTTGGCGTGCCGGTTCCAGTCGGGCTTGAAGGCGATCTGCGTGACCTTGCGGCTCTCGGCCCAGCAGGCGGCGATGCGCTCGGCGCCGCGCGGGCTGCCGCCGTGCAGCAGCACCATGTCCGGATGCTTCTCGCGGGCCTTGTCGAGCGCATCCCAGATCCGCTCGTGCTCGTTGCACTCAAGGCCGCCGGCAAAGGCGATCTTAGTGCCAGCCGGCACGAGCACCTCGGTCTCGGCATGGCGGCGCGCGGCGAGGAAATCGCGGCTGTCGATCACCGCCGACGTCATTGCCTGGTGGTTGACCTTCGAGCCGGTGCGAGGGCGCCAAGCCGATCCGGTCTGCGCCTCGTAGAGGTCGGCAGCCTCGTCGCGCATGATTTCCAGCACGTTGCGGCGCTCGATATAGGTGATGCCCTCGGCCGTGAGCCGTTCCAGCTCGACGGACTTCACCTCGGAGCCGTCCTGTTCGCTCTGGCTCGAACGCTGGGCGTCCTCATTGCGGTCGAGGCTGCGGGCCACGCGCTCGGCCGCGCGGTGGAAGACGTTGGTGAAGGACCAGAGCAGGTCGTCGAGATCGGGTTCGAGCCTGGTGTCGCCGAGCATGCCGGCGAAGGTGTCGATGATGCCCGCAAGCCCGGCCCGGATCACCTCATCGTCGGGCAGAGGTCGGGGATCCGGCTCGTCCTGATGCGGACGGTGGCCGTACATCTGCAGCTCAAGGATGACGCGGTCGGTCGGCGAGGAGGCGTGGTAGGGCTCGTAGGCGTCGTCGAAGGGAAGCTCGTAGGTCATGGCGTGTCTCCGTCGGTTGTGGCCGCGCCTGTCGCGGCCTGACAGCGCATCCCGGCCGCGCCCCGGGCGCGGCAGCACCGAAGGCCGAAGCGAAGCGGAGGACGGCGCAGCCGTTGCGGCCGTGACCGGGGGGTGGCAGGGGATCGCCTCTCAGGCAGGCCGCGGGCGCGGCCTCTCCGGCAGACTGCCGCCATGGCCGTGAAGCTTCCGGTGACGCCGGCTCTGCCCGCCTGTCGGCGAGCGCCGTTCATCCCGACGGCAGGAAGAGACGGGCATCCTCCGGGACGAGCTGATCGCTGAGCCATGCCACGAGATGGGTCGGGCCGAGATGGCGCAGATCGTCGTTGAAGTCGCCGAGCTGCGGCCGCAGCGCCAGAGCGAGGATCCCGGCCTCGCCTGCGCGCTGGCTGAGACGCTCGATGCCGTGTCGGCCGGCGGCGTCCGCATCGGCCGCGATGTAGAGGCGACGGCAGCCGGGCGGGAAGGTCAGGCCGGCGAGGTGATTGGCAGAGGTGGCGGCGGCCACCGGCAGCGCCGGCATCACCGCCCGCAGCGAGGCCATCGTCTCAAAACCCTCGCCGGCGGCCATGACCGGAACGAGCTTGCCGGGATCGAGGCCGAGCCAGATGCCGTTGCCAAGGAGATGACCGAGCGAGCGGCGCGGATCGGCGATCTGCGCCTTGCCGTTGCCGTCCGGAGCGAGCCAGGTTCTCTGCAGGCCCGTGATGCGTCCGTCGAGGCCGGTGACGGCAGCGATCAATGCCGGCAGGGTCAGCGTCTTGGCCGTCACGAGATCGCGGTAGTAGCAGCCCCGGTGGAAGCGCAGGGCGCGCTCACAAGCGGTCAAGAGAATGCCGCGGCCGGCGAGATAGCGTTCGGCCAGCGTGCCGGCGATCGGTTGCGACATGCCGAACAGACGACGCGCGGCGTCAGAGGAGCCGCGTGCCGCGGCGGGCTGGCGCTGGATACCGGATGGTCGGGACTGAGGTTCTGGTCGCGGCATGGCGAGGAAGCGACGCGCTTCATCGGCAACATCGCGGAATTCGACCAGGCCGCAGCTTTCGCGGATGACATCGAGCAGGTCGCCGTATTCGGCCGTCGCCTCGTCGACCCACTTGCCGGCCGGGCCTTTGGCATTGGCTTTCAGCCGCACATGCATGGAGCGGCCGCGCGTGTTGCGGACATCACCGATGATCCAGTGATTGCCGGAGCGACGGCCGTTGGAGAGATATTCGCGGCACACCGCTTCGGCCTGGTCGCCGAGACGGCGCGCCAGCTCGGAAGCCGAGCCGGTCATGGTCCCCTCCTCCGCTCAAGCCGCTGCGGCGCGGTCGGTGACCCCGACCAGCGTGTGGCGGTCGAGGAGGGAGGCGAGCATGGCCGGGCCCTGCGCGCCGGTTGGGATGAACAGCCTCAACTTCCAGGAGATGATTTCCGAGATCAGGCCCAAGGCCTTCAGGCGCGGCGCCATCGCGTCGGTGAAGCCGATCAGTTCGACACGATAGTCGTTCATGACGCGGCTGCGACGAAGGACCAAGCCTTCGGCGAGCTGCAACCCGATCCGCCCCTCGATCAGCCCGGTCCAGGCGTCCGCGGGCGCCAGCGTCGGCATATTGTCGATGCCGAGATTGCGCAACATGGTCGCGACCAGCGTCGGCTCGATGTGGCGGCCGATGATGCGCTCGCCGGCATCGGTCTGGATGCGATAGACCTGGCAATCATGGTCGGGCAAACGCCGCCAGATCGGCAGGAGCAGACCAGTGACGATGTGGAACGTGCTGGTGGTGAACTCCGGGACGGCAGCCACTTCCGCCTGCCACCGTTCGCAGAACAGTTTCCGGTCGGCTGGCTGCCAGTGGGTTTCCGCAAGGGCGTCGAGGCCGAAGCGCATCCCGTCGGTCGGTCGAAGCAGGCGCACGCGGTGCTCTATCGCGCCGTCATCGAGCATCAGGCTGGCGGTCGGCAACTGGATCGCTGCGCGGTTCGATCGCGTGTTGACCAGCAGGACCGATTGCTGTTCCGCACGGGCGATGGCCAGAGCGTCGGCCAGGCCGAGCGGGCGTATGCGGTCCTTGCGCGCGACGGTCAGCACATGCGACTGCGCGCCCGACACCGGATGCGTGTAGACGGTGCGACGATCGGTGACGACGATGCTCTCCGCCGTGATCGTCTCCAGACCCTTATCGTAGCTGCCGGCGGCAATAGCGCCCTCGACCTTCGCCGCCATAAGCTGCTCGAACACTTCGAACAGCAGATTCTGGGTTTCGATGCGCAGCGCCAGCAGCCGGTTGAGCCATGTCGTGATCGGCGGCAGCTCGTCGCGTAGTCCGCCTTCGTCCGTGGTCAGCGACAAGCCAGTGACCGTCTCGAAGGTCGTCAGCGAGCAGCCCTCGATCTTGCCCTGGTGGAGCAGCCAGTAGAACTGCCGTAGTGCGGCGCGGGCATAGGGGCTTTCCAGATTGTCCTCGGACCGGAACAGCCCTGCCCCGCCGGTCTGGCGCTGGCCGCGCGTGATCGCGCCCAGCGTGTCGAGTCGTCGTGCGATGGTCGACAGGAAGCGCTTACCCGCCTTCACATTGGCAGCCATGGGCCGGAACAGGGGTGGCTGTGCCTGATTGGTGCGATGGGTCCGTCCAAGTCCCTGGATGGCGTTGTCGGCGCGCCAGCCGGCTTCCAACAGGTAGTGCTTGCGCAGCCTCTGGTTCCTGGCCCCGAGATCGGCATGGTAGGAGCGGCCGGTGCCGCCGGCGTCGCTGAAGATCAGCACGCTTTTGTCGTCATCCAGGAAGCTTTGAGTTTCCGCCAGATTGGCCGAGCCCGGACGGTTTTCGACGGCAAGCCGGTCGATGCCATCGCGGCCGGTCTTCTTGACGATCCGCCGCGAGCGGCCCGTCACCTCGGCGACGGTGTCGGTGCCGAAATGGTGGAGGATCTGGTCGAGCGCGCTGCCGACAGGCGGCAGAGAGGCCAGCCTCTCGATCATCTCGTCGCGCCGGCGAACCGCTTCCCGGCACTGGACCGGGTTGCCGTCTTCGTCATGAACGGGCCGCGAATAGATGTTGCCCTCGGCATCCGAATATTCTTCAAACAGCTGCGTCGGAAAGGAGTGCATCAAATACCCGCCGACATACTCCCGCGGCGTCACGTCGACATGGAGATCTGACCATTCCTCGGTGGGGATCTCGGCAAGCCGCCGCTCCATCAACGCTTCGCCGGTCGAAACTATCTGCACCACGGATGAATAGCCGTCGGAGCGGTCTTGCTCGATCGCGCCGATCAATGTCGGCGTCATCATCGACGTGATCAAATGGCTGAAGAAACGCTGCTTGGTGCTCTCGAAGGCCGAGCGCGCCGCGGCCTTCGCGTTGCGGTTCAGTGTGCCGGCCTCGCTTGTGATGTTGGCCGCCTCGAGCGCTGCGGTCAAATTGTTATGAATGACCTGGAAGGCGTCCGCATAGGCATTGTAGATGCGGATCTGCTCGACGGTCAGTTCGTGTTCGAGCAAATCGTATTCGACGCCGTCATAGGAGAGCGAACGCGACGTGTAGAGGCCGAGTGACTTGAGATCGCGGGCGAGCACTTCCATCGCCGCGACACCGCCATCCTCGATGGCCGCGACGAATTCGGCGCGGTTGGCGAACGGAAAATCCTCGCTGCCCCAGATGCCGAGGCGCTGCGCATAGGCCAGGTTCTCGACCGCTGTCGCGCCTGTTGCCGAGACATAGATGACACGGGCGTCGGGCAGCGCGTGTTGCAGACGGAGGCCCGCCCTGCCCTGCTGTGACGGAGCGACGTCGCCGCGCTCGCTCTTGCCCCCGGCGGCATTGGCCATGGCGTGGGCCTCATCGAAGACAATGACGCCGTCGAAAGAATTTTTTGTCCCTGTCGCGGCTCCGCCGCTCCCCGCCGGGTCTTCTTTTCTCCCAGTCGGGCCTTCGGCCCTCCTCGCCTCTTGACCGACCCAATCGAGAATCTGGGCGATCCGGGACTTCTTGCCCTCGCGTTCCTGCGAGCGCAGCGTCGCGTAGGTGGTGAACAGGATGCCTTCGGCAAGGCGGATCGGGGTGCCTTGCCGAAAACGCGAGAGTGGCTGGACGAGAAGACGTTCCTGGCCGAGTGCTGCCCAGTCGCGCTGGGCATCTTCAAGCAGCTTGTCCGATTTGGAAATCCAGATCGCACGCCGCCGACCCTGCAGCCAATTATCGAGGATGATGCCGGCGACTTGGCGTCCCTTGCCGCAGCCGGTCCCATCGCCCAGGAACCATCCACGCCGGAAGCGGATCGCGTTCTCGACGCCTTCGGGAGCGGCCGACACGACATCGCAGGTTTCGTCGACCGTCCAGGCGCCGGCGAGATGGCCGGCATGCGCTTCGCCGGCATAGATCACGCTTTCGATCTGGGCGTCTGACAGCAGGCCCTCGTCGATGATCGCATCCGGCAGGAGGGGCCGATAGGACGGTTTCGGCGGCGCGACAGCGGCCATCGCGGCCGACTGGACCAGCGGTGTCGGATGCGGCTTGGCGCGAGCGATTTGGATCGACTGGAGCGCGTAGGGCTCGTAGATCGTGTCGGTGAGCCGGCCGCCGTCCTCCGGCATCCAGTCGCGCAGTTCATAGGAAAGGGGAACGGCAGGCGTGGCGCCGGGCACAACCGGTTGGGTGGGCTTCGCCCGGGTAACCGGACGGGCCGGTCGGACCGTCTTCGCAACGGACGCCTCGCCTGCGGCGGGTGCGGCACGCCCCGCGGGTCGAACTGCCATCCGCATGGTGGCATTGCGCAGGATGCTATTCGACAGGGCGCCGATCGAGTCCGGAAAGCCGCCCGGTGTGCGGGGCGGCAGATCGGAGATGCAGGATAGCAGTGTTTCGACATCTGGGACCTTGCCCGGCGAAACCACGAATCCGGACGGGTCGGACGCTGGCGTCTTGTCGATGATGGTCAGGCGGGTTTCCGCCGTTGTGCCATGGCGAGCATAGACACGTCCGTCGATCGCCGCGGTGAAGACGACCCTGCCCTGCTGCTGAAGCCGCTCGAAGGCGGGCCGCCACTTGGGATTTTCGGGAGAAAGCCCGGTGCCGGTGATGGCGACAAGTCGCCCGCCGGGACGCAGACGGGCAAAGGCCGAAGACACGTGCCGCCATGCCGCATCGGCGACATGGCCGTCGACATAGGCGCCGACGGTGAAGGGCGGGTTCATGAGGACGACGGAGGGCTGCACCGCCGCATCGAGATGATCGTCGATGCGGGCAGCGTCGTGCCGGAAGACTGGAGCGCGCGGGAATAGCAGACCGAGCAGATCGGCCCGCGTGGCGGCGAGCTCGTTGAGGGCGAGTGAAGCCCGGGCAATTTCGGCATGAACGGCGAGAAGGCCGGTGCCGGCCGAGGGTTCGAGAACGAGATCCGAAGATGAGATCACGGCGGCGCGGGCGGTGACGAAGGCGAGCGGCAGCGGCGTCGACAGTTGCTGCATGGCCTGGCTCTCTTCGGAGCGCCGTGTGTGGGTGGGAGCAAGATCGGCGATGCGTTTCATCATCGCCAGTGTCGCCTCGGGCGAGGTCGACCGGGACAGGATCGCCGAGCCGAAGCGATGCAGAAACAGAACCTGGGCGGCTTCGAGCGCCTCATAGGCGGCCTTCCAGACCCAGAATCCCTGGGCATCGGTGCCGCCGAAGCTGTCGCTCATGGCCGTGCGCAGTGCCGCGGACGTGATTGGCGTGCCCTGGTCGAGAAAGGGCAAAAGCGACGCCGCCGCCTGGTGAATCGTCTGCGCGGGGTCGACCGAGCCGGATGCCCGCGCGGCAAGGGGGGCGACCATGCGGGCGACGGTCGATGGGGTCGAAATAATGTTCATGGCGATGTCCTTCGAGCGAGAGTGTCGCCCCGCCGGCGCGCTCTCTGCGCCCCGGCAAGGCCGCACTCCTCCCGGCCCCGCTCTCCCTCCAGCGACGCAGAGCGAGATGTGGCGAAGGACTATTCAGGTAGGAAACTGCAGACTGCCCAGCGGCTGAAGGTCACGGCTGGAGTGGGATCGGTGGACCGCTGCTCGCGACCGAAGTACATGACGACTGGATCCTGCAATTGGATCGATCCTCACCAAGGAGCGCGTCTATGAAAAGACCACGCGACCTTTCGTCATGGAAGTGAAGAAGAAGCGCGGCAGTCCTGCAAAACCGCGGGCGATCTGGGCCAGAAACCCTGGGGATCCACCCATGACACGCATGTCTGAATCCAAGCAGTTCCAATTACGTCTCAGATGGGGCGGTGTGGCCGAGATAGGCTGGGAATCCGTCTGTCTGCTTTCCGGCGCTCGCACGCGCAAGCAGACGGAGGGTGAGGCCGAACTCCGACCGTGTCGATTCAACACGGAGACCCTATCGAAGTTGTTCAGCCACCTTAGTCGCTAAGAGCTCGATTCCTTTGGCGATCGTGGAGAAGGGTGGTGCACCGACATCGATTTGTCCAACGTAGCGCTGGGCGCCGGTGGCTTCCCTAAGTATCGAAATCTTGTCCACCACCTGCTGAACCGAGCCGCCAACAAAGGTGCCCGCGGGCGAAAGCATGTGCGCATAGGTCGCCGCCGGGATCGGACCGCGAAACATTCGACGCATATACCCCGAGTAATATGGGTAGAAGTCCTGCTGGGTTTCCTCAGCAGTCTCCGTGACGTGGAAATGCGAGAACAGGGAAATCTGGGCATCATCCTGCCGACGGCCTGATTGAGCCCACACGGCGCGATAATACGCGGCAATATCGGCATAGCCTTCCATGCTGCCGCCCAGCACGGGGATGACCAGCGGGTATCCGAGCTTTGCCGCGCGGGCCACGCTTCCCTCACTCAAAGCGCCTATCGAAACGGGCAGCCTGGCCTGGTGCGGGCGCGGGGCGATCTCGGCATCCTCCAGTGGCGGCCGGAATTTGCCTGACCAGGTGACGCGCTCATTCGAATTGAGCAGTTCAAACAGCTCAAGCTTCTCGGCGAAAAGGGCATCGTAGTCCTTCATGTCGAAGCCAAAGAGCGGAAAGTTGTCGTTGAAGGCGCCGCGCCCGAAGATGATCTCGACGCGGCCGCCCGAAACGAGGTCGGCCATGGAGAACTCCTAGAACGTCCGGACCGGATCTGCGGTGCTCAACAGTGTTGATGCGCTTGTAAAGCGGATACGCTTGGTCGCTGCGGCCAAGCCGGAAATGAGGGTCGCTGTCGCCGAGTTGACGAAGCCCAGCCCGTGGTGCTCACCAACGCCGATTACGTCGAGACCCGCATCGTCGGCGAGTTTGGCCATATCCATGAGCTGACGAGTGCGTTCTGTAGGTGTCGGCTTGTTGCCGGTGTGAGGATCGGCCACGATGTCGCCGAAGGTATAGATGCCGAGTTCCACGACCTGTCCTTTCGAGAAGAAGGACCGGGGCGCACCCCGATCCAATCTTGCGTTGATTAAGCGTCGATGCTGCCGCGCAGGACGGCTGGCGAGCCATAAGGCGAGGGCTTACGACGCGCACGGTTCTGGGTGAGGAACGACACCACTAGCAGCACCAGACCCACCAGCGACGGCGGCAAGCCGGCGAAGTCGGAGACGCCGATATGGGCGCCGGCTGCCAGAATCAGGTGGAAGAACATGCCTGCATAAGCCAGGTCCGACAGCGCCACGCTGAACCGCGAGAGGATCGTCGCGGCGGCCAGAAGCTTTACCACTCCGAGGATCGGGACGATGTAGGCGGGATATCCAAAGTTGACGAACAGGCCCTGAACCATCGGCATGTTGAACAAATACATCAACCCGCCGCCGATATAGATGAGCGACAGGAGGATTGTGGCGCCCCAATAAACCCATTTGATGTTCATGGCTGGACTACTTCAGGTTTGCGACAAGAACGTCGCGCAGGTCCTTTGGGGGACGGCCTGCGAGCTTCTCGACATCACCAGTCACCACGTCGAATGCGCCAAATGCGAAATCCTGCTGGATGCCGACAACCGCATTGATGACGAAGTCGGGCAGACCCATCTGCGCCATGCCAGTTTGCAGGGCCTCAACGGGAACCACGGCAAAGCCGATCTGGGTGCCGAGAACCTCCGAAGCCAGTGCCGCGCGTTCGGCGCCGGTGTAGCTCTTGGCACCGGTGGCATTGTAGATCGCTCCGGAATGACCTTCGGTCAGAACGATGCCGGCAGCGGCGGCAGCGACGTCTTCGCGGCTCACGAACGCCACCTTGTTTTCGGCAAGACCGGTCAAGGCGCCAGACGATGCCGATTGCTTCACTTCATCGGCGAGGGCTTGCGCATAATAGTTCATGCGCAGGATCGTCCACTGCGGTGCAGCCCTGATGAGCGCCTGCTCGCCGCGCCAGTAGCTTGCACCGATGGCGGGTTCGGCCTGTTCGCGGGTGCCGGCAGCCGACAGGAGCACGATGTGCTTTACACCGGCCGCAACGGCAGCGGCGATCGCGGTTTCGTTCTGTGAACCGCGCATGCCTGGGCGCAGGTCGCCTGTAGGAATGAGGATAACCTTGTCGAGCCCAGCATAGGCCGTCGCCAAGGTTTCTGGCTTGTCGTAGTCGCCTTCGCGGCCTTCGACGCCGTCCGAGCTTTTGGGAGTGCGGGAGATGGCGACGATCTTGTGGCCCTGGTTTCGGGCTTGCAATTCTCGGACGATGGCCCTGCCGAGGTTGCCGCTTGCGCCGCTGACACCGATATTCATGATTGAACCTTTCGATACGTTCAGTTAGAGCGTAGCGATATGAAGGTTCGTTGAACCCTGCGCAAGAACGCACGATTTCGAACGTCACGCACCCAGAGGTGCGCAATGGAGACGACGATGGCCAAAACCAATCTAAAGCTCGTCGAAGTGGACTATGCCTCAGAAGGCGAGGCAAACTGCAAGGCGCTTGGCCAGATTTTCGAGCGCATCGGCGACAAATGGACGATTATGATCGTCGGTGCGCTGTCCCGAGGGACTATGCGCTTTAATGCCTTGCAGCGGTCAGTCCCCGGATTGTCCCACAAAATGCTGACGACAACTCTCCGTGGATTGGAGCGCGACGGGCTCGTGACGCGCACGGCATTCGCCACCATTCCGCCCCGTGTTGATTATGAGCTCACAGAGCAAGGCCGCTCTCTGCATGGACCGCTTCTTACCCTTGCCTCATGGGCACGGTCGCAGCAGGACTACATTGAGGCATCGCGCAGGAATTTTGACGAACGCGCCGCCGAATAGGCTGCGGTTGTGCGTGTGAATTGATGCCTCGGCTTGTCTGGGTCAATGGTAGCTTTGCGAATTCAACTTTGAGGTCGAAACCGGTCATTTCCACCTTGAAAAAAGGAAGTGCTCGGCCAGTTCCTCATCTCCACCGAAGATGACACCCACCAAGACCATTCGGCGACAACACGGTCCAATCGAGGTACTCGAGCGTGGTGGGTTCTCGGCAAACAGACCGCGAAGGTGATGAAGTTGGGGCGCAAGGCAGCCTATTTCAGGGCGACCCAGCATCGTGGTGGAATCAGCGCCGGCGCCGTAGCAGACGGCAATGAGACGACCGCCAAGTGCGGCGTGCAGCCGATGGCATTGTCGGTGGGTGAGCAGCATGGACCCCCTCGGGCGCGTATGCCTCCTCATCGATGACGAAGGCGGCGAAGAAGGCTTTTCTGGCCATGGTGAGTTCCTTTCGAAGAATGGATGGAGCACACGCCCGCGATCGCCAACTCTTCGGCGTCGAGGTGCCTATGTGATCAGTATGGTTCTGGACGGTTGGCTGTCGGCCGGTCGCATTCGGTCGACGACGAAGACTTCGTCCGAATTTGCCTCGAAGAGCATCAGGATACGGTCGCCGACGGCGACGCACTCATTGATCCACTGATGATCGCAATCGCGGTATTTTGCGGCGCGATCGGGCGGGACATAGACGATGGTGAAATGCGACATCGTCTCGCCCGTCGGCGCGGCATAAAAGTATTCCTTTACCTCGATCACGACGCCGCCGGTGCTGTAGGAGGTCGAGACCGTGTCGCCAGGTCTGACCAGATCGGCGACGGTCGGGAACCCGGTGGCGTGCGCCGGTATCGGCGGTGATCGGGCACACCGAGGTCGGCCGTATAGGTCGAGTGCGCCTCCCAGACGTGTTTGGCGGTCGCGGACTGCTTATGATGGCTCCGCATCGCTCGCCCCTCCCCTTCTCGACCGTGCGCGGACGTCCGGCATGCGGCTGTCGATTTCTTCGTCGGACAGGTCCTCCAGCAGCTTCAGGATGGTGCCCTGCCCGGCGGCGTAAACAAGGATGGTCCGCTTGCCGTGATGTTCGACGGGCCAGGCGTCCGGGTTTGCCTCGCCGGCGATGCCCTTGAAGTCGGCATGGGTGGCGGACCAGATCGCCTCAAGCTTTTCCTTGCGGGTCATGCTGTCGACGGCGCCCGTCTCGTGGGCGATGATCGCCGCGCGCATGGCGTCCGGACTGCGTTTGTCGGAAAGGTCGCAGAAGCCGTGAAACCACCGTTCGCGGCCACGGATCCTGATCGCGAAAAACACGCTGGTAACGTTGCCGGCCTTGAATTCGGACATGCCGAACATGCCGGTTCGCTGGAACAGCGGCGGAAGGAGTGCGAGCATGAAGTGGTATTGCTCTGCGGCAATCTCGAAATACTCCCCGGCATAGGGCGTGCCGGAAATTTGATTTATCCCCGGGGTGTCTTTGTGCCGGTTGAAGAGCTGGAACATCTGCTCGCGTGCTGCGACGCCGTCGAACACTTTTCGGAACGGGAGATGACTGGACATGGCTGCTCTCCGGAAATGGCCGTTCGCCCTCCACAGCAGTGCTGTGGCGGGTGACTGTCGGCGGTGACGGGATCGGTGGACTGGATTCACGCAGCCCGGCGTTCGGCATCGCGTCCGATGGCGGTGATGGCGCGGACAGCCGCTGCGAGCGCTGGAATGTCGTCTAGCATGGTCAACGCAACGAAGTGATTGGCCCCGCCGGCAAAGTCCTTGCGGGTCTTGCAGGTCCTGATCAGGATGCCGTGTCCCGAGGACATACCGAACTGCCCGACTTGAATGTAGGCTCGGTCATGGTGCAGGGTGACTTCACCGGATACGGCGATGCCCGCCCTGTTCGAGCGGATTTCGAAGCTGCCGGGCGGCAGGGCAAGTTCGGCGGCAAGTTTCTTCAGCCGTGAACGGGCAGTCGTGTGAAAACGTCTCTTCTGCTGCTCGTCATATGAGCAGCTTCTGTTCCAGTCGAACATGTCGATCTCCATGAAACGGAACAGGCCCGGCGATCGCTTGCGCGACCCCGGGCCCGTCGTCGGTTTGGTTTATGCGGTGAAGAAGTCAGGCGGCCGTGCGACCCTCGATGAGGTCGGCGCCGACTTCGTCGGCGGAGACCTCCTCAAGATAGGCTCGGCTATACTGATTGTTCGCGAGCCAGCGTTTGCCCACCTCGCGGTTCCTGGCGAGATGCAACAGCTCCGGGCTGTCGCCGAGATCCTGCAGCACACGGACCATGCCGATCGCAGGACGTTCGACGATCTCGAAGCGGAGGTCACTCTCGACGGACCAGGTGCGCCGGACCGAGACGACGATGATGCCGTCTCCACCGAAATCGCCTTCATGCAGAGTAAAACAGGCCGGCGAAGTGTAGGTCGGCCGCTCGCGCGGTGGTTCCTTCTTTACCAAGCGGCCGGTGCCGTTGCGGCTCTCCCAGGCAGACAGCTTCTTTCTGAAGCGGTCGGGCGGCCTCGCTGTGCCGTCAAAATAGCGGATGAGGCTCCCCAGAGAGGCGCAATCGTAAATTGTATGTGCGGACATGCGTGTGTCTCCATGTCGGAAAACGGAAAAGGGCCCGGCCGAGGATGCCGGGCCCGGCGCGGAGCGGGAGGCCGATTACTCGGCGGCCTGGAGGTGGTCGGGTTCCTCGCCGGCGTCGGTCCCCGGTTCGTCGGAGGACGCTCCGGCATCGTCGGCGAGGAAGGCCGGAAGCTCTGCTGCATCGCCGTCGAGAGCCGTCTCGTCCGTCACATAGCCGGTGACGGCGTCGGCCGCTTCGGCAACCGCGTCGTCGCCATCGAGGCGCAGCGGCTCAGGCAGCCAGTTCGACCCTTCGAGAAGACGCGCGGCCTCACGTGCCATCAAGTCCTTCTTCATATGGTCGATCAGCTGCGCGGAGTCCTCGCCACGTGCTTCACGGACTGCCTGAACGATCCGGGCCTTGGTGACGCGGCCGAGATAGTTGTCCAATGTGGGCGACCAGCCAGCCTCGACCATGTCGAAGCCGAGCGTGGCGGCCAACTCATCGGCATGAGCAAGCGCGCCCGGCCGCTTGTTCCAGGGCTCGACCACGGCGTTGAGCGAGAGCGAAGCGCAGTGCGCGAACAGCGCCTTGCGGCTCGCCTCGTCGAGACCGAGCAAGAATTCCCACAGCTTGTCGCTGTCTGGCATATCCCTGTCCCAGGCCTCGTGCCGCTCGGCGATCTCCTTCGCCCAGGGAGTCTCGGCGAGACCCTGGACTTGGCCGAAGCTGTTGCTCACCATGCTGATCTCGAGGCAGCTGTCCTTGGCGGATCGGTAGAACACCTGCAGGACGAGGGCATGGAGCACCGTGACGAAGGCGATATCGACGTCACTTGCCAATGCGTTGCGCAGCGCAAGCGTCTTCTGCGCGGTGAGATCGAAAACGAGCCGTTCGGGTAGCGGCTTGATGCCTTCGTCCTCGGGTTCCTCCCGCGTATGGGATCCGCCGTTCGTGTGCCGACCGTTGACGACGACGCCATTAGCGCCGTCCTCGTCGGGCTGCGACACGTCGCGATCCTCGCTGTCAGCCTCCTCTTCGTCGTCGACTTCGGCGCGCGGCCCATCCTCGGGACGGACAAAGCCGGCTTCAACCTGAAGCTGGCCATTGACACCGAGGGTCAGGAACGCGCCGGCGATGGCCTTCTGCGCCGGATCGTAGACCTGGGGACGATCGCTGAACGCGTCGAGTTCGGCGCCGAGTTGATCGAGCTTGTTCTCGGTCTCCTGGTCGGCCTCCTCCATCTCCGCATACTTGGCGTCGAGCGCATCATACTCGGCCTTCGCGGCGTCGTAGCGGGCGATCTCCTCGGCGCTCAGCTCCGCGGGCTCGGCGTAGACACGCCGCATGCCGGAGGTGTGGCCATAGGGAAAGCTGATCGCCGCCTCGACCCACTTCCAACCGGCGGCGCGAACGGCCTCGGCATCGACCTTCAGCTTTTCGAAGACCAATTGCTCGAGGAGGGCGGCGTCCTGGAACCAGCCGCCGGAATCCTGCTCGAACAGGTCGCGCAGCACGACGCCGCCGGCAGCCTCGTAAACTTCGGCGCCGACATAGACTGCGCGGCGATCGTCAGCACGCACCGTGGTCTCCGTCAGCAGCCGCCTGATGTAATAGGGCTCCTGCATATTTGGGTTGTTGGAGATACGCTCCCAGACCTGCTCCTGGCGGGCATGGTCGTCCGAAATCGACAACGCCATGATCTGCTCGAGACGGATCTCATCCTTCTCGTAGAGCTCGAGCAGTTTTGGCGAGACCGAGGCGAGCCTCAGGCGCTGCTTAACGGTCGCCGCCGACACGAAGAAGCGGGCGGCGATCTCCTCGACATCGAGGCCCTGTTCCTTCAGCGCCTTGAATGCGCGGAACTGGTCGAGCGGATGCAGGTTCTCGCGATGCACGTTCTCGGCAAGCGAGTCCTCTTCGGCAGAGGTCGTTCCGCTGCGGTTGACAATGCAGGGGATCGGCTCGTTCTTCGCCAGACGCTTCTGCTTGACGAGAAGGCCGAGCGCGAGATAGCGGCGGCCGCCGGCGGGCACTTCGAAGATGCCGGTTTCGTCGCCATTTCCGTCGAGCATGGGACGGACGTTCAGGCTCTGCAAGAGCTTCCGTCGACCGATGTCGTCGGCGAGCTGCTCAATGGTGACGCCGTCCTTTATCCGGCGGACATTCTCCTGCGACAAGACAAGCTTGTCATAGGCGATGTTCTCCGAGGGGTTCATTGCGATCTTCTGAATGGCGCTCTTTGCCATGGTCAGGGTCTCCATGACGGGCGGCGCGGGGCCTCTCCCCGAACCTCCAAACCCGTCAGGAAACCTCCCCTCCCCCCCTCTGCCTCTCGCCGCGCCCCAGCCTCAACGCGGTTCGGTGACATCGACCCGACCTGCCTTGCGCAGAGCTTCGAGCATGCGGGCACATGATCCATCAGGATGTGGATGAGTGCCTGGCGATCCACGGTGACGGTCTTGCTGGTGCTGCGCGTTCGATCGTGCCACTCGTGCAGGACCTCGAACTCGTCCATGGTTGCCGAATGGCAGCTCGAGCCTGGCAAGCTCTTCGAGGCTGAAGAATCCGAGTTCCGGCGCGTCGTTCAGCTGCGCCATGCCGAATAGTATGTCGCCGTCCGCGTCGAGCTCCGTGGCGAGCCAGGTGCCGATCCCGACCGGATTGAAGAATTTGACCACCGGGACATGGTCGCGACCGCTTTGCGGGCCATTGGCAAGAAGTTGTTCGCGCTGGTCATTTGTCAGCAGCGGCAGCGGAGTGTTGGCGGTATGGATGGTTTGCGCTCCATGACGGGCGATCGAAAGCCGACCTTTCGATCTCGGGCCTGTCACATGACGAAAGGCGCCGTCCTCGTGGTGGTGAGGACGGCGCCTTGAAGCGGCGGGGATCGAAAACCGGCAATGCGATGTGCAGAATCGCCGGTCGGGGGTAGGATCAGTGGACCAGATCGAGGAGCTTCTTGGCTTTGCCTTCCAACTCAAGCCGGACATCCTGATGCTGCTTGTCACGCGCAATCCGGGTGATGCCCTGCACGAAATCGAACACGGATGCCGGCGGATGGCCTTCGTCTACGAGCACGGCGTCGATGATCTTCGTAGTCTCGCCCTTCGAGAAGCCACGCTTCCGGAGGAAGCTGGTTCGATCGTCATCGTCGCGTGCAACGATCCGCTCACGCGCCGCCTTGATGCCGTTGACGAACGGCATGGGCGAGGATTCGGCGAACTGGATCAGCGCCGGCTCGGCTTCAAGAGCAAAGCGCGACGCGGCATATTTGGAGTGCCGGATGGTGATTTCCTGGAAATCTTCGACCCCCCACAGATTCCTGTTGCAACACACGGCACGCAGGTAAAAGCTTGCAATTCCTAGTGTTTTGGCGCCGACCTCGCTGTTCCAGGCATAGAATCCACGGAAGTACAGATCCGCTTCACCGTTCGCCAGCCGACCGGCTTCGATCGGATTGAGATCGTCGACCAGGAACACGAAGATATCGCGGTCGGAGGCATAGAGCGTCGTCGTGTCCTTTGAGATATCGACGTTTGGATTGTAGATGCTGGTTGACCAGTCGAGCACCCCGGGCACTTTCCATCGCGTGTCGCCGGTGCCGTTGCCGGCGATCTTTTGGACCGCCTCGACGAGTTCGTGGTCGAAAATTCTCCCGTAATCGGGCCCTGTCACTGCTCGAAGCTCGAGACGGCCGTTTTCGATTTCGAGCGTTTTCACCTGCTCGGCGCGATGCGTGGAAAGGCCATATTGCAGATTAATGCCTGCGAGCGCGGCCGGAAGCTGGCGCAGATAGGTCGCGGGCGCGCCGACCAGGCTGGCGAGCTGACCAAAGCTCCAATGCGTAGGGGCGACAGGCGCGTGCGCGTCCGGCAGGATCAGCGTCAGCCGTTCCGGATTGTCGCGAGAGGCTTCCACGCGAAATGCTTCGCTTTCCACTATGCGGGTCTTGCTGCGTTCGGACCGCCGCTTCACCGCATTGTTGAGGTCGGTGAGGGACAGATAGCGTTCGTCGTCCGGGCGATTGAACCATTCCGACGAAACGCGGCCGATGCGCTGGCCGCGGTTGACGTCGACCTTGTAGCCGTTGGGCATCGTGCGCGCCGGTGCCTGAATCTCCATATGCGTCATGATCGTTCTCCGCGACGGGCGCCGGGAGCCTCTCTCCTGGCCTCGACCCGCCACCGCATCCCGGCCTCCCCTCTGCCTCTGCGTACGCCAGCCTGCGCGCGAACCGCGGGGGCGCCGCGGCAGCGCGCGTCTGCGTCGGAGATCACGCTCAACAGGACAAGGGTGGTGGAAGGCCAAGCGCGCCGAACCAGACACTGGATCCGAACATCATGAAGGTTGCACCGGCGACGAAACCGTGGATCAATGGCCCCTAGGGGATGCGGCGGCGTCCGGAGCGATGGAGGCGATGCGACGTTTCAAACTTGCTGACCAGGTGATCGAGGAGACGGCGTCGGACTTTCGGGATGCGATAGCCAACGCTTACCAAAGACGGATTCGACCGTTCTGCTTATGCAAAGAAGATGGGCTTGCGATGTACATCGCCCAAGTTGGCGACCAGTACATTGTAAAGCGGATGCCGCTCTCAGGGGGCGGGCACAATCCAGCTTGCCCGTCCTTTGAGGCGCCTGACGAACTGTCCGGTCTCGGGGGGCTGGTGGGCAGCGCCATTCAGATCGATCCAGAGAGTGGAATGTCTGCTCTAAAGGTTGGCTTCAGCCTGACAAAGCTTGGTACGAGGGGTGGTTCCGTTCGCGGTGAAGGAGGCTTGGATTCTGTCTCCCACGAGACCAAGAAACTTTCTCTTCGCAGCCTGCTTCAATATCTCTGGCATTACGCCGAGCTAACGGTTTGGACATCCGGGTGGGCAGGTAAACGGCACTGGTGGAATGTTCGGTGGCATCTGTTCGAGGCCTCCCGTCAAATGATCGTGAAAGGCGGCATGCTGAGCGATGTTTTGTTCGTTCCGGAGCCGTTTCGTGTTTCGGATAAGTTGGCGATCGAGCAGCGGCGAGCCACCGCGCTGTCGCCGGCATTGCCGCCAAGGAGCGGGCCGCGAAAGCTGCTAATCCTGCTTGGAGAGGTCAAGGACTTCTGGCCGACGCGGACTGGTCATCGACTGATCGTCAAGCACATGCCGGACTTTCCACTTCTTCTTGATGAGAGTCTGCACCGTCGGCTTCGAGCTCGTTTCGAGAACGAGATCGCACTTTGGGGCGCCGATCAGGACTCCCATCTGATCGCGATCATGACCTTCGGTCTCACGCCTGTCGGGCTCGCTGCTATTGAGGAAATGGCGTTGATGGTCGTGTCCAAGAACTGGATCCCCTATGAATCCGTATATGAAAAGAAGCTGGTTGATACGATTGCCAACGTTCGAGAACGAAGTGTGAAAGGGTTACGTTACAATCTCTCCGCAGACATGCCGACTGCGGCTGCCACATTGCTGACCCATCCGCAACCAGTTGGCTTATATATTGTTCCGCCATCAGCCGACGGCGCATACGAGCGAGCTCTTGGCGAGCTTATTGCCTCCCGACCGGAGTTTGATGCTTGGATCTGGCGCACGGCTGAAGGGGAGATGCCACCCCTGCCATCTCTGTAATTTGGCGCTTATCACATAGTTGTTGAACGGCAGCTGGCGTGCAGTGACAGGTCAATGCAGAACGTTAGCTCTTCGAATCTCACTTGCGCAGCGGTTCGGCCTCACCGGCACGTTCTCCTTCATTGTCGGAGATCACGTCATCATGGGACGGTTGGGAGATCCGTAAGTGAGTTCCTCGGTTCCGATCAAATCGGAAATTGGGCTGTAGATAGCCGCGCAGTTGGCTATCTCATCATCCGCGGTGAATTGCAGCTAATGATGAGATAGGGCAACGCTCCGAGGATGAATGCTGCGGAAAAAGCCAGGTAGACCTTCCATTCGTACTGAGCTGCGAGAACAAGAGAGCTCAAGATGCCGAGCACTGCCGTTACGGGCAACTTGCCAATGGATGGCAGCCGGAACGGCCTTTCGAGATCGGGCTGTGTGAATCTCAGCACAACAACCGCAGTGTTGATCGCAGCAAAGACCAGCGTCACACCCAGCGACGACAGACTCGCGACGAACCCTATTTCGCCAACTGCTGCGAAGACAATCGCTACCGCAAGAAATGCCAGCGCGCCGACCCAAGGGCTTCGACCTTCGGTCGTTATCGACGAAAGAATTTTCGGCAGATCGCCAGCGCGGGACATGCCGAAGAGCAGCCGGCTTCCCGACAGTGATGCGCTTAGAACGGCATTGGCCGTCGCGAGCAATGCCGCGCCGATGATGACGATGCCAAATGCGCCGCCAAGTCTGGCCGCCGCATCGGCAAGGGGAAACTGGGAACCGGCCAGTTGCTCGGCTTCAATGAGACTTAGGACACCAAGGATAACTGCCAAGTAGACGACGGTTGTGACCCCGAGAGCGATCATGAAGGCGCGCCATAAATCGCGTTCCGGCCGCCGGGCCTCCTCTGAAAGGGAGGCCATGTGCTCGTAGCCGGAATAGATAAAGAAGAGGATCGCTGTACCCTGAACAACGCCAGCAAAGTTCGCTGGCCAGGTTACGGCATCGGTAATAGGACGGGGGCCGATTGAAATCGCGAACGCAGCGAAGCCGACAAGGCAACAGACCTGAAAGACGGTCAGAGCGGCGCTGACGAAGGATGCCTTGCCGATGCCTGACACGTTGATCGCCGTCGCTACCGCCATCAACCCGATAGCAATAGCCGTCGGGGCGACCGACAGGAAAGTCTGCGCATAGTTCCCAAATGTGAGAGCAACCGTAGCGAGGGTCGCCGCACCGTGAACCGCGATAAAGACACCTACGGCGAAAGCTATGGCCGGGGCGTCGGGAAACGTTTTGCGCAGAAAGTTATGCTCGGCCCCGGCGCCCGGAAGCGCGGAGGCGATTTCTGCGTAGGAGAGACCTGAAAAGCCTGAGATGACGGCCGCGAGCAGGAAGCTCAGCCAAATACCATCGCCGGCAGCCCCCGCAGCAGGCGCGATCACGGAATAGATGCCTGCCCCAATGATCGTGCCCACGCCATAAAGGGACAACCGGACCAGGCCCAAAGACTTTGTCAGTCCTTTTGAATTTTCATTCCCAACCGCCATCGGGGGCTCCGTTCCGTTATCTTGCCGCCGGTTCTTGTTTGTGTCCCAGTAGTTGAGCGACGATCTGCTCGGCATCCGGTCCCGCACCCATGATCAAAGCCGAAGCTCGGTTGCGCTGCCAGGGCCGTCCGACAAAGTAGAGCCCCTTCACGGGTGAGACCCCTGCCCTATGGAGGAACGTTCCATTCTGATCAGTCGCTCCAGGCACGTGAAGCCATGAGCTGTCGTCGCGATAGCCGACCGCCCAGATGATGGTGCGGACGTTCGCGGAACTTCCATCTGCAAAGCGCGCCTCGTTGCCGGACGCATCCACGAGCCGGGGCACGATGCGCACACCCCGTTTCTCCAGCCTGGCATTGCCGTTGCCCCGGTCCGGAAACGCATCAGCACGTTTCAGCCGCCGGCCGATCCATGACTCGGCCGGCGCTCTCAGCGTTCCGGTGACGTCCAGCCACCACCAGATCGATTTCCCGAGAAATCTTTCGGGGAACAGTTTGCGTGGCTTGCCTGCCGCTAGAATAACGGGTTGCAGCTTCCGGCATTCGATGGCGATATCGCGACCGCTCGCGCCGTCTCCGACGATCAGAACGGGGCCGTCCGGCAGTTGTCGGGAGTTACGGTAGGTCGCACTGGTGAGATGCAACACCTCGTTTCCAAACCGTGCAATGAGGTCGGGCACGATTGGAACCTGAAACCCGCCGGTCGCCACGATCACATCGCAGGCCTCAATCGTCTCACCATTCTGGAAGGTGGCTTCAAAGGCGCCACAATCAATCTGAACCACGCGGGCGACGGCATGCCCAAGCCGGACGGGCAGCCCGAAGCGTCCAGCGTAGCTTTCCAGATAAGCAGCAAACTCGTCGCGGTCGGGATAGAGTTCACGATTGCCGATGATTTCGAGCCCCGGAAGCGTGCTGAACTGGCGCGGGGTGAACAGGGTCAGCGAGTCGTATCGAACGCGCCAGTTGTCCCCAATGCGGCGTCCGGCATCGACCATGACAAAAGGCACGCCGGCCTTCTGAAGGTGATAACCGGCAGCGAGTCCTGCCTGTCCAGCTCCGATGACCAGAACAGGCCGTAGCATCAGCCCGCCACCACGACCTGCGCTCCGACGGGCACACGTTCGTAGAGATCCTCGACATGCTCATTCACCATACGGATGCAGCCGTTGGAAACGGCCTTTCCGATCGTCCAGGGCTCAGTGGTGCCGTGGATCCGGTAAAGAGTGTCGCGCCCCTCGCGATAGAGATAAAGTGCTCGCGACCCGAGAGGATTGCCTGGTCCGCCGGGCACCCCTTTCGCGTATCTGGCATATTTTTTGGGATCGCGCCGGATCATGTTGTCGGTTGGGCGCCAACTCGGCCATTTGGCCTTACGTCCGACTACCGCGGAGCCGGAAAAGGCCAAGCCGGCTCGCCCGACGCCTATGCCGTAACGTCTCGCCAGACCCTGACCCTCCATAAGGTAGAGAAAGCGGTCGTGCGGTGTGACGACGATCGTGCCGGACGGCTGGTCATAGGCCACGCCGACGATTTGCGGCAGGAAACGCGCATCCAGCTCGAACGGCTTCTGGGCTTTTGCCGCGACAGAGAACCGGGAAGATGACAGGAGTGTCAGCATCCCCAGACCGAAAGACCTGCGATCGATCATGGCGACACCTCGCTGGTGCCGCGAAGTTTGAGCCGCCTAGTGATCATGCCCGTCCTCCGTCTGGGGCGGCGACACATCAGGGACGAGCTTTTCGATTTCTGCGCCAGTGCGAATTTCCGAGATGATCCTCTGCTCCTCGGCAGCTTCCAAAGCTTGCCGAATTTGAGGTGCGATGGTCTCGAAGGGAGGAGCCGGTCTGTTGCGCTCGTCCTCAAGCATGACGACATGGAAGCCGAAGGCGCTGGCGACAGGTTCCTGGGTAAATTTGCCCGGTTTTAGCGCGCCGGCTGCCGCGTCGACCTCCGGCAGGGTCTGTCCCTCCGCTACGAAACCCAGGTCGCCTCCGTTGGCTTTCGAGACGTCGTCGGCCGAACGCTCTTTAGCCAGTTCCGCGAACGGCTGACCGGTTTTGAGCGCCTCGATGACGTCCTTCGCCTCGTTTTCGTTTTGAAGAAGAATGTGCCGAAGTCGCCGCTCCCGGACGACCGGGATCTTGCCCACCTGCTCGTCATAAGCAGCTCTTACCGCTGCGTCGGTCACCGCAGAGGCGACCCGCTGTTCGAGGAAGACCGAACGCAACGTCTGTGCCTCGAAGAACGCCATTTGCCGTTTGTATGCATCCTGGTCCGTGGCGCCCGCTGCTCGGGCGGCATCGGAGATGATCCGCAGTTCGATCAGGGCATCGACGAGAACAGAGCGCTTTGCATCCTCGGGCATCTGGCCCAGTTGCTGCGCATACATCTGTTCGGCGAGGGCAAGGTCTGCTGCCGTGATCGCGTTGCCGTTGACACGGGCAAGGACCTCGCTGTCCTGACTGTAGGCCAACGGTGCGAGCGTTAAAATCGTGGATGCTACGGTCGCAAGAGCCAGCAGCCGGACGGTGAGTTTGGTTTTGAAGTTGTGTGCGCCCATGGCAGCCTCCCTTATTGTTTGCCTTCAGCGACCAACGGATCGATGATCTCGCTGAACTGTTCGAGGCTGAGCGCGCCCTTTCGCATTTCGCCGTTGACGAAGAACGTCGGCGTCGAATCCACGCCGAAGGACTTTCCGGCTTCCGCAACTGCCGCGACCTGTTCGAGAAGCGCCTGATCCTGCAGGCAACTCTCGAAGCGAGCCGTGTCCATTCCGGTCATGCCCATCAGGGACTTCAGCGCGGCCGTTCCGTCCGAAACGCGCGCCCAATTGTCCTGGGACCGATAAAGCAGGTCGATGGTGGCGTACCACTTATCGTCGCCCGAGCACCTGGCCAGCATGAAACCGGCAGATGCTCTGGGGTCGAACGGGAATTCCCGCATGATGAAACGAACCTGGCCGGTATCGACGTATTTCTTCTTGAACTCCGGCCACACATTGACGTGAAAGGTCCGGCAGTGAGGGCAGGTGAGTGAGGCATATTCGATCACGGTCACGGGAGCGTCCTCAGCTCCGAAGCTCTTCTCGGGCAGGGCGCCCGCCGCAAGCAGTTGGTCGGGGGTTGGTTGCGCCGCCAGCAGGGCGGGAAAGGCGACGGCTCCTGCAAAGGCTGACAGGCCGACTATGACGTTACGACGTTTCATTTCCGGATTCCTTGTTTAGGCTCGAATTCTGCAAGCTCTAGCCCCTAGAGAGGCAAGCGCGTTCGCGGGCATGGGTCATCCGACCATTCCCGTCCCGCTGCGCACGATGATCGGCGTCGGCGTCGCGACACGACCGTAGAGGTCGATGATGTCCTGGTTCATGAGGCGGACGCAGCCGCTGGAGACCGCCTTGCCTATGGTCCAGAATTCAGGTGTCCCATGCAGGCGATAGAGCGTGTCCTCGCCATTCTGGAAAATGTAGAGCGCCCTGGCGCCGAGCGGGTTTTCGAGCCCCGGCGGCTGGCCGCCATTTTCCGCGCTGTATTTTTCGAGTTCAGGCTGGCGCGCGATCATTTCGGCGGGGGGCGTCCATTTCGGCCACCGCTGCTTCCACTGGATGACGCCCTCACCCGACCAGGTGAACCCTTGGCGTCCGAGACCGACGCCATATCGCATCGCCTTGCCATTGGGGCGAACGAGATAGAGAAAATACGCTCTCGTATCGACGACGACGGTGCCCGGACGTTCGCCCGTTGGGTCGTCGACGAGCTGGCGGTAGAAGCGCTTGTCGACCTTGGTCAGATCGACTGCCGGTATTGGAAAATCCTCCTCGGGCATCGCCCGATACATGGAAAGATATGAGGTATCGGCGGCCGGTTCGGATTCAGCCGACCTGACAGTCGGTGAGTTTACGGTGGTACAGGCCGGTAGGACCAAAGCGCCTGCCGATGCCGCAGCAAGGGCCAGGAACTGCCGCCGGGACGGACTTTTCTCGCGTGATGTCTGTGTCAAAGCTTCGCTCGCAATAGGGTAGGGGTTCATCGCTTCGGATGGAAGCGAATGTGCAAGGCGAGCTACGACTGTGGGATGGATGCTGAGTTCGCTCGAGTATCATCCTCAAGGTACAGGATCCTTTGCCGCCGCGTTCGCCTATCCGGCCGGTCTGGGCGGTGGGACGACGATGGCGATTGATGTCGGCGGGAAATCGTTCGCGCGGTTCTCGATCGGCAGCGGGCTCTTTTGCAGGAAGTTCTGCGAAAGCCAGATAGTGAACCCATGACACTGATCGTGGCACTTCGTCGTGGCGTGAGCCGGCGGCTGAGAGGAGTCGTCGCCTCCGTCCGGTCGATCGAGGCCCCCGCCGCTGTCGGTCATGTCATCGAGAACCGAGATCATCTGGTCAGTCTCTCCGGCGGCAGACGTCGGCGCGGCCATATGCAGAGCGATCACAAAGGCCATGAGGAGGGCGAGGACGGTTCTGAGCATTCGCCTCATTCCTGCGGCGAATGTGGATCGGCCAGCGCCGCTTCCGGGCGGCTTATCGGTACCGATGTCAGCGACGTGCGCTTGGCCAGCGCTTTGTCCCCATTTCGCTCCAGGAGTTTTCGGAACGTGGGATGCATGCCGCCGTCACTGTACGCATGGGCGGAGACCGTCGAGCCGCTGATGAGCAGGCGCTCCGCAGCCGCGAGATCGGCCTGCGTCCTTTCTGCAAACGCCATCTCTGGCGAATTCGCAACCGGAGGGCATGCCGCAAGCGGGTCGCGAGGCTCGCCTTCCTCGAACTCGGCGTCGAAAACGTAGCGGCGGCCACAGTAGAATACCTTCGGTTGCCGTCGACCAACTTCGAAAATGTCGTATCCGCGCTTCAGGTCCGCCCAGAAGGAGAAGTTTGGGTCGTTGCGGTTCTTGGCCAAGTTCTGCGGCGTCATGCGAAACGGGAAAGCCTGGACCTGGAACGCGCTCTGGCCGCCTCTCAGCGCCTCCCTTGCAACCGCATAGATTTCGGAAACCCCTTCGTCGGTCAGCGCGTAGCACCCTGAAGACGAGCAGGCGCCATGGACCATGAGCGCCTCGCCCGAGTAGCCGAGCGCCGCCTCGAGCCGGTTTGGATAGCCCAGGTTGAACGACAGATAATACTGGGAATTCGGATTCAGCATGCCGGCGTTGACATGATAGAAGCCTTCCGGCGCCTGACGGTCTCCATTTCTGGTCTTCGGCCCCAGCTTTCCGGACCAGCGGCACATCGGATAGGTTTTCAGAAGGGCGAACTGGCCTGTGCGATCGCGCTTCCAGATCTCCAACTCACTTTCCTGCTTGAAGATCCGGATGAGAATCGGCGCGGACGGGGACATGGATTTCCGAGACATCTCGGAAACAAGCGCCGCCGGGATGGGCTGTGTCGCCTTGCCGTCAACGTCCAGCACAGTCGAGACACATGCGCTCAGCACGAGTACGAGCACACAGATCCCGACCATCCTGATCGCTTGCAGCATTCTTCTCAATCCAGTGCATTCTGTTGCGCAGCTTCCAGCCCGCCAGCCAAGTTTTCTCAGTTTCGACTTATCATAGTTAAGATGAGGTTGCCGCCAAACTGTTCGGCGAGCGGCAAAGAACCGCAGCAATCAACTCTCCTTATCGCCACAAGGATGGGCTACATGCCGGACTTTGCATCATGATTGAGGGTTTCAAGCCAAACCATGCCCCATGCATTAGATCGGATTAGCGTCGAAGACACACGAATCCTCATGCGCAAAAGGGCGCGATGGAATGTTGTGATCGCCTTGTCGCTGGCTGTTTTCGTCGTGGCGGTGTTCGTGGTCAGCTTTGCCCATATCCAAAGCGAGGATGGACCGCCCGCACCAACCCAAGGCCAGACCTCGGAGTGATCACCGAGGCTTGAGTGGCTTGTCATCACCGACAGTGGAAAGCTGGACGGGTAGTGAACTCAGAAACCGGTCTATTCTCGATGTTTTCGCGCCTAGGAACCTTCATGACAGTCGGGTCAATGGCCTATGTTCTGCTCGCCACCATATTCTGGCTCGCTTGCATCGGGCTGGGGCATAACACCATGGAGATGCTTTATGGTGGGACTGCGGTCTATCTATTGACACTCGCAGCGGCTGTGGAGGGAGCTTGGCTTCTTCCTGAAGACGCCATGAGATCGTCTTCATTGACGAGGCTCACCCAGCGATTCAGGTCGCGCTGGGATTGACGTTTCAGATAGTAAATCTCGGTATCCCGCCACAAGAGAACCTTCTGCTCTATATTGTCGAGTATGAAATCTCCCAGGTCGGTAACGACGGTTAGAACCGCGTGTCCGCCGCCCTTGGAGTCGCGGGCGACCGTCATCAGCAGCGCTCCGAGAGGATAGCCCATTTCGTTCAGGCGTTTTCGTTTCAAAAGGGCGTAGTCTTCGCAGTCCCCCGCTGCCGTCGGATATTCCCAGCGTTCCTCGACACCGTAGATTTCCATGTCCGTCAAAGGTGCGACCGCCGCGTTCACCTCTGCGTTGACGGATACGATCTCTCGCCAGCGAGGCTTTGTAAGCTGGACGCTTGCTCCGTCCGGATCGCGGTCGCAGAGATTTGCGTAGCGTCGGCAGTACTCATAGTAGCCGACCGGCATGGTGGTGGCGCCGAATGTTTGCATGTTCCGGACGAGGGCCGGTTGTGTGGGATTAAAATGAAGGGCGTTTGCCGACGCTGCGACGCAAGAAACCCCCAGCGCAACCGCGACGATCAAAAAGCGGATCATTTCTGCACTCTCCCCGAAATCACAATAAGGAGAGCATAGGGGGGACAGGTCAAAATGCAGAAAAATCAACAGGTTAGATTATAGTCAAAGTATCATAGAAGTTGCTGGAATATTTCAATCGATCATTCACCATGCAGTTACGGCCGCGGTTCAGCCTGTTCAGTTCGAAGCCAAAGAATGGCCGCGATACGGACGGGCAACCGCAATGCGGGTTGTGAATTTGACCGATCTAGTTGACGCTTCGATCGCCTTCGCCATGGCGATGAACAGTGGGGACTTCCCCATCGCGAATGATTGTGGCGGTCACTTCCAGCTCTTTCCCGTCGTCGAACACCAGTTTGAGGCGAGCTTCATCCAACATGTCGAATGGGGTGATCGGCTTCTTCAGAGCAAGGCGAATGCCGCCGCGCCGCATCGACAGCTCAGCATGTCCGGGGATCTGCACGATCCCAGGGGCGACGCTGGTTTCGCCTGTACGAAAATCCGTTTGAAGGATCACGACGGTGCCGAACGCCTCACTCTCAATCGAAGCCAGGCTCGCTTGAACGGCTGTCCCATTCCAGATGGTCACATAACCTTCCACCTTGTCACCATCCGAACCGGCCATTGAGAGTTCGGCGTGCTCTACGATCAGCTCCGCGGGCGGATTAATATGATCGATAGGTCCGTCTGAGGCCTGCGCCGCACCTGAGAGAACGAGAGGGACGACCAGACCCGAAATCACGCTGCAGAATGCCCAATTCATCGTATCTCTCTCCCAATTTCATCGAGAGAATCAGCCTTTGCCAGAATTTGGGCTGATCGATGAATGGCGCCCAATCGAGAATGCGGCAAATCGGCACGATTGCAATGAGCTATGCTCTGCCAATGTCTATAGCGACTGGAGGTAGTCATGCGTACAATTGGAGAGTTGTCGCGTCGGACGGGTGTGAAGGTTCCAGCCATCCGAGACTATGAACAGATGGGTCTGATGGCAGCCGCCGAGCTGAGCGCCCATCCCGAACTTCCATGCGCCGATGCGGATGCCATCGCCGCTCGCCAGGATCGCAAAGCTTCGGCCGCTCGAACAGGAGCTAAGCCGCATCGCGACACGCTGCCATGGCGACCAAGTTAAGGATTGTTAGTTGATCCAGTCCCTGGCGAACCACGAGTTGTAAGACGGAACACTGAGCGATTACGACCCGTTCAGCCCTAAGGTCGCTAACACTAGCACGATGTATCGACCCGTCTTGGCAATCGCAACGAGCACCAGGAAGCTCCATAGCGGTTCGCGAAGAACGCCGGCCGCCACCGTCAACGCGTCGCCGCCGATCGGCGCCCAGCTCAGAAGCAGGCTCCAGCGGCCCCAGCGGCGGTACCACCCGATTGCACGGTCGAGAGCTCTCGGGCTTACCGGAAACCAGCGCTTGTCACGAAAGCGTCCGACCCCGCGACCGAGCCCCCAATTGACTGCTGCGCCGAGCACATTGCCGAGGCTCGCTACCACGACCAGCAGCACGGGTGAGTACCGATCGGCTACAAGCAGCCCCACGAGCACGGTTTCCGACTGAGCGGGCAGAATCGTTGCGGCGAGGAACGCAACAGCGAATAGCCCCCAAAGGATGGCGATATTATCCATTGCAGGAACAACAGGGACGCGTCGCCGCATGAAGGCGCGCGTGGTCAAGTGACATGCCGGTCATTGGTGGCGAAGTTGGCAACGAGGAAGACTCCAGCTCGAGCATCTCCTACCACTAATGCGTTTGGCGAGGATGCCGAGAATGAGACCTCTACCGCTTCAGGGTCTTGGCGCTGACATGGTGTTCGATGCCTTCGGCGTCGATCTACCCGCCGTGGTTAGGGTCAGAAGAGATGGGTGCCCGGCTCGCCATGCATGAGCAGTTCAGGATCAAGCTTGCAGATTGCACCAGCAAGTTCATTTGTCAGCCTTGGGCGGAGGCCACCCAGGACAACGGAACGATGATACTAAGGAGGATCGGCTGGTGTACGAGGTAGATCAGCAAGCTCCAATGTCCCATCCAGACCAACAGCCTGACAAGCCAACCCTGAACCGGGGCGTCGGCGACAGAACTTTGACCCCGGCCGAGTAAGAACAGCTTGGCACTTGCTATGCCAAGAAGCGTGACGCCGATCCATGGGAAAATAGGAACGAAATCATTGCTTGGAGGAGGGCGCTCTGCAAATCCGGTCCAAGCCAGCCAGCGCGTGTTGAATGCCGCCAGGTCCACGAAGACAGGCAGGATCAACACTATCACTGCCGCAGCCAGACAGACTAGCACGCCGGCGCGCAGGAACAGTAGGCCGAGAAGCGTAGCCGCTGCGATTGCGTGAAGAATCCCGAAATAGATGAAGGTTTCGGGGAAAGCGAACCAGGTGGCGGCGGAAATGGCCCCCGCGCAGAGGGCAATCGTCAGAAGGCGGCGAATGAATGCGGATGTCTGAATGGTGTCATGGTGAGCTAACACCAAACTGACCCCCACGAGAAACATGAATGTTCCTGCGAGGCTTCGTCCGAAGAGCAACCAGACCGGATGTTGTGCGACACCCTTGATGATGCCCGTAAACTCCAGATCCCACACGATGTGGAATAGGACTACGCCTCCGATCGCCAGTCCGCGCGCAACGTCAACCGCCACCACGCGCGGGGCAGGTAAAGGCCCTTGGCTCCCTTGTCCGCCGATGGAACGCGAATGCGCTGGCATAGGGCTTTAGGTGTCCTTGCCGACAGGTTCGACGTCGCGCACGAGGCGGATCATCGAGTTCGTCGCTTAGTTCCGAACTCAGTGGTCGTGCTCGCAGAGGTCGTGATTGGCCAGAGCCTGAATGACGTAACAGTCCCTGATCTGGTCACCGTGGCAGTGTCCTGCAATCCGCTTCAGCTCCTGTTCCAAACGCTTCAATTTAGCCAGCTTGTCGCGGACAGCGCGCAGCTGTTCGGCTGCTATGCGATCAGCTTGTTCGCATGGCCGCTCGGGACACGCACTAAGGTCGAGAAGCTCGCGAATTGCCTCGATCGTAAATCCCAGTTCCCGCGCGTGTTTGATAAATGCGAGGCGATCTCGCTCGCCGCCACCATAACGCCGCTGATTGCCTTCGGAGCGCTCGGCTGCTGCTACAAGTCCCATCTCTTCATAGTAGCGGATGGTGGGAATTTTAACGCCTGTCTTCCGAGACAGATCTCCTATTGTCATCATGCTCTTTTCTCCAGTCACTGGAGGAAAATGGCGTGCATTCCAGTCCGGTGCAATGGTGCGGTTTTGACGCAGGTGGATACGGAGCGTAGACTCGCTGTCTCTTGAACTGAGACTCTGAACTTCCTCCAGATTTGGGTGGACTTCGTCTGAAGCGGACGATGCGATCATCATGGGGAGAACAGATCATCGGGACTCCGTTGCGCGAGGTGATGAAGGTCGTGACGGCCGAAAACAGTGACCGACTATCCCAGGATTCATGTCAGGCTGGACCGTTAGGCAGTTAGGCATCGTGATTAGGGCCAAAAGAGTGCGACGCCTCGACCGCGACGAGAAGCGGCAGGTGGGCCGTTGAGGCAGTGGTAAGCGGGTGCTGGGCACACGAAGGCCCATGCTTGTGCGCGATCAGGGGTGCTGTCCGTCGTCGATGACTAGATGACTACAGGCCAGGCGGGGAGTGCCTGGCGTCATCGCTGACACCTCGATGTCGGGCAGGCGCGTCGTGCGCGAGCTGGATCTCACCGTTAGCAGCCGACGGCGCACTGTCCTCTCAACGACGGCACGGAACTGACTTCCATGCGAGGCCTGCGGTGATGCCAAGACCGGCGTCAAATGGCATTACAGATGAAGCCTTAAAACGACCCGTTTTTCTCGACGCCCTGACCGCACTCGGCGCTGGGCAACATGCCACCGGCCGAGTTCGCAATGAAATCTCCATTGGAAAACAGGCCGCATTGAGCCAGAAACGAAAACCCAGGACTCTTCCTTAAGCCAGAGCAGACTAGGGTCTCAGGTCAGGGATTATCGGCGCTGGAAGCGAGCGCGTAGCCAAAAAACACCAAAGAAAGCTCCTACCAATGCCGCCGCGAACAGCGCGGCGGCGATGGTCGAGATTTCTCCGATTGCTATCATCATGCGGGGCATGAAATAGAAAGCGAGACCGAAGCCTGCCATGATCGCAGCTGCTGCGATCATGGACTGGCCAGACTTTCTATCGATCATTTGAGCCGCCGTTCCATCCCTGAAGCGCCCTCAGCACGAGACCGCTCCATCGCAGTCGCGCGCCGTCTTGATTGCGTCTTGCAACGCGGAAACACCTACCGCGCCTTCGATAATGTTGCTCCCGATGATGAAGGATGGTGTTCCGGTCAGTCCCAGTTTCTGGGCGAGGGCAATATTCCTGTCGATTGCCGCCTGAACCAATGGATCCTTCACACCCATTTCGAGCTTGTCGATGTCGAAGCCCATGTCCTGAGCGATCTTCATCGCCCTGCTGCCATTGATTTGACCTTGCGTTTCGAGCAAGCGCGTGTGGAACTCAGCGCGCTGCGACTGGTCCGACTGCGCGTTCAAGGCAAGGGCAACTTTCGCGGCCTCGACCGAGCCAGGACCCAGAATCGGAAAATCCTTGAGGACGACACGGAGGCCAGGATCAGCGGCAACGAGTTTCTGTACATCAGGAAGCGCACGTTTGCAGTAGCCGCAATTGAAATCAAAAAACTCAACGAGCGTAACACTGCCGTCTGGATTGCCCAGCACAACATCGGCTGGAGATCGAAGCAGCTCATCCTCGGCCGTCTGAAGAACCATCGCCCTAGCATCGGCCCGTTCCTTTTCCGCGCGTTTCTCAAGTTCAGCAAGCGCGTCCTGGATAACTTCGGGATTGGCGAGGAGGTACTCACGCACAATGTTTTCGATCGCCTTGCGGTCGATTGCGTCGGCCTCTGCTGCATTCGCGAGTCGGACGGCGGCTGAAAACGCAACTATCAGCGCCAAGATGAATATTGGAAGAGCGAACGCTCGGCGGGCCATTGAACCGCGGCTATCTTTCGAATTGGCTGGGCGGCCCTGAGTTTTGGGGAGGTGGTACTTCAACTCCAGCCTCCGCCATAAGTGCGGAAGAACAGGTGAGAGCCGATCTCAGTCATCTTTTCCATGGTCTGTGCCCAACTTGGGTTCACGTAATTTGCATAGTAATGCGTTGACGAAGCGACCTCAGGAAGAAAAATTTTGCCTCCGGTGACGGCCATCGAGATATCGCGCGCGAGACGGTAGGCTCGGCGATCGGCAAACAGATCCGGTATTCCATCGCACGCAAAAGAAAACTGGCACCGATTGAACCACTTATCATTCTGGTAGACCACATCGCAGATGGAGTCAGGATACGCTGGGTTTCTGACCCTATTCAAGATAACCTGCGCAATAGCGGCCTGCCCCCTGATGCTCTCGCCGCGAGCCTCAAAATAGATCGCTGTTGCCAGGCACTTCTGCTCTTCGTTGGAAAAGGCTGCCGCAGGCAGCGGGGTTTTCATCCAGTCATGGTCGCCATTTGCTATCGGCGGCACAAATCGCCCTGGGCCTCCATCACCTTGGAGAAGGCTGTCGAACGGCGATGCTGGTGGATGATAGGGATCTGTCGGCGCGTAAGCAGTAGCAAGGACATCAGCCCCGTCATTGGTCACAAGGTCGGCAAGAGCCGAGGGTACACCCGCCAATCGATCATCTTTCTTGCTATGAAATGATGCCGCGACCTGAGATTCGTCATTCCATAGTTCGGGGGTAATGAATAAACCTCCGCGGTCGGACGATAGCCGCAGCGAAGCCATCTGCACGCTAGGAATGGAGCCAGCCTTGAATGTCTCATTCGACCCTCGGTTTGCGACGGTGAGAACTCGAACACCTTTGTCCTTGCGGACAACTCGTTCCTCATCACTGCCGCGTCGCGTTTCCGGAAAGCCATCGCGAAGCCCCACATTGTCAAAGGACGACAGAGATAGACTCCCATCGGCAAGCGCTTTCTCCGATTTGGGCAAGGCGATCTCGGCGGCATGTCCGCAATTTGAAGGCTTTGTCAGGAAGGTCGCCCACCGCGGGCTATCAGCCTTATCTGATACGGCGCAAGCTATACCTTGCATTGCGGTCGGCGACGCTGCCCCGACGACACCCCACAACGCCAGGAACAGCGAAGCGATGGAAAAACGTCGCGGACGAGTCGATAGCGCCGGCAGGCTTCGGCCCATCCCCCTCACTTTCCTCTCTCCAGAATAAGTTTCGTTCTGACAGGAAAGTGAAACGTTAACCTTGATGAATCGTTAACTCAAACGGCCATCTCGCCGCGCGACGGAAAGCCACGCAGGCCCTACAAAAAAGTCCCTTGCCCCTCTAGCTGCTAGAGGAATTATGTTGCGCCGTTGATTTGGACGAAAGGCACCTTTTATGAGCACGTCATTGTTGCAGAGCCGTTTCCGGGTTGAGGGGATGGATTGCGCCAGTTGCGCAAAAAAGATTGACACGGCTGCCAGGCGCGTCGACGGCGTTGAGGACGTTTCCGTGTCCGTGACCGCCGGAACGATGACCGTGACGCATCGACCCGTTGCCGACATGGCAAGTTTGTCGAAGCGCATCGAAAGCTTAGGTTACACGGTGAGCCCTGCCGCTGCAAAATCCTCAATGGCAAGGTCGGCGGGGCAGATCGACACTGTTGCCCAAGACCATACAGGGCACGATCATCACCACGGTGGACACCATCACGAACATGCCGGTGACGGCCATTCCGCTCGCGACCATGCCGACCATGATCACCCTGGACATGACCACGGCGATGACATGCGCGATGAAACCGAACACAGCCCCGGATCACAGCTTTCGCAAAGCCGGTACCGTGTCGAGGGCATGGATTGCGCGAGTTGTGCGCAGAAGATTGACACGGCGGTAAGGCGGATCGAGGGGATAGAAGAGGTTTCGGTTTCGGTGACTGCCGGGACAATGACCGTCAGCCATGGAGCGGACGTCAACGTGTCCGAGATCAAGAAGCGCGTCGAAAGCCTTGGGTACAAAGTTTTTCCTGCTCCGGCGACGAAAAGCAACACTGCTGGGGGAGACGCCTCCCACGAGGGGCATGATCATAAGGACGAAAAAGGCGTTGCCGGGCTTCACGGTCACGACCATGGCAATGAGGAAGGACCGTGGTGGAAGTCGACAAAGGCAAAGCTGACGATTGTTTGCGGCCTTGCTTTGGTGGCTGCATTTGTTGTCGGCAAGCTTCTGCCGGCTTACGAGACATGGGCATTTATCGCGGCGATGGCTGTCGGCCTCATACCGATTGCGCGACGCGCGGTGATGGCCGCACTCAACGGATCCCCCTTCACCATAGAAACGCTGATGACAATCGCGGCGGTTGGCGCTGTCGTCATCGACGCCAGCGAGGAAGCGGCTGCCGTGGTTTTCCTGTTCCTGGTCGGCGAGTTGCTGGAGGGGGTCGCTGCAGGCCGCGCGCGTGCCAGCATCAAGGCTCTGGCGACGCTTGTGCCGAAAACAGCTCTTGTCGAGGACGGCGGCAAGACGACCGAGGTACCTGCCGAAAGCCTCGCCATTGGATCGACGATTCTGGTGCGGCCCGGCGACCGCGTACCGGCGGATGGCATCATCCTCTTAGGGGACACGTCCATCGATGAATCCCCGGTAACGGGCGAGTCCGTCCCCAAGACGAAGGGCCCCGAGGATCAGGTGTTTGCGGGCACCATCAACCAGGACGCCGCCATTCGCGTCAAGGTTACGGCAGCAGCGGCAGACAACACGATCTCACGAATTATTGACCTGGTGGAGCAGGCGCAGGAATCCAAGGCGCCGACCGAGCGCTTCATCGACCGGTTCTCGACTTACTACACGCCTGGCGTGATGGTCGTGGCCGCGCTTATCGCAGTTGTTCCGCCGTTGGCTTTCGGGGGCGACTGGTCGGAATGGATCTACAAAGGTTTGGCGGTCCTCCTTATCGGCTGCCCATGTGCACTCGTCATCTCCACACCCGCTGCGATCGCTGCCAGCCTGTCGGCAGGCGCGCGTAGGGGCCTGCTCATGAAGGGCGGCGCGGTTTTGGAATCCTTTCGAAAAGTGACGAAGGTGGCTTTCGACAAGACAGGCACTCTCACCGAAGGAAAACCAAAAGTCACGGACGTGGTTGGTGCGTCCCGTTCAGAAAAAGAAACAGTGGAGCTGGCGGCCAACCTCGAAATCGGCTCGAGCCACCCACTCGCCGTCGCCATCCTGGCGAAGGCACGGGAGAACGGGTATGAGCCGACATCGGCGACTGATGGGAAGGCAATTGGCGGAGAAGGAGTCGTCGGTACGGTAAACGGCGCTTCGCTCTTTCTTGGCTCGCCGCAGGCCGCTGAGAAGCGGGTTCAGCTCTCTCAGGAGCTTCGCGAGCGGATCACCAGCCTCAACGATCAGGGAAAGACCGTTTCGGTGCTCCTCGTCAACGAGCAGGTTGCAGGGCTTCTAGCAATGCGGGACGAGCCCCGCGCTGACGCAGCGGCGGGCATTGCAGCGCTCAAAGAACTCGGCATTTCTGCTGTGATGCTTACTGGCGACAACAAAAGGACAGCCGCAGCCATCGCGGCGTCGCTCGGAATAGAGCCGCGCGCAGAGCTGATGCCTCAGGACAAGCAGCGGATCGTCGGCGAGATGCAGAAGGCTGGCGAGATCGTCGCAAAAGTCGGTGATGGCATCAACGACGCGCCTGCCCTTGCAGCCGCAGACGTCGGCATCGCCATGGGGGGCGGCACTGACGTTGCCCTCGAGACTGCCGACGCGGCCGTTCTCCACGGGCGGGTGATGGACGTGGCCAACATGGTCGCATTGTCGCGCGCCACAATGAGCAACATCTTCCAGAACATCACCATCTCGCTTGGGCTAAAGGCTGTTTTCCTGGTGACCACAGTTGTCGGCATCACCGGACTTTGGCCAGCAATCCTTGCCGATACCGGGGCTACTGTGCTCGTGACGGCGAATGCGATGCGCTTGCTCGGTTGGCGCGGCATCAAATAGGGCTGTGCTGTTGAAGGCGATCTGCCATCAGAGTGTTGGCGGGAGAAGTGATGCTGATTGAAGTGTCGGCAGTTGGACTGGCGACCGCTGTTTTAGCGGGCGCCATTTCGTTCGTATCACCTTGCGTGCTCCCGTTGGTGCCTGGATATCTTTCCTTCGTCTCGAGCGGAATTGACCCGGCTTCGACACGCATGATTGACCGTATGCGCGTTGCATGGCCGGCATTGTTCTTCGTTCTCGGCTTCACAACTGTTTTCGTGATGCTGGGCCTCGGCGCACAGGCGCTTGGCGGGATCCTCCTGAGGTACAGTTTCGAAGCGAACCTCGTCGGCGGGCTGCTGGTTGCGTCCTTCGGCCTTATAATGACGGGCTTAGTGCGCTTACCGTTCCTCATGCAGGAATTCCGGACGATGGGGCCGACTTCGGTGTCGGGTCCCACCGGAGCCTATCTCCTTGGTCTCGCCTTTGCCTTCGGCTGGACGCCATGCATCGGACCTGTGCTTGGATCGATCCTTACAGTATCGGCCCTGTCGGCTGGAAGCGGCGCCATTCTGCTTGCAGCCTACGGACTCGGACTCGGTGTACCATTCCTGGTGGTGGCTTTGACGTTCGGACATTTCGCCGGTTCCCTGAAGCGCCTCCGCTATGCGGGCCACATCCTCAACGTCGTTGCCGGCGGCATCATGATCGTGATGGGCGTTCTGATGATGACCGGTCGCTTGCAGCTCATCGCTTTCTGGCTGCTGGAGCGCTTTCCTGGCCTTGGGACAATCGGCTAAATGCCGGCGGACGTTTCGGCAGGTCAGCCCGCTCCGCGTCCCAGAATCTTGAAGCCCTGCGATGCAGGGGTGGCGCCTCCATCCGGTCGCTTACGAAGCTACGTTGTTTGCGTCGCATTGGCAGCCGGCCTGGGAAGTCTAACGGCGCTCGCCTTCGCGCCATATTTCATTTTACCATTGACGTTCGTCGGTTTCGTAGGTTTCGTGATCTTGCTTCGGAGCGCCGGGTCCTGGCGATCGGGCTTTCTCTTCGGTTGGGCATTCGGGCTTGGACATTTCCTGCTCGGCCTCAATTGGATCACCGAGAGTTTCAAGGTAGAGGCCGAGACGCTCGGCGCTTTGGCTTGGCCGGCTGTCGTTGGTCTGTGCGCCTTTCTGGCGGTCTTCCCCGCCGCTGCGGCAGCAGCCACGCGCGCCTTTGGTGCGGCAGGTCCAGCCCCCATTGTCGCTTTTGCACCGTTGTGGACCCTCGCCGAGATGGCCCGCGGGACAGTCCTTTCGGGTTTTCCGTGGAACCTCGTCGGGTATGTGTGGGGCGTCTCGGACGAGACGCTGCAGCTCGCCTCGCTGCTTGGCATCTATGGGCTCAGCCTGATTGCCCTGAGCCTGTCCTCGCTTCCATTGCTCTTCGCTAAGAGAAATTCCAAACCTCTGCATTCTGCCTTTTTCGCCCTGGCGACGGTCTTCCTCGTAGCAACCTCGCTGTGGGGACTTGGCGCACTGCGGCTGGCGGGGGCGGCAAGCGATGTCGTTCCCGCCGTGCAACTGCGACTTGTCCAGGCAAACATCTCCCAAGAAGCGAAATGGGATCCGGATGAGGCCAGCGAAATCCTGGCTCGCTACATGCGGATGAGTGCTGTCCCAGGACCTCCAGTTCCGACGCATATATTTTGGCCGGAAACTGCCCTTCCGTTCCTATTCGACGGCAGTCAGGAACTGGTCGACAGGTTGACCGCAGCTATTCCTCCATCAGGCGCGCTTGCTGTTGGCGCCGTCAGACCGGCGCAAAGACGGCCGGACCAAGAACCGGCCCTGCTCAACACTCTACTGGTGTTCGACTGGGAAGGAAGGCTTACGGATGCTTATGACAAGATAAGGCTGGTCCCATTTGGTGAGTTCATGCCCATGAAGGCACTCCTGCCGATCAAGAAACTGACGGTCGGCTCAATCGATTTCGTTCCGGGTGAAGGTCCGCAACTCCTCGACATTCCGGGGCTTCCTGCAGCGGTGCCTTTGATCTGCTATGAAGCCATCTTCCCCGGATCCAAAGGGGACAGCCGCGCACAATGGATCCTGAATGCCACCAACGACGCGTGGTTTGGACCATCCTCGGGACCCTATCAGCACTTCCTTGCCGCACGCGTCAGGGCGATCGAGCTCGGGCTCCCTGTCGTGCGGGTGGCGAACACTGGAATAAGTGCGGTCGTAGACGCCTATGGACGCATTGTGGACTCGCTGCCTTTGGGCACTGCGGGTGTGATCGACGCGACGCTTCCGCGACCAGTGGGCCGGCCGACGGTATACGGCAGGTTCGGAAATGGGCCGGTTCTTGCCCTGATCGCCGCGATGCTTTTTACCGCAGGCGTGAGCGCGATATTCACCCCGCGGCGTCGGTCAGGTTACTGAACCGATCCGACCAGCGGCTCCTGTCCACCCTCGAGGATGGTAACCCAACGTCCCGTGTGATCGGTCGCCTGTCGTTTCAGGTATATATAGCCGGTTTCGTCCCAAGGCGTGACGGCGTTACTCAGGTTGTCAAGAACGAAATCGCCCTGATTGGTTCTCACCGTGAGGACGGCGTGCCCCTCCCCATCGGGTTTTCTCAACACGGTGATCAGGAGGTTCGATGGAGATATCCCTTCCTGCATCAGGACACGGCGTTTGAGAAGTACATAGTCTTCGCAGTCCCCGCGCTTGTCCGGAAACGCCCAATATTCATCCTTGCCGTATGCATCGAAGTCGCTCATGGGCGTCACGGCTTGGTTGACCGAGATGGTAAGCGTTTCGAGTCGCCGCAGAAGCTGTTTCGTCAGTTTCAACGGAGTCTGTTCCGTCGATCGAATTGCGCACTCTTTCGGCAGGCGTTTGCAAAGTTCGTAGTGTCCGATCGGTTGAGAGGTAAGCGATGCCGTGAGCATCAGGCTCGGGTGGGCGGCGGCCGATCCAGCCAACAAACACGTTGAAATTGCAGCGAGCGCACACGCCAGCCATGTCGATGCTTTAAACAACAATCCGCCCCCGCTCCGCTGCACTCTTTCGTTAATAAAAAGCTAACAGCGAACGTCGAAGACGTCCATTGCAACTCGGCAACAGTCGGGGTTCGCGAAAGATATGGTTAACAGGGTTGGGTGCCGAAGGGGCCCGTAGCCTATTCGATCCGGTCCCGTTGCAGGCCATACGCACGCCAGTGGTGGAACCGAATGTCGCAGGCCGGCCGGCAGAAAGCGAATGAAAGCGCTTGAACCTCACCCTACTGGAGACGGGACACTATCGATCAGTGTCACTGTCTAGGGACTGCAATGAGCCGTCGCTTCAGCCCATCAAATTTATTCCTAGGATCGCTATTTGTCCTGGCGGCGTTTTCATTCGACCAATTAACTAAAACGATCATCGCCGACATTGTCATGCAACCCCCTCGGGTGATCGTCATCACCGGTTTCCTCAATATCATCCTGAGCTACAATGAGGGTGTCAGCTTCGGACTTTTCTCGGAGATACTCAGGGGTCGACCGGAAATCCTTGTCTTTACGTCCTCAGTGATCGTAGCCGGGCTGCTGGTATGGATGTCCATCGCGGGCGGGCGATTGGAGGCTGCCGGCCTCGGCCTCATGGCAGGAGGAGCTTCCGGAAACATTTTCGACCGAATGGAACGCGGCAAGGTCACCGATTTTATCGATTTTCATTTAGCCGAGTGGCATTGGCCAGCCTTCAATTTAGCTGATGTCGCGATAGTCGTCGGTGCGCTCATTCTTGTGAGCGGTTCCTTCTTAAGCCCGCAGCAGGACGTCATAGGGAAATAACCGCCGGGCCATTAGCGCGATCAGTCGAAAGGTCCAATTTTGGCTGGCGGCGCACTGTGGAATTGCTTGCAAGTCCTGCAGACGCCCAGTCGACCGAAAGCGCAAACTGCTTAACTTGTTCGCCTTTCTCTCTATCAATTGCGCCGAGGGATCGTCTCAACTGGGAATATCAGCACACCACCTTTCGTTGCATCTTTCGTGCCGAGCTTCATGGCTGAACGGGTCGCCGGGGCCATACCGATATCCGAAAGCATCTGTGAAAAGCCTGGCGTGCTGCCAGCCGACCGCGTTACCGGCGGCACACCGCCCTGCTCGAGAAATTTCAAATCCTCGATCTCGCTCAACGCTGGCGCTTCGGTCAGCACAGCGATCATTCTTTCCATCCCGAAACTCGAATCTGAGAAGGCCAGAAGCGCTTCTTCAATCTTCGCTCCGCTGACCAAGCGCTGGGCACTAATGTGAGTGATCGAATAGTCACTGCCCACGTACAAGATGTTTATGTCCACCAGCTTGCTGGAATTGTTCTTCGCCAGGATATGCACCTGGTCGCCGGGGTTTACGACGGGCACTGCCGCGCCATCGAGCGGCTCGAGCCGCCCATCGGCTTCACGCTTTATTTGGAACTCGACACTTACTTCTTCCGGTCGATAGTCAGACGCTGCCGCAAGCCGAGAAAGGCTTGTGGCTCGAAATATCTTGACCAGATTGTCCTCCAGCCCCTTCGAGAGCTTATCGGGTGCGGCGGCGTCAATCACGACAAGCGGGGGACGACTATTGTCGCTGATAGAGAGCTCGCCGGAAGTTGGCAGAAAGAAAAGTGCGGGTCGGTCCGAAGCTGGCGCGTTATCGCGAGCCACCTCGCTCTCCCGCAAAATTGCCAGTCTGATATCGGCCTCCTGAGCGGGTTCAACGAGGGCGACATTGAAGCGCTTGTCTGTGTTGCCGACAAGCCGGTCGAGCGCGGAGTTCACCAGCCTGACCTCATATTCGAGGCCGGGAAGGGCGGCGGGCCGCGAAACCTTGAGTTTGAAGTCGACCGCGAGCTCGGACAAACGCAGATAGGCTCCAGCGGGCACTTCGGCCAACTTGAGGGCGGACTTGCCGTCAAACGCGATCGGTGCGACCTGGCTACTCAAATTCTTCGCGGACCGAACCTCCATGTAACCCAGCGTCTCCGATAGTTCCGATGCTGGAGATGGCAAAATTGCGAGCTTTGTGCCGGGCGCCAGTCGATGCAGAATTCCAGCCTGAATGCTCGCGGAATTTTCTTTCATCTCAATGGGCCATTGCATGACGGTATCGAGCTTCTCCATACCGAAAACGCGTGCGTCAAGATCGCCCTCGAAGAGAGGTGTCGGACGGCTACGCCCGTCCGCTCCGTACTGCTGCAAGATCGCCGCCCCCAATTGGCGGTAGGTCATGTTCGGGTTTTCTGCGAGTTTGGAAAAGATGGTGAACGTGAACAACCCAAACTTTTGAGCTGACGCGGCGCCCTTCGGCAGCGGCATCTCGGGTGTCGTTTCAATTGTCTGCGCTGCATAGAATGAGACGAGACCACCTTTCTTTATGGCCGTGGCGCCTGTCGGCACCGCAGCTGCGTCGATGGCGCTTTCTCGTAGATTGTCCATACCACGAGCCGTCGCGACGCCGGCGGTAGTCATCTCGGCTGCAGGTATGCCTAGGTCTGCAGGGTCGAGCTTCCGCTCTGTCACGGTGTCTTCGCCGACGGGAGCTGCACGTGTTGCCGTTCCTGAATTGCAGGCATCTATGACGAACCACACGAATGCACCTGCGTTGCGTAATGCATCGAGGGACGCGCCGATTTCATCGTCGACGAGCGCATTCGGAACGCCTGCGGCACGGTTTTTCCATTGGCCCGTGTCGGCGGGCAGGAAGATCTCGTCCAGGCCGTCGGTTTCGTTGCCGACTTTCATTTCCGGTTGTTGGGACCCGTGGCCGGAAAAATGTAGATAGACGAAATCTCCCTCAACGACCTTCCGGGCCAGTTTTGCAAAGGTCTGCTGAATTGCGGCATGTGTCGGAGTTGAACCACCCTCCATATTGTCTGCAAGGAGCGTTATGTTCTCTGGTGCAAAGGGTACAGGAGAATTTTTCGTCAGATAGTCTCGGATTAATGCCGCGTCATTGTTGGGACCGACCAAGGATGATTTCGGCGGCAGATTGGGGTACGACGTTGCGGCCACAACAACGGCATAGTTTGTTCGGGCAAACGCTGCTGCACTTTCTAACGAAATAATCGCAAGCGTAGTGCAAAGCAGCCTCACAATCGAAATTATGCGTTTCCAGCTCATGTTCCGAAGCTCCCAAGCCGCAGCGCCAACCTTAAGGTCGGCGGACAATGCGGCAAGAATCCGGATTTCATAGAGATCGCACCCTAGAATCCCTGCCTTCACCAACGCGGTCACAAAATTTAAAACCTGAAGCAACGTGAGGTTCAAGCCGGCCCAAATAAATTTCTGCCTCGGCGTTGCGGACGTTTGACAAACAAGCACGCCATGCCACTGTTCGGCAATTCGACCGGAAAACGTGGCCACGGGAGCAGGATAAAGTGTCGCAAGGCCACGGACAGGGAGCGCCCGCGGCTTCGAGCAAGACGGCAGGCGCGCGCTACGCGCGCAACCTCGCTTGGGCGCTTGGGCTCACCCTGACGTATTTGATTGCTGAAGTGATCGGCGCCTTTGTCACGGGAAGCCTGGCCCTGCTTGCCGACGCGGCACATATGCTGACGGATGTTGGAGGACTTGGGCTTGCGCTGCTGGCCATCCGCTTCGCTGCCCGTCCCGCGACCCCACAAAAGACCTACGGCTATCTGCGTGCGGAAATTCTGTCCGCCTTGCTGAACGCCGTCGTCTTGCTGGTGCTTACCATCTACATTCTTTTCGAGGCGTATGAACGGTTCACGAACCCGCCAGACGTGCTGAGTTGGCCAATGCTGATTGTGGCCGTAATTGGGCTGGCCGTTAATCTCGTCAGCATGCGCTTACTCTCGGGGGGATCATCCGCGAGCCTGAATGTCCAGGGGGCTTACTTCGAGGTCCTCAGCGATATGCTTGGCTCGCTTGGGGTGATAGTTGCGGCGCTGGTGATCATGTGGACCGGCTGGACGCTTGCGGATCCCATCATTGGGGCCCTAATCGGCCTTTTCATAGTCCCTCGCACCTGGCGTCTGATAAGTCAGGCGGTCCATATCCTGCTTGAGGGGGTTCCACCCAATGTTGACTTGAGACTTCTGGAAACGGCTTTGAAGGAAATCCCGGGCATCAAAGCCGTGCATGATCTTCACGTGTGGACGATCACGTCGGGTTTGGATTCAATGAGCGGACATATAGTTGTGACGGACATGGGAGAGTCGCCTCGCGTTCTACGTGCCGTGCGCGAAACGATGAAAGACAAGTTCGGCCTCGAACACGTCACAGTTCAAATCGAAGATGAGAAAATGCGCGGGCAGGAGCCGCCCTCCCAGATCTAGAGGACTGAAGGTACTCAAGGTGCCAAACGCATTGTTTGTGTTTGCAGTCATCGCCGTAACATCGGGCGTGTTGTCAACTGCGCAGGCGCAAATCAGCAGATCTACGGAAAGACCGCCGGTTGGGACGTATCTCTGGTTTCCAAACGCGGCCGGGCCCAAGTCCGAAAACGAGTGTCGGGATCTTGTCGAGCGCGTCAAGCCATCACGAAAAAGGGTCGAACAGTGGCTTTGGGGCAGGATGCCAAATAGCGACCCAGGAACAGACGACTTTTACCTCGTGCTGACAGAAACCCGGATGGACCCGACTTTTTCGGCCGAGGGCGACTACGATGCAGGCGAGGTGGCACTCGGACCGACGATGAATGGTGAAACTCCATTCACACTCGTCCCTGATGACCATCCTGACACGACTATCGAAGGGACGATCGTTGCGAATCCCAAAAGCCAGATTGTGGCGGTAACGCTCCGCGGTATCCCTCTTGATGACGGGCGGACCGACCGAACAGTTTACTACTGTCGTTTTGATGAGCCGATGACGGAAACCTGAGGCGCCGGGAGGTCAATCCAGGCTAGCAGAACGATTGACTACTCAGGCAGACGAAACTTCTGATGGCAGCTTGAGCAGGACTGCCCAACATCCTTGAAGGGCACCTTCATTCCGTCGAGATTCCCGGCTTCGGACGCCGCTACCAGAGCCTTCACGGCGGCATCGAAACGCTCCATCTCATCCTTGAATTCGTCCGCTTTCTCCCAGACCATTGGAGAGGCGCGACTGGGATGATCTTTGGTCGCTGAGGAAAACTGTTCGCGAGCTTGATGGCAGTTCTCGTGAAGTGCAGCCACGCCCGCGCGGGCAGTGGTCGCGTCGAAATCCTGGCGGCCTGCCAGCATCTCGCCGACCGTCTTCATGCTGTCGGCCATCTGTTTCATGGACGACATGCGTTCGGCCACGACTCCCATGGCGCCTTCATGCGCGACAGCGGGGGCGCCGGTAGTGAGAACGGACAAGGGCAGATAGTCGGTATGTGGGCACGGCGCAGCTGTCGTCTTCTAGAGGATGGGAATGCGATCAGATTTTCACGAGCATCGCCGTTGCGTACATGAATCCGACACCGAGGGCGAGACCTCCGAGAACCGGCGGCGAGAACAGCGCCGACGAACCGCGCCCGCTCGATCGCATAAGATACAAACCAACCTCGATAACCACCTGCAGGATCGCGCCAGCGCCGACGGCGAGCGCAAGGGCTGACCATTGCGGAGCGTAGGCGAGACTGCCGATCCACATACCTATCACTGCTGGACCTCCCGCAAGGAGGGCCAGTCCCGCAAATGTCCAGAGCGGCGGCCTCACCTTCAGGATTGGCGCGGCGATGCCAATGCCCTCTGTGATGTTATGGAGTGTGAAACCCATCACCAGGAAGGTCCCTAGCCCGGCCGCGCCGGCGGCGAAGGCCGCACCGATCGCCAACCCCTCACCAAAATTGTGCAGGCCTATGCCGAGCGCAATATAAGTCGCGAGCGCAAGTCCGGCCGGCCGGCCTCCCCGATGCGACACCCCCATAAGCAGAAGAAAGCTGGCGGCCGCCGCAAGGGCGACCATCACCGGACCCTGGAAGATAGCCGCTGACTGCGCCGCCAGTTCCAGGCTCTCGACCAAGGCATCCACCAGCAGGAAGCCGAGCAGGCCTATCGTCATGGCCAGCAGGAAGTTCATCGTCGCCGGTCCCGCCCCGCGCAACGCCGGAAAGAACATGAGGCCGACGGCCACCGGCAAAATGCCGACAAAGGCGCCGATGACAGCTTGCGACATGAGATTTCCGGATGTCGCCACGGGCGTCGGCACGGCAACGGGGATGGGATGCTCGAAGGTTGCTCCCGTATTGGTCACGAAGGTCACGCGATGCGCCTCGCCGACTATCCACGGGAAAGGCAGATTGACCCATGCCGTGTCACCACGCTCGATGGGACCAGCGGGCTCCTGTGTGAATTCCCAATAGGCGGCGTCGACCTGAACCTGCGCGATAACCATCTGCTCCGAACCGCCGGCGCGAACCAACAGCCGCAGGCCTGACTGGTCAAGGATCGTCCGCTCGACCGTCAGATTTTCGACCGGAGGCGCGCCATTGTCGAAAGCAGCCAGTGGATTCGCGGCAATCAGCCACCAGATCGCGGCGGCGAGAACAGCCAGCGGCATGAGAATCCAAAGGAGAACAAAGCGCCCGGCCACAGGCGCATCAACCGCGCGCGCGTTGAGCTCTCCAGGCGTCAGAGGTTCGTTCATGACACGGCCTCGACGACGTCGAACATGCCCATCCAGCCGAGCTCAGTGAACTCGGATTGGTGAGCGTGGAACATATAGAGGCCTGCCTCGTGATCCTGACTATCGCCAAAACTGAACTCAAGGATTCCGCGTTGGGCCTGGCACTGCATGATCAGGTCGACGGTCTTAAGCGTTGGGGTAAGCGTCGTGCCCTGGTCATAATAGTCGAAGAAATTGGCGTGCAGGTGGAAGGAGTTGATCGGGTCGAATTCGGTAACGTTGACCAGATAGATCCGCACCGGCCGGTTGCGAACGATGCGGATCGGTTTCTTGGCATAGCAATGGGCGATCGTATTGCACGCGTAGAATTCGTTCTCGCCATCGAAGTTGGTATCGAAGGCATTCATCACCATCGCCATTTCCTGCCATTCGGCATTTTCCGGCGAGCCGAGCAGGCGCGAGCGCGCCGCGTCGGCGAGATCCGGGTGCCGGGCGGGATCGGGATCGACTACGAACAGGCCGTACATGCCTTTGTGGATGTGCCGAGCAAGCGGCAGCGCGTGGCAATGATAGAGATGGCAGCCGAAAGGCTTGGCATCGAATTCGTAGACGAACTCCTCGCCCGGACCGATAAGGCCCGCTCCCGGGATCCCATCCATGCGTGCGGCGTGAATGCCGTGGAAATGCATCGAATGCGGGTGGGAACCATAATTCCTGAACACTATGCGAAGGCGTTCGCCTTCCATAGCCCTGAGGGCCGGACCCGGCACGCGACCGTTGAAAGTCCAGGCGGGAAACATGACCCCCGGCGCGATCTCGATCTCCTTGTCCTCGGCCGTCACCTCGAACGTCCGCAACCTGCGGCCGTCCGGCAGCGTGGACAAGATTCCGGTATCCCAGTCGGTCAGCATGGCGGTCGGGTCGAAACCGTTACGTTCGTTGTCGACCTCACCGACCGTGATCATTGCGCCATGGGCCGCGCGATGTCCCAAGACCGGAGCTGCGTCCGCCGCAGGTGGCACTTCGGCGCCATGGCCAGCCGGATGGCTTGTCTGGCCCGATGCTGAGCGGGCGCTCACAGCGGCGCCTGCCGCCGCGAGAAATCCCGCCCCAAGGAAGCCTCGGCGGCCCAAATCGAACGGCAGCCAGCGTTTCATTCAATTGCTCCAGGTTAGCAGGATCAAATAAGGAAAGCACCTAACCTACAAAATAGCAATGGCTATAATTTGACTGATTATTACCCAGAGAGCGGTGGGCCTATCCATACTCAGGGACATGACCTATAGCTTTGGCTATGATATTTCGCAGCCGATCGCGCAGGCTATGGATGAAGAGATCGTGCCTACAGGAAACCCCGACGAAAGTCGTCCGTCCGCTCTCGTAGATGCTGACACCCAAGTCGAGAGCTTTCGCCAGACGCGCAATAACCGGCGAACCGAACTCGTCGAGGACTATGTCGAATTGATTGCCGATTTGATCGATCATGATGGCGAAGCGCGCCAGGTCGAGATCGCGCAGCGACTAGGTGTTGCTCAACCCACCGTGGCCAAGATGCTCAAGAGGCTAGCGTCCGACGGACTAATTCAGCAGCGGCCCTACCGAGGGGTATTTTTAACGGACGAAGGCAAGGAACTGGCGCGCCTGAGCCGAGAGCGCCATCGGATTGTCGAAGCTTTTCTCTGCGCCCTCGGCATAAGTCCTGAGACGGCACGCATCGACGCCGAGGGAATCGAACATCACGTCAGTGCAGAGACGCTCGATGCGTTTCGGGTCTTCGTCGGGAACGCGGCCGATGCAGAGCATATAAAGTGAGGATTCTCCACAGCCAGAGCAGTCACCCTCCTAGTCAAGACAGTCTTAATCGCATGCACCAAGCAGCACTCGCGTGATCGCCACCGAAACCATTCGGCCCTTAGAAAAAACTTGCCAGACTGCACTATCGCGGACGAACGAAAAGTGAGGCTTTGCTGCAACGTTGTCATAGCGATGCGAGAAAACTCGCAGTCCACAGATTCGGCCCTTACCGTATCTGCTTTTTCGCGTTCTTTTAGCGCGTGCGCCGATCACCTGCGCGGAATCGATATTGCACCGAGCAAGCGAGGATCGAGAGAATCTGGCGCGGCAAAGCATTCGACCCCCACGCACAGAGCCTCACCATCGTAGGAAAGGGATCAACCGGTGCATTCGAATAGGGCGCCATCAACATCGGCAATGACCACTTCATGATCTCCCCGGTTACCGGGACAGCATTCCATCTCGATGTGCGAAAGCCATACGTTCCGGAAGCGGCTTCGGTTCGTCCAGTATGGTCAATAGAATTCGACCCGGCTCGGCATAGAGTGCAGTGCAGCAGTTAACATATCGGGGTCATTGCGAGAGCAGTGCGTAGGCGGCCGAAAAACATAACGAACAGCGAACGCTGCTATTCGGCAATGAAACTACCCGTACCAAGGCCCATGGCGCCCTATAGCGCACCTTGAGCACTGCTTTCAGTTTCGAACTCTGGTCTGACGCCAAGCATCGATGCCGCTCGGCGGATAATGTTGGCCGCGATCGGCGCGGCTGTGAAACCGGCAGTGCCGGCCCGATTTGAATTTTCCATTTTGGGTTCATCGATAATGGTCACCACCAGGTACTGCGGATCGTCCATCGGAAAAGCGGCGACGAAGGCGTTGAAATTTTTGTCCTTCGAGTAGCGTCCGTCGACGACCTTTTCGGCTGTCCCGGTCTTACCCCCGACACGATAGCCGGCAACCGCACCACGTTTGCCGGAGCCGCCTGGCGCCGTTGCGTTCAAATTGTACAGATAGCGCATATCCTGACTTGTTTTTCCGCTCACCACCTGCCTTGCCAGGGCCTTAGCCTCGTCCTGCGTGCGAGGCAGAAAAGTCGGCGGAATCAGCAGGCCGCCATTCATCAGCGCGGCGCAACCGACGGCTGTCGCCAGTGGAGTCGTCGTAAAGCCATGGCCGAAAGCGGCGGTGATCGAGTGCACCTTCTTCCATTCTTTCGGTTCGGTTGGCTTCGCGACTTCCGGCAGCTCGGTTCTGACAGGGTCAAGCAGGCCAAGCCGTCGCAGGAATTCGCGGTGACCTTCGATCCCGACGACGTCCGCCTCCTTGGCTGAGCCGATGTTAGAGGAGTAGATGAACACCTCGGGTACGGAGAGAACGCGGCCCTTGCCGCGGAAATCGCGGATGGTTTGGCGTCCGATTGTGATCGGCCGCGAGGCGTCGAAACGACTGTCGAGCGTGACCTTGCCTGAATCGAGCGCCATGGCAGTCGTGAAGCTCTTGATCGTGGAACCCATTTCATAGAGGCCTGCAGACATCCGGTTCAGTTTGTCGGGGCTGTTGGCATCGACGGGGTCATTGGGGTCGACGTCGGGAACTGACGCCATTGCAATGACTTCGCCCGTCTTGACATTGATCACGACCGCACCGGCGGCCAAAGCGCGAAAGCGGTTCATTGCCTGAACAGCCTCATCTCGTACAATGTGCTGTACCCGCAGGTCGACTGAGAGCCTGACAGGGGCAAGGTCGGTGGGAGTTGCCAACCCCAGCTGTTGCAAATCGGCGAGGCCCTGATCATCAAGATATTTCTCAAGGCCGGCAATGCCGCGGTTGTCGCGGTTGGTCAGGCCGACGATATAGGAGGCGGTCGGACCTGCGGGATAGAACCTGCGGTTTTCGGCGCGAAAGCCTATGCCCGGCAGCCCGAGATTCATGATGTCGTTCTGTTGGCTCGGTGAAAGCTGACGACGCAACCAGACAAAGCCCTTGCCGCTCTTCAGCTTCCTGTAGGTTCCCTCCATTTCCAGATCGGAAAGCACCGTCGAGAGCTTCTCGATCGTTTCATCCGCATCGATGATGCGGCGAGGCTCGGCAAACAGCGAGAATGTCTTGATGTCGGTCGCCAAAACAGCGCCGTTGCGATCTACAATATCAGGGCGCGACGCAGTCGAACGAACTGTTGGGCCATCGCCTTCATCGAGGTCCTGCAGGCCCAGATGAACAAGACGGCCGCCGATTGTCGCATAAATGGCGATGAATACTGCCATGATCATCAGCGTACGGCTACGGCCACGGCTGTGGATTTCTTTACGACTCCCTTCGAATACTGACGTACGTCCGATGACGGTAGCGCGGTTGGCTGCAACCAGTCTTGACCAGCCGATCATGTTCGACATTTTCTCATGCTGATGTGGTCTGCCAAAGGGTCATTGCGGGTTCCAAAGTCTGTCGACGATGGGAATGGGATAGTCCCTTGCCCGCGGCAGAACCTGCTGTTCGTGTGAAGGTTCAATCCTAGCGCCACACGACGGCAGCACAAAAGCTAAAATTTTATCGATTTGGTTCTTCGTTAAACAAAGATTAATCTGACCAGAGCGAGGTAAACGCCTCTGCCGAAGAACAGGAGCCTAAGATCCGTACTTGATCTTCAATGCCGCATAGAGGTCGCGTTCTTCGCCCACAGCGAGCGCCTTTCGCCTGCACCCAATTCGCGGGTTCAGGGCTCCGAACATTAAAGTCACTTAGAGTCCGTTTGGGAAACTCTACCCGCCAGGCGCAGGACGCAGTTTTCTGCGCTTCCGGTGCTCACGGACCAATGTCCGCTCTGCTCCGGTTCTCGAAACCACGCCATCCGCCTGGCGGAACGAATTTATCAAAGACACTCTTAGCAATAGTCAAATGCCGTAGCGCAAGATCCGCCGTCATGCGGCCACTGCTATGTAGATTAGGTAGGAATCCGGCATCGGTTTACTCAGAAGTCGAAAAGCTCGCCCAGAAGCGATTTCTTCTTCCTATAGGGCTGCTGCGAACCGTGGTAGCGCTGATCCCCATGTTTGTCGTCAGCATCGCGGTAACGCGGCGGTTCTACTTGCCGGGTGGTCGCTGTATCCCCTGCTGAGCGTTCGATGATCTTGTCCAGTTCGCCGCGGTCCAGCCAGACGCCGCGGCATTTTGGGCAATAGTCAACCTCGATACCCTGACGGTCCGCCATGGCGAGTTCGGTATTGTCGATCGGACATTTCACGTTCGTATGCTCCTTTTTAGTGCGCTGACGCCATAAGCCAACGCGAATTATCGGACCGCCGCAACTTCGTCATCGACAAGCTTCTTGAGGTCATCCGTGCCGAAATTCGGCAAGGGCTTTCCATTGACAAAGAACGTTGGCGTCCCCGAAACCCCGACCGACTTTCCGTCGGCGACATCAAGGTTCAGGGTTGCCATGATATGAGGTGCGAGTTTTTCTGCCTTCGCTTTCGCAATGTCGAGACCCGCTACACCCGCCACCGCCCAAGCCTTGTCGAGTTGCGGCCCATCATGAGGAGCCCATTCCGGTTGCTGGGCCAAAAGAGCTTCCAGCACCGGTACAAACAGGTTCTGCATGCGTGCCGTTTCCAGGATCCGTATGGCCTCGTCCGACCCATCGTGGAATGGGGCATACCGCAGGACCACCCGCACATCCGTCGGGTATTGCTCCATGATCTCCTTCACAATCGGATAAAAGGCGCGGCACGCTTCGCAAGACGGATCAAAGAACTCGACGATGGTGACTGGCGCATCGGCAGGACCGAGGACCGGCGAGTGAGGTCGCACAAGAGTGCTCGACTCTTGCGGCGGTGCCACGGGCTCATCTTTTGGACCATTGGTGTAGAAATATCCGGCAATCCCGAAGCCGATTAAGGCAACAGCTGCGACTGCGGCGACAGTTGTGCGTCGGTTCACGCGATAGACCTCCGGCGGACGATGACGAGGAGAATGGTGATTGCCGTAAAAGCGGCCAACGAGAGCATCGGAATGGGGACCACCCCGAAGATGATCATGCTGGAACCGGAACATGAAGGTCCGGCGCCGCACGGTTCGATGGCTTCCGGGATCACGCCGCCGTACAGAAGGCTGTGATAGAGCGCTATCAGCCAGCCGATCGCTGCTAGGGGGAGAGCATAGCGCCATATCGTCGAGTCCGACAGAAAGCATGCGACTGCCAGGATGACGGCGAGGGGGAACATGAATGCGCGCTGGAACCAGCATAAGACGCAAGGCGCCTGCCCCATGATTTCGCCGATGAATAGCGCGCCAAGCGTGGAGGAAAGCGCTATGAGCCAAGCAGCAAGAAGAGGCCCCCAAGCACGCTCATCCTGAGGGTCAGTATTAGCTTTCATCCCTAAACTTTCGTGTCCGGCCGTGCCAGACCATCTGGGTCCATTTTGGTTCCTGCGGATCGCGCGGATCATGCTTTCGTCTCGATCAGGCGACGCAGTTTCGCGATCCTGGTTTCTCGTGCCTCGTCCATGTCCATCGTCCCGATGAAACGGCCATTGGCTCCCATGAGGAACACGCCAGCGGTATGATCCATCGTGTAGTCGCCACCATCCAGAGGCACCTTCTTGTAGTAGGCTTTGAAGGTCCTCGCGGCGGCAGCAGTCTGTTCGGGAGTACCGCGCAGCCCAATGATGCGGCTGTCGAAAGCCGACATATACTCTGCGAGCATTTCCTGGTTGTCCCGCTCTGGATCGACCGTGATCAGCAGCGGGGTGAAGCGGTCGGCATCCACACCGAGTTCACCCATCATGACGGTCAACTCGGAAAGCGTCGTGGGGCAAATATCAGGACAGAACGTAAATCCGAAGAACACGAGGTAAGGTTTCCCAGCGACATCCGCATCGGTGAACCTTCGGCCTTTGTGCGTGGTCAACTCAAATGATCCACCGACCGCGGCCACGCCGGAACTCGACACCGTACTTGACCCGGAAAGTTGCGGTGCGCCTGGCAGGATTCCGCTGAAACCGATGAGAACCCCGCCAGCGATAGCGACTGCGCCCCAGGCGATAATGCGGAATACCTTCAAGGGGTTCATTGCGGCATCGACCCGTGACCGCCGTGATTTTCTGGCGGCGTCGACGCACCCATACCTTGGACAGCAAAATCGACAGTGATCGGTCCTGCCTTCTCGAAAATCAGTGTCGCCGGAAACTTCTCCCCTTCTACGAATCTCTTCGTGGGCTTGATGAACATGATGTGAGTGCCACCGGACCCGAGCACGACGGTTGCGCCGGGCGCTATCTCGACTCCTCCCACGACAGGCCGCATGCTGGCGATACCGTCGATAACCTTCGACTCATGTATCTCGAACTTCTGCGAAATCGATGATGAACCGGACACGAGGCGATCCGGTTCGGTCCCCATATTTGTGATCGTGATGTAACCGCCAGCCACAGGGGCTGCTGGTGGTGTAACGCGCGCCCAGGGGTGGCCGATCTTGATCGCTCCCACCGTGTAGTCGTGCGCGGTTGCCGGAAGCGGCACCACTAGAACAGTCAGCGCTAACCCGGTTGCGGCATATATCCTCGAACGCATTTATGCTTCCTTTGATACCGGGAAATCAAAGAACCGGTTCAGCTTTGAGCCACGATGGCCAGCGTCTGGCGCCAAAGTCTCTAAACCCTCTAGCTACTTGAGATTCAACTGTTCCAGGCGAGGCGAATTGCCGCGACCTCGGGTCGAGGCAAATAGCCCTTGCCACCATCTTGGGGACAGAAGCCCTGAGGTCGCCGTCTTGCCGCCTGGAGAGGGCTGATGACGACCATATAGCATCCCGATCCCGACGGAGCTGATCCCTTACTCGCAAAGTGTAGCAGAGCTTGAGAATGCCGCCATCGCGGTGTTCGAAGAAAACAAGACGAAAGCACTCGATGCCTGCCTCAGGCAGCCAAGTGGAGACCGTCCTAGGATCACGGTCGCCCGAAACCCATGCGAAGAAGGTGCATGACGGGAACAGTTTTGGTGCTCAGGCATTGCTCTAGGCTGCACGATGACCGCGAAGCATTTGGAGGAAACAATGCCGCAGGAAAAGCCCGGACCGCATCACGATCATCCCGGACACAAGCCGGGCGATCTCGACCAGCACGGCCACCGCGACAAAGCCGGTCAGAAGGAAGTGCCCGGCGAACATCACGACCATCCTGGCCACACGCCTGGCGATCTCGATCAGCATGGCCATCGCGACAAGGCCGGTCAGAAGCAAGTGCCTGGCGAACATCACGATCATCCCGGCCATAAGCCTGGGGATTTGGATCCGCACGGCCACCGTGACAAGAGCGGCGCGCCAAAGGAGTAGTCGTCTCACCGTCAAATTATATACGGCTCCCTTCAAAGCCGAGGGGGCCGTATTTGTTTTGAATCAAGGGGCCTTGGGGTGCATCTGTCGCAGTAGAAGAAAACGAGCGCGACCAAAGTCACATTCACGACCTACATGAACAGGCATAACGACGGCCTAATAGTGGAGCCGCACTGCGCCGTCATGAACATGCCGCCGTCATGCCCACCATCTTGACCTGCACCACCAGCACATCCCTGGCTAACTTCAGGCCGTGCTCGGCTAATCGGGTTTGTGAGGGGAGTCGCAAAGTTCAACCGCTTGCATTTTCCAGACACAGTTTTGGTGGTAGATGTCCGAATGCGATCTTGGGCTGCAGAGAGGACACTGCTGATGAAGTTGCCACAAGTGGGGGCATCGAACGAACTTCTTACGGGATGGCCTTTGTCGGACCAGAAGGCGCCTGTTCTCACGCTCTCCCTGGAAAAGCCCGGTACGGCGTCACCCAAGCTGAGCCTCTCTCTAAACAAAGGCGCGCGCTTCACGGTAAAGGTCGAGTGGCAATGTGATGCCGACCATGCCGATGATGTCGACGTTCATGCGCTTGAGGCGCGTAGGATCGGCACGGAGGTGAAGGTCACCGAACTGACGAATGTGTTGTCGACCTATAATACGACGCGCATGAACCCGAAGGGCGGCACTCTGGCGTCCAATACGGACGGGTCATTCGAGACGCCCGGCGGCGGGCTCCGCCATAGCGGCGACAAACGCGTTCAGAATAACAGCGAGACCGTCATCATCGATGGGTCGAGGTTGCCGGCCGGCGTGACGGAAATCCCTATCTTCGTCACCGTGCACGAGGCCGACCACGGTAGCGGGCACGAGAGCGGCAGCGAGGATGAGGGAGAAGAAGAGGCAGCTTTCGGTGATATCGACGTCTGCACAATCACGCTGTCCGACCAGGACGGCCGAGAATTGGGCGCCTACCGCCTGTCGGACGAATTCAAGGAATTCAACGCGGTCCAGCTGGGCAGCGTCGCACTCGGCCCCGACGGGTGGGAATATGTCGCCGCCGGGCGCGGTTTCAACGGCAATTTCAACGATGTTCTGGCGCGCTTCTCCTAGTGCAAGCAGACCTAACAAACTCAATCGGGGACGAAATCGCCATGTCACTGCAACTCAACCTCCAGAAATCAGCAGAAACGCTGCGCCTCTCCTTGGATAAGGCCGGCGTTGCCGCAGGGATCAAGGCGGAGCTGATTTTTGACATGGACGTCTCCGGCTCCTTCGAGCACGAGCATGAGGAAGGTACCACCAGCAAGCTCATCGCGCGGTTGGTGCCTTACGGCATGGTGCTCGATCCGGACGGCAAGATTGACGTGTTCAGCTTCAGCCACGGCGAGGGCAGCGTCCATCATGTCGGAACCGTAACGCCGGATGATAGCGAGGACTACATTGTCCGCAACGTCATCGATAAGGTCCCGGGCTGGAAGGGCGGTACGACCTACAGCTATGCGCTCGAGCGCAATCTGGAGCATTTCGGTTGGCTTCCAACCCAGGGAGCCGGTGGCTTTCTAAGCCGCTTTTTCGGGATCGGCAGGGAGACCCCAGCCTCTGAAAAGAAGCGTTCGATCGTCATCTTCGTGACGGATGGCGAGAACGAAGAGGCTGACGAAGAGCGGACCATCCGCATCCTCGAAGCCTCGGAACAGCGGGGCGACCAAGTCTATTTTCTATTTATGGGCGCTTGCGAGCACAATGTGGACTTCAAATTCCTCAAGCATATCGCAAGGCGATTCAAGAATACCGGCGTTGTCATTGTTCGCGACCTGGACGGCTTCGTCGAGCTATCGGACGAAGAGTTGAATGCCCGCCTTCTCGGCCCAGAGTTACTGCAGTGGCTCCGGGCCTGACCTGATCCGCTGAGGAACCCCTGTCGCCGCGATGAGTTACCTCTCCTCAACAAGAGGAGCATTGATCATGGATCACACCAATCACGTCCGCCTGACAGCTGGCGAGCTAACGCCAGATATTCTCGAGGGCGCCACCATCTACGGCCCCGATGACAGCAAGGTCGGCAGCGTCAACCATGTCCACGGCTCCGGTCCGACCACACAGGTGATCATTGATGTTGGTGGGTTCCTCGGCATCGGCGCAAAGCCGGTCTCGGTGACTGCCAGTGAACTCGATTTCATGCGCGATAAGGACGGTGACGTCCACGCAGCCACCACTTGGACCAAGGACCAGTTAAAAGCCATGCCTGAACACACGGATTAATAGGTAGGGGCAATGCTCCGAACCAATCCGTTGGCGGTCGCACTTGCTTTCGGGCATGCGGCCGCCATTGTCATTCTGGGCTATATTCTGCTGGGCCTGATGCCCATGCTGTTGTTTGCGTCTGGCTTCATTGGAGGCTTACTGGTTTGGTTGGTGAAGCCACAGGTGTCTTCCTTCGCGGAGATCCGTGCACCCTACATCCTAACTCTCGTGCTGTTCGGCCTGCACAAGGTCGAGGAACGCGAAATGGATTTCTTCCCGGCGCTGGCGACGATCACCGGTGTGACGCCGCCTGCCGAGGGCTCAGCCGGAGCAGTCGTTTTGTACGCGCTGGCGATGATGTGGCTGCTGGTGCCGTTCCTCTTGGCTCGTAGCATGCCGTTCGGGTCATACCTCGCCTGGACCCTGTTCATCGCCATGGGCGTCGTCGAAATCGCCCATTTTGTGTTTCCGCTCTTCCGCACAGGCCCCTACGGTTATTTTCCCGGGATGTTAACCGCGGCGCCTCTGGCCGCGGCGGCGTGGTGGGGCATCTGGCGGCTCGGCAATGAAACCGGGCAGTCGCGTATTGACCCTTAGGACGACGGGCTGCTTCCGACCCTGGCAACCTCGGCCGCCACCAGATCATGCAACTGCTGCGGCCCAAAATCCGTCAGCGGCTGGCCGTTGACGAAAAACGTAGGCGTGCCCTCGATGTTGATGGCTTTCATGTCGGCCACGTCTTGATTCAGAACCTTTACGACACCCGGCGATTGCGCATCCGTGCGGGCCTTGACGACATCCAGTCCCGCCTCGCCGGCAAACGCCCACATTTTTTCTAGGTCCGGCGCGCCATGCACCGCCCACGCCGGCTGCTCGAAAAACAGCTTTTCCAGCACAGGCAGGAACTTGTCCTGCATGCGTGCGGCTTCCAGCAACCGCACTGCCTCATCCGAGCCGTTGTGCAGAGGCGCATAACGGATGACGAGACGGGTCTGGGGAAATTTCTCCATGATCTGTTTCACGATCGGGTGGAACGCGCGGCAGGCTTCACATGCCGGGTCGAGGAACTCGACGATGGTCACCGGGGCATTGGCCGGGCCGATGACCGGTGAGTGGTTCCGTACCAGTGTGCTTTCCTCCTGAGCAGCCGCGGGCACGGTCTCCGGTGGTAAGAACAGAAACGCGCCCCCGGCGAAAGCAGCCGCCGCGACCAGAACGGTGCCCAGGACGAGTGTTCGACGATTCATGTAGCGTTCCTTCACCAGGCGAGGTTCCGATCGCTAGCGCAACGATGCTAAACTGACAAGGACACCAGCAGCGGCGTAGGCTCGCGCTCTAGGTTAGGTAAGCAACAAAGTCACTTTTGTGTCGCGCTTGCGTCGCCAAGCCGAGGGATGGCGCGGATGTAGATCAGTTCGAAGATGAGCTCGACCAGGGTCTGGGTTACGATGATCGCCGGCAGCACGGGCACGGCTCCGGGGACCGCGAGTGCCAGAGGAAGCACCACGAGCGAGTTCCGTGTGGCAGAGCTGAAGGCGACACTGCGTGCCTCCGCGGCTTCGAGCCTGAACAGGCGTGCAACACCCCATCCGACGAAGGGCGCAAGAAGCCCAAAAGCGATGTAAATTGGCACAACCACGAGCACGGCACCGAGCGCCTGCTCAAGGTGTGGCAGGACGGCAGCCACGACCACAAACAGCACGAGCGCGGTCGCAGGGACCGGAAGTATCCCCAACGCAGCAGCCATTTTTGCGCCACGTGCAGCGCGCCGGCCCAAAGTTGAACGAATGCCGCCAGGGCGAGCGGGACGACGATCAGCCAAAGAAAGGCATGGAGGAAAGGCCCGATCTGGACCACGGCGGCGGCCTCTCTGCCCAGGAAGAGTCCGAGATAGAGCGGCAACAGGGGTATCTGCAGGAGGAGAAGGACGGGTGTCGCGGCCAGAAGCAGCTTTGCGTCGGCGCGACCGAGATGGGCGAACGTCACCACATAGTCGACGCAGGGCGTGAGCAGCACCAGCAGGACGCCCAGTCTGAGCAGCGGATCGCCCGGCATCACCTGGAACAGTATGCCGACGAGGAGCGGAATTGCTACAAAGTTTGAAAGCAGCAACGGCAGCGAAAATCGTACGCGGCCGAACGCTCGTCCAAGTTCGGCCAGCGGAACCTGCAAAAACGTGACGAACAGCATGAACGCGAGTGCCGGTTGATCGCCGCCTCAAGCGCCGTTGTCCCGGGGACGAGCAAGGCAACGGCTGTCGCGATCGCGACCGCACAGAAATAGACCTGGACTTGGCGGCTCTCCAGATGGTTCCGGATGTCTTGGTCAACCACGAAAATTCCTCTCGCCTCAGCTTTGGCCTGAGCGCCGCAGCAGCCGGCGATCGGGGTGGACTTCTGGCGCGCTATTCCGAGGTCTTCGAAGATGCTGCAGTTTGAGGCGGGTCCGCCCAGACAGATTTGGTCGCAGGCGTCGATATACCCTTCGAGGGTCCGCTGCAGCTCTTGCAACTCCATCATTTTGCGGCGCACTTCGACAAGATGAGCCTGGGCCAGATCGCGCGCCTCCGTACAGGAACGTTGGTCATCCCGGGCGAGGCGCGTCAGCTCCCGAATCTGCGCGTGGGTAAACCCGAAGTCGCGATAGCGCCGAATGAAGGTCAAACGCTCGACGTGCGACCGGTCGTACAGGCGATGACCGCCGGCGAGCCTTGCGGGTTCCGGCAGCAGGCTCTCCTGCTCGAAATAGCGGATGTTGGTGGATTTGACCCCGGTCAGGCGAGCCAACTCCCCGATGCGATAATTTTGTCCCGTCACGGCGTCATCTCAGAAACGTGAGCAATGAGGGCTTAACTTCGAGTAACTAGAAGATGCGTGGTGCCGGAACAAGAGTCGTTCAGGGTAACTTCATGCACCGCTTCGTTCACTTGATCGTCATCGCAATCGTTTTCCTTGCGGTCATCCCCGGTGGCAGGTCGGCCGTGCAGTCGTCGGTTTCTGCCCCTGCCACCCAGGCATCTCTCGTTGCCGACATCGATGCTGTTCAGCCGGGCCAAACCTTCTGGGCCGCGCTTCGTCTCGCACCGCCCGACGACTGGTACACATATTGGCGCAATCCAGGCAATGCCGGCCTTCCCACCTCGTTGAGCTGGCAACTCCCGAGCGGGATGTCTGTGGCCTAACGGCGGCTTGCGCGCCGGTTGCCACCGTTGCCATCAGCAGGAGCAGGATTCGCCTGTTCATGTTTAGAGCCTTTCATGTGAACGCGATCGGACTTCGTACGTCGGAACGCAACATAGAGGAGGAGGGCACCGGCGTGACGGCATTAACTTCATTTGAAGACCCAGCAGTTTTGAGGTGCCGGGGACGGTAGGCTATATTAATCGGGATTCTACGGCCGGTCAGAGCGACGCCTTTCTTAAATATCCAGCCGCCGGTTTCTCGCGCCTTGGGCGTGCGCGCCAGCAGAGCGAAGGACACAACGAGCGTCGCGCCCAACTCTTTGGTCAGCGACTCAAGACGCCGGGCGACATTGACGGCATCTCCGAACACCGTGAACTCGTCGTGGCTGCCACTCTCCAGTACGCCGCCGATCACCATTCCGTAGTGAACACCAATTCCCGCCTGAAAGGTCACATGGTCGTCTGTTTGGAAGGGCTTCCAAACCTCTAGCCGGTCGCAAAGCGCCAAGGCGCAGGACAGGGCCTGCTCGGCATCGTCATCCCTAGCCGCCGGCTGGCCGAACACTGCCATGACGCCATCACCAATAAATTTATCGACGGTGCCGCCAAAGGCAAAGACGGTACCCGCTACAACCTGCCGGTATTCAGTTAGCACGTGCGCGAGGTGTGCTGGCGAAGCATGTTCTGCGTAGCTCGTGAAATCGCGCAAATCGACGAACATGATCGCCGCAGGGCGTCTTTGGAGGGAAAGGGAGCGACCAGCCTCCTGCAACTCCGCGACAACGAACGGAGAGAAAAACCGCGCGAGATTGTGCCGCCAGCGGTCAATCCTGAGCGTTTCACGGCGCCCGCGCTGGTGGTCCACCGCCAGGAGGCCGGTCGACATCGCGGTCAATCCAAACGTCAGGGCAAGGCCGAAATCAAGGCTAAGAAAGACCTGCCAGAATGCGCCGGGGGCCTCCCGCTCATGGCGCCAGGCCATTGCGGCGAGCATAACAAGCCAGGCGCAAAAAACCAGGGACGAGAACAGAACGATCAGGCGCCCTCGCAGGGTCATGCCAACATGGCTCAAGAATAGAAAAGGTATGACAAGGCTTGCAGTTGTCAATCCGTGCGGCTGTGCGACGGGCGCGCCCAGTATATGCTGATAGAGAACAGCCGTGACAAAAACCGCGTCCAAGATCGCCCAATTGAGCTGTTGTGCCGGCGGATCTTGGCGCCAGAGCGAGAGCGCCGACAGCAGCGCGCAGGCAAGCAGATAAACCGCAAGCACGGGCATGAAGAACAATATCCCACGCCCGCTGCCGACGAAGATCAGCGCGACCGCGGCCAGAACTGCCGCCGTCCGCAGGTAGAGCGACATCATCCTGAGGTCGGTGCCGAGATCGAGCGCGATCCCGCGAATATTTACAAGGAGCTGCCTCAAATTGGCAGCATGCAGATAAGCCAGCACGTTCATGTCGCGACTTGAGGGGGGCCTCGCCGCGGTCCGAGAGGCCGCGGCGAGGAATTCCTCACTTGATTTCAACGACGGTGATGCGGCCGTTGACGCGGTCGGCGACGAACTCGATCGCCTGCCCCGGCTTGACTTTTTCGAGCATAGCGTCGTCCGCGACGACAAACACCATCGTCATGGCCGGCATGCCGAGGTTCTTAAGCTCACCGTGCTTGATAGTCAGCTTCTTTTGTTTGGCGTCGATCTTGGTGATTTCACCCTTCGTGTATTCCTGCGCCGAAGCGCCTCCAGTCATTGCGAATGCTATGGTGATCACGGCGAGTATTTTTGCTATAGTCTTCATGCTCTAAGTCCTTTCTACTTTGCTCATTGCGAAACTTGGATGTTGCCCTTCATTCCGGATTCGTAATGGCCCGGAATTAGGCAGGCGAACACGAAGTCTCCCGCGTTCGAGAACGTCCACAAAATCTCACCGGTTTTGCCCGGGGCCAATCGGATAGAATTGGCGTCGGCGTGTTCCATTTCGGGAAATTTGGCCATAACGGCCTTGTGCTCCATGACAGTGGGTTCTTCGTCCATAACGTATTCGTGGTCAGCCTCGCCCTTGTTCGTGAAGCGCAGGCGGATTGTCTCGCCGGCTTTGACCTTGATAGCCGCGGGTTCGAAGACCATCGCGCCGTCGTCCTTTTCGGCCATGGTGATGTTCACGGTACGCTTGACCTTGCCTTTCTGACCTGGTTCTCCGATGGCCATTTTTTCGGTCTTATGGCCGCCCGAATGCGTTCCTGTTGCAAATGCGGGAGCGACACCCACTGATAGGAGGATTGCCGAGATTGCTGCGAGTTTCATGAGTTCTTTCTCTTTCTGTTGTTGTTGACTGGTGAAAAAGTTTAAGTCCTACTCAACCTTCCTGTTGTTGACTGCCGTGCTTGGGTGCCGGAGTCATTGTTTTTGCGCCGTTGGATCGTGTCGGTGCGGGGAGGTCGCCGGTCCATTCGTAGGCGACGGTTCCCGCCGGGTGCTCAAACCAACCCGGGTCCGCATAGTCGGTGGCGGAGAGCCCCTGGCGGACCTTGACCACCGAGAACATAGAGCCCATCTCGATAGGCCCGAACTGGCCCCAGCCTTCCATCATCTTGATGGTGTTGTCCGGCAGCGGCATTTCCATCTCGGCCATATCGGCCATACCGCGGTTGCCCATGGGCATATAGTCTGGCGATACCTGCTGAATTTTCTTGGCGAGCGCCGATTTGTCGACACCGATGAAGGTCGGCACGTCATGTCCCATTGCATTCATCGTGTGATGCGTTTTGTGACAATGGATGGCCCAGTCACCGAGGTATTTGGCGTCGAACTCGTAGGCGCGCATGGCGCCCACCGGAATGTCGATCGAGACTTCCGGCCAACGAGATTCCGGCCGCGTCCAGCCGCCGTCGGTGCAGGTCACCTCGAAGTCGTAGCCATGCATGTGGATCGGGTGGTTGGTCATGGTCAGGTTGCCGACCCGCACCCGAACGCGGTCGTTGTGGCCGACGACCAAGGGGCTGGTGCCTGGAAAGATCCGGCTGTTCCAGCACCACAGGTTGAAGTCGGTCATCTCCATGACACGGGGCACATAGGAGCCCGGCTCGATGTCGTAGGCGTTGAGCAGGAACACGAAGTCGCGGTCGACGCGCATGAACTTCGGATCCTTCGGGTGGATCACGAAAAAGCCCATCATCCCCATGGCCATCTGGACCATTTCGTCCGAATGCGGGTGGTACATGAAGGTGCCGCTCTTCACGAGGTCGAACTCATACACGAACGTTTTGCCGGGCGGGATGTGGGGCTGCGTTAAACCACCCACGCCGTCCATGCCGTTCGGCAGGATCATTCCGTGCCAATGGATCGTGGTATGTTCGGGAAGTTTGTTGGTGACGAAGATACGGACCCGGTCGCCTTCCACCGCCTCGATCGTGGGTCCGGGTGACTGTCCGTTGTAGCCCCAGAGGTACGCTGTCATGCCCGGCGCCATCTCGCGCTCGACAGGTTCGGCGACGAGGTGGAATTCCTTCACACCGTTGGTCACACGATGAGGAGCAGTCCAGCCGTTCAGGGTAACCACTGGCTGGTAGTCCGGGCCGCTTGACGGGAAGATCGGCGGCTGCATGTCCGGGGATGCCATAACCGCAGCCTCCGGAAGTGCCATCGCGGAAGTCTTCGTCCAAGCGGCTGCGCCTGCGAGAAACGCGCCTCCGCCGAGTATTTGTCGTCTTGAGAGCATTGTCGTCATTCCTTCTGGTTAATGCCCGCCGCCAGCGCTTGCGGCGGCCGGCGTGGCTTCTCCGCCTCCGCCTTCCGCAGGCGCCCCGCCACCGCCATAGACAGCAGTGACCAGCGCGGCATCGGCGAGCCAGAAGTCGCGCTTGGCGTTGACGGATTGCAGCAGCGAGTCCGTGCGGGCACGGGTGTCAGCGAGCAGTTCAAATGTGTTGGTGATCATGCCGTTGTAGGTCAGGGTGGCCTGTTCGGCGATCGCCGTTCTGAGCGGCACCACGCTGTTGCGGTAGTGGCGGGCGATTTCATATGTTGCCTGCCGGGCATTGTGGGCCTGGCGCGCCTCGGAACGGATATTGACCGCCCGCTCGGCCAGCAAGTTTGCCGCCCGCATGTAAGCCATTTCGGACTGACGCATTCGGGCTTGGCCAGTATCAAAGATCGGGATTGTGAACTCGACATCGATGACCGGAAGCACTTCCGTCTTCGTCTTCACAGACCCGCTTTCCTCTTCCTCTTGCTCGCGCTCGACCTCCACGCCGGCGAGCAGGCTGATGTCCGAGACATACCTTGTCGCATTGGTCAAACCGTAGCTGAGCGCAAGAGCCTCAAGTTCGAGTCTCGCAATCTCGAGGTCGACCCGGTTCCTTAGGGCCTCGGCCTCGATTCCCCGTCTGGGGGCACCACGCACAGGCAGCTTGGGCAATGATCCAGGGAGCTTGTAGTCAATGTCGGCGCCCCACAGGCCCATTGCCCGGTTGAGCGCCTCCCTCGCGTTACGGGCTTCCAGGCGCGCGCTGGCGGACTGTCCCGCCAGTTCGGCATACAAGACATGTTCCCGTGCCTGGGCGGTCTTGGGGAAGGCGCCGGTCTCACCCAGTTTCTTGGCCAGGTCCGATGCTGCGTCCGCAGTTTGCAAAGCCTTGGACAAATAGCCTTGCGCCTCGTTGGAGGCGACAGCATTAATCCATGCGCGCCGGGTGTCGGTGGCCAGCCTGAGGGTTGCCTCGGCGGCGATCAGTTGGGCCTGCCGGAAGCGCGCGTCTGCGACCGCCATGCGTCGGGGCCTGGTTATAGCGGACATGATATTGGCAACCACTGCGGACTCGATCGCCCGGACCGGATCGATGCCGCCCGTAACGCCGATCCCAAGTGACGGATTGACCGGGAGACTTTCCTGCCAAAGTTCCGCCGCTGACGTGCCGATGTCAGCATAGGCGGCTTGCAACCCCTTATTGTTAAGGAGTGCAACCTTGACAGCTAGATCCGCGTCGACGGTCTTCCCCCTCACGAGGTTCCGTACCTTGTCAGCCGCTGCTTGCGCTTCAGCGTTGGATTGGATCCAGACTGGCTGCTGCCCGGTCACCGACGTGGTTCGGCCCGCAACTGCCGTAAAGCCAGCCTTGGGATCGCTGACGTTGACGGTAGCGCTCGTGGCGCAGCCGGCGAGTAGCGCCGAGGCGGCCAGAATGGAAAGGCGAGCGAGTCCGATCATGAGCCCGCTCCCTTGTTCGCGGGCGACAGGTCGTCGTTGAGTTTGCGCCAGTTCTTCGGATCGGTCGGCTCCCTGTGCGTATAGCTTACAACCGGATGGTAATGATTGTCGGTGATGCCGTAGGTCGGATCAGCCGGGGTAAAAGCCGGCGTGACCTCGGGTGGCATGGTATTGCAGCCGCCAAGGACAAGCGACGCTCCCAGCGCCGCGGAAACGGAGATCTTCATAAGGGAACCTGAAAGCTGGAACGATGGTCAGCGGCGACGGCCTAAAGACCGGACGCCGGGCACACTCCGCCTGTCGGCGGACTCGTCAGCTGGTGGTTCGGGGAGGTTTGATGACGGATGAAATCTGCCCGTCAAGCAGAGCGTGGCCGAAGTCCGCACCGACTCGGCTGGCCGACGGACCATGGATCAAGGGCGATGAGGCGGGCATCGCCTGGCTCATCAAGCAATGCATCTCGCAGCAAAGGTCCATTGAGTCCGGCTGGTGATGGTCACTGCTTCTGCCGTCATGCTGGTCGCCGGCAACATGCCGAGCGGCCTCTTCATCCTGGATTCCGTCGCCATCATGCTGATGGCCGGCTGCAGCGGTGACGGTCCGACTGGTGCCGTCTGTCGGTATTGCCGCGGCAAGGCCCGGCTGCAATGCGGTCAGCAACAGGAACACGACCGCGATGAACGCGCGCAGCACCATGCCGAATCTGGACGAACCGCTGACCATAAGTTGTTTCCACACGTGTTCGCGGCAGATGTCAAGCAAACGAACGCAAACGTGAACGCTCCTCCGCATAAGTAAAGTCACTACGTGTTCGCAAAGTGGCAGAAATGGTGCTACTATGTGTGGGTTCTCCTGGGAGGAGATTATGCGTGCCGTCGTGGTAGTCGCAGGCGTGATGCTGGTGGGCACGGCCCAATCCGAGCCCCTCGTGTTTTACACTGCGCATTTTCCGGACCAGACCTCCATCCAGATGAGCGTGATCGGTGACCGGGTGCCCGAGGAAGGCGGCTACGATTTCGATGTCTCGATCGGCCTCGCTAAAGTCAACGCAACTGGCGCGATGACGTTCTTTGACAGAAGCAGTCATCATGCACGGATTCGCTGTGCGGAGCCTGCCTATGTAGGGTTCGGAGATTATCGATTTCAGGTGCATGCTACGTTACCATCCGACTGGAAGCAGGACCTCTGGAAAGCCTATTGCGAGACCCCCGTTTCGTGACGCGCGGCTACAATGCGCGCCTTCATCTCCGCGATTACGACGGGTAGACCCAAGAATACTGCCTCTCCTACGAGAAAGTGGCCGATATTGAGCTCGGCGATCGGTGGCAGGGCAGCGACTGGCGCCACGTTGCCAAATGTCAGGCCGTGTCCCGCGTGACATTCGATGCCCAGAGCCGCAGCGCGGCTTGCGGCGGATGCCAGTCGGGCGAGTTCGGCTTCATGCCCGTAGTTTTCGGCGTAGGTGCCGGTATGCAACTCCACCACCGGCGCGCCGATGCGCGCGGCGGCTTCCACCTGGGCGATGTCCGGATCAATGAACAGCGACACCCTTATCTCGGCGTCCTTCAGCCGGGCCACAAAAGGCGCCAGCGTTTCGATCATGCCCGCCGCGTCAAGCCCGCCCTCTGTGGTCACTTCCTGCCGCTTTTCGGGCACGAGGCACACGGCGTGGGGCCGGGTGGCGATCGCGATACCCAACATCTCATTCGTCACGGCCATTTCGAGATTGATCGGCGCGTCTATAGAGGCGCTCACACGCGCCAGGTCATCGTCCCGAATGTGCCGGCGATCTTCCCTGAGATGCAGAGTGATGCCGTCGGCGCCGGCCTTGAGAGCAATTTCGGCTGCGCGTAGCGGATCAGGGTGCAGGCCGCCCCTCGCATTTCGAATGGTGGCGACATGATCGATGTTGAAACCAAGGCGGATAATGTTCATGACGTTGCTTCCCGATGAGCGGCAATGGTGGCGGCAAGACGGAGGGCGGCGATCAGGCTGCCTGGATCGGCTATTCCCTTGCCGGCAATATCAAGAGCCGTTCCGTGATCGGGCGATGTCCTCACAAACGGTAGTCCGAGGGTGACATTGACACCTTCGTCCACGGCCAGTGTCTTGAGCGGGATCAGCGCCTGGTCGTGGTAAAGGCACAGCGCCGCGTCATAGCTGCCGCGGGCCCGCGCTGTGAACATCGTGTCCGGCGAAAGCGGCCCGAAGGCGTCAATGCCTTGCGCCCGCAGGCCGGCGACCGCCGGCCTCACGATCGTTTCCTCTTCATCGCCCATGTCGCCGTTTTCTCCGGCATGCGGATTCAGGCCGGCGACAGCCAGCCGCGGCGTGGCGATGCCAAAGTCGCGCTGCAGCCCGCGCGCGGCTGCAAGGCCTGTCTCTATAATGAGAGCTGGCGTAAGCCGGTCGATGGCGCTCCGCAGCGCTTCATGAATGGTCACGGGCACGACGCGCAGGCCGCCGCCGGCGAGCATCATGACGGCGCGCGATGCTGGGCCGGATAAAGCCTGAAGAAACTCGGTATGGCCGGGGTGAGGAAATCCGGCCTGATGCAGGCTATGCTTTTGGATGGGATTGGTAACGATGCCGGCGGCCTGCCCCTCCATGGCAAAACGCACTGCCGTCTCGATCACGTTGATGACGGCTCCGGCATGGCTGGGCGATGCCGCCCCCGGCGTGACCTCGTCCTCTAACGGAAAATCCATGACTGGCAGGCCACGATCAAAAGCGGCCCGCGCTTGGACCGGCTCTGAAATCCTGATCACCGGGACATCAAGCCCCAGGGCGTGCGCGGTCGTCTCGACCAGCACCGCGCTGCCGCAGTAGAAGAAGGCCGGCCCGCTTGCACAAAGTCTCTGCCAGGCCTTGATGGTGATCTCCGCACCAACGCCACTAGGCTCCCCCATGGTCAATGCGAGGGCGGCGCTCATGGCTCGACCTCGATAACGAGCATCAGTCCCCCGCCGCCCTTCGTCTCGACATTGTTGTTCGTGATATGGTGCGGGACATCCCTGCCCACCAAATGGATGGTGCTGCCGATGCCCTGTTTCCACAGCGGCGTAATGAATTCCTCATGCGTGCCCGTACGCGGCTCCTTGTTTGCCAGGACATAGGGAAGAAGACCGATCGGCCCCAGATAGACGGTAATCATGATGAACCCCACTTCATGACGGCAGGTTCGGAATTGCCGCGGAACTGATCCCAGGCGACATAGGCGGTGCTCAGGCCCGCGAGAACGAACCACGCTGCGAGAAAATAGTCGATCGGCTGCACGAACATCGTCATTGGACCTTTTCCCGGAACTTGGCGTGGCAGCTTGCGCAGTCCTGCAGCATCAGGTGAAAGACGTGTTCGGCCGGCATAGTGGACGGATCAGCCTCAGCCTTGCCCGTGCGCCTTTTTCCAAGAAGACTGCCGCCCGTCATCATTCCCTGCCCCATCCTCATGCTTTTGGTTATGCCGTCTGGAGCGTCGTCTGCCGCATCGGACAGGGCGGAAGCAAATTTTTCAAGATGGCCGGCGCGGCGAATTCGGCGCGGGATTTGTCAATTTCGGCGCTGGCATCTGATCGGCCTCCAAACGAGCCCGGCGGAAACTCCGTGACCAAGGCATCACCGGATTGACGTCTGATGGTTTCGGCGGCGTCCTTGAACACGACGGCGTCATAGGACAGCTTGTCTTCGAACATACCCGCGATCGTCTTCGCCGCCAGCGCCATTTCTTTCATCGCAGCCTGACGAGCAGCCACAATGCCGTCGGCGGGGATGTGGACCGCCGCGAATCCGGCGGCGCTCGAGAGCGACAGGATTGCGCCGAAAGCGATCGAGCGCCTCACTGAACCGTGCCGCTTCCTGCAAGGCCATCAATGATCGGGCAATCCGGGCGGTCGTCGCCGTGGCAGTTGTGGACGAGGTGGCTGAGCAGATCGCGCAGGCTCGCGAGTTCGGCGATCTTGCGGTCGATCTCGGCCAGCTTGGTTTGCGCGATGGCTTTTACGTCCGCGCTTTCCCTTTCCTTGTCGCCGTAGAGCGACAGGAGCTGGCGGCATTCCTCGACCGAAAAGCCGAGGCTGCGAGACCGCTTCAGGAAGCGCAGCCTGTGCACGTCCGGCATCGAGTAATCGCGGTATCCGTTTTCGGCTCGGTCCGCCTTCAGAAGCCCGATCTCCTCGTAGTAGCGGATGGTCTTGGGCGGCAGACCGGATTTTTCGGCAGCAGATCCAATGTTCATCACTGTCTCCTTGTGCGTTTGAATGAGAGATAGTCCTTCCAGTGGCTGGAAGCTCAAGGCCTATCTTCATTTTTTGTTTTGGAAAGTGAGTACGAGCTGCGGCTTTCAGTCTTCTGCCGACCTATCCCCCAGGCCCCGGTGTGGCGAATGCCCGATCCGGTCCGCAAAGGCCAAGTAGATTTCGCGTTGGCTTGGGCGAGGTCGTGGAACAGAACCACCTCACGTCAAGCTCAAGGTAGCCACGGCTAGTACAAGATAGCGCGCTGTCTTGGCAATCGTGACGAGGAGGACGAAGCTCCACAACGGCTCCCGCAGCACACCGGCGGCGACTGTCAGCGCGTCGCCGCCGAACGGCGCCCAGCTCACAAGCAAGCTCCACCGGCCCCAGCGCCGATACCAGCCGGTGGCCCGATCGAGCATGGATGGACTGACAGGAAACCAGCGCCGGTTTCGAAAGCGTTCGATCCCGCGCCCCAATGCCCAGTTGACGACCGCACCGAGCACGTTCCCGAGGCTGGCAACGCCGACCAGCAAAAGCGGTGAATGCGTTCCAGCCACGAGAAGACCAACGAGTACCGCTTCCGACTGCGCTGGCAAGATGGTGGCGGCGACGAACGAGATCGCGAACAATCCACCGAGGATCGCGAGATCATCCATGCCGAGAATTCGGCTGCATTCGGGAAACCTTAGCTTGCATGCGACCGTGACGCCTGAAGCTCATCGATCACGTAACATGGACCCGGCCCCTTGCTGAGGACGGAGGCCTTAGTCCCGCAAGAGTGACCGCGACCAGCCGACGGACCGCGGCCTTGGACGGCAGGCTACTGGCCGCTCCGAGGGCGTGGAGACAATAGGTTGCTAGCTCATCGGGCGCGACATCATTCCGGAAGTCGCCGGCCGCTGCGCCCTCGGTCAGCAGGTTGCGAATGAAGCCGTTAAGTTGCTTCCGGGCATGAGCAACGTGTTCGCCTTGGTGAAGGCGCGCCGCAAGCTCATTGCCGTGATGGTCGTGGGAGATGGATGCATAGGCCTCAAGCACAGCTTCCAGCCGCGCCCTGGCGTTGCCAGCCTGGTCCCGGACCGCGATGAGATGTTGGAGGTGGCCGGCAACCTGGCGTTCATGCCAGGCGGTTAGAATGGCCTCGACGTCAGGGAAGTACTTGTACAGCGTTGCTCGACCGATGCCGGTCTCCTCGGCAATCCGCGACATCGTCACCGACAGCAGCCCTTGTTTGGCCACGAGCGCGGCAGCCGCGTCCAGCGTCGCGTCGCGCACAGCGCGGCGATGCGCGTCGATCGTTTCGTTCCACAGCTTCGGCATCACCTAAGCATATAGCAGACGGCGACAATGTCGAGATACGAGACATATCGACTTGATATAGACATACTGTCTCGATAAAGTTGTGCCCCTGAACTAGACGACAGAGTGACGGAGGAACCCGCATGGCCGATCCGCCCCCTTACCCCGGCGTCCCACGCTGGGTGAAGGTATCGGGGATAATCTGCGCAGTCCTTTTGGGGTGTGTCGTAGTCCTGATACTTGTAGGCGGTTCTGGTCGCCACGGTCCTGGTCGACACGCAACGCCTACTGACCTCATTGAGCCTCGCACGCAACAGCCATGATCATGACGCCCGGCCTCCGCAAGTTCGCGCTTTGCGCGCATGTCACGTCGTCGGTCGGCACGCTCGGCGCTGTGGCGGGTTTTCTGGCTCTCGCCATCGCCGGTCTGGTCAGTCAGGACACTCAAACGGCGCGTGCCGCTTACCTTGCCATGGAGGTGACGGTCTGGTTCGTCATTGTCCCGCTGGTTTTCTTTTCGCTGTTCACCGGGATTATCCAATCGCTGGGAACACCCTGGGGCTTGTTCCGGCACTATTGGGTCTTGGCGAAACTCGTGGTGATGATCGTTGTTACCCTGGTCCTGCTGCTTCAGCTGGAACTGCTCGGCTACCTGGCGGACGCCTCGTCTGAGACATTGTTCTCCAGCGCCGACCTCCGAGGGTTGAGGATTTCCCCTGTGATCCATGCTGCGGGAGGCCTGCTGGTGTTGCTCGTGCCCGTGGCGCTGTCCCTCTACAAACCGCGCGGCATGACCCGCTATGGGTGGCGCAGACAGCACGAGGGACGCACCGCGTCACTGCGGTAGCGCGCCCGCCGTTTGGGTTGGGCGAGGCATTTCCCCATGGGATCTGGTTAAGGTTGGACTCGCACTCGGAACAAAGCCGGCAGGCCCTTCGTTTGGTCAACATGTCACGCGCTGGATTTTTGCGGCTCCTGAAACGGGCAAACTTGGCCTGCGTCGTATTTGTCGCGCTGGCGATGATCTTTTCCGCAACAGCATTTACCAAATTTGCCGACAGCAATCATCGGTCCGCAACCTCAATTTTGATCGTTTCACACGCCGTGGAACAACCGAATGTCGCAGCCAGCAAAACCAGTCCCTGCTCGGACGACGGTCATGGCCTCGGACAATGCTGTTCTGCCCTGCATTGCCTAGTTGGCTTTCCGGTAGCTCCACATGCTTTGCCGAATGTGCCACCGGCGGCTCTTGTCGGGCCCGAGACGGCCGATCTGGGCACCTCACTGATGCCGGGTCGGCTTGATCGACCCCCGAAATCCTAGGCGCGTTCCCCTTTTTGAGCGACGAGCCAGACGGCTCGTCGACGCATTGTCCAACATTCAGGAGAAAGATCATGGGTAATTTCAAACTCGCATTCGCCACGGCACTGCTCCTCTCGGGCTTCGTTTCAGCCGCTGCGGCACAGGAATCAAAGCCGATGGCGATGGCTGCGACGCCATTGCCGGCGCAATGCGGCCAACCCGCCGACGCATCCGCCGGCCATAAGATGCCTGACATGGCCGGGATGGACATGTCGGGCATGGATGAAGCGCACAAGGCGTTCACGGCCGGGATGATGAAAATGCATCCGGCCATGATGCAGGGGATGATGGCCAAGGATCCCGACGTTGCCTTCGCCTGCGGGATGATCGCGCACCACCAGGGCGCGATCGACATGGCCGAAGTCGAGTTGAAGTTCGGCGACAACGACGAGGCTAAGCAGATGGCTCAGAAGATTATCGATGCGCAGAAGATGGAAATCACCGAATTCACCCAATGGCTAGAGGCCAACGCAAAGTGAACCCCGGGGAGCGCCGCAGGGTGCTCCCATCCACAAAAGGATCCCGACATGCATCACCTCAGCCCCGAGATGAAAAACTGTATCGACGAGTGCCTACGCTGCTATTCTGTGTGCCTTTCGACCGCGATGGGCCATTGCCTGGAAATGGGCGGCAAACACACCGAAAAACAGCACTTCACGCTGATGATGGCCTGCGCCGAAATCTGCCGAACTTCCGCCCATTTCATGCTCATCGGCTCCGAACACCACAAACATACGTGTGGCGAATGCGCGGAAATCTGCAACGAATGCGCGGATGACTGCGAGCGCCTCGGCGACATGCAGGAATGCGTCGATACCTGCCGTCGCTGCGCGGACAGCTGCCGGAAGATGGCGGCGTAGGCAGCCGATTGTCGAAGGGCGCGAGGTTCGAGGCCCCGCGCCCTTCGACACAGTGTCACCTGAAGAACACGAACTTCACCATGGCGGCGATGAATAAGATGGCAAGCGCTAGGACGATCAGCCCACCGACACCCATACCCCACATCATTCCGCCCAACATCATATCGTTCATCATCACTTTTCTCCCTATTCCGAGGGAAGGCTGATCGGCCTGTTGGTTTCGATGCCCTTCTGTGCCCGCGCTTCGCGCGGCAGCCGCCATCCCTTGACGATGCCGTAAACCGCCGGGATCACGACCAGCGTCAGGATCGTCGACGAAATCATGCCGCCGATCATCGGCACGGCGATCCGCTGCATCACTTCCGAGCCGGCGCCGGTGCTCCAGAGGATCGGCAGCAAGCCAGCCATGATGGCGACGACGGTCATCATTTTCGGCCTGACGCGCTCCACCGCGCCGAACATGATGGCGGCATGGAGGTCGTCGCGCGTAAACGCGCGTTTTTCAGAAGCGCATCTTGCCTTCACATCGGTCAGAGCGTGGTCGAGATAGATCAGCATGATGACGCCGGTTTCGGCGGCCACGCCGGCCAGTGCGATGAAGCCGACGGCGACGGCGACCGACGTGTTGAAGCCCAACCACCACATCAGCCAGATGCCGCCGATCAGCGCGAAGGGCAGCGACAGCATGACGATCAGCGTTTCGGTCAATCGGCGAAAGTTCAGGAACAGCAGCAGGAAAATTAGCGCCAGCGTCAGCGGCACCACGATCTTTAACCGTGCTTCCGCACGTTCCAGATATTCGAACTGGCCACTCCAACCGAGCGAATAGCCGGTTGGCAGCTCCACGCCGGCAGCGACCGCTGCCTGCGCGTCGGCGACATAGCCGCCGAGATCACGGCCAGCGATGTCGACGAAAATGTAGACGGCCAACTGGCCGTTCTCAGTTCGGATTGAGGTGGCGCCGCGCGTCAACTCGACCTTCGCCACCTCGCCGAGCGGCACGAAGCCGCCGCCGGGCAGCGCAACCTGCACCTCGCGCGCGATCGCCTGCGGGTCGCTGCGGAGCGCGCGCGGATAGCGTATGGCGACGCCGTAGCGTTCGCGACCCTCCACTGTCGAGGTGATCACTTCGGCGCCGAGCGCCATCGAAATCACGTCCTGCACGTCGCCAACCGAAAGCCCGTAGCGGCCGAGTGCGGTTCGATCCGGCACGATATCGAGGAAATAACCGCCGATGACGCGCTCGGCATAGGCGCTGGAAGTGCCAGGCACATTCCGCAGCACCGCCTCGACCTGGCGCGCGACCTTTTCCATCTCGCCAAGATCGGTTCCATAGACCTTGACGCCGACAGGCGTGCGAATGCCGGTCGACAGCATGTCGATGCGGGCGCGGATCGGCATGGTCCAGGCGTTGGACACGCCCGGAAATTGCAGTGCCGCGTCCATTTCGCTCTTCAGGCTTTCGGACGTGACGCCGTCGCGCCAATGCTCCTTCGGCTTCAAATTGATGATTGTCTCGAACATTTCCGTCGGCGCCGGGTCGGTCGCGGTCTGCGCCCGACCGGCCTTGCCGAACACGCTCTCGACCTCGGGGAAGGATTTGATGATGCGATCCTGCATCTGCATGAGTTCCGCCGCCTTGGTGACGGAAAGACCGGGAAGAGTGGTGGGCATATACATAAGCGTGCCTTCGTCGAGCGCCGGCATGAACTCGGAGCCGAGCTGCCGCGCCGGCCAAACTGTCACCGCAAGGGCCATGATCGCGAGCAAAATGGTAAAAGTCTTCGCCCGGAGCACGCCCTTAATGATCGGGCGATAGAGCGCGATCAGCAGGCGGTTGAGCGGGTTTCGGTGCTCCGGCACGATCCGGCCGCGCACGAACACGACCATCAGCGCCGGCACCAGCGTCACCGAAAGCAATGCCGCCGCCGCCATGGCGAAAGTCTTGGTGAAGGCAAGGGGGCCGAACAGCCGCCCTTCCTGGCTCTCCAGCGTGAAGATCGGCAGGAACGACACGGTGATGATCAGCAAGCTGAAGAACAGCGCCGGGCCAACCTCGCCTGCGGCCTCGATCAGCACCTCGACCCTGGGCTTGTCCGGCGGCGCGCGTTCCAGATGCTTGTGAGCGTTCTCGATCGTAACGATCGCCGCGTCGATCATCGCGCCGATTGCGATCGCGATGCCGCCGAGGCTCATGATGTTGGAGCCGAGGCCCAAGAGCTTCATCGCGGCAAAGGCCATCAGGATGCCGACCGGCAGCATAATGATTGCGACCAACGCGCTTCGGACATGAAGCAGGAACACGATGGTGACGAGTGCGACGATGACGCTTTCCTCGATGAGCGTGACTTTCAAGGTCTCGATCGCCGCGTCAATCAGTTCGGAGCGGTCGTAGACGGGGATGATCTCCGCGCCGCCCGGCAGGCTCTTCTCGATGTCTGCAAGCTGCGCCTTGGCGTTGTCGATGACGGTCAGCGCGTTCGATCCGACGCGCTGCAAAACGATGCCGCTAGCCACCTCACCCTCGCCGTTGAGTTCCGCGATGCCGCGCCGCTCGTCCGGCACGATCTCGACCTTGGCCACGTCGCCGAGCCGGAGCGGCACGCCGCCGACGGTTTGGAGCGCGATGCTTTCGATGTCGGCCATGTTCTTCAGGTAGCCGCGGCCGCGCACCATGAACTCGAACTCGGAGATCTCGACTGTCCGCCCGCCAGTATCCATGTTGCTTGTGCGCACCGCCTCGCCGATTTCCGACAGCGTCACGCCTTGGGCGCGCATCCGCGCCGGATCGACGACGATCGAATACTGCTTGACGAAGCCGCCGACGCTGGCGACCTCGGATACTCCTTCGGCCTTCGACACGCCGAAGCGCACCACCCAGTCCTGCAGAGAGCGGAGTTCGGCGAGCGACAGTTCCTTGGCCACGACGGCATACTGGTAGACCCAGCCGACGCCGGTGGCGTCGGGCCCGAGCGCTGGCGATACGCCATTCGGGAGCCGGCTGGCCGCGGCGTTCAGATATTCCAGCACCCTGCTGCGCGCCCAATAGGGATCGACGCCGTCCTCGAAAATCACATAGACGAAGGACACGCCAAAGAACGAGAAGCCGCGCACCACTTTGGAGCGCGGCACGGTCAGCATGGCGGTAGTCAGCGGATAGGTAACCTGGTCCTCCACCACCTGCGGCGCCTGGCCGGGATAGTCGGTGAAGACAATGACCTGCACGTCCGACAGGTCAGGGATGGCATCGAGCGGCAGGGTGCGCACCGCATAGACGCCAGCCGCAGCAGCAAATGCTGTCGCGAAAAAGACGAGGACGAGATTTCTGGCCGACCAGGCGATAATCCTGGCGATCATGGCTTTTCCTCAGCCGCAGTCAGCGCGGAAAGCGCTGCCTTGAGATTGCTCTCGGCGTCGATCAGGAAGTTGGCCGAGACGACGACGCGCTCGCCCTCGGCGACGCCTTCCATGATCTCGACCATATCCTCGCCGCGCGCGCCGATCTTCACAGGGCGCGGTTCGAACCTGCCTTCTCCCTTGTCGACGATGACGACCTGGCGGTCACCGGTGTCGAGGACCGCGCTGTCCGGCACCGTCACGACGGGCCCACCGCCGCCGGTTGCGATCTCCACATCGGCATACATGTTGGCGAGCAGCAGCCCCTCCGGGTTGGGCAGTTCGATGCGCAGCTTGGCGGTACGGGTCTGGCTCTGGATTTCGGGATGAGTCAGGCCGACCTCGCCGTTGAAGATCTTGCCCGGAATGCTGCGGATGCGGATGATCGCCTTGTCGCCGGTACGTACGGAACCCAACTCATACTCCGGGACGTCCGCCATCACCCAGACGGTCGACACGTCCGCGATCCGGAACAGCGTTTCTCCCGCCTCCGCCATCATGCCGTCGATCGCCATGCGTTCAAGCACCACGCCGCCGCGCGGCGCCGTCAGCGTGACCGAGATCGGAACCTTCCTGGTCTTCTCGATTTCGGCGATGGCTTCGGCTGGAACCCCGAGGTTTTCCAGCCGTTGCAGGCTGCCCCCGGCGGCGGCCTTCCCGGCTCCGCTCTTCAGGTCGGCCGCGTACAGCGCGCCAGCCGCCGCGATCTCCTTGGCGTAAAAGCGCACGAGCGGCTGACCCTGCTCGATCATCTGCCCGGTGGTGATGTCCGCCACCTCCTCGAGGAAGGCTTCCGTTCGGATGGACACGACGTTGACGCGACGCTCGTCGAGTGTGACGGTTCCAGGCACGTTGACCGGTCTGACGATCGCCGTCTTTGTGGCGAGGATCGTCTTGACGCCGGTCCGTTGCAGCTTGCCAGCCGACACCGTCACAATCGAGCCATCATCCGCCTCGCCTTGATAGACTGGGATATAGTCCATCCCCATCGAATCCTTCTTCGGCAGCGGCGAGGTGTCCGGCAGACCCATCGGGTTGCGGTAATACAGGACGTTCCGTTCGTTGGTTCCTGCATCGGCCGCGTTCGCAGCCGGCAGGTCGAAGCTCACATCTTCGCTGGCCAGAACCGCCGTGAAATCACGGCCGTCGGCAGCCTTTTTCGGCGTTGCAGAATACACCGGATCGCCATCCGGATGACGGTAGTAGATGACCGCGCCCGAGGGTCCCAAGCCTGAACGCACAAGTTCCAGCTCGGCGCCAAACGCGCGCCTCGCAACCTCATCGATGTTTCGCAAGGTGGCCGGGACAGAAAGATCGCGCTGTCCCGCTAAATATCCGCCGGCGCCGGCCCCCACTGCGACCACCATAAGCGCCAGGAATGCTGCGGGCCTCTTCATTCGACGGCCTTGAGGACGAGACGGCTTTCAACCGTCCCGGTCTCCCCCTGCAGCTTCGCGGCGATCGAGAAGCGCCAGCCTCCAGCCATGATCAGATTGGTCTTGAACCGATAAACGCCCGATTCATCGGACGGGATCGCCTCGACGGGCGTGGTCATCGTTTCCATTCCGTCCGGCGCCATGTCCATGCGGGTTGCGAAGACAACGGCATCTGCAACGGGATTTCCGGTGCGCTTGTCGATCAGCCTGATGGAGACGGTGGCGCCGTCGCCCTGCTTGATCTCATTTTCGACAAGCTGGAATTCGTAATCCTCAGGCGCGGCCTTAGCCGCCTGGGAAACAGCGATGAGGGACCCGAGCCCCAGAATCGCAGCGTGAAGGGAAAACTTCGATTTCATGATTCAAGTTCCCACTGTCATGGGCCGGCGCACTCGCGCGGCATTGGGCATGACGAACGCCATGCGGCTTCGCCCGCGCAGCTTTCGGCCGCACGGGTTCAGGCGCTCGAAGCGCCTCTGACAGTCAGGCTTTCGGAGGTCTAGGCGGCGGTTCTCCGCCAAGCGAGGTGAGGACGGCTTCGCAACCACTGCGATATCCGTCCCGGATCGGCAGACGGACGAAAGTAGGCGGCTGCGTCACGGTGCCGCTGAGCAGGCCGGAAATGCAGAGAGCAGCGAACGGGCAGTCTTTCAAGCAGTCTGGCACTGCGGGCTGGTCGTCGGGGCAGCAGGGCATGTCGACCGGCATCGACGCCATCTCAGGCGCCGCCATCGCCCATGCAGTCGACGGAGCCGCCATAGGCGCAAGCACCAGCGCGAAAAGGGCCAGCGGCAGCAGGAGGCGGCTCAAGGGCGACCAGATTCTCATCAGCCCAAGATGTCACAGCGCCGAACGCTTGAACAGACTCATCGTTGGACCGTGATCTTTCGGTGAACTGTCGTTCCGGCCCCGCGGCTCTGATTCCGAGCATGGCTGGAGGAGCATTCTCGGCCGCAACGTCAAAGGGGTTCGGCCTTCCGCAGCTTGAAGCAAGACAGAGGATGGCTGGCCGTGGCCTTGCACGTCGAACCACGGCGCACAAGCAGCTTACCCAGGCAGCCTACTCTGTACTCGCCCCGTATCCGCGAAGCCTCGAATATCGGCCTACCTGCTCGGGCGAAAGAATGTCCGCCGTCTCGAGATGATAGCGGAGGTGCGTCGCTCGCAGATCGCCTTGCGCGGCAGAGATCCGTGTCGTGGCTTCGGAGAGGCTGGCCGCGGTTATCTTTTTTTCCGCGAACAGGCTGTCCAGCGTCGCCTCCTCATCGATGAGGCGTCTTCCGATCGGGATAGCCTCTGCTTTCATCCGTTCCAGCAATTTCCTGGTCCGCGACACCTGTTCGTCGGTGAGATCAAGCGCCTTGGCGAGTTCGAGGACATGCAACGGGCCTGGATACCCGTTCAGTTCGGCCGCCAGCGCAAGGCCCATCCCACGACCAGCCTCCAGGTCTGCGATTTGCTCCTCAGACAGCGCTTTCACGCGCCGCGCCTCCATCCCCGAATAGGGCGAAGGCGAAAGAACCTGTGTGGCGGCCGAATGGCCACCATGGCCGCCGTGGTTCTGGGCGATGGCAGGCGCGGCCGCGGCAAGCGCCGAAAGAAACAATGCAGAAAACATGCGGTTCATCGGGATATCTCCGTAGCTCGGTTCTTGCCCTGTTTGACACGGCCGCTGCGCTGAAGACATGATCGCGATCATGTCTGACTCATTGTTCGAACGATTCCTAAAGCATGCGGACCGGGAGCAGCGGCTTGCCGCTGGCAGTGCCCTTTTCCGCCTCGGCGATCCGGTCCTGTCGCTCTTTCTCGTCACTGCGGGCGAACTGCGCCTTGTCCGCGCACTTCCGCATGGATCCCAACTGACGCTGCAGCGCGCCCGCTGCGCTTCAGTCCTGGCTGAGGCTTCGCTGTTTGCCGACCGATATCATTGCGACGTGTTAGCCGCTGAGGAATCGGCGGTGCGTGCCGTGCCGGTGGCGAAAGCCAGGTCGGCGCTTGAAAGCGATCCGACGCTGGCTTCTCTCCTGATGCGCCATTTGGCAGGCGAGGTTCACCGGACGCGGATGCGCGCGGAGATACTGTCCCTGAAGTCCGTGGCTGCGAGACTCGGTGCCTGGATGGCGCTCAACGGCGATGCCTTGCCACCCAAGGGACGTCGGCACCTGGTCGCGTCGGAAATAGGGGTTACGCCGGAGGCGCTCTACCGCGAGCTTGCCCGCCGACGCTGACGTCGCGCCTCGATGATGCGGCTCATCGCACAGAGGATTGCCGAAGCGAGTAGACACGGTTCAGTTCATCGTGGTGACGGCGCATGTCTTCTGGCCAGCGCGACTTGATGTAGGACAAGGCCGCAAGGATATCAGCATCGCTCAGGATTTCCCCGAAGGCTGGCATCCGTGTTTTGTAATTCTTGAGATTTGCGGCATCGGCGACGCCGAGTTTCGTTATCTTGAACAGCAACGTGTCCGGATGGTGCCAGGTGTGGCCGCTCTCGTCGTGCGGCGGCGCCGGAAGGAACCCCTCCTTGTCCTGCGATTGCCACTCCGGCTGGCCTTCGAGGTTCCTGCCATGGCAAGAGGCGCAATGCGTCACGTATACGACCTCGCCGCGGGCAACGAGACGGAGGTCATCGGGCTTGAGATGCCCACTCGACTTGCCTCCGAAAACAAGAAACACGCAGACCGCCACCAAAGCGGCGAGAGCAAGCACAAGCGCCAGCTTTCCAATCACCCGGCGATCCGTTATCGCGATCACGTCAATGACCGAGTTCGGTCCAGCTGGCGCCACCGTCGGTGCTGGCCAGGATGTCTCCTTGGTGTGATGCCACGAATATCCGGTCCATATCCGCTTGGTCGACCGCGAGATGCAGCAGGATTCGGTCACCCAAACCGTTGGAAACCGGAGCGAAGACCATGTCCGCCTCCGTCGACCGGACAAGTCCTCGTCCCACCACGAACGCATAGACGGAACCATCGGCCGTCACCTCGACGAGACTGACGGGCGCGCCTTGGACAATCGTTTCCCAGCTTTGGCCGCCGTCCTGGCTGACCGATAGACCAGCCTCTGTGGCAGCGTAGATCGTGTCGGCGTTCTTTGCCGAGGCAGCGAGGTCGATCAGCTTTTCCGGCAGCGGGCCGACGATCGACCACGTCTTCCCGGCATCGCGGCTTACCTGGAGCGCGCCATAGGCTCCGTAGAGAACCAGTGGATCCGAAGAACTGACCGTCATCTGGTGGAAGTCGACCGGACCGTTTGCTCCCGGCGAAATCTGATCCCAGGTGACGCCGTTGTCGGTGGAAGCGATGAAGCCCAGATTGCCGCCGCCAGCCGGATGGCCGCTGGCGTACAGCGTCTTTGGATCGGAAGGATCCGGGCTGAATCCCATGAAGTCTTGCACGGGCGAAATGAGCTCCGCCTTGCCGTCCGATCCGGAGCGGAACAGCCCATGGTGGGTCGCGATCAGGAGCTTCTCCGGATCCTGCCTGTCGACGGCCAGCCCGTGAATGTGTGTGTGCTCTTTCAGCTGCGAAACGGAGAGCGCTTCGGTTCCTGCCGCCGAGCCTGCCGCGACGGCTCCAATCGCAAGGCCTGCGATCAGGTTTGCGGCGATCATTCCCATAAATGTTCTCATCTGTGCACCGCGCTTGTGAGATTGAAGTTCAGTTGCGGAGATAGCGATACCCGAGCCATGTCGTCAGCGCGATAGACGCTGCCCATATGCACGCGATCACCACTGCGGCGGTTCGGCTCGCGGGACGCCGTCCAGCGAGAGCCGCGGCCGCTCGGTGCTCGGCCATGACCTCCGGCGGGATCATTTTAACCACGGCCAGAATGCCGAGCGGCACGATTATCGCGTCGTCGAGATACCCCAGGACGGGGATGAAATCCGGGATCAGGTCTATCGGCGACAAAGCATATCCGGCAACGCAAAGCGCCAACGCCCTCGCATACCAGGGTGTGCGAGGGTCGCCGGCGGCAAGGTAGACGGCATGCACGTCACGCTTGATCGTGCGCGCCCAGTATTTCAGCCTGTCGAGCACCGGATGATCCTACTTGCAAACAGGCTCCCTGCGCGAGTCGAACAGAGGCGCCGCTTTCAGGCCGCCTTGTTTGCGTATCCCGCAGTCTCTACGGCCTGCGAAATTCTTGCGGCATCCGCGGTAGATTCGATCGTCACGATTTTCGACGGGAGATCCACGGTCACAGCCGCACTGCTATCGACACTTCTAACCGCCTTCGTCACGGTTCCCACGCAGTGCCCACAGGTCATGTCAGGCACGTTCAACTTCAGCATTTTCAGTCTCCTTCATATGATTTGGCGCGTCGCCAGGACTTGAACATGGGGTTTCCAGTCGCTGGAAGGTCAAACCCCAACGCGATCACGGATGCGTTACCGTGGGTCTCTCGCGTGTTCCGGCGTGAAGAAGACGTCCGCATGGATGTCGGCGACGCGAAGGCCGCGTTCCAGCAGCATCGGCCCGGCGGCGTCCACCATTGCCGGCGGGCCTGCAAGATAGGCCTTCCAACCGTCGAGATCGCCGAGGTCGGCCGCGACCGCGTCGGAGACGTAGCCCGGCCGGAAGCCCGGGCCGGAATCCTCCGACAGGACGGGCACGAAGCTGAGGTTGGCGTGCCTCTCCGTCAAAGCGGCGAAGCGGTCGAGCAGATAGAGGTCCCGCTCCGACCGGGCGCCGAAATAGATGCGGATCGGCTGACCCATGCCCTTGGCGAGCGCGGTCTCGGCAACCGCCTTGACCGGCGCCAGTCCCGAGCCGCCGGCGATGCCGAGGATCGGGCCGGAATGCTTTTCGCGCAGGAAAGCCGAGCCGAGCGGACCTTCGATGGCGACGCGGTCGCCAATTGCGGCGCGCGCCCAGATCAGCTGACTCGCCGCGCCTTCGGGAACGCGCCGGATATGGAATTCGACAAGCTCCTCGTCCGGTCGGCTCGCGACGGAATAGTCGCGGGCCGGCGCGCCCGGATAGAGGAAGCGGGCATATTGCCCCGCCTTGAAGGTGAAAGCGCCGCGATCGTCGAGCCTGACCCGGATCAGTTTGATGTCGTGCGTCGCATCCTCCACCGTCGCGATGGCGCCTTCGAACCGGCCGACCGGAATATCGGCGATCTCGTCTGCGCCCCCGAGCCAGGCGACGGTCGCGTCGGTGAGCGGCTGCGCCCGGCAGGCGAGGATCAGGCCGTCTGCCCGTTCGTCCGGCGAAAGTGCAAAGGGAGTGTGCGGAAGCATGTCGACCTCGCCGCTGACCAGGCGCGATTTGCAGGAGCCGCAGCGCCCCGATTTGCAGCCATGCGGATACCCAATGCCGGCTGCGAGCGCGGCGAGGAGGATGGTCTGGCCGTCATTGACTTCGAGGCTGCGGCCGGCCTGCGGAATGAACACTTTCGGCATGGAAGCATCTCCTCTTAGGCCGCCTGGACGAGGCCGAGGGCGGCCGCGATCCGGGGCTTCTGTTGCGGGAAGGTTCCGTAGAACACCTCTCCACCGACAATGGTGATCGGCGCCACGCGCACGCCGGTGCGGCGCTTGGCCTCCTCGGCGATCGCCGGGTCGCGTAGGTCGCGCTCGACGAAGGGAATGCCCTCGCTTTCGAGCCACGCCTTCAGCGCGCGGCAATCGGGGCAGGTGGGAGTCGAGAAAATCTCGATCCAGGGATGATGATGGCTGGACATGGCTTATGCCTTCGAAAAGTCGGATTGGGGATGAGGGAGCCGCCCGAAGGCGGCTCGTGATTCATTCGGCGGGCGCGAGCCGCGCTTGCCCAGCCGTGGTGACGCTTTCCCCGCGTCCGAGCGGCTGGCGGAACGCCTTGAGGCGCAGCGCGTTCGACAGAACGAAGATGCTGGAGAACGCCATCGCGCCCGCGGCGAGCATCGGCGACAACAGCCAGCCATAGGCCGGATAGAGCAGGCCGGCGGCGACGGGGATCAGCACCACGTTGTAGGCGAAGGCCCAGAACAGGTTCTGCTTGATGTTGCGGATCGTCGCCTTGGAGAGCGCGATGGCGTTCGCCACGCCGCGCAGGTCGCCCGACATCAGCACCACGTCGGCCGATTCGATGGCCACGTCGGTGCCGGTGCCGATGGCGATGCCGACATCGGCCTGGGCGAGCGCCGGCGCATCGTTGATGCCGTCACCGACAAAGGCAATCTTGCGGCCGTTGGCGGCGAGCCGCTTCACGGCGTCGACCTTGCCATCCGGCAACACCTCGGCGATCACCTCGTCGATGCCGAGTTTTCGGGCGATCGCCTCCGCGGTGCGGCGGTTGTCGCCGGTGATCATCGCCACCTTCAGTCCCAGCGCATGCAGCGCCTTGACCGCCTCCGGCGTGGTTTCCCGTATCGGATCGGAGACCGCGATGATTGCCGCCAGCCTGCCGTCGACAGCCGCATAAAGCGGCGACTTACCCTCCTCGCCCAACCGGCGCGCGGCATCGGCAAACACCGAAAGATCATGGCCGAGGCGCGTCATCAGGCGATCCGCGCCGACCTCGACCTTGCGGTCGCCGACCGTCGCTTGCACGCCATAGCCCGGTGTGGCATCAAAGCCGTGGGCGGCTTCGAGCGTCAGCCCCCGACGCCCGGCCGCCTCGACGATCGCTTCCCCGATGGGGTGCTCGGAACGAGTCTCGACTGCCGCGACCAAAGCCAGAACCTCGTTGCGGTCCATGCCTTCCACGGTCACCAGGTCGGTCAGCTCCGGCCGGCCGCGGGTCAGCGTGCCGGTCTTGTCGACGGCGATAACCTCGGCGTCGCGGAGCGTCTGGAGCGCGTCGCCCTTGCGGAATAGCACGCCTATCTCGGCGGCGCGGCCGGTGCCGACCATGATCGAGGTCGGCGTGGCGAGCCCCATGGCGCATGGGCAGGCAATGATCAGCACCGCCACCGCATTGACCAACGCAAAGGTCAGCGCCGGCTCCGGCCCGAACACGAGCCAGACGAGAAAGGTGAGCGCAGCCGCCGCGATCACGGCGGGTACGAACCACATCGTCACCTTGTCGACGAGGGCCTGGATCGGGAGCTTTGCGCCCTGCGCCTGCTCCACCATGCGGATGATCTGCGCCAGCACAGTGTCGGCCCCGACCTTGGTCGCCCGATAGGAAAAGCTGCCGGTCTTGTTGATGGTCGCGCCGACAACCTGTGCGCCCTCGCCCTTGGAGACGGGCACGGGCTCGCCGGTGATCATGGATTCATCGACGAAGGACGAACCCTCGACGACTTCGCCGTCCACCGGCACCTTCTCGCCCGGCCGGACCAGCACGATGTCGCCGACCCGCACCTCTTCGATCGCGAGTTCGAGGCTCTCGCCGTCGCGGACGATGCGGGCGGTCTTCGGCGCGAGCCCGACCAGCCGCTTGATGGCTTCGCTGGTGCGCCCCTTGGCCCTTGCCTCCAGATAACGGCCGAGCAGGATCAGCGTCACGATCACGGCCGCCGCTTCGTAATAGACATTGGCTGTGCCGGCCGGCAGAGTTTGCGGCGCAAAGGTCGCCACCACCGAATAGCCCCAGGCTGCGATCGTGCCGAGCGCGACAAGCGAGTTCATATCGGGCGCGAAACGGAACAGCGCCGGAACGCCTTTTTGGTAGAAGCGCAGGCCTGGCCCGAACAGCACCAGCGATGCGAGCGCGAACTGGACGAACCAGCTCTCTTGCATCCCAATTCTGTTCATAACGAAATCGTGAATGGCGGGCACGAAATGTGAGCCCATTTCGAGGACGACGATCGGCAGCGTCAGCGCCGCCGCCAGAGCGAGGCTGCGTTGCAGCCGCGTCATTTCGGCCGCGCGGGCTTCCTGTTCTTGATTCCCGGTCTCGGCCGATGCGGCGCGCGCTTCATAGCCGGCGGCGCGAATGGCGCCGATCAGGTCGCCGATATCGACGATGCCGCGCAGATAGCGGACAGCGGCGCGTTCCGTGGCGAGGTTGACCGACGCTTCGGCCACTCCCGGAACTGCCCGCAGCGCCTTCTCGATGCGGCCGACGCAGGAGGCGCAGGTCATGCCTTCGACGGCAAGTTCGATAGTGTCCTCCGGCACGGAATAGCCGGCGTCCGCGATGGCCTGCACAACAGCGCCGACATCCGGCGCTCCCGAAAAACTGACCTCGGCGCGCTCGGTGGCGAGGTTGACGGATGCCTTGGACACATCCGGCAATTTGGCGATTGCGCGCTCCACCCGGCCAACACAGGAGGCGCAGGTCATGCCCTCGATGGAAAACTGGCGAATGGTCCCGCCGGCGGCGGAAGGTGAAGAATTATTCATGATGCAACTCCCGGTAAACGGTGAGGCGAGGAGGTTTGCACCTTCCCAGGGCTGGAAGGTCAAGGCTTATTTTGTGTTCTCGGCGTTTTTTTCAGGGGAAGTTGTTCGCCTGAGCCGAAGCCTTCGCAGTCGCGCCATTACGGCGGCCCCCCGTCCGAAGCCTTGAGTTGCAGCTTAGCGAAATCGGCCCGAGGCTGCGATTTTGGCCAACTCAAAGAACGTTTAGTGGACCCGAAAGTGCCGCATACTCCGTGATTTCGCGACCCTGTGTCGGATTGTCGAAGAAGAAAAACATGCGACACAAAACGGTCAGGACGGCATTGGTCAAAACCTGACGCTCGGTACCCGATGCGGAATACCTCTTCCGACCTCTTGCGGAAGTTCGTTCGCCCCTGCCGAAATTCACACCCATGACCCTTCTGAGACATTCCTTACGTGAACCTGCGATGTTTGGGTGGACCATTTCGACAGGGGACGCCGCCCCAGGAGCCGATCACGCAATGTATGCGAACTGCTCGATCGGCGGTGCTTACGGGCACAGGCCGAGGCGCGCATGGATGTCCTTCAGTTCATCGAGGGCTTTTCGATCCTCGCGCCAACAGCCGGCGCAGGGCTGCCTATCGCCGATCGCAAGTGCTGTGAAGGCATTTCAGACCTACCACGTAAACGCACATATCAAGGCGTAATTGAGCGCGCTTGGGAGATTTTTTGGCGAGATCCGAAGCTTCGTAGAGAGGGCTTGATAGATTAGCGGCAGAGAGAGCCTCATTCCGTCGCCGCGCTCCATTTCCAGTTGCGAATTTCAGGCATGTCTTCGCCATGCTGCCTGATGTAACTGAAATGCTCGGCCAGCTTATCGCGCATGACCTTGCCGAAATGCCCGGCGCTCGCGCCAAGGCGTGGGACGCGGGCAACGGCATCCGCCGCCAGGTGAAACCTGTCGATCTCGTTCAATACCGCCATGTCGAACGGCGTCGTGGTCGTGCCCTCTTCCTTGTAGCCGTGGACATGAAAATTCTGATGATTGGCGCGTCGGTAGGTCAGCCGATGGATCAGCGTCGGATAGCCGTGATAGGCAAAGATCACCGGCCTTTCCGTGGTGAACATCGCGTCGAAGTCGCCGTCGCTCAGGCCATGCGGATGTTGGCTGGGCGGTTGAAGCGACATCAGGTCGACGACGTTCACGACGCGGACCTTGAGATCAGGAACATGGCGCCGAAGCAGGTCAGCCGCTGCCAACGTCTCGAGCGTTGGCACATCGCCGGCGCAGGCCAGCACAACATCGGCCTCGCCATGGCCGTCATTGCTTGCCCATTTCCATACGCCGGCGCCTTTGGCGCAGTGTCCCGCCGCGGCGGCGACATCCAGCCACTGCAATGCCGGCGCCTTGCCCGCAACGATGACGTTGACGTAGTCGCGGCTGCGCAGGCAGTGGTCGGTGACCGAGAGCAGCGTGTTGGCGTCGGGCGGCAGATAGACCCGGATCGTGTCGGCCTTCTTGTTGGCGACATGATCGATGAAGCCGGGATCCTGGTGGCTGAAGCCATTGTGATCCTGCTGCCAGACATGCGACGTGAGCAGGTAGGTCAGCGAGGCGATCGGCTTGCGCCAGGGGACCTCGCGCGACACCTTCAGCCATTTGGCATGCTGGTTGAACATCGAATCGACGATGTGGATGAAGGCTTCATAGCAGGAGAAAAATCCATGCCGTCCGGTGAGCAGATAGCCCTCCAGCCAGCCCTGGCAGAGATGCTCGCTTAGGACTTCCATGACGCGGCCGTCAGGAGTGAGTTGCGTATCGCCCTCGACGATCTCGCCGGTGAAGGCGCGGCTGGTGACCTCGAACAGGGCCGATAGCCGGTTGGATTCCGTTTCGTCGGGTCCGAACACGCGGAAATTGCGTTCCGCCATGTTGAGCTTCATGACATCGCGCAGAAAGGTCCCCGCAACACGGGTAGCTTGGCCGACGACCGTGCCGGGAACAGGCACGTCGACCGCATAGTCGCGGAAATCTGGCAGTTGCAGATCGCGCAGGAGCAGTCCCCCATTGGCATGCGGGTTCGCACCCATGCGGCGATCGCCTTGGGGCGCGAGTTCCCTCAACTCGGCCAGCAGCCTACCCGTCTCGTCGAACAGCTCTTCTGGCCGGTAGCTGCGCAGCCAGTCTTCCAGCACGGCAAGGTGACCGGGATCGCCGGCCAGACCGGAAAGCGGTACCTGGTGCGAGCGCCATGAGCCTTCGGTCTTCTTGCCGTCGACCTGCTTGGGGCCGGTCCATCCTTTCGGTGTGCGCAGCACGATCATCGGCCAGGCGGGCCGCGTGCTAAAACCATTGGTCCGCGCGTCGGACTGAATCTGGCGGATTTCCGCGACAATCTGGTCGAGCGTTGCAGCGATGACCTGATGAAGCAGGTCCGGGTCGTCACCTTCGACGAAATACGGCTTGTATCCATAGCCACGAAACAGCGCCTCGAGTTCCTCATGGCTGATCCGGGCAAGGATTGTCGGGCTGGCGATCTTGTAGCCGTTGAGGTGGAGGATCGGCAGAACCGCGCCGTCGCGCGCCGGATTGAGGAACTTGTTCGAGTGCCAGCTGGCAGCAAGCGGCGCGGTTTCGGCTTCGCCGTCGCCCACTACGCAGGCGACCAGAAGGTCCGGATTGTCGAAGACGGCGCCATAGGCATGCATCAGCGAATAGCCGAGTTCGCCGCCCTCGTTGATCGAACCCGGGATCTCCGCCGCGACATGGCTCGAAATGCCGCCAGGAAATGAAAACTGGGTGAACAGTTTTTTCAGCCCGTCTTCGTCCTGGGAAATATCTGGATAGAATTCGCTGTACGTACCTTCAAGATAGGTGTTGGCCACCAGGCCAGGACCGCCGTGTCCGGGTCCCGCGACATAAATCATGTCGAGATCAAACTGTTTTATGATCCGGTTGAGATGGACGTAAATGAAGTTCAGCCCCGGCGTCGTCCCCCAATGGCCAAGCAGCCGCGGCTTCACGTGCTTCAAATGCAGCGGCTCCTTGAGCAGCGGGTTGTCGAAAAGGTAGATCTGGCCGACGGACAGAAAGTTGGCAGCCCGCCAGTAGGCGTGCATCTTCCGGAGGAGGTCTGGCGAGAGCGGCTCGTTCATGTGCGAAGTTCCTTGTGAGAAGCGTGGTCCAGGACGCGGCCGACCGCCTTGGCGATCATCAATTCTTCATCCGTCGCGATCACGCGGACGCTGACGTAGTCCGCATCCATGGAAATGACCGGCTCGTTGTTATCGTTCCGCCTCGCGTCGAGATGAATGCCGAGGAAATCGAGATCGGTACAAATGCGCGCCCGGACAACCGGGGAATTCTCGCCGATGCCGCCGGTGAAGACCAGCGTATCGAGCCCGCCAAGCGCTGCAGCCAGCGCGCCGATGCTCTTCCTGATCTGATAGCAGAACAGATCGACGGCTTCGGATGCGCGAACGTCGTCCGCTTCGCGATCCAGCAGATCGCGCAGATCCGAACTGGTTTCCGAAACGCCGAGCAATCCGGACTCGTGATTGACCATGCGGTGGAATCGCTCGACCGTCATGCCCTCTGTGCGGACCAAAAACATAAGCAGCCCCGGATCGAGATCGCCGGCCCGTGTGCCCATGGGCACGCCGGCGGCGGGCGTGAATCCCATGGTTGTGTCGATGCCATTGCCGTTCCGAACCGCCGACAGGCTGACGCCATTGCCGAGGTGAGCCAGGATCAAGCGGCCCGAGGCTGCCTCTTCGCCCGCGACGCGCGTCAGTTCCTCGACGAGATATTCATAGGAAAGGCCGTGGAAACCAAGGCGCTCGACGCCCAACGCCCCGTAGCGCCGGGGAATCGGCAGGATTTTCGCCACCCGCGGCATGTTTTGGTGAAAGGCGGTGTCGAAGCAGGCGACCTGCGCCAACGTCGGGGCGCGAGCGCTGAACAGTTCGATCAGCGCTATCTCGGACGGCAGGTGCTCGGGCGCATAGGCGCTGATGCGCCGCAATTCGTCCATCAATTCGTTTGTCACGGGTTGCGGCTCCTTGTAGCGTGCACCGCCGTTGACGACACGATGGCCGATCGCCTTCAACGAAGCCAGCCCGATGCGCCGGTCGAGCCAATCGAGAAGGAAGCTCGCGGCCGCCCGATGATCCATCTCGCCGATCGGCTGGCTCTCCTTCTCGCCGCCGGCCAAATCCGTGAAGCTGAGCGTCGTCTCCCGCCCGCCGATCCGATCTATCTTGCCGTGCAGCCGCCGGATGGTGGCCGCGCCATTCTCGAACATGGCGAACTTGATGCTCGACGAGCCGCCATTGATCGTCAGCACCCATGGTTCGGGCATGCTCAGATTACCAACACGGGGGCAAAGCCGCCACCCGGCGTCCGGAAATTCGTGGTCTGGCCCTGATAGAGACGCGCGGCTGCCAAGAGGATCCGGCCATCATAAGTGTATAGCCGCACGTCCATCTTGCGCAGTGCGGGTGCGCCATCGATCTCGATCATGCGCTGCCCGGGTGCGGCGAAAGCTTGGGCCACGAAGCCACCCCGGGCGATCTCGGTCCATACCCCTTTCGTTATCTTGTCGCCGCGGTAGACCGCCTTGCTGCCATGGCCGGAGAGCGGCTTGAAGAACATGTCCTTGCGGGATTGCCAGAGCGTGTCCGCATTGTCGGGCGTGACCAGAACGGTTCGTGGAACACCGGCAAGCCGCAAGCGCATGTCTGCAGAAAAGTCGAAGGCTTCCAGCGCCGCCGGATCGGACAGAAGCGTCAGATTGCGCTTGGCCGCAAAAAGCGCATGGTTGTGCGGATTGGGCGTGACCACCACCGCGCCGTCGCGATACGCCGCTCTAAGCACCGCATGCTCCGGGCGATCCAGCGCGAAATCGACTAGGCGATTATACACGAGGTCGATCTCTTGGCCGGCGAGCCGGAGCCTGCCGCCTTCATAGTGCAACTCGCTTGCGTCGCCAATCTCAGCATCGATGCCGTGCTTCAGCAACAACTGCCGGGCAAGAATAAATTCCGGATAGAGGTACTGCTCCTCCGGCTGGTCATCAATGATCGCGATTCGTCGCGGCGCACCGGCGCCGCGCTGGCGCCGCCATTCGCTCTTAAACATCGCGACAACGCTGGTTTCGAAATCATCGTCTCTGGCGCCGATCAGACCTTGCTCGACCTCCCCGCAGCAGGCCGTCTGGGCCTTGGCCAGCAAGGCATTGAGGAACGCCCCGCCAGCGTTGGTGTTCACTTCGATCAGCTTGGGGCCGTCGTCACCGAGGTGAAAATCGTAACCCATCAGCGCGCCGGACGGGCCGAAATCCTGCTGCGCGATTTCGGGGGCCCAAGAGAGGACTGCGTCGCGGTAGGCCGGCAATTTCGTCGCCGCCTCGATCGCATCGACGATCCCGCGCATCTCTTCGATGACGGATTTGGAGAGGAACACTGGAACATTGGAAAACAGATGCGGCCGGGAGTTGTTGAAAGCCTCGTAGAAGCCCGCATCGCCGGCCTCGTGATCCAACGCCGACTGCAGCGCTGCGCGGTCGAGCGTAATGCAGAAGCAATTCCGGTTGAGCCGCTCTGTCGCGGAACGGCCGACCTCTGCCAGAGCGGGATCCTTGACGTTCATGTACTGTCCTTGCCTTTTGTTGGCCGCGTTCCTAGAGGAGGTGGCAGCTTGCAGCATCGACCAGATTGCTGTCGAGACTGCGCGCATCCAGCCGCATGAAACTCGTGATCCATTTTTTTAGGGCTTCCACGACATCAGACCGACAAGCGAGACGTCCCATCAGCGTCTAAAGGATTGCCTAGCCACGTACGGCGCTCAATTTATTCTGACTTTGATTTGCATCAAAGCTGTGATCGTGATTGGCTCTAGACTTCAAGAAATGAAGCTCATGCTGAACCACTTCCGCGTCCTGTTCGTCGCGATCATCCTGATCGCCGGCAGCGCGATGGTGAGCAGTGCACCGGTTCTTGCCGGGGAAACCTGGGATACCGCTGTCGAATTCGGCGTTGCCGGTGACAGTACGGCTCTCCCCGCCAACGGTTTAGACCCAGTGACAAGTCACACTGCGGCAACAGCCCAGGACAGCCACCACAACGGTTGCCGGCAGGACTGCAGCACGAATTGCATGTCCTCGACCGGATCGGGTTGTTGCGGAGCCGCCGTTCCCTTGACAAGTGGGTGCGAGACTCTCGATCGAGCCTCAATCGCTGCATACGGCTTGGATGCCGGGTTCGTGGGAACAGGCATCAATCCCGAGGCTCTCCTGCAACCTCCCCGTTTCTTCGCCTGACACCGCGATCCCGCGCCCCCGCGGGTACCTGAGGCTGTTCACCTGCAGCGCTCATCGACCCGCTGTCCCGCGAGCAATCCCGAAATCCAACTGTACCGACGATCCTGGCTGCCTTCGCACCCAATGGGAGTTCGCCCGTCCAGTCACTTCAACGACAAGGAAACAGCTATGAAAGCCCACATTCGATTGATCACTCTTGCCGCATTCGCAATCGCGTCCGGCGCGGCGTTCGCTCAGACAGATGAGCACCACCCAGACGCCGACGCGCCCAAAGCTCCGCTGGCGGCGCCGGCCCAGGAATCAACCCCGGGCAGCATGCCGGAGCAATGCACGGAGATGATGTCGATGATGCAGACCATGATGCCGATGATGCAGAAGATGATGCCGATGATGCAGGGCGGCATGATGCAGGGCATGCCGATGGACACTGCCAACATGTCCGATGCCACAAAGGCATATACGGAGGCCATGAAGAAAATGGACGGCCCGATGATGCAGGGCGTCCAGGCCGCCGACCCCGATGTCGCTTTTGTCCAGGCGATGATCCCGCACCATGAGGGCGCTATCGACATGGCCCGAGCCGTTTTGCAGTTCGGCCAGGATGATGAGGTCAAGGCTTGGGCAAATCAGATGATCACCGCCCAGGAAACCGAAACCGCCAAAATGCAGGAATGGCTCAAGCAGCGCGCCAAATAGGTGGAGAAGCCCAATGAACAGACTTAGCACTCTGTCGGTCGGCATCGCGCTGGGCTTAACGCTCGCTCTTCTGAGCATGCTGTGTGCTCTGACTTTTGCGCTCTGGCCGGACGCAACACTCGACTTCTTCGGCGCTTTCTCCCACGGGCTCGACTTCGGCACAATTAAATCCGCCGCGCCGATCAGCCCCGGTCGGGCTCTCTACGGCATTGTCGGTCTTGGAATCGTCGGCCTCGTCGCGGGTGTCGTCTACGCTTCGATCTACAATGTCGCCGCCACCGGGCGGCGGTAGAGGTGGCCCCTATGCAGAAGCAGGCCATCACAAAACTCTCCTCAAATCACCAGTGGAAGGAGCCCACCCCATGAATCCGCAGGCACAACATCCAGCCAGTCACCCGGCCGGGCATGAGCCGGAACCCGAGTTCGAGCCAAGGCCGAGCGGGTTTTGGACTTCGAAGGCGGGGCTCGTCACGATTGGCTTCCTGCTGATCGCCGCCTTTTTCCTTCTCTCCGAGCACCGGGCGCATGCGCTCGGTGTCCTTCCCATCCTGCTGCTGGCCGCCTGTCCTCTGCTTCACATGTTCATGCACAGCGGCCATCAGGGGCATGGCAGTCACGGGAGGCATACCCAGCACAAGGAAATTGAGCCGGGCGCGCAGAATGGTTCGAAGCTTGGAAAAGGAGCATGACCATGGTCGAGCAATCCTCCGCTTATGGCCTCTGGGGTCTGGTCATCATCAATTCGGCGGTTTTTATCCTCTTCGCCTTCAGCTTTTTCAAGCCGCGGACGGCCCGCGACTGGCGCTCCTTCGGCGCATTCAGCGCCTTCCTGGTGGCACTGTTTGCTGAGATGTATGGGTTCCCGCTGACGATCTATCTGCTCTCGGGTTGGCTTCAATCGCGGTTCCCGGCCATTGACTGGTTTTCGCATGATGCCGGCCATCTCCTGGAGATGATGTTCGGCTGGCGGCTGAACCCGCATTTCGGTCCATTCCACGTCCTCAGCTTCATCCTGATTGGCGGCGGCTTCGTGCTGATCTCGGCTGCCTGGCGCGTGCTCTATGAGGCGCAGCAGCAAAGCCGCCTCGCAGCGGGAGGCCCGTATGCGTATGTCCGCCATCCGCAATATGTCGGTTTTGTGCTCGTCCTGGCGGGCTTCCTCGTCCAGTGGCCGACCCTACTGACGCTGGCGATGTTCCCCATTCTTGTCGGCATGTACGTGCGGCTTTCCTTCACGGAGGAGCGTGAAGCGAGAAAGGAATTTGGCGAAGCATACGACCGCTATGCGGGCCACGTGCCCGCCTTCTTCCCGGATTTGAAGCGGCTGTTCGGCGCCACCGAAAAGCCCCGCACGCGATGAATTCCCACTCCACTTGCACCCCAGGCTGGACGCCTCGGGGCGGCGGATTGGAGCCATTTGTCCCAAATGAGCCCCCTCAATTCCGAGATTTCGAACTCAAAACCGATGGAAACGACCATGAAACGCCGAGAATTCCTTAAAGCCGCAATCGCCGGCGCCGCAGCTTTCGCGGTACCGCCAACTTTGCTCACAGCGGCCGTCGCCGGTCAGCCGGCCGGCCAGACGCTGCTTAGCATTGTCCGTCGCACGATCGAGGTGAACGGCAAGGCTGCCAGCGTCTTCGGCCTCCAGCAGGCAGACGGCTCGCAGGGCCTCCGTTTGCGGGCTGGGGATGCCTTCAATGTCTTGCTCCGTAACGAGACTGCCGAGTCGACCATCATCCACTGGCACGGCCTGACGCCGCCATGGCAAAGCGACGGCGTCGGCGAGGCACCGCTGCCTCTCATCGCCGCCGGAGCCGATCGCGCTTTCGACTTTGCGGTCGGCAAGGCGGGCACCCATTGGATGCATGCCCACACGCTACAGGAGCAGGCGCTTCTCGCCGCGCCGCTGATCGTCGCCGATCCAAACGACGATAAAAGAGACGAGCAGGAGATTGTCATTCTCCTTCACGACTTCTCGTTTTCGTCGCCGGAGGAACTGCTGGCCGGTCTGACAGGCGGTGAGGCTACGCCGATGCAACATGGCGGCATGGCCATGTCCGGGGCGGGTGCCGGCACCATGGCGGGAATGAACCACGGCGGCATGGCTATGGATCTCAATGACATCGAATATGATGCCTATCTGGCCAACGACCGGACTCTGGACGATCCGGAGATCGTGCCGGTCGAACCAGGCGGACGCGTGCGGGTGCGGATCATCAACGGCGCGACCGCGACCGCGTTCACGATCGATTTCGGCGAACTTGAAGGAGAACTGATCGCGGTCGACGGTCAGGACGTCGAGCCGGTCAAGGGCAGCCGCTTCCCGATGACGATGGGACAGCGCATCGACGTCCGCGTGCAACTGCCGCGCGAAGCCCGTTCATTTCCGATCCTGGCGCTGCGCGAGGGGAGCAAGGAGCGGACCGGCGTCATCCTGCGCCCGGCAGGGGCGGCGGTGGCCAAGATCGCGACGTCCGGAGATGGCGACGCCCCGGTTCTCGATCTGGCGCTCGAGGCGCAGCTGCGGGCTGTTGCGCCACTTGTATCGCGCCAGGCGGAAAAGACGTTCGACATGGCGCTCACCGGCGACATGGCGGCCTACCGCTGGGGCCTGCAGACGAGCCCGCCGCTCGTCGTAGATCCGGGCGACCGCGTGGAAGTGACGCTGCGCAACACCAGCATGATGGCGCATCCGATGCACCTGCACGGCCATCATTTCCAGGTCGTCGCGATTGATGGACTGCGCTTTGCGGGAGCGGTGAGGGATACGGTCCTGCTACCTCCCAATCGCTCGGTGACGATCGCCGTCGATGCCGACAATCCCGGCCAGTGGGCCTTCCACTGCCACCATCTCTACCACATGGCGACCGGGATGATGTCGACCTTCGCCTATCGAACCTAAGACATCTGCGGGCCGCAGTGATTGTCCGCGGCCTGCACAACCAAACCGCAGCCATCTTGCTGCTAAAAAAATAGGATCTGACCATGAAGAAGGCGACCCTGGAAGTACGCGACCTTGTCGGCATAATGGATTTCGCGGCAGTCGAAAAACGTCTCGCCGCTTTGCCCGGCGTTGCTAGCGTCGCCATGAATGCTGGCTCGACCAGCGCCACCGTCGAATTCGACGAGGCGCTGACGAATCCCCAGACTCTGGCGCGCGAGATCGAAACCTGCGGCTTTCATTGCCGGGGCGAGACCGTGCCACGGCACCTCTGCGTGCCGGGCGGCACAACCGTCCCGCCGGGGCATGCCCCGGCGCCTTCGGAACATATGCATAGACACGGGGAGCACAACGCCGCTGCCGATGCGGCGCCAAGCAAGCAAGAAGGAATGGCCGCAGCCAAGGTGCCGCATGACGCCATGGCCCATGAGATGGGACACGGCGGCGGGATGGACATGCAGGACATGGTCCGCGACATGCGTAATCGCTTCCTCGTCAGCCTGGTGTTCACGCTGCCCATCTTTGCCATGGAGCCAATGGGCATGGGGGAGCCATGGCTCCTCCCTCCTTTCGGGCTCAGCGAAAACGTCGCGATGTTCTTCCTTGCGAGCGCCGCGATCCTCTATCCGGTCTGGCCGTTCGTCGTCGCCGCCTGGCGCGCCCTGAGAAACGGCGTGCTTAACATGGCGGTGCTGGTGGTGCTGAGCGTCGGCACCGGCTACCTCTTCAGTATCGGCGCGACATTCTTCTTCGAAGGCGAGCAGTTCTATGAAGCCGCGAGCGTGCTGCTCGTCTTCATCCTGCTCGGCCATTGGCTGGAGATGCGCGCGCGGGCTGGCGCGTCCGCCGCCATCCGGGCGCTGCTCAACCTCGCACCGCCCAAGGCCAACGTCTTCCGCGATGGCAAGGAAGTCGAAGTCGCGACCGCCGACGTCGTGCTCGGCGACATCGTCGTCCTGCGGCCAGGCAACAAGCTTCCTGTCGACGGCGAAGTGACCGAGGGCGAGTCGACCATCGACGAATCGATGCTCACCGGCGAATCCATGCCAGTCACCAAGAAAGTCGGCGATGCCGTCATCGGCGCCACAATCAACAAGAGCGGCACGTTGCGCTATCGCTCGACAAAAGTGGGCGCGGACACGGCCTTGGCCCAGATCGTCAAGCTGGTCCAGGAAGCGCAGAATTCCAAGGCGCCGGCGCAACTGCTTGCCGACCGCGCCTCGCAATGGCTGGTGCTGGCTGCGATCGTCATTGGCCTCGTGACCTTTGCCGTCTGGTTCTGGTGGATTGGCGAGCCGCTGCTCTTTGCGATGACCCTGACCATCACGGTTTTCGTCATCGCCTGTCCCGATGCTTTGGGCCTCGCCACGCCGATGGCGGTGATGGTCGGTACCGGTCTCGGAGCAGCCAACGGTATCCTGTTCAAGAATGCGTCCGCTCTCGAGGACGCGACAAAACTGAATGTGATCGTCTTCGACAAGACCGGCACGCTGACCATGGGTCAGCCCAAGGTCGTCGAAACCGTTGCCGCGCCCAATGTTTCGTCCGACGAGGTTTTGCAAATCGCGGCTGCGGTGGATCAGGGATCGGATCACCCGCTGGCCGTCGCCATCGTCGAGCGGGCCAAGGACCTGAAGCTTCCCAAGGTTTCGGGCTTTCTGAACATCGAAGGCAAGGGCGCCAGCGCCGCTATCGGTGGAGATCAGGTGTTCCTCGGCAACCGGCGTCTCATGGACGAGCAGAAGATCGACCTCTTGGCGCTCGGCGAGAAGGCTGAAGCGCTCAAGGGCGAAGGCCGCACCGTCATTCATGTGGCACGATCGGGAAAACTTCTTGGACTGATCGCCATCGCCGATGCGCCGCGCCCGACCGCCATCGCGACCATCAAGAAGCTCCACGAGCAGGGCGTCCGCGTCGCCATGCTCACCGGCGACAATGCCGGCACCGCCAAGCGTATCGCCGGCATTCTCGGCATCGACATCGTCTTGGCCGATGTTCTGCCCGGCCAGAAAGCTGAAAAGATCAAGGAGTTGCAGGGACAGGGCCTCAAGGTCGGCATGGTCGGCGACGGTGTCAACGACGCGCCAGCCCTGACGCAGGCCGATGTCGGCTTCGCGATCGGTGCAGGCACCGACGTAGCGATCGAAAGCGCCGATATCGTGCTGATGAAGAGCGATCCCTATGACGTCGTCGGGGCGATGACCTTGTCACGGGCCACCCTTCGCAAGATGCATCAGAACCTGTGGTGGGCGGTCGGCTATAATGTCATCGCCTTCCCGCTCGCGGCCGGCGTGTTATATCCCTTCCTTTTAAGCCCCGAGATCGCCGCGCTGGCAATGTCGGGCAGCTCGGCGCTGGTCGCCGTTAATGCGCTTCTGCTCAAGCGAACCAGGCTCGAAGGCATCCGGCCGGCCGCATCGGCTGCCGCAAGCGCCGCTCATGAGCAGCCGACCGGCGCCCCGGCATGAGCGGGACCGCAAAACCTCCCGTGCCTTTGTCGTCGAGGGTTCTGGGCGCACTTCTGGCTTCGTCCTTCATCGTCGCGCTCGGCTATGGGATCGTCCTGCCGGTCCTGCCGACAATGGTCGAACGGCTCGCAGGCTCCGCAGATCCGACATTCGCTGCACGGCACATTGGCTTTCTGACTGCTGCCTATGTCGCCGCTCCGCTGGCTGTCGCGTTCCTCTGGGGACGGGTGTCGGATTTGATCGGGCGTCGACCCGTCCTTGTCGTTGGCCTGATCGGCTTCGCCGTCACCTTGGCGGCTTCGGCGCTCGCGCCGAACTTGCTGCTTCTTTATGTCGGACGAATCCTGAACGGCGGCTTCGCCGCCGCCGTAGTTCCCACAGCCCTTGCGTTCATTGCCGACACGGAAGGTGACGATGACCGGCGGGCCAGAACCTTTGGTTGGGTCAGCATGGCATCGATTGCAGGCTTCCTGCTCGGTCCCATGCTCGGTGGCCTCGCTGCCGGATGGGCTTTTGACTCGGGTAAGGCGGTGCCCCTCTTGCAGGCCGCCCCTTTTCTTCTTGCATCGGGCCTCGCCTTGGCCGCGGCCGGCGGCGTGAGGTTGATCCTGCCTGGAGGCCGAGTGACCGGCCAGCCGGTAGACACGAAGAACCGCAAAACGTCGACTTTCGTGCCCGGGGAGATACGGCTGCTCGCCCTTGCCTCTGTAGCCGCGGCGGGACTTGGCGCATTCGAGGTCGGGCTCACGCTACGCAACGATGAGCTCGCAATGAGTCCCGCCGAACTGGGCTTTACGTTCGCGACCTGCAGCGTGGTGATGTTTGCGGTGCAGGGGCTTGTCTTTTCGCCACTCGTCAAGCCGGCGGCGACAAAGGTGCTCGTTGCACCCGCCTTCCTGGTGATGGCGATCGGTCTGGCGGTAATTCCATCAATCACCGCCTTCAGCGAGATGCTGTTCGCTGTGTCCGTCGTCGCGGCCTCCGCCGGGGTGATCAGTCCGCTGCTCGCCTTCTGGGTGTCGCGGATCACCGCGCGAAGTCAGGGCGTCGAACTCGGCATTCAGGCGGCAGCAGTGAGCCTTGGGCTGTCGGTGGGCTCCGCGGGCGCTGGTCTGCTGTTCGGCTTCAACGGCCTGCAAGGGGCAGGCTTCCTTACCGCAGCCCTGGTGATGGCACTCGCTGCGACGGCAAGCCTGAAGCTGCCGCGTCTAATTGCCCCTGCAACGGCTGATCCTCGTACCGTTCCCGCCGGGAGGATCCCGGAATGATCATTTTGCCAACTGTTCGGAGAGCCCCATGAATTCCCCAGCTTCGCTTCAATTTCTCGGCGCCGCGGGAACCGTGACCGGATCGCGGTACCTGCTCGAAACGAATGGGCGCCGCGTCCTCATCGATTGCGGCCTCTTCCAGGGTTACAAGCAGCTGCGCGATCGCAATCGCGCGGCGTTCCCGGTGCCGCCTGAAACGATCGACACGGTGCTGCTGACACACGCGCATCTGGATCATTCCGGCTACATTCCCGCGCTCGTGCGCAATGGCTTTCGCGGCAAGGTGATATGCACTCCCGCCACCGCGGAACTGTGCTCGCTTTTGCTTCCGGACAGCGGCCACCTTCAGGAAGAGGAAGCACGATTTGCCAAGAAGCGGGGCTATTCCAAGCATGCCGACCCTCAGCCGCTTTACACTCTCGAAGATGCCAAGGCCTCACTCGAACACATCGCGACCCAGGACTTCGACAAGGAATTTGAAGTCGGGCGCGGCATTCGCGCCCGCTTCCTTCACGCGGGGCATCTGCTTGGCGCCGCACAGATCAGAGTCGACATCGCCGGAACGACTGTGCATTTCAGCGGCGACATCGGACGCGCGCAAGACCCGCTGATGCGGCCACCACTACCGCTGGCTGAGGCGGACATACTGGTTTGCGAGTCCACCTACGGCAACCGCAAACACCGACGGATCGACGCGGAAGCGGAGCTTGCCCCGGTGATCCGGCGTGTCGCCGGTCGAGGCGGCGTGATCGTCATTCCGGCTTTCGCAGTGGGCCGCGCACAGGGCATTATGCTGCAAATTGCACGGCTTCGACAGCGCGATGAGATTCCGGCCGTACCCGTTTTCCTCAACAGCCCGATGGCAATCAACGCCACGGATATCTATCACCGCTTTCATGACGAGCACCACGTCAGCGTGGAAGAGTGCCGCGCAATGTACTCGATCGCGACGCTGGTGCGATCGGTCGAGGAATCGAAGGCGCTGAACCTCAGGCGGGGGCCGATGATCATCGTTTCGGCAAGCGGCATGCTCACGGGCGGGCGCGTGCTGCACCATCTTCAAGCCTTCGGATCAGATGCACGCAATGCGATCCTGCTCTCCGGCTTCCAGGCTGGCGGCACGCGAGGTGCTGCCCTGGCGGCCGGCGCCGACCACCTGCGGATGTTTGGACAAGACGTGCCTATCCGCGCGGAAGTCGTTCAGCTAGAGAGCTTTTCCGGTCACGCGGATGCAGACGAGATTCTCGACTGGATGCGGAATGCCCGCCGCGCGCCGGCAATGACCTACCTCACGCATGGAGAACTGGATTCCGCCGATACGCTGCGCGGGCGCATCAATCGCGAACTCAAATGGCAAGCGCGTGTCCCGGAACACCTCGAGCGGATCGATCTGGAGCAGCCGGCATGAGTGACGCCCATAGCCGGCTACGCCTCGTCCGAGCCGGCATCGACACATACCAGCAACCGGTCGTCTATATGCATCGCGATTGCCACGTCTGCCGGTCCGAAGGCTTCATGGCGCTCACCCGGGTTCTGGCGCGTAGCGGCGATCGCGAACTGGTTGCCACACTCAACGTCGTTGTCGACAATCGCCTCGATCTGGACGTCGCTGCCTTGTCCGAAGCCGCCTGGGCATTGCTCCAGCCAAGCCCCGATGCATGGGCCCTCTTCAGTCACCCCGAACCGCCCGCGTCGGCGCCGGCTTTGCGGGCGAAGGTCTTCGGCCAGCGGCTCGGCGAGACGGATTTCCTCGCCATCATGCGCGACACCGTCAACAACCGTTTGTCAGACATCGAACTGACCGCGTTCGTCACGGCATGTGCCGGCGAGCGGCTCGATAATGAGGAGACGATTGCACTGACGAAGGCAATGCTCGCGGTTGGAGAGCGTATCGATTGGGGCAGCGGCGCGGTGCTGGACAAACATTGTGTCGGCGGCCTTCCGGGGAATCGCACCACGCCCATCGTCGTTGCAATCGTTGCCGCCGCCGGCCACCGGATTCCAAAAACGTCCTCACGTGCCATCACATCTCCTGCCGGCACCGCCGACGCGATGGAGGTGATGGCGCCGGTAGCGCTCGATCTCGATGCCATGCGAAACGTGGTCGAGCGCGAAGGGGGTTGCATCGTCTGGGGCGGAAACGTCCGGCTCAGCCCAGCCGACGACATACTGATCCGCATCGAGCGTCCACTCGACTTCGACAGCGACGGACAACTCGTCGCTAGCGTGCTTTCGAAGAAGGCCGCCGCCGGCTCAACCCACGTGCTTATCGACATTCCCGTCGGGCCGACCGCCAAGGTGCGTTCCGTCGCGGCGGCAGCTTCTCTTGAAGCACGCCTGCGTGCGACGGCACAGGCGCTCGGACTTAACCTCTCTGTGCTGCGAACCGATGGAAGCCAACCTGTTGGCTACGGCATCGGTCCGGCTCTCGAGGCGCGAGACGTGCTGAGCGTGCTGCGCAATGACGTTGACGCCCCCCGGGATCTCCGAAGCCGTGCGCTCGACCTTGCCGCCGCCTTGCTCGATGCCGCACCCGGAGCCGTCCCCGGCAAAGGGCGGACCATTGCTCGCACTCTGCTCGACGGCGGCGGTGCGCTCACAAAGTTTCTCGCGATCTGCGAGGCGCAGGGCGGCTTTACCGAGCCGGGCGCGGCCCCTCACGCCAAGCCGGTTCTCGCCAACCGAACCGGCCAGATCCAGGCAATCGACAACCGCCGGCTAGCAAAAGTCGCCAAGCTCGCCGGCGCTCCAGGCAGCGCCACCGCGGGAGTAGATTCCCGTCTTCGCATCGGCGACAGTGTCCAGTCGGGCCAATCGTTGTTCGAGGTCCACGCGCAGACACGCGGGGAACTTGAATACGCATTGGCGTATGCCGCGGCTCATCCGGACATTTTTGGTGTCGGAGCCAGCGAATGACCCGCGTGCTGCTTCCTTTCCCGCTGCAGCGCTCTTTGGCGGACGCAATGGCCTCTCTATTGGGCGCGCGAAATGGACGGCTCGACTGGCGTCATTTTCCCGATGGCGAATCCCTTGTCACAATCGAGGAAGACCTGGACGGCATTGATGTCGCTCTCGTCGCCAGCTTGCGCAATCCCGACGAACTTGCACTTCCGCTACGGTTCGCCGCGGCCACAGCGCGCGAGTTCGGCGCCCGCTCCGTGGGACTGATCGCGCCCTATCTGGCTTACATGCGCCAGGATAAGCGGTTCAATGGCGGCGAAGCCGTCAGCGCGCCATTGTTCGCGCGATTCCTCGAAGAGAGTTTCGATTGGCTAGTGACAGCGGATCCGCATCTGCACAGGAATCCAGAACTTTCCGGGCTGTACTGCATCCCGGTGCGTCGAGTGGCTACAGCTCCGCTTGTCGCCGACTGGATCCGAGACAATGTCGCCAACGCAATCCTTGTCGGTCCGGACAGCGAAAGCGGCCAATGGGTATCAGACATCGCGAACCGCGCCGGGGTTCCGTATCAGGTCTTGACGAAAACCCGCCGAGGCGACCGTGACGTCGAGGTGAGCCTTCCTTCGATCGATGCGGCTCGCGGGCGAACCCCCGTCATTATTGACGACATCGCCTCGTCCGGGCGGACTGCAATCGAGACCCTTGGTCACCTGAGGCGGTTGGGCCTTCCTCCGGCCGTATGCGTCGTCATCCACCCCATATTCGCCCAGGACGCCTACGAGCAACTGCTCGCGGCCGGGCCTGCCCGGGTCGTAAGCACGGACTCAATTCCCCATCCATCAAACGCGATTTCCGTAGCCGGACTTCTGGCCCAGGCCAGCATCGAAATGTTCGAGGACGCTTCGCCGAAGGAAAGATTGTGACCACCATTGTCGCGGATCCGCACGTCCAGATGTATCGACGTAGTCAGGTCGCGATGCTCATCGCGCTCTGGGGGCAGTGGCGCTCCATGATCACAACGTGCGAGGATACGCCTGTATTATCTCGTGGCCCCACATGCGGAGAATGAGATGGCGAATACAACTGACGCGAGGGCGAGCCATGACCAAAGCCGGGTTTTGATCGTGGGAATTGTCAGACCGGGCGTTCGTCTGGGTCAACAGTAATCACATGGACGCTACGCCAGACAGAACGTCAGAATACCGGGCTGACAGCCTTTCGCTGAATGGCGCTGTCGCTATGGGGACCGGCGTGATGATCGGCGCGGGAATCTTCGCGCTGACTGGCCAGATCGCCGAGCTCGCCGGGCCGCTGTTTCCGCTCGCCTTCATCGCGGGGGCCGTTATCACGAGTTTCAGCGCCTATGGCTATGTCCGCATGTCCAACGCTTGGCCGTCCTCAGGCGGGATCGCCATGATCCTGCAGAAGTGCTACGGGCCGGGAGCGGTCGCCGCCGGCGCGGCGCTGCTGATGGCGCTCAGCATGGTCATCGCCGAAAGCCTCGTGGCGCGCACATTCGCGACCTACGTGCTGCGGCCTTTCGAGATAACGGGCGGGCCGCTCGTACCGATCCTCGCCGTCGCGGTGATTCTGTTCGCGTTTCTCGTCAACATTGCAGGCAACCGGTCTGTGGGGCTGTTCTCGCTGGTCATGGCCACGCTCAAGATCGGCGGCATCGCGTCGTTCGGGATTGCGGCCCTGTGGGCGAGCGGCTTTTCATTCGCCACTCCCTCGGAAAGCGGGCGGGATTTCACCGCGATGGGCTTCATGGCGTCGGTGGCGCTGGCCATACTCGCCTTCAAGGGCTTCACCACGATTACCAACAGCGGCGCCGAAATCACCGAGCCGAACCGCAACGTGGGCCGAGCGATCATAATCTCGATCGCGTTGTGCGTCGGTGTCTATCTCCTTGTTGCCTTCGGCGTCGGATCGAGCCTCACCATCGACCGGATTATCGCCGCGCGCGACTACTCGCTGGCCGAGGCCGCAGAGCCCGCGCTTGGCCGAGCGGGGTTTCTCTTGACCGTGCTTCTCGCGGCGGTAGCCACCGCTTCGGGGGTGCTGGCAAGTGTCTTCGCCGTGTCGCGGATGTTGGCGATGCTGACCGACATGAAGATGATCCCGCACAGCCATTTCGGCATGTCCGGTCCGATCCAGCGCCACACGCTGATCTACACCGTCGTCATTGCCTCGACGCTTGCAGTGTTCTTCGACCTCGGCCGCATCGCGTCGTTGGGAGCGTTCTTCTATCTGTTCATGGACATGATCATCCAGTGGGGCGTGTTCCGTTTCCGTCGGCAAGAGATCGGCGCGGCGGGCGCTGTCCTGCTCGCAGCGATCGCCTTCGACGCCGTGGTGCTCGCAGCCTTCACTGCGATGAAGCTGCAAAGCGATCCCGCCATCGTCCTCTACGCCGCGTTCGCGATCGGCGCAGTGTTTGGCTTCCAGCGGGTCTACCTCGGTCGATGGACCGAAGCTGGTGAAACTGGCCATGCGGCGCACGAGAACGGCGAGAGATGACCTCTCACTCTGCAGGTTCACCATGGACGACCCGGCCGACCGCAGCGGGCGGGAACTCTGTCCGGCGCAGGCAATAGATTGGCTGCGCCTGCGCAAGCTCGGCACCGCTCCCCCATTCTGATGGCCACAGTCGGATATGTCCAGTCGGCCTTGCCCTAGATTGGGTCGTGCTGCACCCAAGCGATAGGGTCAAGGACGGTTGACCGTGGCCGAGCGCGATGGCAACGGGTTGCATTCAAAACGGTGGGCTCGATACCTGCGGGAAGTCTGTCAACCAGCCGCCATCGAACCCCGCCCTTTGCAGGCCTCTGCGGATGTGCGGGCACGTGCGCATCAACCGCCACAACAAGCCGCTGTGCTCGTTCTCTATCATCAGGACGACAGGGCCTTCGTTCAGGCCGAAGTGCCAAGGCGAAACCCACCACCCAAAAGCGTTTCCCGGCGATCCCGGGTGCGTCGGATTGAAGGCTGCCTTGAAGCCATAGGCGTTGGCCGCCTTGAGCTTGGCCTGATGGATGCAAAAAGCGATCGCCGGTTGGACGATTTCCGGAGCGAACGGCAAAGAGGCTACGATGGCCCAGGGGGCCAGCGTGCCGTCGTCGGGACCATACGGGACGCCGCGCCCGACATAGTCCTCAAACCGGCGTTCGATACCGTTCAGCTTGAGTGTGGAGGGACCCGGTCCCTCGCTCGCGGTAAGGCCCCAGCAATGTTCGCCATAGCCGTCGAAACCACGGGGGTTTTCGATAGCGTAGCTTTGCTGGACGTAGGTGGCGCGCCGGCTGTTTTCGAAATAGTCGCTTCCCTTGCTGCGCATGAAGGGATCCTGGAGACCGCGAAAGTCGATCCACACATGCGAGAGCTGATGGATGAACAGCGGTCCCGCATAGAGGTAGTCGTAGCCGTAGCAGTGCTCCCAGCGGAAGGTGGCCGTCCAGGCCGCGTAGCTGGTCGGGGGTAGAGGATGCGTCGGCGAGCCGAGCCCCAGGACATAGAGCAAAAGCGCCTCATCATATCCTTCCCAGCGGTACTTCAGGAATCCGTGCTCAGGTGTCCATCCGTGGCTGACGGTCTCTCCCCCATCCTGCGCCCAGCGCCAATCGGCTCGACGATAGAGCGCATCGGCCAGTGTGCGGATCTCGACCTCGTCCCGCGTGTTCGCACCGAAAAACGCCGCCGCGGCCAGCGCGCCGGCCAACAAAAAGGTGCTGTCGATGGTCGACAGCTCGCACTGCCAGGCTCGCCGGCCGGTCTGCATATCCAGGAAGTGATAGTAAAAACCGCGATATCCCGTGGCGTCCGGTTCCGGCCCATGCGGGCTGTTCCAGAAGAAGCGCAGCGTTGCCAAAGTGCGTTTCGTGGCCGCGCTCCGGCTCATGAATCCGCGTTCGACGCCCACCGGATAGCACGCCAGCGCAAGGCCGGTGGCGGCGATGCTTGCGGGCCAGTTTGCTTCCGTCTTGTCGAGGATCAGGCCGTTGGCAGGGTTCGCCTTATGAATAAAGTAGTCGAATGTCTCTCGCTGCAACGTCTCAAGGTCATCTTGTATCGCAGAGTTGCTCACGATGTCACTTGGCAGGATTTTCATGTGATGCTCGCCTAGGATCGAATGGTGTTTGGAGCTTAGGCAAGAGACAGGCGGTCGAAGACACCTTTGACTCCCCTTACGCCCTCGGCAACCACGCGGACGGCATCTCGCTCACTCTGCGAGGAGACCGCGCCCGATACATGCACCAGGCCATCGGCGACGGTAAGGTCCAGCTCATCTACGTTGATGCCTGCGTCTTCTCGCAGTCGTGTAAGGATGCTGCGCCGGATCGCGTCATCACCGGGCGCCGTCGCATCGGATCTGGCTGTGATGAGAACCCGCAGGAGTTCGGCTCGGCTTACGATGCCAACCAAGTGCTCTCCTCTCATTACCGGTATGCGCTTGATGCCGCGCTCCACCATAAGCGCAGCGATTCGAGGGAGCGGCGTTTCCTCGTCGACCTTGATTGGATCTGAGGTCATTACATCCGCTACTTTCCAGCTGTGGCTTTTCACGTAAGCGCCAGCGTTGCTCTCCTCAGTGCTGGACTGCCGGTCGACCGGCGCCAGCGCCTGGACACCGAGTTCCGACCTACGCATTAGATCGCCCTCGGTCAGGATGCCGACCACGCGGCCATCATCGTCAATCACGGGCAGGCCGCTGATGCGGTGGTCCAGCACTATCCGCGCTACATGCCTGACACTGTGCTCAGGTGAAACGCTGACTACGTTCGCGGTCATGACGTCTTTTGCCTGCATCTGCCTGATCCTTAAGCGTATGGAATTTGCTCTCGGCGTTGCGTGACCGACGTTACCACCCCGCCGTTCAAGCCGCGCCCCAGATAATAGGTTGCGAATATCGCAGATTAGCTCGGGATCGCGGAAGGTTTCTTGATACACGTCAAGGAAACGCAGCTGATTTACCAGCAGCTAGGGCGATTGCGGCTGAGAGAGAGCAAAGAAAGCAGCAGGACAACGGCGATGGTGTTCATTGGGGGCGAAGCTTGGGCGATCGCCTATCTGGCGGCTGAGTGGTCAATCCGCCTCGTGATGATTGTGGTCGTGCCCCTGCGGCGTTCTCCCGAGGCCTCGCGAAGTTGGCTTCTGCTGGTATTTTTCTTGCCGATTCCGGCGCTTGTTATCTACCTTCTTATTGGAAGACCGAGTTACCCGCGCTGGCGGCGCCAGCGCTTCGTCAGATTGCCGGCCATCCTCGCCGCCGCGTCCAGGGAGATTGCCCATTCCCGTTTCTGCCGCCGTCCCGACCTGCCGGCCACCCTGGCCGGGCCAGCTCTCCTGATCGAAAAGCTCGGGCAATTCCCGGCACTCGCCGGAAACGACGTCAAGCTTCTCTCCGATTATGATGACGTGATCGACCGAATCGTCGCCGACATCGACCAGGCACAACAAACAGTCCATCTTCTATTCTACATCTTTGCCGACGACGAGACCGGCCGGCGCGTAATCGACGCTCTGGACCGGGCCGCGCGACGAGGCGTCAAGTGCCGGGTTCTGATCGATGCCATCGGGTCGAGGCAGTGGGCGCTAGGGGTGTCGAAGTTGCTCGCCCCGGCCGGCGTGGAGGTTCGGCTCGCCCTTCGGGTCGGAGTTTTCCGGCGCAGGTCGGCACGCGCCGATCTGCGCAATCACCGGAAGATCGCCATCATCGACAGCCTTGTCGGCTATGTTGGCTCGCAGAACATCACCAATGCCGTATCTCGCCGGAACATCGCCAATGAAGAACTGGTCGCGCAAGTGGTCGGTCCGATCACGACGGAACTCCAAGCTGTTTTTATCGCCGACTGGTTCATGGAAACCGACGAGGAACTGGCCATGCCCGCCTTGTTTCCGCACCATCATCCCGACGCCGGGGTCGTTGCACAGGTTCTGCCAAGCGGCCCCGATTACCCCGATGCCGGCATTGGACACCTCATGGCCGCGCTGGTTCACGGCGCGCGCGAACGTGTCGTCGTCACGACCCCCTACTTCGTCCCCGACGAGGCATTCTTGCAGGCGCTAAAGACCGCGGTGTTGCGGGGAGTCGAAGTCCACCTGGTGGTTTCTTACCTGACGGATCACGTTTTAGTGAAGTTCGCGCAGCGATCCTATTACTCCGAACTACTCCTGGCCGGTATCCACGTGCACCTCTACAAGGGCGGCTTCTTGCATGCCAAGCATGTCACATTTGATGACGAGATCGCACTGCTGGGCTCCAGCAATGTCGACATCCGCTCCTTTGTCCTGAACGCTGAAATAAGCTTTGTCGCTTTTGACCGTGGCGTCACGGCTCAACTGCAACGTGAACAAATCCGCTGCTTTGGCGCCAGCGAGACGCTCACTTTCGACGCTTGGGAAAAGCGCATGATCGCCCACAAGATCTGCGAGAACTTGGCGCGGCTGGCGGGTCCTCTTCTGTAAAACCGAGTTGGGGTTGACCGCTGCGTTTTTCCGTAACCGGTTGCGTCGTGCTGCAACCCTGCTTTTTTTCGGGATTCGGTTCTCTCTTTGACCTTGGACAAACTGGACCATTGGCCTTCGTCTATGATGGCAACTTACAACTTGCACATCCCGAGGACGGAATCAGGTGAGATCGGGTGCGATCCCTTTGGGGCAGTCCAGTAAGCGAACTGGAACTCGGGCACTTGATGCGTCGCGATGGCTCGCCCTTTCCATGGCCATCCTCATGGCCGGTTCGGCCATGCTTCACGACCGACACGCTCAAGCGGCTTCCGCTGATGGGGTTCGCTATGTCGTCGAGACCATCCAGGCCGAGCCTGCGACCGGACACAACCATGTCGAATCCTGCGGCGGCGAAGACCGGGCGCGGGACGACGGCAGTTGCCATGTTTCGGCATCAGGATGCGCCATCTGCGTCTTGGTATCCGCTGAGATCGTCATCGGCACGATGCGAAACGAGCCTCCCGCCTTTACCCGATCTTCCATCTCATTGCCGGGTGAGTTGCCGCTCCGGTTGCGGCCACCCAAGGTTTCCGTGATTGCCTGAGCGCGCGTTGCCGTTCTGGTTCGCGCTCACCGTCAACAATCCTGCGGAGTCACGAACATGAGAACCAAAGAGTACGATGTCTCAATCCATATGTCAGTTTCTGACCCCCACCGCGCTCGGTACTGTCGTCCGACCCGCGCCATCCCTGATCACTTTAGCGGCGACAAGGAGAAAGCTATGAGAACTACTTCCGCATCGGTTTCGCGAAATCCCTGTCGCGTGACCTTCGGCGCGCTAGCGGCAGCCATTGGCTTGGCGATTGCGATGTCCTTCGCACGTCCCGCTGTGGCGGAGCCAATACCGTCAGGCATCGTTTACACGGCCGACGAATATGGCAAAACCGTCAGCCGTGTCGATCTAAAGAGCGGAAAGGTCGATATCATCCCTGTCGATTTGACACCCCACAATGTGCAGTTCGTCCCGGGCGGAGGCCGCTTGCTGGCGGTCGGCATCTCCGCATCGGGTGGAGGGACCGAAAGTCATGATGGTGGTGGCCATGGTGGCAGCGAGGACGGCGACGGAGATAAGGGTGCAGCCGATGGCGGCAAGCTGATAGTCCTCGACACGGCCGACATCGCCTCCGCCCAGACGGTTTCGATCGACGTTGGCACCCACCCGGCCCATGTCATCGCCGATGCCGAAGGCAACCGCGCATACGTGTCCAATTCCGAAGACGACACTCTTTCGGTGGTCGATCTGCAAAAGGGCGAAGCCGTCGCGACAATCGCCACGGGCGACTATCCGCACGGCCTGCGAATGAGTCCTGACGGCAAGTCGATCTACGTCGCCAATGTCGAGGACGGCACTGTCTCGGTGATCGATATCGCCACGCTTGCAGAAACAGTCAGGATCGCGGTCGGGCCCGCTCCGGTTCAGGTGGGGTTCGTCCCGGACGGCAGGCGCGTCTACGTTTCGCTGCGCGACGCGAACCAGGTGGCGGTGATTGACACCGTCACGCGCGAGGTGACCGGGCGTATCGATGTCGGGCGGTCACCCATCCAGGTGCATGCGACGCCGGACGGCCGCTTCGTTTATGTCGCAAACCAGGGAACCGACGAGGAGCCGGACGACACGGTTTCGGTCATCGATACCGCCAGCAACACGGTCGTTAAGACAGTTCGGACAGGCCAGGGAGCGCATGGAGTGACCGTCAGCAGCGACGGGGACTTTGCTTTCGTGACCAATATCATCGACGGCACGGTTTCGCGGATATCAGTCGCAAGCCAGTCGGTCGTCGGCACCTACACAGTCGGCAAGGGACCGAACGGTATTACTTTTCAGACCCCTTGATACGCGAACGCGGGTGCCGAGACCGTCTCGGCGCCCGCGGGCATAACTAAAGCCAGAATTGAAGAACACAGCCGTAGCTGCTTTTCGCAAGGGACCTTTCTTGTCGGGATCCTACTCTTGACGTCCCTGCCCTGCTTTATGGAGGACGCCACCATCCAAAGCATCGCACCAGAATACACCTCTGACGGTCTTGAGCCTCGCATCACTTGTTGAGGCGGCGGCCGAATTTCGGGCGGAAACGGACGGCTGCCGCCGTGTTGCTACTCGCCGAGATCGGCGGGCCTGCCTGTCAGATCGCCGCGACCGCCTCGGCCAGCAGGTCGCGTACCTGACCCGCAACCGCATGCAGTGCAGGATTGTCGATCGCCTGCATCGAGGCCACCGGGTCAATCGCGCTGACCTCAACCCCGCCTGCGACCTCGCGCAGGATCACATTGCAGGGCAGCATCGCGCCAACGCGCGGCTCGATACCGATGGCCTGATGCGCCATCTTCGGATTGCAGGCGCCAAGGATTCGATAGGGCGGCATGTCCACGTCGAGCTTCTTCTTCATAGTCGCCTTGACGTCGATTTCGGTCAGGACGCCAAAGCCTTTGTCTGCAAGCGCCTTCCGGGTGCGGGCGTCGACCTCGTCAAAGTTCGCCCCGGTTACCAACCGATTGAACGTATAATTCATGGTGATTTCTCCCTGCAGGTCATTTTCGCAAATACTTGATCAGGGCGGCGATTGTTAGAGCCACAAGGACCAGAATGACGATCGTCCCCAGCCAGCCGAACCCCATCCCCAAGCCCATACCGTAGTCGTTCATCATCGAATTCTCCTATCACATGATGGCTCTGCCCCCGACGCCAGACTTGCGTCAAAGCGGCGGGGCTGCACTCACGTCAGTTGTTGTCCATCGTGCCTTTACCCATTCCCGGCATTCCGCCTTGCTGCCCGGCCATGTGGCTCTGCATCATTTCAGCCATGGCCGCCATTTCAGCCTCGGTCACTAGCGCGTCACCGTCGACGTCGTGCATCTGGAAAGCGCGCACCGTCATCGGCCGGGTGTGCGCCGCATGCATCACCGCGAATTCCTCCAACGACAGCTTGCCATTGGCATCGGTGTCATAGGTCTTGAGTTCTGCCTGAATGCCTGCCGTCATCTCTTCGGGGCTGAGCGTACCGTCCTTGTTGGTATCAAAGGTGGCCATGGAATAGCTCTGGTGCCCACCCATCATCATGCCCATACCGCCGCCCATCATGCCGTGATGGCCGGCATCCCTCATGCCGCCGTGCCCACGCATCATACCCATGCCATCGCCCATCATACCGCCATGCTGCATCTGCGCCTGCTGGGCGATGACGGGCACTGCAACCGCTGCAAGCCCAAGGGCTGCAACGACTGAGAGGGTCAGCTTCGTTGAACGTTTCATGATTATCACTCCTGAATTGATCTGCGATGAGTTCAATCTGGGGTGCAGGTGTCCCACAGGTTTGTCAGGCGGGACGGTCATTTGTATCAAACTGTCGCAAACACCATTCCGGTGAAGGTTTGCGACAATCTTCTGCCCGCGTGACCCCTAGGATCGGCTAGGGTCAGGTCCAGGAGATATGCTGATGACCAGTCCGCCCCATATCCTGATCGTCGATGATCACCGCGAGATTCGCGATGCCTTGGCGAAGTATCTGGAAAAGAACGGCATGCGCGCGACGACCGCGGCAAATGCCCTGGCGATGGACGCGGCGATGAAGGTGGGGCAGTTCGATCTGATCGTACTGGACGTTATGATGCCGGGCGAAGACGGTCTGTCGGCCTGCCGCCGTTTGCGCGCCCAGGGTAGCATACCGATCCTGATGCTGACCGCACTTGGGGATGATACCGACCGCATCGTTGGACTTGAGGTTGGGGCCGATGACTACCTGCCGAAACCGTTCAATCCGCGCGAACTCCTGGCCCGGATCAAGGCAATCCTGCGACGGTCCGAACGGGCGCGGATGCCGGGTGGCAACATTGCCGGGCACAGGCTGGCGTTCGACCGTTGGGTTCTGGATACCGACCGGCGGAGGCTGGTCGATACCGAAGGCGCCGAAGTCGCGCTGACCACCTCCGAATTCCGCCTTCTGACGGTGTTTCTGGCCCGCCCACGCTTCGTGCTCAGTCGCGATCAACTACTCGATCTGACCTCTGGCCGGGCGGCACAGGTGTTTGATCGCACCATCGACAACCAGATCAGCCGATTGCGCCGCAAGATCGAGGCGGATCCAACCAAGCCCGTCCTAATCGCGACAGTCTGGGGAGGCGGCTACAGTCTTGCCGCCGATGTAAGGGAGATGCCGTGAAGGCGCGCTTCGCCCGTCTGGGCAATCTGTTCCCTCAGTCCTTGGGTGGCCAGTTGCTGGCCATGCTGCTTTTTGCGCTCGTCGCGACGCAGGGGCTTGGCCTCCTGCTGCTGACCGACGAGCGCAACCGCGCCGTGCGGGCGGCCTTGGGTTTCGAGGTGGCCGGACGCGCGGCGAATGTCGTGCTGCTGCTGGACGACGCGCCAGCAGATCTGCGCCCCTCTATCCTGAGGGCGGCAGATTCGCCCCTGGTTCGGTTCGAAGTGGGACCTGCGCCTGAAGCACCGCATGATGGCACCGATGCAGACTCTGTTCAGAGTCAGATCCGGCAAATCCTCGGCAATCCAGAACATGAAATCCGGGCAGATATTCATGCCATTTCCATAACTCGTATGCCGATGCCCGAGGGCATGCCAGCCGCAATGCGCCCCATGCACGACGCGATGATGGCCGGGCGGACGGAAGCGGTGGAAATGACGCTTTCGATCCGTCTGGCCAGCGGCGATTGGCTGAATGTGCGCACGATGTTCCATCGCCCAGGCCCGCAACTTTCGCCGAAGGCCCTGTTGCCGCTGCTGTTGATGGCCGTTGCTGTAGCCCTAGTGGCTTGGTGGACGGCTCGGCGTGTAGTGGGCCCGATGCGCGCGCTTGCCGTGGGGGCCGACCGGCTGGGGCGTGGTCTTGATGCTGGTCCGCTGCCCATGACCGGGCCATCAGAGGTCCGCAACACCACGCTGGCCTTCAACCGGATGCAGGACCGGCTGACGCGCTTTGTGACTGAGCGCACACATATGCTCGCGGCGCTGAGCCATGATCTGCGTTCTCCCCTTACCGCGATGCGGCTCAGGATCGAGATGTTGGACGAAACCGAGGACAGTGTCCGCCTGAAGTCGCTTGTCGAGGAAATGCAGGCCATGGTCGAAGCGACGCTGGAATATGCGCGCGGAGTCGCCAAGGCGGAACCCGAAGCCACGGTGGATCTAGCTGCTCTGCTGGCCGATATAGTGGGCGATGTGGGCGGGGATCGGGCGAACCTCACACCATCGCGGCCGATGCCCGTCACCATTCGCCCTCACGCGCTGAACCGAGCGCTGCGCAACCTGATGGACAATGCGGTCCGCTATGGCGACGTGGCAAACGTTACCCTGACGCAAGAACCGGGAACGGTTATCATCACCATCGCCGACACGGGTCCGGGATTGCCGAAGGATCAGCTTGAGGCCGTCTTTGAGCCTTTCGTGCGGCTGGAAGGGTCTCGCAACCGGGATACGGGCGGGGTTGGCTTGGGTCTGGCCCTCGCCCGAACCATTGTTCAGGCGCATGGCGGAACGGTCCTGCTGCGGAACCGCGCTGGAGGCGGGTTGGACGCTATGGTGCGGCTTCCGATCGGAGATACGTGAATCAGCCTAGCGGCTAAAGAACAAGCGATGGAACGATGGTCCACCGCAGAACTGGAACGAGCCCGATACCGATAAGCGACAACCAGGGCATGCGGGTTGATCAAAATCCTCATCCAGCGCAACAGCTGATCTTCGCCATGTCCATTTCGAATGTCTGGACCGCGAGTTTCGGGCCTCTACCGTGGTCGGATAAGGGAAGACCGTCTTGCCGTGCGCCTGCGCGTCATTGGCTTGGAATGGTGCGTCCTTCCGCGTGCCGGGATGATGGACGCGATTCTTGAGCCCGAGCCCTATGGGGAGACCGCGATCCGCATGCACAATCCATCGCGCTGGTGCGGTCCGCGTCAGGCAGGCTCAGCCGGCGATCGCGTTCCAGGCTACTGTCACCAGGATGAGGCCCGCCGTCACCTGGATCGTCCGGGTGGCGGCGTCCACCATGCGGGGCCGGGCTGCCAGCAGGCGCAGAAGCTGCTGCCGAAACAGCACTGCCGCCAGCGCCACCACCGACAGCACCAGCACCACGCCGATCATCATCACGGCCGCGAAGGCGACGCCCGCCTGCGGCACGCCCCGCGAGATGGCAAAGGTCATGACGAACAGCGTCAGCGGACAGGGGATCAGCCCGGCCATGAAGCCGACCAAGGAGCCTTCGCGGCCATGTGAATGCGCGGTCCCGCGAAACGCCTGCCACAGCATCCACAGCCCGATCAGACCGAGCACGCCCCGGCTAAGATCTTCCAGCAGGGGCGCTCGGCCGACGCTGCCCAAGGCCACGGACACCAGCGGCAGGGAGAACAGCGCGATCAGAACGGACATCGTCACATGCGTGAAGGACAGCGCAAGCGACACCACAAGCGCGCGCGGGAGGGTGGCGGTCGAGCCCGTCAGATAGGTGGCGAGCACTGCCTTGCTGTGACCGGGCGTGAGCGCATGGACCGCGCCGAACACGATCCCCATGGGAAGGTATGCCGCCAGCAGCTGCCAGTCGCCCGTCTCGGCGAAGTTCCCGATGCGCGCGGCGAAGGCGAGGTATATCTCGCGCTGGATCGCGACCAGTTCCTGAAGCAGACCCATCATCCGAGGATGCCCAGCGTGGTGGCGGCCAGCGCGACGTAACGCGCGGTCTTGGCGATCGTGACCAGGAGGACGAAGCTCCAAAGCGGCTCGCGCAGGACTCCCGCCGCGACCGTCAGCGCGTCCCCGCCGACCGGCGCCCAGCTGAGCAGCAGGCTCCAGCGTCCCCAGCGGCGATACCACCCCGTCGCCCGGTCGAGCGCGGCAGGGCCGATCGGAAACCATCGTCGGTCGCGAAAACGCTCCACGCCGCGCCCGAGCGCCCAGTTGACCATGGCGCCCAGCACGTTTCCGATACTGGCGACGGCGACCAGCAGAATGGCAGGGTGAGTGTCGGCCACGAGAAGGCCGACAAGGGCGGCTTCCGACTGCGCGGGCAGGATCGTGGCGGCGACGAAGGCGATCGCGAACAACCCGCCCAGAATGGCGATGTCATCCATCGGGTCGTTGGAACCGATGCGAACAGGTTTCAGCGCGCATGCGGCCATCTGCCGTGAAGGTCGTCGATGACGAAAGCATGGGCATGGCTGTTCCGGTCAGCGACAGCGCCTTCTCCCCAATGCGGATGGCTTCCGGGCAGGCCGTCATGGGAATGCTCGATGATCTCAGGGTCGGCGGCAGGCCACAGCCACGCGGCAGCCGCGACGGCGCTTGCAGCGGCGGCGGCGAGAATCAAAGCGGTTGCCTGAAGGCCGAACGCGGCCCCGGCCCATCCGGCAAGTGCATAGGTGACAAGCCAGCATCCATGCGAGAGCGCGAACTGGGCGGCGAACAGCGCCGGACGGTCCTCGGCGCGCGACGAGCGCCGCAAGAGCCGCCCGGACGGGGTCTGCGACATCGAGTAGCCGGCGCCGATGACGAACCAGAGCAGAAGCAGCCAACCATAGGAGGGGATGGCTGCCGCCGCGAACGTCGCTACGGCGAGGACCGAAGCGCCCGCCAGCATGGCGGCTCGGTCAGATACGCTATCGAGCAGCCTCGGCAGGACCAGGGCGACCAGCATCGACCCGCCGCCGAAGGCTGCAAGCGCCAGTGCCGTCTCGCTCTGGCCGAGACCGAAGACGGCCTGTGCGTAGACGACCGTGTTGACGATCACCAGCGCGCCGGCGGCAGCGACCGCCGTGTTGATCGCAAGCAGGCCCCTGAGGCGCGGCGTTGCCAGATAGATGCGGATGCCGCGCGTGGTACGGTCGTAGATGCCGCGCGGTGCGCTCGCCTTCGGGCTCGGCAGTACGACGGAGACGACCAGTGCCGAGGAGACCAGGAAGCCGACGACGGTCCCGGCGAACAGATTGTAGAAGCTGATGACGGTCAGGAGCGCCGCCGCCAGCACCGGGCTGACCAGGCTTTCCAGATCGTAGGCGAGCCGCGAGAGCGACAGAGCTCGGGTGTACTCCCTCTCGTCTGGAAGCACGTCCGGGATCGTCGCCTGGAAGGTCGGCGTGAACCCGGCGGAGGCAGACTGGAGCACGAAGATCAGGACGTAGACCTGCCAGATCTCAGTGACGAACGGGAGGAGAAGTGCGACCGCAGCGCGGACGATGTCAAGCGAGACCAGCATGGCCCGGCGCGGAAGTCGTTCCGCGAAAGCGGCCGCCACCGGCGCGACGGCGACATATGCGACCATCTTGATCGCCAGCGCCGTGCCCAGCACCGCCCCGGCGTTCTCGCCCGCCAGGTCGAAGGCGAGCAGGGCTAGGGCCACGGTCGCAAGCCCGGTTCCGATCAGCGCGACGACCTGAGCAAGGAAAAGGTGGCGGTAGGTGCGGTTGGAAAGAACGCCGAGCATCAAAGGTACTTCGCGATTTCCTTGAACTCGTCGACGGAGCGGCGGCGCTCTCTCGGAAGCGGTCCGACGGCGTCCTCCAGGCAATGTTCGAGATGGTCCTGGATCAGCGTGCGCTTCGCCTGCGCGACGGCCTTCTCTACCGCGTGAAGCTGCTGCGTGACGTCGAGGCAGGGTTTTCCCGCCTCGATCATGGCGACGACGCTACGCAAATGGCCTTCGGCGCGTTTCAGGCGCTTGACGATGTCGGGGTGGGAGGCGTGGCGGTGCTCTGTCATGCCGCAGTTGCTATCCCCCTGGTAGGGATGCTGTCAACAAGCGAAGCACCCCCGCCACCCTAACCTTGCCTCAACTAACGCCTTATACCGCTGGATGACGATACCGACCCGAACAGCCATCTCGGCCGCAAAGGCCTCTTGATCTGCGTGCTCGCCTTCGCGGTTCTGGCATTCCAAGCGTGTATTCCGGACCATTCCGGTTTTGCCCTGTCAGATTTGGCGGCGGCTCATGATCATCACGGCCATTCTCATGACAAACGCGAACGGCGACGCGATGCGATATATGCGATGCCGGTATCACGTTCCGTTCGAACGGGCCTTAACCTGCATCAAAGACGGATAGATCGTCTGGACTGACTGTTCAGCTTCATCGCCTGGTGTTCTACGTCGATGCGAAACATTCGTGCCTACCCTCTCCTGGGAATTGATTCGATATGTTGCTTACCCAAAACGAGCTGCCATCGTAGGTGAAAGGTATCACCTCCAATCATCGTGCGAATCGTGTTTCTGTGAACGGGGAAGCGTTTACGATAGGCGCCATAGTGTTGAACTGCGCCTTCATGAGGGGATCAAAGCCGGAGGTCGGCCAATGATAGTCCGTACACTTTCCACGGCAGAGTGCACGAAGCTGCTTGCGGCAAATCGCGTAGCCCGCTTGGCCTGCGCAAAAGACGGGCGGCCTTATGTGGTTCCAATCTACTGTGCTTACGCGGACAGCCATCTTTACGCATTCTCCATGCCGGGCAAGAAGATTGAATGGATGCGAGGCAATCCTATGGTGTCACTCCAGGTGCACGAGGGGGGCGAACGGCGCGAATGGAAAAGCGTAGTTGTCGACGGTCGTTATGAAGAAATGCTTGATTGTGCCGGGCGGGATCATGCTTGGTCGCAATTGAGCAGACATTTCGACTGGTGGGAGCCGGGCGGTCTCAAACCGGTCGAATCTGAGGTGTCGGACCATTCGCCGCACGTCTTCTTTCGAATCTCGATCGAGCAGACGTCCGGGCGGGAGGCAAAGGAATAGCACTCCACGCGTTTTGATACGATCCTCGCCAGCAAGTGCAGTAATTGTGGGTCCAAAAGCGCGCTGGCACCTCACCGTCCTCACCGCAGGGTCACAATCATCGGAGCCTGATCCTCGTCAATCTCGCGCTCGTCCTGCTTTTCGGTCTCGGTCTTGTGATCTCTGGCATGTTCGATCCGGCCAGGGTCCTCAACTTCCTCGATCTCTTCGGCACACGGGATCCGTCGCTCGCCTTCGTCAATGGGGAGCGCCGTAGTCGTGGCATTCGTCGGCTATCGGCTGGTGCTGCGGCGTGATGGCCCGATCACCGGCGGCATGTTCCACCTCCCGACAGAGACGTGCGATCTTCGGTATCGGCTGGGGTCTTGGCAGCTTCTGTCCGGACACGGCACTGGCGGCGCTCGGACTCGGGAAGCCGGGGACGCTGGTATTTTCTTTCCTCGCGATGTTCCTTAGCATGGTTGGCGGCTTGCGCCATCGGCGAGCGGAATGACCTGCTTCGTGCTGCCCGACAAAGCCTCAAGTGAAAGAGGCGACGCCGAGCGGTAAGCTAAATGCCTGGTTGAACGCCTCGGTCTTGCATCGACGCGACCAATGAGGAGCTACTCGCGGCCTTGTCGGCTACGATGGTCGGGACGCGGCCGGCACGCGTGAAATCCGCAGAGCAAGGGCAGTGATTTGAACGAGCGGCTCCAGTCTCCCACACTCGATGATTATTCGCTGCGGGCAGCCGACGCTGTAGTGCAGAGTTTTGGCAGCGATGCCGAGAGCGGTCTGACCGTCCCGGAGGCGACGCGGCGTCTGACGGAATATGGCCGCAATGAATTGCGGGCGGTGGCGTCGATGCCCGCTTGGCGCCGCGTATTGGCCCCGTTTCAGGACCCGCTCGTTTATCTGCTGCTCGGCGCAATCGTCGTCGCCCTTGTGGCTTGGCTGATCGAGGGCCGTGAGGGTTGGCCGATCGATGCGATCGTCATCGCCATGGTGGTCGTGGCCAATGCTGTTCTCGGCTTCGTGCAGGAAGCGAGGGCCGCCAACGCCGTTGCCGCGCTTGCGCGGATGACGGCCGTCACCTCTTCGGTGCTGCGCGACGGGGAGCGAAGGCGCATCCCTAGCGCCGAGTTGGTCCCGGGCGACATCCTGCTGCTGGAGGAAGGCGATGCCGTTGGCGCCGATGGTCGGCTTCTGCTCTCCAACAGTCTGCGCGTGCAGGAGGCGTCGCTTACCGGGGAAAGTGAGGCGGTCTTGAAAAACGCGGCCCCTCTAGGCGGGCCGACACCACTCGCCGAGCGGTATTGCATGGTCTTCAAGGGGACAGCGGTCGTTCAGGGGTCCGGCCGCGCCGTCGTCACCGCGACCGGCATGCAGACCGAGATGGGCGCCATCGCCACGATGCTCGACGCCACGGTGGAGCAGCCGACGCCGTTGCAAAGGGAGGTGGCGCTGATCGGTCGGACGCTCGGCATCGCCGTCGTCATCATCGCCGTTATCGTCGTCGCCACGGTGCTGCTGGTGTCCGACATAAAAGGCCCTTCCGACGTCATCACCGTGCTGCTGCTGGGCGTATCGCTAGCAGTAGCGGCGGTGCCGGAAGGTCTCCCCGCCATCCTGTCTCTCGTGCTGGCGCTTGGAGTCCAGCGCATGGCCAAACGCAACGCCGTGGTCAAGACCCTCTCGTCGGTGGAGACCCTTGGCTCGGCGTCTGTGATCTGCTCGGACAAGACCGGCACGCTGACGCGCTCCGAGATGACTATCGAGCGGATCATGACCGCATCGGGCGGCAGCCGCGTCACGGGCGTCGGCTATGCGCCGCTGGGCCGCCTGGAGGTCGACGACGGTGTGGCGCCGGAAGGAGCGCTTCGCTCCGAACAGATTGTCGTCCTGAGCGGAGGCAGCCTAGCCGGCAATGCCGCCTTGCGGCAGACGGAAGACGGAACTTGGGAAATCCAGGGCGATCCCACCGAAGCCGCGTTTCTTGTGGCTGAGCGCAAGCTCGGCGTCGAGGACCGCCGCCAGCGACGCTTCGAGCGCATCAGCGAGATCCCATTCAGCTCCGAACGCAAGATGATGTCGACCATCGAGCGCGACAACGAGCATGGCGGCGAACGTATCCTCATCACAAAGGGCGCGCCGGACGTGCTGATGGGGCATTGCAATCGCATCAGGGTTGGCATGGACGTCGTCCCCTTCGACGAGGCGCAGCGTGCACACGCGCACGCCGATGTGGAGCGCCTGTCGGACGAGGCGTTGCGGACCCTGGCGGTGGCCTATCGGCCGCTGGGAGCCGACGAAGATCCGCAAGCCAGCGAGACGCTCGAGCGCGACCTGATTTTCGTCGGCATTGTCGGCATCATCGACCCGCCGCGCGAGGAAGCGGCAGTCGCGATAGCGCAAGCTCGCCACGCCGGCATCCGAGTGATGATGATCACTGGCGACCATCCACGCACAGCATCGCGCATCGCCGCCCTCCTGGGCATTGTCGAGAACGGAAAGAAGGCACTGACCGGGGCCGAACTGGACGCGATGGACGATGCTGGTTTCGCGGCTGCGGTACGGGCGACCTCGGTCTATGCCCGCGTCGCGCCCGTGCACAAGCTGCGCATCGTCGATGCGCTGCAGGCCGACGGGAATGTGGTGGCAATGACTGGCGACGGCGTCAACGACGCTCCGGCGTTAAAGGCAGCGGACATCGGCGTCGCCATGGGGATCACCGGCACGGAGGTCACCAAGGAGGCGGCCAAGATGATACTGGCCGACGACAATTTCGCCACCATCGTCGAGGCGGTGCGCGAAGGTCGCGCCATCTTCGACAATATCCGCAAATTCCTCCGTTATCTGCTGTCGTCCAATATGGGGGAGGTTCTGACCGTGTTCCTCGGCGTCGTCGGGGCCGGCGTGATCGGGCTAGGTGGCGGCGGCGAGTTGGTGCTGCCGTTGCTGGCCACCCAGATTCTTTGGATCAATCTGGTCACCGATTCCGGTCCCGCGCTTGCGATGGGCATCGACCCGGAAACCGACGATGTGATGGCGCATCCGCCCCGCAGGGCAAACGAGCGCGCCATCGACGCGCGCATGTGGCGCGGTGTGATCGTGATCGGCCTGGTCATGGCGCTGGCGACGCTTGTCACCATCGATCTTTACCTGCCTGGCGGACTGATTGAGGGGTCGCAAAGTCTTGATCAAGCTCGAACTGCCGGGTTCACCGTGCTGGTTCTTGCCCAATTGTTCAATTGCTTCAATGCGCGTTCCGAAACCACCAGTGCCTTCCGCCATATGTTTACGAATCGGTGGCTGTGGGCGGCGATTGGCCTGTCATTCTTGCTCCAGATTGCGGTCGTCAATTTTGGCCCGCTCAACGCAGCGTTCGGAACAGTCCCACTGCCGCTCGAACAATGGCTGGTCTGTTTCGCGATAAGCAGCAGCGTGCTGTGGGTTGGCGAGATTCTCAAGTTGGCGCTGCGTTGGAGAGGAAAACTGGCGGTGTAGGAATGTACGGACTTGCGAGGCATCCTTTCTCTTAGCCAAAAAGGGCGAGAAGGATGAAATTGATGCACAGTTCAGACGCGACGTAGACCACAGCTTCAGGTGCTGGTCCAAAGCGTCAGTCCGGGTCCGGTGACTGGAATGCCAGTTTCGCTTCGCGTGCTTAGTATGGTTGGGACCACCGCCATGTTATAAGTGAGCGGTGGCCTGTTCGTTCAAGTCTTTCCGACTTCGGTCTGATCGGGCCGAGCACCCTATCGCCAGACTTGTGACGGAAACCAATCACGGCCTGCCAACCTGAAAAATTCACTGAGGAAAATTGGATGTGTCTGTCAGCTCAGGTCAGCTTTGCCGCCAGCGTGTTTCTGGTAGGCGGCGGTACGGCGATCACAATCATCGCTGCGCGGAAAAACTGGCGCTATGTGCCCATGGCCCTGATGCCGCTGTTTGCGGGACTACAGCAATTCATGGAGGGCAATGTCTGGCTAGGAATGACCGGCGACAATCCGTTTCAGGTGCTCTGGGGGGCACTCGGGTTCATTTTTTTCACTTGGTTCATGTGGCCGATCTGGGTGCCGTTTTCAATGTATGTGATCGAACCCTCTGACAGCCCGCGCAAGCCGCTTTTCTTGATCTTTTCGCTAATAGGGCTGGTATTCGGCGTTCTGCTCTATGTCCCGCACGGACTGCATTCCGAAATGGTGGTGGTCGAGATCAACAACCAGTCGCTGGCCTATGAAAAGTCGATGTGGCTGGATTACCTTATGCCCCGCACATTGACCAATGTGATTTATGTCTTGCTGATCATCGTGCCCCCTGCCATGTCCCACTACCTGCACCTGCGCCACTTCGCGCTGACACTGGTAGCTGTTGTGGTCATCGATATGACTTTGCTGACTTACGCTTATATTTCGTTTTTCTGCCTGCTCGCCGGACTAGCCACCTTGCATCTGGTCTACATCATCCTGAAGAACAAATGCGCTCGGGAATGTCCGGAGCTTTTCCCGGAAATGGCGCCGTCCAAAGCGTGGCTTTAATCGTCGCTATCTGAAGGTTGAACGTAAGAGCGCTGTTCCGGCGGCATCTTTCGCGCGCCGCCGTGTGTCACGACGATCCGAGCCTTTGAGGGTTTCGACACATGACGATTTCAGAGCTTACGCTTGAATCCAGCGATCTGAGCCCGCGCGCCGTTTCGAGGTGTTCATGGGTTCCGGCGGCGGCCCAAATGGTTGCCGGAGCAGAAAGCGCGAATCGTAGCGGAAAGGTACGATGTCGGCGAGACCGTGAATGCGGTGGTTCGGCGATACCATCGTCCCCGCAGCAAATTTGCGCCTGGCGTCGGGCCGCGGGTCTGCCGGTGGCGGAGGTGTCGGCACCAGAAGCGCTATTTGGTCCGACGGTGGTCGCAGCGCCGGTGTCGGAGCCGGCGGGTACAGTGGCTGCCGAAACAGCGGAAACGCCGCCCGACATCGTGCCGGCTCAGCTGCGCGTGATCGTCGTGCGCCGGCTCAAATATGCCTGCCGCGCATCCGAGGAGGTGGTCGTGCAGGCTCCGGCGCCGGCGCAAATGATCGAAGGCGGCCTTCGACCCAGTCGACGGTCGCGCGGGTGCTGGTGAGCAAATGTGGCGACCCCCCTGTCGATGTGGCGAAACGCAGATCTACTCCCGACAGGGCTTGAATCTGTTGCTCGACCTTGGCCGACTGGGTCGGCCGCGCCACCGGGCTTTTGCGTCCGGCGACGGGGAAGGTGACGATCGAGTCCGCACTCCCAGCTGATGCCTTCTCGCTGGCGCTCGACGAGGTGGGGTATGCGGCGACTGCCCCGTGACTGCCAGGTTCGGAACCATTGCCGCGAGAGATGGTTCTCCGCCGGAAGGAATCGATTATGGCGGTTTCAGCGGCGCGGAAGGCCGAACTCTACAGAATGGTCACCCCTGAACATACGTGTCCGTGGGGCCTGAAAGCGCTTGACCTGTTGAAGCGTGAGGGCTTCGAGGTTGAAGACCATCACCTGCAATCGCGAGAGCAGACGGACGCCTTCAAGGCGAAGCATCAGGTTGAGACCACTCCCCAGACCTTCATCGGGGGACAGCGCGTCGGCGGCTACGACGACCTGCGCGAATATCTCGGCAAGGAGGTCAAGGACAAGGACGCCGTCACCTACACCCCTGTCATCGCGCTCTTCGGCATGGCGCTTGCAATGGCACTTGCCGGTAGCTGGGCCGCCTACGGCACCGTCGCCACGCTCGCGGCGGCCGAATGGTTCGTGGCCTTCGCCATGTGTCTTCTCGCGCTCCAGAAGCTGAAGGACGTCGACAGCTTCGCGACCATGTTCCTGAACTATGACCTGCTGGCGAAGCGCTGGGTGCCTTATGCCAGGATCTACCCCTTCGCCGAGGGATTGGCGGGCGTGCTGATGATCTCTGGCACACTGACTTGGATCTCGATCCCTGTCGCACTTTTCATCGGAGGCATCGGGGCGGTGTCGGTGTTTAAGGCCGTATATATCGACCGCCGGGAACTCAAGTGCGCCTGCGTCGGCGGCGACAGCAACGTGCCGCTTGGATTCGTCTCGCTCACCGAGAACCTCATGATGGTCGGCATGGCCGTCTGGATGATCCTCAAGCCGATCGGCATGGGGCACTGAAACGAAGGAGACTGCGATGTCACAGGATCACGGAAACCACAATTCGGGCGGGCACGGCCGTCCCTACATGATGTTCTGGGTAAACATGGTACTCGGCCTCGCGGTCATGTACGTCGTCATGTTTACGATGATCGACGGCTTGGGCGACTTCAGGAACAACCTGAACATGTTCTACATGGCAGTCACCATGTGGGCGCCAATGGGCATCTTCATGCTGGTGACGATGCCGGGCATGTTCCCCAAAAGGCGCATGAACGTCGCTCTCTACATCGTCTTTGCCCTCCTGACGGCGGCTTCCTTCTGGGCGACGCGGGCCCAGGCTCTGATCGACGACCGACAGTTCGTCGCATCGATGATCCCACATCACTCCGGCGCGATCCTGATGTGTCGGGAGGCGAACCTGAACGATCCTGAGCTGGTGGCCCTGTGCAGCGAGATCACCAAGGCGCAACGGGAAGAGATCGATCAAATGGAACGTATCGCTGAGAGGCTACCGTAGCCATCGCCGCCGACCGGCGATGGGCCACACCGCGTACGGAGACGCGCTCGTCGGTCGACATAATGCCGCGTGCCTGATCATGTTCGGCCTCGTTTCCGACGGATCGCTTATCCTGCGCGAGACGGTGAAGCCGGAGTCGTGGTTAGATGACGAGCACGCGACGACGTCGGCCGGAAGGCTGACCCTACAGCGCTTCCTCAGATGTTGGGCTATCGAGACGCGAACGGAAAGCAGGAGATTGATATCCCGAGGTGACGGCCATGAGAGGAATCAGAATCCTTACGACCGCTGCGGCCTTGATCGTTGCCGCTGAAGGAGCGGCCGGAGACGACAACGTTGGGCCGCCCGTCGGCGTATACCTCTGGCACCCGGTTACGTCGCGGGCGCCCACGGATGACGATTGCCGTGCCCTCGTTGCCGAGTTGCAGCCGTCGCGCGCCAAGGCGGAAGACTGGCTGTGGGGCCGTGTGCCGGAAGGGGCTCCGAGAGCGGTGGAGTTCTATCTGTTTCTTTCGGAGACGCCGATGGAGCCCACGTTCGCGGCGGAGGGTGACTACGACTACGGCTCGGTCGTATGGGACAGAACGACCGCCAGGGGGGACGACGCCATTCGAACTCACGCCCGACGACAATTCCGATGTCAGGATCAAGGGAACGCTATCGGCGCCATCAGACCGTGAGGTGGTCGCCGTCACGCTCGAGAATGTGCCTTTCGATGGAAAGACGGTCGCGCGCACCACGTATTTCTGCCGCTTCGAAGATCAGGCCACGGAAGCCTAAAACCTTCGCACCGACATCGCGAGTTGGCGAAAACCGTCAGGCCTGCCTGCTTGGCGAATACGTCATATCTTCACAAGCATGGCGGTCACGTACATGAAGCCCACGCCCAGTGCGAGGCCCGACAGCACCGGGAGCGATCCGAAGACGGCGCTTCCTCCGCCGCGGTTGCGCATCAGTAGCGCGCCGACCTCGACGATGACCTGAAGGATGGCGCCGGCGCCAATCGCCAGCGCCAGCGCGGACCAATGTGGAGCGGTGGCGAGACTGCCGATCCAGATGCCGAGCACCGCCGGACCGCCCGCGAGCAGCGCCAGGCCCGCGAAGGTCCAGAGCGGCGGACGCACCTTCAGGATGGGCGCCGCGATGCCGATGCCCTCGGTGATGTTGTGCAGGGTGAAGCCGATGACAAGGAACGTTCCGAGCCCGGCGGCACCGGCGGCGAAGGCGGCGCCGATCGCCAAACCTTCGCCGAGATTGTGCAGCCCGATGCCGAGCGCGATGTAGGTCGCAAGAGCCAGGCCGCTCGGACGGCCCTGCCTGCGGGAGACGGCCATCAGCAGGAGGAAGCTCGAAGCGGCCGTCAACACGACCATCGCCTGGCCCTGAAAGATCGCGGCCGCCCGGGACGCAAACTCGAACGAATCTTCCAGCGTGTCGACCACCAGGAAGCCGAGCAGGCCGATGGTCAAAGCCAGCAGGAAGTCCATCATCGCCGGTCTAGCGCCTCGCAGGGCCGGATAGAACATCAGTCCGACGACGACAGGCAGGATGCCCACGAAGGCGCCAAGGATTGCCTGCGATACCAGATTGCCCGAGGTGACCGAAGGCGTCGCCACGGCAACCGGGATGGCGTGTTCGAACGTTGCGCCCGTATTGGTGACAAAGGTCACAAGATGGGCTTCGCCGATCACCCACGGAAACGGCACGCTGATCCAGGCAGTGTTGCCGCGCTCGATCGCTCCAGCGGGCTCCTGTGCAAACCCCCAGTAAGCCGCGTCGACCTGGACCTGCGCGATCCTCATCGGTTCCGAGCCGCCGGCCCGCACCAAGAGACGCAAACCATCGTTGTCGAGGATCGTCCGCTCGATGGTCAGGGATTCGACCGGCGGCGCACCATTGTCGAAGCGGGCAAGCGGGTTGGTGGCGACGAGCCACCACACGGCGGCGGCAAGCACTAGAAGCGGCGCAAGCACCCATAGCGCGGTCTGCCATACCGGTGGCGGTTTCCGGGGAGCAATCGCTTCAAGCCGTTCGGTGGTGAGGTGTTCGTTCATGACACGGCCTCGACGACATCGAACATGCCCATCCACCCGAGTTCGGTGAACTCCGACTGGTGGGCGTGGAACATATAGAGGCCCGGCTCATGTTCGGCGAAGGTGAACTCCAGGATGCCGCGCTGCGCCTGGCACTGGATGATGAGATCGACGGTCTTTAGCGTCGGCGTCAGCGTCGTGCCCTGGTCGAAATAGTCGAAGAAGTTCGCATGCAGATGGAAGGAATTGATCGGGTCGAACTCGGTGACGTTGGCGAGGTAGATGCGGACCGGGCGGTCCTTGACGATCCTGATCGGCTTCTTGGCGTAGCAATGGGCGATCGTGTTGCAGGCGTAGAACTCGTTTTCGCCGTCGAAGGCGTTCATCACCATCGCCAGTTCCTGCCAGCCGGCGTTCTCGGGCGTGCCGAGGAGGCGCGACCGCGCGACCTGGGCCAGGTCCGGATGACGATCGGGATCCGGATCGACGACGAATAGACCATACATGCCCTTGTGAATATGCCGGGCCAGCGGAAGGGCGTGGCAATGGTAGAGGTGGCATCCAAAGGGCTTGGCATCGAACTCGTAGACGAACTCCTCGCCAGGTCCGATCAATCCGGCGCCCGGTATTCCGTCCATCCGTGCCGCATGGATCCCGTGGAAATGCATCGAATGGGGATGCGAGGCATAGTTGCGGAACACGATGCGCAGCCGCTCGCCCTCCTTCGCCCGCAACGCCGGCCCAGGCACGCGTCCGTTGTAGGTCCAGGCCGGGAACATCACTCCTGGAGCAATTTCGATCTCCTTGTCTTCGGCCGTTACCTCGAATGTGCGCAGTGGCCTGCCGTCGGGGAGAGTGGATAGGGTCCCGGTATCCCAGTCCGTCAGCATAGCGGTCGGATCGAAACCGTTGCGGGTGTCGTCCACGTCGCCCACTGTGATCATCGCGCCATGCGCCATGCGGTGGGCGGGGACCGCCACGTCACCTGTAGCAGGACTCGCAGCGCCATGACCGGCCGGATGGGCCGTTTGGCCGGACGCAGTTTGGCTGGAGAGTGCCGCCCCTCCGGCGGCGAGAAGCCCCGCTCCGAGAAATCCTCGGCGGCCCAGGTCGAACGGCAACCAGCGCTTCATGAGTCACTTCCCTTAGCCATTGCGAACAAGGAAAGCACAGCACCTGAAATATAGCAATTGCTATATCCTGACCTTGGCCTGATTTTCGCCGTGCTGCCGTTGTCGGAATGACCTATAGCCGCGGCTATGATATAGACCGAGTGATCGCGGAAGTGGCTGTCCCAATGCACGATCGACCATCTACCGAGGAAGCTGTCTCGCTTGTCGACGCAGGCACACATGTCGAAAGCTTTCGGCAAACGCGCAGCAACAGGCGCACGGAACTCGTCGAGGACTACGTCGAGTTGATCGCCGATCTGATCGATCATGACGGAGAGGCGCGCCAGGTCGAGATCGCGCAGCGGCTGGGCGTCGCGCAGCCGACGGTGGCAAAGATGCTGAAGCGCCTCGCCTTGGACGGACTGATCCAGCAGCGTCGTTACCGTGGCGTGTTCCTGACGGAAGCGGGCAAGGAACTTGCGCACGTCAGCCGCGAGCGGCATCAAATCGTCCAGTCGTTTCTCTGCGCCCTCGGGATCAGTCCGGAAACCGCGCGGATCGACGCCGAAGGGATAGAGCACCATGTGAGCGCCGAAACGCTGGATGCGTTTCGGGCGTTTCTGCTGCGTGGAGCCTGAACGATTTAGGCGAGACGGAAGATCCTCAGCCGCCTGGAGCCTCACAGCTTGCCGTTACCGACGGGCGGCCTGCGGCACCCGCAGGCGCGCTTGGCAATTGCCAAGTCGTCAGTGCTCGCTTTCGCAAAGATCGTGGTTGGCGAGCGCCCGAATAACGTAGCAGTCGCGGATCTGGTCGCCGCTGCACTGGGTCGAAATGCGTTCAAGTTCGTGTTCGAGGCGCCTGAGTTTCTCGATTCGATCACGCACGGACTTCAGCTGCTCCGTGGCGATCCGATCCGCCTGATCGCATGGCCGTTCCGGATGCGCACTGAGATCAATCAACTCGCGGATCGACTCGATGGTCATGCCGAGATCGCGTGCGTGCTTGATGAAGGACAGGCGCTCCCTTTCGCTCCGGCCATAACGGCGCTGATTGCCTTCGGACCGTTCTGCAGGGGCGATCAGGCCCATCTGTTCGTAGTACCGGATTGTGGGCACCTTCACCCCGGTTCTGCGCGACAGATCGCCAATCGTGAGCATGTTTTCGGCTCCACATCTATTCAACATCTATAGTGACTATAGATTACTGTTCCTGGCAATCGGCGGCAACGGCGCGATTTTGTCGCGCCCTATGAACGGCATGAGGAGCAATCCTTCGAACTCGTGACTTGAACCTCACCCAGCCTGAGGTCGTATGCTTGTCAAAAATGAATTCGTTCGCTTGAGGAAACCGACTTGAACAGAACCACGATCAACGGAACTGCCCTCTTCGCACTTTGCATCTCGACAACGGCAGCGTGGGCGCAGGACTCGCATGATCGCGGCAATCAGGAGATCGCTGTCGAGCATGCCGAGATCGTATTGTCGCCGCCTGGTGCAATGATGATGGCCGGCTACCTCGCCATCTGGAACGGTACCGGCGCCCAAGCTGGGCTGGTGTCAGTCGAGAGCCACATGTTCGGCTCGATCTCGATCCACAACACCATCGTCACCGGCGACGTGGCGCGCATGAGGCCCGTCGCAGGTCCCGTCCCGATTCCCGGTCATTCCGAACTACTAATGAAACGTGGCGGCATCCATCTGATGATTTCCGATCCGAAAGGACCACTTGCGGCGGGAGACGCCGTACCGATCGCTTTGGTGTTCGAGGACGGGAGCCGCATCGCGAGCAGCGCCCGCCTGCTCGCCCCGGCCGGAAAGACCATCGACCATCACCATGGCGAAGCAGACGGAAGTGGCAACGAATGAACGTCACGACTTTTCGCTGGATCATCTGGTCGATGGTGGCGGTGTGTCTCGCGGTCCTCGTGGTGCTCGGGGGCTTCGGGCGAAGCGCGCCTTTCGGCAGCGAAGCCCAAGACGCTACCTCTGGCGCTACCGCCAAGATCGGCGGGCCATTTTCGATGACGGCTCATACTGGCGAGACGGTGACGGAAAAGACCTATGCGGGCAAGGGCTGGCTCGTCTTCATGGGCTTCACCAACTGTCCCGACATCTGCCCGAGGACGTTGGCCGAAATGTCGTCCTGGTTCGACGCGCTCGGTCCCGAGGCGGACAAGCTGCGTGGATTTCTGGTCTCTGTGGACCCGGAAAGGGATACGATCGAGAATCTCAAGCTCTACATGTCGTCATTCGATCCGCGTATTGTCGCCCTTCGGCCCGAACCTTCCGAACTGGCGGGCTTCGCCAAGGCGTTCAAAGTCTACTACGAGAAGGTGGACACGGGCGGAGGCGACTACACGATGGATCATACGGCGGGCGTGCTTCTTTTCGACCGCGATGGCGATTTCTCCGGAACGATCGACATGCATGAGGATCGCGACGTCGCCCTGCAGAAGATCCGGCGTCTCGTGGAATGAATGGAGGACCAACGATGAGTATCCTGCGATCCGGAATGATGGCGGCGGCGTTGACGCTGGCGATGGCCGGCATTGCCTCCGCCGAGGTTCTGCGTTTCGATCTCGCGAAGACTCAATCCTGCGGATGCTGCGTCGCCTATGTGAAGCGGCTCGAAGCGAGGGGTCATGTGGTGGAAGCGCGAAACCTGCCGATGGCCACCCTGATCGAGATGAAGGTCGCAAGCGGCATCCCTCCGGAGATGACGAGCTGCCACACTTCGAAGGTCGCGGGCTACACCATTGAGGGGCACGTGCCGGTGGAAGACATCGAGCGCCTGATCGCTGAAGCCCCGGACGCGATCGGTCTCGCCGTTCCCGGCATGCCGGTGGGTTCGCCCGGCATGGAATATGGCGACAGCCGCGATGCCTATGACGTGTTCCTGATCAAGAAGGACGGCACGACCTCGGTGTTCCAATCCTACGCGGCGGTGGAGTAGTTTCCACACTCTTTCGGCGTTCGTCGGCAATCGAATCGTCTTTGATGCGAATCTAAGCCTCTGATTTCGCGTGGTTTTGACCTGTTCCCCGTAGTGTCTCCCAGTCAACTCTGGGGAGAGTGGGAACATGGTCAGATCCATCCTGAGCGCGGTTGCGCTCGCGCTTTCGTGCACAATTGCCAACGCCAATGCGCTTCATCTGAATCCGACGCAGGCTGCGGCGTCCAGCATGGAAACGTTCGGCCGAACGACGATCCCGGTCGGCTACTACGAATATTGCCAGCGCTACAGCGAGCGGTGCGCGCGACCGGCCGACGGTTCCTCCGTCAGCCTGACACAGGAACGCTGGAAGGAGATCATCCAGATCAACAATGAGGTCAACGCTGCGGTCGCGCCGCTCACGGACAAGGAGATCTTCGGCGTCGAGGAGCGCTGGGAATATCCCAGTGTCGTCGGCGACTGCGAAGACTACGCCCTCCAGAAGCGCAAGCGGTTGAACGAGATGGGATATCCACTCGGTGCGCTGCTGATGACCGTGGGAAAGGATGCGGATGGTGGCGGACACGCGGTGCTGACGGTTGTAACCGATCTGGGCGACTTCGTTCTCGACAACGTCGAACAGCGTGTGTTGCTCTGGAAGGATGCCGAAATTTATTTCCTGAAGCGGCAGTCCCAGACCGACCCCAATGCCTGGGTCAGCCTGGTGTCGGGCTGGGGCAGGTTCATCCATCGCCCATGAAGAATGCGGCTTCGACACCGGCCGCTAGCGCAAGAACATAGGTCGCGAACCCGCCATACAGCGCTTCCATCATGTTGTGCCCGCCCACAAGACAATACAGTCGGAACACCGTCGCGAGCGCCACGTAGGCGCCGGAAGAGGCGAACAGGAAGCAACCGAAACGCGCCAAGGCATGCACTCCCCAGGATTCATGCCGAAACTATGGGACCGTTGTGGAAGGCACGCCATTCACTGGTCGGTGATCGCTCCTCCGTCGGACGCGGCCTGTCCGCTTTCCATCTGCATATGGGTGACACTCAGCACGAACATCGCGCCGACGAAGCCGGACAGAACAAGCAGCAGCAACAGGTTTCCGCGCTTGCGGCGCCGCATCACCACTCGGGACTCTTCGGTCGTCAGCCGCGGGATCGCTTCGGTCATTGGATGCCTTCATTCGCAACCTGGGTCACATGGTGCGACGGCCTTGCCGCCACATCCTGACTGAACAAAGGCCTGATCCACTGCTTCCGATGCGATCAATTGCCCCGAGAGCGCGTTGAAATCGAAACCTCGCCTTAATCTTGATGAACGATTCTTGCACGAATGGTATAGGCACTGACTTGATCGGCTGTGTGCCTATCAAATCGTCGGGTTGGAATCATTCATTGTTTCGTCGTGAATTCAGACTTTTTGGGCTACTGCTTCTCGCACTGCTGGTGACCGGCTGCGTGTCGGCAACGCTCGACGTCGACAGCAAGGCGATCCAGCCCATTCCCGCAAGCCTTGTCGGCGAGATGAGCCGAAAAGCCATGTCGCCGCGGGATCCGATTCTTGTGCGCATCTTCAAGCAGGAGAGCGAACTCGAAATCTGGAAGCGCGACAGGACGGGTCGCTTCGCGCTTCTCAAGACCTATCCGATGTGCCGCTGGTCCGGAAAGCTCGGGCCCAAGACCCGCGACGGCGACCGGCAGGCACCCGAAGGGTTCTACCACGTCACCGCGAGCATGCTGAACCCCGCGTCCCAGTATTACCTGTCCTTCAATCTCGGATACCCGAACAGGCTGGAAGCGGCCCTTGGTCATACAGGCGAAGCGTTGATGGTCCACGGGGCGTGTTCGTCGTCGGGATGCTACGCCTTGACCGACGAGGGCGTGGCGGAAATCTACGCTGTCGGTCGCGAAGCTCTTCGCGGCGGGCAGACGTCGTTCCAGGTCCAGGCATTTCCCTTCCGGATGACCGCCGGGAACATGGCCAAAAACCGCAACGACCCGAGCTATCCGTTCTGGGTGAACCTCAAGCAGGGCTACGACCTCTTCGAGGTCACGAGGCGTCAGCCCACGGTTGGTTACTGTGGACGGCAATACGCTTTCGCGCAAGGATCGCAAGTCGCGCCCAACGATCCCCTGGCCGCATGCCCGCCATCTGCGGTTCCAATCAATCCGGCGATAGCGGATCGGCGCGAAGCTGACGAGCGTGCGATCGAAGCCCTCGTGTCGTCGGGAACCGCGCTCTCCGCGCACGCCTATTCCGATGGCGGAATGCATCCTACGTTTCGCCGACTGCTGGAGCGGAACGGTGTGCAAGCCCTGTCCAGGCGAACATCGCTGTCTTCGGTGCCTGTGAGCAGACCCGACGCGGCACTCGCCGACCCGCACGATCCCGAGGCGGAGCGGTAGGATGCGCATGGTCCGGCTCTGCCTTGCTGCGCTCACCTTCCTGCTCTTCGCGGCAAACATCGTTGCGGCTACAGGCGTACGGGGCGTTGACGGGGGCGAGTGCTGGAAGGAATCCTTCGCAATTGAAGTCCTTTTTGCTGTCGATGGCGCCGCGGACGAGAGGGACGATCAGCGTGCTCAGGCTTCGCACGCGACGCCCTGCCACGACCACCCGTCTACCTCGGTGGACGCGAATTGTCCGAACCAGCGGATGATGACCGGCGTGCCTGCCTACGGCTCGGAGCCTGCGCTCGCCGCCGAGCCGGGGCGCGTTTTCGTACCTCCGCCCCAATAGTTGTTCAACACCGCAGCCACGATCTGCGTCCCCATGCCGGGGCTGCGAATCGTGTGACTGAGTCCGTCCTCGCGGGGCAGCGCCCTTCGCGAGCACATTGTCTTTCCAGTGTTGAGAAGTTCTTTGACCGCATCAATTTCCTCTTCACTTTGCCGAAGGCAGTTCCTGGTGGGAGCCAGCGCATGTGCGACTGCCGCGCTGGCGGGCTGCACCACCGCGCCGCTCGAAATCACCACGCCTGCGGCGCTGGCAGTCGACCCGTCGTTCGTGACCATGTACGGCGCGATGCCTGACGAACAGTTTCCCATCCCAGCCGTCGATCTGTCGAAAGTCGACTCCAGATATTATCGCCGCCTTGTCGACGATCCCACCGGCGAAATGCCCGGTACCCTCGTCGTCGATACGCGATCCTTCTATCTCTATCTGGTCAGGCCGGGCGGGCAGGCCTTGCGCTACGGCGTCGGTCTCGGACGCGCCGGCTTCGAGTGGTCGGGTCGCGCACTCATCCAGTGGAAGCAGGTCTGGCCCAAATGGACGCCTCCGGACGAGATGATTGCTCGTCAACCGGAACTCGCGAAGTGGAGCGCCGCAAAAGGTGGGCAGCCACCGGGCCTCGACAACCCGCTCGGCGCCCGTGCGCTCTACATCTTCCAGGACGGCGTCGACACACTCTACCGGCTGCACGGAACGCCCGAATACTGGACGATCGGAAAAGCCGTTTCGAGCGGCTGCGTTCGGCTGATGAATCAGGACATCATCGATCTTTACGACCGGGTGCCAGATCGAACGCCGATCGTCGTGCGGTAGGTGAGGTCAAATGCTGTCGAATCCCCTTGTATCTCAAGTCGCTAGAGGTCTTACGACCTTGGCTCAAAGCACGGAGCAATCATGAAACGTCGTCTTTTTCTTGCTGGGGCCGGCGCCCTCGCTTTCACCCCGATGCGGGTTGCCGCACAGCCTGCGCCGACAACCGAGGACCTGCTGAAGGCCGGCCCTTTGCCCGAGCAGTCCTTCGGCGCGGCTGACGCGCCGGTGACCGTGATCGAGTATGCCTCGATGACCTGCCCGCACTGCCGGACCTTCCATGTAGAGACCTGGCCGGCGGTGAAGGAAAAATACGTCGATCCAGGCAAAGTTCGTTTCATCATGCGAGAATTCCCATTCGACCCGCGGGCGTCGGGCGGCTTCATGCTGGCGCGCTGCGCCGGCGAAGACAAATGGTACGCGACGATCGATCTGCTCTATCGCAGTCAGGACAAGTGGGCGCGCGTTGCCGACGCTACCTCTGCATTCAAGTCAATCATGGGGATGACCGGCATGAGCGGCGGCGCGGTCGAAGCCTGTCTCAGTGACCAGGCTCTCCTCGAAAAGGTGACGGCCGTCATGTTGAAGGGCCAGACATACGGCGTCGATTCCACGCCGACCTTCTTCATCAATGGCCAGAAGCACAAGGGCGCGCTCACAATCGAACAGTTCAGCGAGATCGTCGATCCGATGATCGTGGCACAGTAGGAGCCAGGCGATGATCAAGACAGAACTCTCACGCCTCCGGCGGACATCTTTTGCAGTCGTTCTCCTTGCGGCATCCATGTCGGCAAGCCCGGCCAGCGCACAAGAGAACAAGGTCGTGGCGCGCGTCAACGGCGTTGAAATCACGGCCGCCGACGTCGCGGTCGCGGCCGAAATGTATGCCAATCAATTGGGCAGCATGCCCGACGATGCGCGACTGTCGCTCCTCGTAGACGAACTGATCGCGCTCCGTCTCGCATCGGAAGCGGCGAAGGCGGCAAGCATCGATGACGACCCCGCCTACAAGCGCCAGATAGCATTCTTTGAGTCGCAGACGCTACGATCTGTCTTCCTGGCTGGCGAGGTCGCCAAACGCGTCGACGACGCGGCTGTGCGAAGGGCGTATGACGACCAACTCGCGAGAATTCCACCTGTTGAGGAGTTGCGCCTGCGCCATATCCTCCTCGCGAGCGAAGCAGAGGCGCGCGACGTGATCACTGCGCTCGAAGGCGGCAAGGATTTTGCCGAACTCGCGGCCGAGCGCTCAGCGGACGAGGCGTCGAAAGCCGAAGGCGGCGATCTGGGCTACCTGGCTTCTGGACAGTCCATGGCCGAGATCGACGCAGCGGCGGCGTCTTTGCAGCCGGGGACCTACACGCGGGAGCCGGTCAAAAGTGCATTTGGCTTTCACGTCCTGAAGCTTGAGGAGCGCCGCACACGCCCTGCGGCTCCATTCGAGGCGCTGGCTGGTCAGATCAGGACATCGTTGGAGCAGGCGGCGACCCAGGCCATCATGGCCGAGGTTCGGACCGGAGCAGCCGTTGAGAAACTCGTGCCGGATGTCGCGCCGCCCGCCGCGGATGACGGCCACGATCATGGATCCGAGTAGGGCAGCCCGACCATGATCAATCGACGGTTCGTGGTATTCGGACTTATCGGCGTGGGCACTGCGCCGGGCGTGGCGATGGCGCACAAGCCGAACAAGACCTTTGCGCTCGATCCGCAATACCAGCCCCAGTCGGTCACCGTCGATCCGGAATTTGCGTCCGGCACGATCGTGGTCGATCCGCGCAACAAGTTTCTCTATTTTGTCGAAGTCGCGGGCAAAGCACGTCGATATGGCGTCGGGGTCGGGCGGGCGGGGCTGGCCTGGTCAGGAACCGCGGAAATAGCGCGCAAGGCCAAATGGCCTTCGTGGACGCCGACACCGAACATGATCAAACGTGATCCCGGCAAATACGCCAGATATGCCGGCGGCATGAAGGGCGGACGCGGCAACCCCCTCGGATCGCGGGCGCTGTACCTTTACCGAGACGGCCGTGACACGTTCTATCGCATCCACGGGACGACTGAGCCCTGGACGATCGGGCGCGCTGTTTCCAATGGCTGCATCCGCATGCTCAACGAGCATGTCGAGGAATTGTACGAGCGCGTTCCGGTGGGTACGAGCGTGATCGTGCTGCCGTGACGTCGCGCTTTGTCCTCGTCGTCGGCGCCGGACAGGCCGGCCTTGCCGCGGGCTATCATCTCAAGCGGGCGGGATTGCCGTTCGAGATCGTCGACGCGGGCAAGAGGATCGGGGATAGCTGGCGGAGCCGCTATGCGTCGCTGACCCTGTTCACCCCCCGCGCCTTCAGCGCGTTGCCCGGCATGGACATGCCCGGCGACCTCGACGGCTACCCGTCACGGGATGAGTTCGCCGATTATCTCGAAGCCTATGCCGAACGCTTCGACATTCGTGTCACGCTGAATGCGAAGGTGACGTCGCTCGGCCAGTCTCACCAGGGATTCGAGGCCGCGCTGGAGAACGGACGGAGGATTCCGGCGAGCCATGTGATCATCGCAACCGGCGGGTTTCAGACACCCATCATTCCACCTCTGGCGCACGACTTCGAGACAGGCGTCCTGCACCTGACCGCCGTCAGCTACCGCGGTCCGGACCAGATACCGCCTGGAAACGTGCTCGTGGTCGGCGATGGCGCAAGCGGGCGCGATATCGCGATGGAACTTGCCGGTTTGCGAACGGTGTGGCTGGCGACGGGAAAACCCCGGAAGCTCTTTCCCGAACGCATCCTTGGCCGAAGCATGTGGTGGTGGCTGGGGTTCCTGGGCCTGATGAAGGTTTCCGCCACTTCGGTGATAGGGCGCATGATGCGTCGCGCCGATCCGTTTCCCGACAGAAATCGAAACCTGCAGAGCCTGCGGCGGGCAGGCGTCCGCGTTGTGCCGCGCTTGGTTCAAGCCAACGAGCGGACCGCTACATTTTCGGATGATGGTAAGGCCGAAGTCGCTGCCGTCATCTGGACGGCCGGCTACAGGGACGAAACGGCGTGGATCGAGATACCAGGCGCCTTGGATCCCCAAGGGCGCTTCCTGCACGGATCCGGCGTCTCGCCCGTCGCAGGACTATACTTCGTCGGGCGGCCGTGGCAGCGCAACCGCGCCTCCGCGCTGGTGATGGGTGCGGGCGACGATGCGGCGGTCATCGTCGATGCCCTGAAGGCTCGTTCCAGAAATATAGAATTGGACCCTACGTCGAGCGCGGAGCGAACAGAATGAGCAGCGCCGCGAGGATGGCCACCGATCCCCCTGCAATGTCCCACACATCAGGCTTCTGACCTTCCGCCACCCAGAGCCAGAAAAGCGATGCGACAATGTAGATGCCGCCATACGCCGCGTAGGCTCGACCTGCATGATCACTCGGAAGCAGGGTGAGCAGGTAGGCAAAGAGGACCAGCGAAACGACACCGGGTGCAAGCCAGAGGATCGACTTGCCCTGACGAAGCCACGCCCAGAAGGCGACGCATCCGGCGATTTCCGCCAGCGCGGCCGCGACGAAAATCAGGGATGTGCTGAAAACGCTTGGCATGCTTATGTATTTCAGAGTCGGGTGGAAGCAGCCAATGGTCACGAAGGCTTGCTCGTGCCTTCGCAAAATGTTGATCGGAACTAGCCCTCTGCCGGCTTCAATCCTTTCCGGCCCAGCAGCCGCATGGCGTTCGCGGTCACCAGCACCGTCGCCCCTGTGTCCGCCAGGATCGCAGGCCATAGCCCTGTGACGCCGATGACGGTCGTCACCAGGAACACCGCCTTCAGACCAAGCGCGATGGTGATGTTCTGCCAGATGTTCGACATGGTCGCGCGGGACAGCGCGACCATGCCGGCCACGTCCATCACCCGGCCGTGAAGCACCGCGGCATCCGCAGTCTCCAGGGCAACATCGGTGCCGCCGCCCATGGCGATCCCCACATCGGCGGCGGCCAGCGCTGGCGCGTCATTGATGCCGTCGCCGATCTTCGCCACCGTCTGCCCCGCGGCGCGCAATTCGCCGACGATGCGCTGCTTGTCCTGCGGCAGCAATTCGGCCTTGGGCTCCAGCCCGAGCGCCGCGGCAATGGCCGCAGCTGTGCGCTTGTTGTCTCCCGTCAGCATCACAGCCGACACGCCAAGATCTGCCAGCGCCTGGATGCCACGTTTCGCATCCTCGCGCGGTTCATCGCGCATGGCGATCAGCCCGGCGAGCCGACCATCCGCGACCAGCACCGAGACTGTCTTGCCTTCATCGTTCAGCGCAACGATACGGGCCATGAGGTCGCGCGGGATCGAGGTACGCTTCTCGGCCGCCTGCGGCGATCCGAGGAAAAGATCGATTTCGCCTGATTTGCCGACCACGCCCTCGCCACCGATGGCCCTGGAGTCCGTGGCGGAACCCAGCTGAATTCCGCGCGCTTTCGCCTCGGCCAGAATGGCCGTGGCAAGAGGATGGGACGACCCGGTTTCCAGGTCGGCTGCCAATTTCAGGGTATCCGCCTCGCTCCGTTCGGCGCCGATGATGTCGGTGACTTTCGGCTTGCCTTCCGTCAGCGTGCCGGTCTTGTCGAACGCCGCGACGGTGATCTTGCCAAGCTGCTCTAGCACGGCTCCGCCCTTCATCAGCATACCGCGCCGCGCGCCCGCCGAAAGACTGGCCGCAATTGCCGCCGGCGTCGATATCACGAGCGCGCAGGGGCAACCTATCAGCAGCACCGCGAGGCCCTTGTAGACCCACTCGTTCCAGTCGCCGCCGAATGCCATCGGCGGGACGAGGGCGATCAGGGCGGCGACGACCATCACGCCCGGCGTATAGTATTTCGAGAAGCGGTCGATAAACCGCTCCGTGGGAGCCTTGGTCTCCTGGGCCTCCTCGACCAGGCGGATGATGCGCGAGATCGTGTTGTCCTGCGCTTCCGCCGTCACCTTGACGCGGATCGCGGCGTCCTGGTTGATCGTGCCCGCAAACACCTGGTCGTCCGGACCTTTCGGCTTCGGAACCGATTCTCCGGTCACCGGCGATTCGTCGATAGATGTCTGACCGGAGTGAATCAGCCCGTCCGCAGGAATCCGGTCGCCGGGACGGACGAGAATGGTGGAGCCGATCGCGAGGCTTTCAGCGGGAACCTCCATGGTCTTGCCATCGCGTTCGAGCAGCGCCGTTTTAGGCACAAGCGAGGCGAGCGCCTTGATGCTCGCCCGCGCCCGACCAGCGGCGACGCCTTCGAGCAGCTCGCCGACGAGAAACAGGAAGACGACCGCAGCGGCCTCCTCACTGGCATCGATGAATACCGCGCCGATCGCGGCGACGGTCATCAGCGTCTCGATGGTGAACGGCATGCCATTCACCGCCGCCATGACCGCGCGACGCGCGATGGGGATCAGCCCGACAGCCATCGCGGCGATGAATATCCAAGGGTCCGACGCCGGGTAGAACTGCACCAGAACGAAAGCCGCCCCAAGAGCCGCGCCACACGCAATCGTCAGGCGCGCCTTGGTCGATTCCCACCAAAGGCCGTCATCCGTACCGTGGTCGTGTCCATGAAGATCAGCCATCTCGGGTGCGGCCTTAGCCGCCGCAGCAGGCCCCGAATCGTACTTGCGCTTCGATCCGTGATCCTGGCCGGCATCGTCGCCATGGTCATGGCCGGGAGCCGGAGGAATCGTGGACGACGCTTTGGCCGCGCCGATGCTGCCGCGCCTTGCGTCTCCGACGATCCCGTAGCCCAAGCTCGCGACCCGCTTCGCCATGTCGTCGAGGTCGGCTGCGGCGTCGTGGTCGACCACCATCGTGCCCGCCGTGGCGGACACCATGACGTCGTTCACCCCAGGAGTTCGTCGCGCAACCTTATCAATCTTGGCCGCGCAACCAGCGCAGTCCATGCCTTCGATGCGGAAACGGGTCTTCTGGGCGGTGGCGGACATGGCTGACTCTCGAAAGGACCTGATTTTCGCGACCCTAATTCCTCTAGGCACTAGAGATGCAAGCGAGTTGTTCCGCTCTGCCCTTTATGCGACTTTTGAGGCACGAAGCGTGAACATCGTCGCATAGAAGTCTGGTTTCTCACCGCCTTGAGCTTCGCGCCAGAAGGGGTCACTCGGCTGCGGTCCAGAGGCTTGGCGCGGGAGAGTAAACCCAGACCCGCGCCGGCTTTGCCACGAATGACTGCCAGGGAGATCAGCACCTGACGCAGAAGTCGGCTGGTTACTCCGGACCACGAATCCAACGCCGACGGGAGATTTTAAGTACCGGGATCGGCGTTGTCGCCACGGAAGTGGTAGCTGTCCACCACCCTCTCGCGAGCAGGGCCGAACAGTGGCGTCGAGAGTAGATCCTCCAGCTTGGCGTTGGCCGACCAGGGCTCGTCTATGAGGCACCAGTCAAGCAGGAAGTGGTCGCCATCTTTGGAGATCAGCAGCCCAACGCCGATCCGAGTTTTCAGATCGTACTTCGCCGCTTGGGTAAACAGTTCCACTGCATTCGTTCTCATCCTGATCCCGTCCTCGCCAATGACTGGCCAGTCGGGGTCCATACTTGCGACCATGAAAGTGCAATCGGTCATCGGGAACGCGAACCTGAATGGTCGACGAGGTGTTCCAGCTTTGCTAGCCTCGAGGGACACGACAAGGCGCCTTTTGAACTCGCGCCAGATGGATCGCGGGACGCGAGCGAACTCCTCCATGATCCGGTAGTAGTCCGTGCTACTGTCAGGATTGACGATGTGACTTTGGAGGTCCCGCATGATGTATGAAAGATCAAACCCGCCAAGGTCCTGCACGAAGGCGCGCAACTTCTCGATCGATCCAGGCTCCGGCAAGTCCGTCTCCGACAGGAACGCGACCATGATGTCGGGCTCTTCCACGACCACGCCGGCCTCCCGAAGTTGCGGCAAGACCGACTCTCGATATTCGAAATATAGCCGCACGTCGTCGGGGACACGCAGCTTGTCCAATATTCCCAGGTAGTCGTGCGCGGCCACGATGTGGATGAAACCAGCGGTGGCCGAAACGTGGAACTTGGTCTCCCAGCAGTCCGCCGGCAGCGACCGCCCAGGACGGAAGACGACGATCTTCTTGACGTCTTGGAGGTCGGCCCCTTTCACCGCGATCTCGTGACCCCGCGCGTTTGTAAGACGAATCTCGTCGTGCTCGGCCAAGTACCGCACTGAACCCTTGATCTGATTCGTCGCCTTCCGGAGCACCTTCCTCCGGAACCACTGTCGCTCGGCCTCCGGGTCCGACGTCTCCGCAGTCCGTTCCTTGAGCTGGAACACTAGGGCCAATGATCCGATCTTCACGATCCCGTCCGCCAGTTCGACCTGTTGTTTCGGACGAGGGAAGAATCTCGTTTCGGAGAACGTGAATTCCTTCCAGAACGTGTTGGCATTGAGCTCTGTGGTGAAGTCTTCAAGCGTCATGCGCACAGGATAGGCTGTCGCTGGCAAACGTTGAAGAGTAGCGTCGGCACCACCACCAATCAGTTAGCCGCGCGCCGGTTGCTAGGCTTGAATGAGAGCCACGCGCCACCGGCGGAGACTAGGTCTAGGCAGGCATGAAAGCGGTCTTCACCTCGCCCCGACCAATCAGCTTGGAGAAACGACGATAGTCCGAATGTTCGAACCGCCAGCGGCCGGCGGCAATCGCGGGATGCACGCCAGCTTTCTGCGCCGCTTCCAGCACCTCCTCAGTGCTGCTGTCCTTATTGATCCCCTTCCACGTGGCGGGAGGGATAAGAGCGTTCCGTGCAATCGAATCCGCTTCCGCTTCAATGGCTTCCGAACTCGCCACGTCCAGATCGTCCAGAATAACCTGTCGATCAGGGGTCAAATGACGAACCACATGGGCAAACTCGTGCAATAGCGTAAACCAGAAATTGTCCAATCGATCGTGGCGCAGGGTTAGCGCAATCACCGGAACACCATCGCCGCGGCACATCGCTGCCCCGTCGAGAAATGTTCCTGGCAGGTGCTCCAGTATGACCAATATTATTCCCATACGATGTAGCGCGGCGACGAGCTGATCCTGCCAGTCAGCCAAGAGGCTCAGCTGCGCCAGTTGCCGCGCTGCTTTCTCGGCATCGCTGATCTTAGCTTTTTTGATAGTTATCTTTTCTGCGCGAACTAATACTGCTGCGCACCATGCTTCGAGTGCCGCCATGTCCGTCTTGGCGTTGGTGCGCTCAGTCCTGGTCTTGCGCAACATGGCGATTGCCGGAGTAGAGGCCCTCGAACGCGATAAGAAGCCGGCGAGATTCTCCTTCGTTTTCATCACGCCAAGCTTACGGAGCTTTCCTTCGGCCGCTATCGAGGTGCTCGACGCACCGGCCGCAGGCTCGTGCTTTGACGAGCCAATCAGCGAAGTGACGGGAATGCCTAGATGCTGATGTAGTGCTCTGATCTGATCAACCGTGGGCTGTCGCTGACCATTGAGTATCTCGGATGTGCGCGACTTACTTCCAAGGTATGGAATCAGATCGCGTTGTGACAATCCTTCCTGCGCCATGCGAAACTTGATCGCTTGGACAGGCGTCGGTGCCTCAATGGGATGCCGGGATCGCTCCCAGCGTTCGATGACGGCCTGCAGCACTTCGAGCTCGTCGCGGTCCTTCGGGCTTTTGTGCCCGAACAGCGCAGCGGCACGCTTGAGTGCCGATTCGTAGTCCTCTTCAGTGCGTATAGGTCGAACTGTCATATTACCTTGCTCCCTGTCTTGTGCGTGGCGCGTGCCGCAGTAGTCGCACCCGCATATTCGATGAGAACTATCTGCGCCTCGCAGTCAGCGACGAGATCGACCCGATAGTCACCGTTGAGTGGGATTCGGACCTTAATGCCTTTGATCAGGGCTGACGGATAGAATTCCGCGATTTCAGCCATCGAACGCCATGACCCGGCCTCAAGTTCGGCAACGAGCGCCGGTACTGCTCCATCAAGGTTGCCACGGGCACGACGCGCAAGTTCGCGCAATCTCGATATCCCTATCAGCTTCATGGCAAACCGTGGCTCCAACACAAAATGGTTCCCAAATGTGGGACGACTATTGCACTTGACCTCGCGCTATGCCATATCGGAATCAGTGTTCCCAGAAGTGGGACTACCATGCAACGACGCTGGGGCCAAGGGGTTTGCTCCGCCCTCCCCTGCGCAGATTCGGGGCGACAACAATGGAGTTGGCGAATGTCTCAGGACAACAAAAGCCCCGGCGAGAATTCGGGGAAGGGTCATACCGACGACGATGTCGTGCTCGAGATCGCGACACCGAACGGCGTTTTCCGCGGCACGTTCGACAAGAACGACAAGGTGGAGAAAGTGATCAAGGAAGTGGTGAAGGACCGCGACCTCGCCGAAGGGGACGCCTTCGAGCTCTACTACGGGGACGTCCACCTCGAGCCTGTCAACCGTCCGCTGGTGAGCTTCGGGCTCAAGAAGGGCAGGTACAAGTTGACGCTGGTCGCCACTGGTTCCGGGGTCTGATCATCGTGAGCACCCCCGCTGCCCTGCTGGTGAAGGTCGAACTCGACGCGCTCAAGGAGAATGCCAGTCTTATGGGCTGGTCGATCGAGCAGATCGATGACCTGACCTTCGTCCTCGGGCTCCCGGCCAAGGACGGCTTGACCTACCACCTGCGCGTCAGGTGTGACGGCTACCCCGCCATGCCTCCTGCCTGGCACTGGTTCAACCCGGCGACCGGCAAGATCGACAATCGGCCGGATACGCCGCGCGGCGGCAATTTCCTGCACGGTAACGGCGTGATCTGCGCGCCATGGAATCGCCTCGCCTATAAAACGGTCGACTCCCGCGGACCGCATTCGGATTGGCAGATCGGCGCGTGGCAGAACAACGCATATACGAGGGCGTGCCGCACCTTGGGTGCCATGGCCCTGCGTATCGCCTGCGAACTGATGAAGAGCTACGAAGGCAGGCTGGCAGCATGATCCCCGGTTGGCTCAAGCGTGTTCTCGGCCGAAAGCCGAAGAGCATTCCAATTTCGCCACAGCCGGCCAGGTTGCTGGTGACCACGGATGCGCTCCAAGACTTGATGGCCGCGCTGGTCCGGTCTCAGCAGCAGCGGCATGAGGGGATCGCCTATCTGCTCGGCCGGACCGACGGTGCCGTCACTCTTGCCGTAGCGGTCTTCGCGCCCGAGGCGCGGACGACGGCGGGCAGTTTTCATGTTCCGCCTCGCGCCATGGTGTCCTGCATGCAGGCGGCGGCGCGGTTCGAGTTGCAGGTGGTGGCCCAGGTCCACACCCATCCGGGCCAAGCCTACCATAGCGATGGCGATGTCGAAGGTGCCAAGATCCGTTATCCGGGATACGCCTCAATCGTGCTGCCTGGATATGGGCGGTATCTGCCCTCGCTGGCTGGCGCCGCCGCCTATCTGTGGCAGAAGCCGCACGGCTGGATCGAGCTTTCGGACGACGACATCATTATCATTCCGGCAGACGGGCCATGGACCAGCAACAGTTTTACGACCGATTGAACGATCGCATGCTTCGCTACGGCGCGTCGCCACTCGACCAAACGCAGGTCGTCACGATCACCGCGTCGCCCGATTACCTCGCCAGTTACGATGGGCAAGTGGCAGCGCTCGTCGCCTGCAACCTGTTGGGACGGCTGTCACCCTCGGTGCAGGTAGGCTTCCCGGACATACCTATCCACCCGCGCCTTCCATGGGCCGGCCGTTCGCTTGTCGAGCATGCCCTTGATGGAATGAGAACCGCCGACCCGTTCGGCAGCTACGGCACACGCCAAGTGACCGCAGGCGATTTCCGCTTCCATCTCGGACCCGACGGCCACAACACTGTCATCCACGGCTCTGGGTGGAACGCCTACACTGGTACGGGGCCGTCGCCGCTATCCCCGATCGAATCGGATGTGGGAATCGGCGCGGCGCTGGCCGTGGTATTGGGTGCCGCGCATCTGTTCCGCACCCGCTTCGGCGCCATGACCGAGTCCTTCGCTTGCAACGCTTGGGACTGGACCGATGTCCCCAAGCGGGTGGAATTCTCCCCGGTCGAGATCTCGCTCGGCCACGTCATGACTGCAGGGCTCGGCTCAGTGGGGTCCGCCGCCAATTACTTTCTGGCGCTTGCAACGAGAGACTTCCGCGCAATCCTCATCGACCCCGACGGTGTCGGGATCCACAATATTACCCGCTCGCCCATCTTCACCGATGCCGATGCCAAGATCGATCTGGCCAAGGTTGAGGCCGTCGCCGCCTTTCTACGCGGGGCCGGTGTCGAGGACGTGGCTGACGACCCGGTCGCCTTGCATCAGTCAGCGTTGTGGAATCTCCGTGAGACCGGTGCCACGGACGTTCTGATCTCGGCGGCCAACGAATTCAATGTGCGCTACCACATCGAGATGGGATTTCCGCCGGTCCAGCTCTACGCCACCACCGGTCGGAACTGGCAGGCGACCTTGATGCGACACGTGCCTGGAGCGAAAGCGTGTTCGCTCTGTATGTTTCCGCCCGACGAAAAATTCGCTCTCACTACCTGCGCCACGGATGGACCCACCGCGCACCAGACAACCGTCGAGGAAAAGCGCCCCGATGCGGCGCTCCCCTTCCTCTCCTTCGCCGCGGGACTAATGACCGCAGCAGAGGTGCTGAAACTCAATTCTCCCGGCTACCCGTTCTCGGCTGAACGGGTAATGCTCGGCCTGAAGGAACAGCCGCTTTTGGTCGGTACGTCGATTCCGCACCGTACCGGCTGCTTATGCGAGGGTCGCCACAAAGGCGTGCACAAAGCCGCAATCGCGGGCTCGCGCTACGCCAAGTTTGCAATCTAGGCGGAAGTCGGTCCGCCGTAAAGTTGGTAGGCGATGGGCGCAAGAAGGTCGAAGACAAACTGGGCAAGAAATGAGCTGGGCCGACGGCCGGCAACGAGATCATGTGAAAAGCGCTGGGCATCCCCAGCAAAGAATATTGTCGAGTATCGCCGCCACGTGATCGTGTGCCAATCGTTCCGCAGCCGACAGCCCCGGCGCAATGCTCTCCAGTTCGTGGAGAAGGGCGTCCTGGTTTCGCATTGCATTGGTGGCGGAGGGAAAAGCGACTTTCACCGGCTCGGTCCTCAGCCGGCTCGCCAACGAGCAGCCGAAGGCGAGAGCTGCGTAATAGTCGATCGGCCAAAGATGGGCGATGACCTGCTGGTGGGGTGAGCAGAGTTCCTGCGCTAACCCGATCCGTGCCATTCCATCCATGGTCTGCGCTGATCCGCTGCTGCACACATTGAGCACCAGAAGGCGTCGGCCGGTGCGAGGAACAGCAAACGATGCGAGATGAGGCATCGAAAGCAGATCGCTGTCGCCCATGACGAGGCCGCTCTCGTAAACGCTGTAGGGCGATTGCTCTCCGTGCCCGATGACCCAGAGCACATCGGCCTCCGGATCCTCGTAGAATTCCTTGAAGGCGACCGCGTCCAATCGGCCCTCGCGCACCTTCAATCTCCAGCCGCTCGCCAGCGCCGTCGCACGAAGGCACTCGACCTCTGGCTCGGTGAGCTGGGTTGCGCCGGGCCAAACGCTGAGGACCTCGATCGATCTGTCCTCTGCTGCTGTCGCCAGGCTGGCTTCCAGGGCGGCGAACCTGCCTGTCGCGAGCTGGAAGAGACCCTGGAGAGGATCGCGATGGCCAGGCAGCACGACGAGGGACCTGGGTGTGAAGTCTTGCGGCAGCTGTTCCGCCAGGCCGCGGAGCTGGTAATGGCCTTCGACGGCCTCGACCAGGGCCTGGCCGTTCTCGAATGCGGGTATGCCGGCCCGGCGTCCGTCGAGATCCAAGATGCGGTCGCCTGCGGGGCCTCGAAAGTAGTCCGACAATGCGTTCGATATGCCGACCAGAAGGTTCTCCAGGCTGCCGCCTATGTCCGCATGTGGCGCGAACCAGCGTCCCGTTGGCCAAACATAGGCGACACCATCACTGTGGTTCGGGCACACGAAGAGAACATTGGCGTCGCCTCTTTGCCAGTCCGGGGACCCGTACCATTCCCAAAGCACGTCCAAAATATCTTCGGTCGACCCCACTCTCGTGAGGCAATAGATCAACGGCATCAGGATCGAGGCGCGAGATTCGAGAGCGATCAAGGCCTCAGCTCGTGACGCATCTGCATGGTAAGAGCTAGAGAGGCGACGGATCTCGGCGAGGATGTCCGTCCTGTTCGCCGTCCACGACGCTAGATCGTCGGTCGCCACTGCCATTGCCTGGAAAGTCTCGTGCTCCCTGAGATGCTCCCTTCGAGTGGCCAGCAGATGCCGTGCCCACTCTACCGGCGTGCGATCCGTCCATTGCGCCGCATGCGTCAAGAAGAGCATCTCGATCCGCGCCTTCGTTTCCGCGTCAACGAAATCCTGCTGCGCGAGTTCGAACAGCGATCGGGTCAGAACCTCGGCGCCGGGATGGGCCCGTGTGGCAGCCCAGTTGGCCATCGCCATCGTCGCTTCCACTCCTGCGCGGAGGTCGCCGTTCGCCAGGGCCATCAGGACGACGCGCGCGGAGTAATCGAAGAAATCCCGGCAATGGTTGTCGAGGCCGCCGAATTTTCGAGCGAGGAGGTAAGCCACGCGGATCCAGTCCACCACGAATGGCAGCACCGCTTCGTTGAGTTCGTTCGGCGCGCCTTCATATGGAGGCAGGGCGTAGTTTGCATTGTTTACCCTCGCCGCCGGATCATGCGTTCGGGATATTCCCCAGAGCACCCAGCCGTAGCAGTCCCCCAGCAAACCTGACGAGAGCGTTCGTTGGGCAGGGATCACGGCCGCGATGAACCTGACGCAGTCGATACAGCTGGCGGTGGCCTCATCCGGCGCCCGGGCAGTCTGCTCGATAATGTCAGCGCGCACGGATGCCGCGAATGCAAGCATCTGCTCGTCGCCCTGTTCAATTAGCCGTTGCTGAACCCGCACCAGGAAGTCGCTGATCGCCACGCTCCCGGTCAGCCAATCGAAGTCCTCGTCCCAGGGGGCAAGGGCGGGGTACGCCGCGTGGGTAAGTGGATAGGCCTCCGAGAGCTTCATCCCTATCAATGCCCCTTCTCTGCGACGACCAAGGGACGTCGACAATCGCGCTCCTGCCGGTGCCACACGACCGCTGACCCTATGGAGCTAGGCCGACTCCATAGCGCTCGGCGATCCGCCAGAACCAATCTTGATCGAGATCGACCTCGCGTGCCGACTCCGCAACGGCATCGGCAGATCGGTCGAACAGTGCATAGCAGAGTTCAGTATCATCATGCCGGGCAAGGTAGGCGATGCCATCAGCGCCAATAGGGTGACGGGCCAGCGCGATCGACCACGCCTGCGGCACATCGTAAGGGATACCTCCGTGTGCCACCTCGGCGGTTGCGCCAACGCGGGCGAGACCGGGCCCGGCAAGCTGGATCAGTTTCAGATCTCTTTCGATGATGAGGCGAACATACGCCTTCCGCTGCAGGAGGTCCGTATCGATGAGCGTGCGCCCGGGAACTCGCAAAAATGTCTCGGCGAACGCGCCGCCGGTCTCCTTTGCCGCATAGAGAACCCCATAGGAGGCATCGGGAGCGTTGAATCGCCCTTGGCGCGACCTGTCGAAGAAGAGCGGGTCCCATTTAGCCGTGTAGAAACGGTGAATTTCTTGCCCTGCCAGTAGGTTCGCCAGCTGGGGTACACGCGCGCTCAGGTCTGCGGGAGGGAGCGGCCCACTCACGCCCCCTGCTCACCGTGCAGCCTCGCGGCTTCAAGCACGAGGTCGAGTTGGCCGGACTTTAGCAGCTCAATGGGTTTACGATTGCTCAACCTTACATCGGGGTGAGCAAGGAAGTTGAGCACCGTCCAGGAATTGCTGGTCTGCAAAGCCTCACGAACGGCCTTGAGCCCAGGCACAACAGTGCCGTCGCGGTTGAACTGCAGCGTGGGGTAGCTGCGACGGTTGCTCGGGCCGGGAACGGCTATCAGGGAACCGTCCTGCACTCGCTTGTCGATCGCCTGCCGAGAGACGCCGCGCATGAGGGTGCGGACCTCATCAAGATCATAGGCGCCGCCCGCGTCGCGTAGATCCTGCTGTGCGATACGGATACCTTCAAGCATCGCGCGGCTGCGCGCATCGGGCTCAAATGCAGTCTTGTCCACTAGGGCTTCGCGCTCGACCTGGTTGGGGCGCGAGACCTGCTCGACAACCTCAGTGACGCGAGCCACACGACCGCGCACCGACTTTCTGATCGCGCGAACGGACTCCGGTCTCCCGGATACAATCGCAACGTGCGCGCCGGCCGGCAGCTTGAACCCGGACAGCGCCTTGATGGGGTCGCCCTTCATCGTGAACATTGTCAGCACCGCCGCGCCCCGCGTCTTCGCCGTGACGGCTGGTGCCTTTACTTGCGCTTTATCTGCCATAGGTGTCGCCTCCTGATGAGACAATATGGCGTCAGACGCAACTTTGTCAACCTAAGCAACCTTGACATCCAGGGGTATCGGGTGAGTTAACGTCGATTTTGTAGGTGACAGGAGGACCAAGTGCTGAATCTGTCGGTGTCTTCTGATTCGATTGGAGGATACGGACGATGGGGCAGCCAGGCGTTAGGGATGGCGCGATAGCGGAGAGCGTTGTTTTTCTTGATCATTTCAAGGCTTTGGAGGACCCGCGCCAAAGCATGAAAGTGCGCTATCCTCTGCCGGAAGTCTTGCTTTTGTGCCTGGCCGCGGTGGTGTCTGGGGCCGAGTCGATCAGCGACATTGCCCTATTCGGCCGCAAGAAGCTGGATGTTTTGCGTCGTCTGCGGCCCTTTCGCTATGGCACGCCCAGCCATGACCATCTGGGCGACATTCTGGCCTCGCTCGATTGCGAGCAGTTCCGCCGCTGCTTTGCCGCCTGGGTCGCCAAACAGACCGGCGTCGCGCCGGACGTGGTCGCCATCGATGGCAAAACCGTGCGTCGCTCGCATGATCGGGCAAGGCGAGCCACAACTTGCCGAGCGTGATCGGCCGGGCGCCTACCTGCCCTGCTCGACCCACCCGATCTTCGATCAGCTCGCCGAGGATTGGATCGCCATTCTCGATAGCCCGATTTCGGTGTTCGACGCTCTGCCGCACATCGTAACCATCACCGGGCTCAATCTTGTTCGATACCAGCTTGACCGAGCGCGTGAACTGCTCGACTCGGTGCCCATTACGATGATCTGCGAGATCGTATCGCCAAAAAAGACCGTGATCCGTGACCTTGCGGCGGACTCTTTCCAAGCGAACAATGCGCTGCCCGGTCTTGCCATAGAGCACTACGTCCGCAGTGCCGAGACCTCTCATGAGTGGCAGCTCGCCGTTGCGTCGGACGATGCCGTTCTCAGCGCCGCGGAGGTACTAGGCCGCCAATTTGACTGGCCGGACCCTGATGACCTACCGACCGGGATGTCGGCAGCGACCGTCTGCGCGTCGAAGACATCGAGGCTAAACAGTCCGCCCTTCTGACCACGCATGGCCTGAGAGTGATCTCGATCTCGCCGCTGCCCGGCGAGATCGTGGTGGGCGTCGCAAGAGCAAAGCGGCAGATTGTCTCGATGTGGGATCTCTGGGAGCGCCGCGCCCTGAAACGGAACGCGGATCCCGATCGACTTTATGGACAAGACACTTCTGGAAGCCGCCCACGCCTCATTTACAGGCAGATATGAGATCAAGGAAGGGAAGCCCGAGCTGTTTGTCCGAATGGACGCGGTCAACCTCGGCTACCCCCATCCGCGGGAGTCCGACGTTTTAACACTCACGGAGCCCGATCTTGAGGGTCTCCTCACCGGAACCTCGGGAGAAATTCCATCGACTGCGCTCGTCTCCGTTGGGCCCTTCTACTTCGAAGGTTACTGGTACAATCGCCGCCACTTCACCGCAATCGACGGCATCGGTACTCGCAATGATGTTCGCGACCTGCAGAAGACCTGGAGTGGGATTCTGCTCTTTCGGGATGGCTTCCGCGTTTTTCCCTACGGCGACGAGGAGGATGACTGGCTCGGCTTAGACCGGCGCGCGCTCGGCCGCACCGGATATGTCCTGAACAAGAACCAGTTTGTCGGATGTCGCTCGGCACTTAAATATGAGAATCATGCCTCTATGATTTCAGACGCTTACGCCGGCACTTAATTTGCGAATGGGCAGTTTATTCGATAATGTGTGTTGGCTTTTGTTACTTAATGTGAGAATGAGTCTTGTGATGTTTTCCTCGCGAGCCTGCCATGAACGATCGGTTCCCTGACGAAATCGACGAGGCGCCTT
>NZ_JBEBMF010000006.1:0-38674 GCF_040081925.1 Mesorhizobium quangtriensis
GGCGGGGCCGATCGAGGAATACTGGGCCTGCCGCGAGAAGGCGGTGGTGATGGACCTGTCGCCGCTCAGGAAGTTCGAGGTGACGGGGCCGGATTCCGAGGCGCTGCTGCAATATGTGCTGACACGGGACGTGAAGAAGCTTTCGGTCGGCCAGGTCGTCTATTCGTCGATGTGCTACGAGCATGGCGGCGTCATCGATGACGGCACGCTTCTGCGGCTCGGCCAGGACAACTTCCGCTGGATCGGCGGCGACGATTTTGGCGGCACCTGGCTGCGCCAGCAGGCGGAGAAGCTCGGCCTGAAGGTGATGGTCCGCTCCTCGACCGACCAGATGCACAACATCGCCGTGCAGGGCCCCAACAGCCGCGATATCCTCAAGGAGATCATCTGGACGTCGCCCAAACAGCCGTCAATGGAGGAACTGGAATGGTTCCGCTTCGCGGTGGCGCGCGTCGGCGACGCACAGGGCGTGCCGGTGGTGGTATCGCGCACCGGCTATACCGGCGAACTCGGCTACGAGATCTTCTGCCATCCGCGCGATGCAGAGACAGTGTTCGACGCGGTGTGGGAAGCCGGGCAGCCGCACGGGCTGAAGCCGATGGGCATGGCGGCGCTCGACATGGTGCGCATCGAGGCGGGGCTTGCCTTCGCCGGCCATGAGTTCTCCGACGAGACAGACCCGTTCGAGGCCGGCATCGGCTTCACCGTGCCGCTCAAGACCAAGCCCGACGACTTCATCGGCCGCGACGCGCTTATCCGTCGCAAGGAGCATCCGGCGCGCAAGCTCGTCGGGCTGGAGATATCGGGCAACGTCGCTGTCGGTCACGGCGACTGCGTGCATGTCGGGCGGCCGCAGATCGGCGTCGTCACCTCGTCGATGCGCTCTCCGGTGCTCGGCAAGAACATCGCCCTTGCCCGCGTCGATATCGCCCACTCCGACATCGGCACCGAAGTCGAGATCGGCAAGCTCGACGGCCACCAGAAACGCCTGCCCGCAAAGATCGTCGCCTTCCCGCATTTCGACCCGCAGAAGACAAAGCCGAGGTCGTAGGCGAAGTCAGGTCGCGGAAGCCGCTATTACTTAACGAGTTCCAGCGAGGCGCGGTCGGCGAGCGTCATGCCGAACCCGGGCGCGTCTGACAATTTCAACTTCCCGTTTTGGGGCATCTGCTCGCCTTCGAACAGATCGCCGAAGACAGGCATGATCGACCTGCCGTCCGGGCTGGCGGCGACATATTCGCAGAAGGCCGGTCCGGTCTGGCTGGCGATGAAGTGGTAGGAATAGGGCCCGCTTCCATGCGGCACCACCGGAATATCGTAGGCTGACGCATGCGCCGCGATCTTCAGCAGTTCGGTCAGGCCGCCGACCCACATCACATCCGGCTGGACGATGTCCAGCGTCCGTTCCTCGATCAGCCGGCGGAAGCCGTAGCGCGTGTATTCATGTTCGCCGGTGGTCCACTTGATCGTCGGATGCGCCTGCTTGATGGCGCGGAAGCCCTCGACATCCTCGGGCGAAAGAACCTCTTCCCACCAGTGGATGTTCAGCGGCTTGGCCGCTTCGGCGAGCCGGATCGCATAGTCGACGCTGAGCGACATGTAGCAGTCGACCATCAGCGGAAAGTCCGGGCCTACAGCGTCACGATGCCGGCGCAAAAATTCCAGATTGGCGCGCAGCCCTTCCTCGCCGTCGAAATGGCTGTGCGGCAGAGGCACCTTGGCGCCCCAGAAGCCGAGGTCCTTGATCGCGGCCGCTTCGGGTGTCGTGCAGTAGAAGGTGATCTCGTCGCGCGCGAGGCCGCCGATCAGGTTGTAGACAGGCTCGCCGCGAACCTTGCCGATCAGGTCCCAGAGCGCGAGATCAACGCAGCTTATCGCCATGATGGGCAGGCCCTTGCGCCCATAGGGCAGCGAGGCGCGATAGAGCTGGTCCGACAGCATGTTGGTCTTGCGCGCATCCTCGCCGACGAGGAAGCGGGCGAAATGGTGCCGGATCATCCATGCCGCCGGGACGCCGCCCGAACCCGTGGCGACGCCGACCGTGCCGTCCTCGGTCTCGATCTCCACCACGATCGCGCCCAGCACGCCGATGCCCCAGCTCGACCGCTTTTCTTTGTATCGGGCATAGCCGGACATCGGGTTCGAGATCAGCGTATCGACCAGCCAGTGTCGGCTCTCGCCGGGCTTGAAATAGGTGCCGGCCTTCTCGCTCGCCTTCACGTGATAGACGCGCACGTCCTTGATGCGGAATGCGGAACTCATGGCAGATAGAAGACGCGCTTGAGGGGCACCTGAACGGGCACGTTGTCGGGGTGCGTTTCCATGATGTCGCGCATGTGCTTCCACCAGCGCTTCATCACTTCCGTGTCGGGCAAGGCAGCCATCGTGTGATCGTCGCTACGCGTCAGGATGCCGAACAGATGATTTGTCTCGGGATCGAGCCAGATCGTGTAGTCCGAAATTCCGGCATCCTTCAGCGCGACCACGAGGTCCGGGAAAATCTCATCGTGCCGCTTTTCGTATTCGGCCGCCTGGCCGGGAAAGAGGTTCATTCGGAAGGCGATGCGCTCAGCCATGTTTCGGTCCCTGTGATCGCTTGGCTATGGCCATGATGGTGGTGTCGCGCACATGCTCGAGATGCGTGCAATAAGCGGCGACCGCGGCCGGCGCGTCGCCGCGCAAAATGGCGTCTGCGATCTCGACATGCTGTCTGACGCTCTTGTCGATGACGCCGGGCACCTCGCTGGCGGTGCGGCGCACGTCGAGGCCAAGGTCGTAAAGTACCTGGGCGAGCGCGGCGAGGAGCGCATTGTTTGCGCCGACATTGATTGCCTGGTGGTACTCTATGTCGAGCAACCGAAACGCCACCGGGTCCAGCTTGAAGTCGCGGCCGTCCACTGCGAGCTTATGGATGCGCTGGCGCTGCTCGGCGCTGGCCCGCGCGCAGCAGAGCCGGACCAGCTCCAGATCCACCACGACGCGGGTCTCGAACTGCTCGTGCACGTCGTAGTCGGCGACAGCGAGCACGGAGTTGAACGGCGCAACCAGCCGGCTGGGCGACAGGTCGGTGATGGTATAGCGCCCGCCTTGCCGGCTCGCCAGAACGCCCATCAGCGTCAGTGCCTTCAAGGCCTCACGCAGGGGCGGGCGCGAGATGCCGAAGGCGATGGTCATCTGCTGCTCGGTCGGCAGGCGGTCGCCCGGCTTGAGGTTGCCGGACTTGATCATGCTCAGGATGCGGTTCGCGACCTGCTCCGAAATGGAGCGCCGCTCCAGGGCGCCGCCGCCGAAGCCGTCGGTCCGATCGATGGCTTCGACCGGTGTACCTTCGAGCTTTTCTGTGGCGGTTTTGCTCACGCGAAATCCATCTCAGAGATCGAGGCGATAGAAGGCGATTGCGTTGTCGCGGTAAATCTTGCGGGTCTCGGCTTCCGAAAGGCCGAGATCGGCAAAGGCATTGTCGAGAACCTGCACCCATTCGGTCATGCTGGTCGATTGCAGCAGGATCGGATAGTCGCCGGCATAGATGGTTCGGTCGGGCCCGAAGGCGTCGAGGGTCGCTTCGATGTAGGGACGCAGCTCCTCTTCCGTCCAGTTCTCGCTGGCATAGGGCGGGAGGTCCGAGAGCTTCACCCACATGTTCGGGTGTTTCGCGAGGTCGCGCATATCCTCACGGAACTGCTCGATCCTGCCCTGCCTGATGCCCGGCTTGCCGCAATGGTCGAGGATCATCGGCACATCGTGGATCAGCTTCACCCATTCGCGGATGAAATCCATCTGCGTGTAGTTGGGGTTGATATCGAAGGACCAGCCGAATTCGGCCAGCAGGTTGGTACCCTCGATGAAACCCTCGCTCATCGTCAGGGCACGGGGGGCCTCGTCGAATTCCATGATGCGGCGGATGCCGCGCACATCAGGATGCTCGTCACGCATCTTTTCGAGAAGCGGCCGGACCTTCTTGCCCCACTCGACCGGAGCCATCGGGATGATCGCCTTGATGCGCGGGTCGCGCTTCTGCTCGTCCTCTACGAAAGCGATCTCTTCGATATACTGGCCGCCACCCTCCCAGAAATCGGCGTAGCATTCGAGAAACACCATCGCCTCGACCTGAAGCGCGCCGCAGTCCCGACGATAGTCCTCGACATGATAGGGATGGCCGAAAAGCGGATGTCCCTCGAACGCGCTGTATTTCAGCCGCGTCTGGTCCCACACGTGAAGGTGCGTGTCTATGATGGGAAAATCAGGCATCCGGACTCCACTCCCCGGGGCCTGACTCTGCTGGTCGGGTTCCCCTCCGTGGCCTACGAATGGCCATCCGGCAAGAACTTGTCAAACTAATTTTTGTCTGACAAGTTACACACTCATCGAGAGCGGGACGTCGCCCGCCAGTTTGCTTTGGGAGGAGCAGATCACCGTGAGCCTCAGCGTTTCCACCCGCCGTCGCGTTGGAAAAACTGGCCTGAATCTGCCGGTCTTCGGGCTTGGCACGGCCCATATCGGCGAGCTTTACGCTAAGGTCGACGAAGCCGACTCACGCGCCACGATGGATGCCGCATGGGCAGCGGGCGTGCGCTTCTACGACACCGCCCCGTGGTACGGGCGTGGTCTGTCCGAACACAGGCTGGGCGGTTTCCTGCGCACCAAGCCGCGCGGCGAGTTTCAGGTGACAACCAAGGTCGGTCGCACCCTGCACCGGCCAGCCGACCCAAAGGCATTCGATCGCTCTCCGTGGACGGGCGGACTGAACTTCGAGGTGAATTTCGACTACACCTACGATGGCGTCATGCGGTCCTACGAGCAGGCGCTCCAGAGGCTCGCGCTCGACACCGTCGACGCCCTTGTCATCCACGATCTCGATGCAGGTTTTCACGGCGACAAGCAGGCGGGCTACGAGAAGCAGCTTGTCGAGTCCGGCATCAATGCGCTGGTCGAGCTCAAGAAGTCCGGTGACATCCAGGCCTACGGCATGGGCATCAACAACAATGCCGCGTTGGAGACCATCGCGACACAGGTCGATCTGGATTTCTGCCTTGTCGCCATGCCGTACACGCTGATTGACCAGGACAGCCTGACCCGTGGCATGAAGGCGCTGCATGACCGGAATGTGTCCGTGATCATCGGAGCGCCGTTCGCCTCCGGCATTCTTGTCACGGGCTCAGGCGCCGGCGCGAAATATGCCTATGGCGCGGCTTCGCCGGAGGTGCAGGCGCGCGTCCGCGGCATCGAGGAGGCATGCAAGAAGCATAACGTCAGCATGCCGGTCGCGGCGCTGCAGTTCGTGCTTGCCCATCCGGCTGTGGTCTCCGTCATTCCGGGCGCGGCCAAGCCCAGTGAAGTCGAGGCCAATGTCGCGGCGTTGGGCGTGAAGATTCCGTCCGCATTCTGGGCAGACCTCAAGGCGCAGGGGCTTCTTCATCCTGAGGCGCCGGTGCCCGCATGAACGACAGTGCCGTCCCCCTGCTTTCCGCGCGCAGCATCTCGAAATCATTCGCCGGCGTTTCGGTGCTGCGCGATGTCGATCTCGACCTGAATAAGGGCGAGATCCATGCGTTGCTGGGAGAGAACGGCGCGGGCAAGTCCACCTTCGCAAAGATCATCGCCGGCGTGCACAGGCCGACGCGCGGTACGCTCAGCCTGAACGGGCAACCCGTCGAGATTGCCAACCCGCTGGCGGCGCAAAAGCTTGGCATCACGCTTATCCATCAGGAGCCGATCTCGTTTCCCGACCTGTCGGTTGCGGAAAATCTCGTGCTCGGGCGGGGCGATGATGGCTGGTTCAGCCGTGTGCCTTGGGCAGAGATGACGAGCGAGGCGCGCAGACAGATGGATCAGCTTGGCGTCCATATCGACGTCGCCAGGCAGATGCGCGGCCTGTCTATCGCGGATCAGCAGATGGTCGAGATTGGCCGGGCTCTCGCCTCCGACAGCCGGCTCATCATCATGGACGAGCCGACCGCGCCGCTGACGCCTCGGGAGGTAGAAACCCTGTTCGGCATCGCGCGTCGCCTGCGCGACGAGGGACGAACGATCATATTCATATCGCATCGTCTCGAAGAGGTGCGTGCGCTGTGCGACCGGGTCACGATCTTTCGGGACGGCAACAAGATTTCTACCGATCCGATCGACAGTCTGAGCGATGCCGACATCATACGCCTGATGATCGGCCGGCCACTCAAGGAGTACATGCACAAGCATAATGCTTCGATCGGCGAGGTTGCGCTTGAGGTAAAGGACTTGACGCTGCCTGGCCGCTTTCAGGATGTCAGCTTTCAGGTCCGTCGCGGCGAGATCGTCGGGCTCGGAGGTCTGGTCGGTGCCGGCCGCACCGAAGTGGCCTGCGCGCTCTTCGGCATACAGCCTGCAGCAAGTGGCGCCGTTCTGGTGAACGGCAAGCCGGCCGACATCCGCCAGCCGCACGACGCTATCGCGCTCGGCCTTGCCTTCGTGCCAGAGGACCGCGCTGTTGCCGGGATTTTCCGCACGCTGTCCGTCGAACATAACATCACGGCGGCGATCCCCGCAAAGATCGCTCCGCGCGGCTTCATCCGGCGGGCGATCGAAAAGCTGCTCGCGTCCGATTCCGTCAGGAAGCTTCGTATCCGCCTTGCCTCGGTCAACCAGCCGATCGGCGAGCTGTCGGGCGGCAACCAGCAGAAAGCCATTCTCGCGCGCTGGCTGCTGGCGGAGCCGAACATTCTCATCCTCGACGAGCCGACGCGCGGCATCGACATCGGCGTGAAGGCCGAATTCTACGACATCATTGGCGAGCTTGCGGAGCAGGGCAGGGCGATCCTGCTGATCTCGTCCGAGCTGCCGGAATTGCTGGCGCTCTGCGACCGCATTCTGGTGATGGCCGAGGGACGTTTGACGGCGGAAATTCCACGCGCCGAGGCTACCCAGGAGAAGGTCATGCAGGCAGCCGTGCCGCGCATCCAGCAGCAGGCCGCCGCATGAACATCGTTCGCTCCATTCTCGTCCGGCGCGAGACGGGCATTGCCGTCATGATCGTGTTGCTGTGCTTGGCGGTAGGCCTCTACAAGCCTCAGTTTCTGACGCTCAACCAGTTGCGCGTGATCCTGCTTCTCGTGCCGCTGATCATGATCGTCGCCATGGGCCAGATGCTCGTCCTCGTGGCGCGCCATGTCGATCTGTCGGTCGGGTCGATGCTGGGTCTTTCGGCGATGCTTGCCGGCATGATGTTTCGCGACATGCCCTATATTCCATGGCCAGTAGGGTTCATCGTCGCGATCGGCGCGGGCGCCTTGCTTGGACTGATCAACGGCGCGCTTGTCACAGTGTTCAAGCTGCCCGCGATCATCGTGACGCTCGGTACGCTCAACCTCTATCGCGGGCTCACCTTCATCGTTTCGGACGCACGGCAGGTCGACCGGCAGTTCGTTCCGTCGGCCCTGAAATCCATGAGCCAGACGTCGCCGATCTTAGGCATTCCGTGGATCATCTTCATGGCCCTCGGCATCGTGCTGCTCGCCTGGTGGTTCACGAGGCACACGATCGTTGGCCGACAGATCTATGCCCTCGGCTCGAACCCGTCGGCCGCCGAACTGCGCGGCGTGAAGGTCAACCAGATCACCCTGTTGGTCTTCACCATATCGGGGGCACTGTCCGGCCTCGCGGGCATCATGTACGCAAGTCGCTGGGGCTTCGTGAATCCATCCAATACCGGCGCCGGGTTCGAGTTCCAGGTCATCGCCGCCGTCGTCATCGGCGGCGTGTCGATCAATGGCGGCGTCGGCACCGTTCCGGGCGTCATGCTCGGTGTTCTGCTGCTAGGCTGCGTGGCCGCGGCGCTGCCGTTGCTCGGCATTCCAGGAACCGCGCAGGGCGCGATTTACGGCGCGATTATCCTCGTTGCGCTGCTTATCGACCGTTCTGTGCGCCAGCAGGGCATCGCCAGCCTGAAGGTGGCGCGCGCATGAGCACCACCGAAGCATCCGCCACCCCGTCAACGGCAGTGCAAGATGCGGCGCCTGCTCGTCCGTTCTGGCATGTCGCCCTCGTGCGGCCGGAGACGATGACGCTGGTGCTGCTGATCGCTGCCATTGTCGTGGCAAGCTACCTGTCGCCCTACTTCCTCGACTTAGGCTACATCCTGCGCAGCTTCACGCTTTCGGCCGAGTTCGCACTCGTGGCGCTCGTGCTTACCATGGTGATCATCGCCGGCGAGATCGATCTTTCTCCCGCTTCCAACATGGCGCTGTCGGCCTGCCTGTTTGCCTGGGCGCAGGCATCCGGCATCCCCATGCCGATCGCGATCGCCATCGGCCTTCTCGCGGGCCTCGCCATGGGCGCGCTCAACGCGTTCATGGTCATTGCCCTGCAACTGCCTTCGATCATCGTTACCATTGGCACGCTGACGCTTTATCGCGGGCTCGCGCAGATCATCGCTGGCGACAAGTCGATCCGCGTGCCTGACTGGTTCATCGGCATCGACAAGGTGATGGTGCTTGGAATTCCGGTGCCGGTGGTGATCTTCATCGTGGCGGCGCTTGTCCTTGGCCTGATCCTCGCAGGCACAATCTTCGGGCGGCAGATCTACCAGATCGGAACGAACGAGGTGGCTGCCCGCTATTCCGGCATCCGCACCCGCAGGATCAAGCTCATCCTGTTCCTGCTGATCGGACTTGTCTCGGCAGTCGCGGGGATGATGACCGCATCGCGTCTCGGCTCAGTGCGCTACGATCTTGGCCTCGGCGGCGAACTGCAGATGGTTCTGATGGCGATGCTCGGCGGCACCGCCATCTTTGGCGGACGCGGCACCATTCTGGGCACATTCCTCGCCGCCTGGCTGCTGGTCGTCGTCTCGACCGGCATGACCGTCGCGAACCTGCTGCCGGCCATCCAGCTCACCGTGCTGGGCGTGCTGCTGATCGTCGCCATCATCGCCACCAATTTCATCTATTCCCGCACGCAGAGGTAGCGGGCAACAACCCCGGGTCGACCGGGTCATTTCAACAGGACTGAGTAAGGAGGAAATGAAGTGCTGAAGAAATCACTGATAGCCCTGGCAACGGGCCTCGCCCTTTCGACGGCCGCGTTCGCGCAGGACAAGATCGATATCGTCTTCATCGGCAAGAATACCGGCAATCCCTATTTCGACTCGCTGACGAAGGGCTTTGTCGAGGCTTGCGAGAAGATCGCATGCAACTTCGAGTTCGTCGCTCCGGCGACTGCCGAGGCCACCTCGCAGATCCCGTTCATCGAAGCGCAGATCCAGCGTGGCGTTGACGTCATCGCGATTTCGCCCAACAGCCCGGATGCGCTGAACCAGGTGTTCGACGCCGCCCGCGCCAAGGGCATCATCGTCATGACCGTGAACGGCGACATCACCGGCAACGAGTCGCACCGCGACCTGACCATCCTGCCCACCGACTTCACCAAGGTCGGCGCCGACCAGGTCGAGATGGTCGGTTCGCTGATCGGCTACGAAGGGGAGATCGCCATCCTGTCGGCTACGACCGAGGCTCCCGACCAGAATTTTTGGATCAAGGGCATGAACGAAGCGATCAAGGATCCGAAGTATGCCAAGATGAAGCTGGTCGCGACCGTCTATGGCGACGATCAGCCGGAGAAGTCGACCACCGAGATGGAAGCGCTGCTGTCCAACTATCCCGATCTCAAGGGCGTGATCGCGCCGACGACGGTGGGCGTAGCGGCAGCCGCGCAGGTGGTGCAGTCGCGTGGCATCGCCGACAAGGTGAAGGTCACCGGTCTTGGCCTGCCGAGCGAAATGCGCGACTTCGTCAAGGATGGCACCGTCGAGGCCTTCCAGCTCTGGTCACCCTACAATGAGGGCTGGCTGGCTGCGCATCTCGCGGTCGATCTGAAGGCTGGCAAGGCGAAGAACGAGGTTGGTTCCACCTTCGAAGTGCCGAACCTCGGCACCATCACCATCAATGAAGGAAACTCGATCAACACGCAGTCGGCGCTGACCACTTTCAACGCCGAGAACATCGATCAGTTCGACTTCTGAGTTTCAACATCTGAGAAGGGCGCCGGTCGAAAGGCCGGCGCCCTTTCTTTATGGGGCAGCCGCTTACGAGCCCACGGTCACGACGAAATGCTTCGTCACCGGCTCGACGATCTTCCATGTACCCTTGAAGTCCGCTTCCACGACGAACGCGTCGCCGGGCCCGACTTCGACAGGCTTGCCGCCGTCAGGGGTGATGATGATGCGGCCGGCGATGATGTGGACGAATTCATAGTCTGTGTAGGTTACGTGATATGTGCCGGGCGTGGCCTGCCAGGTGCCCGACAGGACCTTTCCATCCGCTGTTGTGTGCTGAACGGTCGTCGTCATCGTCGGATTGCCTTCGACAACCTTCCAGCCCGACAGATCGCCTGACTGCGAGTTCTCCAGCTTTCCGAATTTCTGGATGGTGCTGCGCATGGTGTACGGGTCTCCTTTTGCGTCCGCAGCAGATATCCTTCTTTTGCGATATCGGCAAATGACGTCATTGCGTGGGTGCGGTCCTCGCCGATCACGTTCGTACTAAAGAAGCAGGATTTTTCAGCACTGAAATAACTTCATCGAACGGCATCCAAAGGGCACCAGCAATGGCATACGGTGCCAGCGCAGCGAAGGTAACTGGGATAATGGTCTTGCGGCTGGAAGGACCGGCGAGAGTTTGCGGGCATCAGGCGATCGCCACGAAGACCGCTGCGCGCGACCGCACCGTGAGCGCCTGCTCATGAACCAGGTGCAAGCGAGCCTGCAGTTCAAAGAACGGCCTGCCGTGGGACGCAAGGAACGATTCAAGGACCGTGCGGTCTGATAGAGTTTCTGTCGCCATCTACTCTGCCGGAGGCCTCCGTTCCGTCCGAAATTCAGGCGCTTCTGCCGGGCGCGCCTGCGGAGGCAGCGCCGCAGCCGACAGGCAACGGCGCGGCCTCTCCGGCGCTAGTCTGCGACCACGGTCCAGCTGTCGTCTGGATTGAAGGTATCGATGTCCTTGACGATCTGGTCTGTGGCGGGACCGAGGTCGATCTCATAGACGATGCCGTGCTGGTTGACTGCGAGGGTCTTGACGCCGGTCTCGCCATATTTTGCCGGCCACGCGATCAGGCCGAAGCCTGCGATCATGTTGCCATTGATGACGTAATCGTAGGCGCCGCCGGCGATGTTGTCGCCCTGGCCAGTGAGAATCTTGTATTTGTAGCCGAAATAGCCTTCGCCCTTCGCCGCATCGTCCAGTTCGGACTGGTCGAGGTCGCCGGCGGGGCTTTCGCCGTTGGTCGCGTCGGTCGGCCAGTATAGGCCATCCGTCATGCCGGCCGAACTGACCAGCTTCTGCGCGAACTCCTCGACACCGTCGCCGTCACGGTCAACGGAAGCATAGTCTTCCTGCGCATCGACATAGGCGCGCATGGTAGCGATCGTCTGCAGTTCGTTTTCGCCGACGAGGCGGTTAACGATTTCCTGCAGCCCGGCATAGGTGTCGAACGCCCATTTGCCGTCCTCCCACTTCACGATCGGGAAGGGCAAAGGCCACAGTCTTTCGCCGACAAGCACGGTGCGTCGGTCGGCGCCGCCTTCCAGCGAGAGCTTTTTGGACGCGCCTTCCTTGATAAGGGCAAGCGCGGCGGCCGTGCTCTCATCATCCTTGATCTTCGCGGGGTCGGTAATGGCGTCGTTCTCTTCCTGGTGCATTTCACGGTTGTGGGACTGGTCGCCGGGCATCTTCTCGGAGGACCAGAGGAGGCCGACAGAACGGACCTCGCATTGGCGACGGGCACGCGTCATCCCGGTGTGGCCATAGCGATCGTCAGCCTGAACTTTCCGGATGCCAAGTCCGCGCTCGCCATCATGCTTTGGCATCTGGTGATTGGAGGGCTTGTTTTGATACCCTATGTCTGGTGGCGCAAATCCATGCGTGCGCGCGCCGCGGCACAACAGAACCATCAGTCCGACAGAGGCAGCATATGAGCGTTACGACTTCCCGACCTGTTTTCGACAGCGTGCCTGCCGGGCGCGATATGGTCTTGATACCGGACGGACAGTTCATGATGGGGTCCGACAATCACTATCCGGAGGAAGCGCCGGCGCATCGCGTCTCCGTGAGGAGTTTTTGGATCGACCGCTCGCCGGTCAGCAATCGCGATTTCGAAATCTTCGTCAAGGAAACCGGATATGTCACGCTGGCTGAACGGCCGGCCGATCCCAAGAACTACCCTGGCGCGCTACCGGGAATGCTTGCGCCGTCGTCGACCGTATTCCGCAAGCCAGCAGGTCCCGTGGACATGAGCAACCACTACAATTGGTGGACCTACGTGCCGGGCGCAAACTGGCGCCATCCCAGAGGTCCGGCAAGCTCGATCTCGAAGCTGAAGGAGCATCCGGTTGTGCACGTGGCGCTGGAGGATGTCGAAGCCTACGCCGGATGGGCAGGCCTCGATATTCCGACCGAGGCGGAGTGGGAGTTCGCCTCCCGCGGCGGGATCGACGGTGCGGAGTTTGCTTGGGGCGACGAGATGACCCCGGGAGGCGTCCACATGGCCAATACCTGGCAGGGTGATTTCCCGTACCGAAACACGATGGAGGATCGTTTCGAATACACATCTCCCGTCGGCTCGTACCCACCCAATGGTTACGGCCTCAACGACTCTATCGGCAACGTGTGGGAGTGGACGAGCGACTGGTATCAGGATCACAGCAAGATCGACAGCCCCTGCTGCACGGCCTCCAACCCACGGGGAGGCAGTCGGGAAACAAGCGCCGATCCCCGGGACCAGACACGCATTCCGCGCAAGGTGACGAAAGGCGGCTCACATCTTTGCGCACCTAATTATTGCCGACGCTATCGACCGGCTGCCCGGATGGCACAGGCGATCGATACATCGACATCCCATCTCGGATTCCGCCTCGTTTTCCGCCCAGGACCGGATGGCTGACATGGACACGTTTCGCGAGATATTTGCCACGCTGACGGAAGGCTCGGTCTGAGATCGAGGACGGCATATCCGACTGGCCAAGCTGTGAATTGTTGCCACCATGTTGCAGCAAGCCCTTGCCCGCGTTTGCAAACCCTTGCTTTTCAAGGCACCCGCTTGCAACACGCGCAACATGGAATTGATCGAAGCTTTGCGACAACCATCTGTCGCCAAGCCTTGTAGTTTAGGGGTTTGGGCGTTGGTGAACCGAGCAGTCCAGCGATAACCGGTCTCTGGTCTGAATTCCCTGATAACTGGCGAAAAACAGGGAATTCCTGCATCTTCGCGCCGTCACGGCGCGGCTTCGTCGATGTTATCTCTCAACTTCAATAAGTTAGACACAATCCTGGGGTTTGGGGCGCCCGCCAAAAGCAGACGTTGCTCGTGCCAGCTAGTCTGCGACAAAGCGGTATCCGACACCCGGTTCGGTGCGGATGATGACGGGATTGGTTGCATCGCGTTCGATCTTGCCGCGCAGCTGTCCGATGAAGACACGCAAATACTGCATGTCTTGGCCATGAGCGGGGCCCCACACCGAGGTCAGCAGGGTTTTGTGGGTCACCACCCGGCCAGCATGCCGCGCCAGAAGCAGCAGCAGGTCGTATTCCTTCGGCGTCAGCTTCACCGCCTCGCCGTCGCGCTTCACGGTGCGTCTTATTGCATCTATCGCCAGTCCATCTACCACGATCCTGGTCAGTTCGCCGGTCTCCTGTATCCTGTGGCGCAGCGCCGTGCGCATGCGCGCCGTCAGTTCGCCGATGCTGAACGGTTTCCCGACATAGTCGTCCGCGCCGAGATCAAGAGCGGCGATCTTTTCGGCTTCCTGGTCGCGCGCCGAGAGAATGATGATCGGCACCTGCGACCAGCCGCGCAGCCTGGCGATGACGTCCTTGCCGTCCATGTCGGGCAGGCCGAGATCGAGGATGACGAGCGCCGGCGCAATGGTGGCTGCGGCCTTCAAAGCCTCGGCGCCGTTCCTCGCCTCCACAACGTCGTAGCCCGCCGCTTCGAGCGCGGGCTTTAGGAAACGCTGGATCTGCGGCTCGTCGTCGACGACGAGGATTCGATCCCGGTTCATTCGTCCTCCGGCGGAGTGTCATCCACCGATGCTGCCGGAAACCGCAAGGTAATGCGAGTGCCGCGTCGCTTGACAGCGGGGCTTTCGGCGCGGATCGTGCCCCCCATCGCCTCGACAAATCCCCTGGCTATGGCGAGGCCCAGCCCCGTACCGGGAATTCTGCCGTCCGGCTTTTCGCGCCGGAAGAATTTGTCGAAGACATGCTCCAAGTCGGCCACCGGGATGCCCTGGCCGAGATCCGTGACGGAGATCACGACATCCTTCGCGTCACTCCGGACATAGATGCTTATCGGATCGTTCCCGCCATACTTCACCGCGTTGTCGACCAGGTTGAACAGCACCTGGCCGAGAAGCACGCTGTCGCCGCGGATCAGCGGAATACCGTCGGCGATACTCGTATCGATGCCTCGGCCCGGGAAATATCTTCCGGCGCGCTGCACCGCCGTGTGGACGACATCCCCGACATCGACCCAGTCGCGTTTGGCGTCCACCGTGCCGGCCTCGATCCTCGTCATGTCGAGCAGGTTGGCGACGAAACGCGCTAGACGGTCGCTTTCCTCCTCGATCGACACCAGCAGATCGCTTCGGCTTTCCGGTGTCATCTTGTCGCCGAGCTCGCGCAGGCTGGAGACCGCGCCCGTGATTGTCGCGAGCGGCGTTTTCAGATCGTGCGAGATCGACGACAGAAGCGACGAGCGGAACCGCTCCCCCTCGAGCCGCGCGGCCTGGTCCAGGCTCTCGCGAGAAAGCCGTGCGCGATCGATGGCAATGGCTGTCTGGTCGAGTATGGAACCCAAAATCTGTTCGTCCTCCGCGCCTAGCACCTGGCCGGCCTGCCGGTAGCCGACGACCGCCGCCACGCCGGCAGACGCGCCCAGCGGGCGGAACTGGAACGGGCTGTTGGGCAGCGTGCCGGTGCCGTTGCCTGCCGGCTCGTTCTTCTCCATCGCCCAGCGTGCGGCCATCATGTCGGTAACGTCGAGCTCCGTGTCGGGTGGCCAGGCACCAGCCAGTGAGAGGTCGCCGCCGGTCGCTGACAAGAGCATGACGTCGCGCCTCAGCGATGCCCGTAGTTGCGCTACCGCCGCCCAGACCACGTCTTCGTAGTTGGCCGTGCCGGACAGTTTTCGAGAGAAATCGTAAAGCGCCTGCGTCGAAGCGGCGCGCCGGCCGGCCGTCGTTGCCTGGTCGCTCAGCCGCGACGCAAGTCCACCGGCGATCAGGGCAGCGACAATGAAAATGAACAGGCCGAAAACCTCGTGCGGCGAGGCTATCGTGAATGTGTGGAACGGCGGGATGAAGAAGAAGTTGTAGGCGAGGCCCGAGAGGACAGCGGCCAGCAAAGCTGCGAGGTAGCCGGCATAGACCGCTGACAGGAGCACCGCCAGCAGATAGAGAAGCGACACGTTGGGAAGGTCGACGAAACGCTCGATCAACGTTCCCAGAGAGGTTGCGATCGAAACGACGACGAGCGGAAAGCCAAGTTCCCAAATGGGATTGTCGATACGCAGCCAGCCTGGCCAACGCCGCTCCGGACGGGACGGCGGGTCGGGCGCATCGCTGGTGACGACATGAATGCCGAGGCCTGCCACGTGTTCGATCAGTGCGTCCGGCAGCGACTTGCGCCACAGGCTGGCGGGAAAAACCTGCCGGCGTCCGCCGATGACGATCTGCGTGACATGCTCGCGACGCGCGGTCCTCAGAATTTCCTCGACAAAGTCCCGCCCGGTCACCCGGCGCGTCTCGGCGCCCAAGCTTTCCGCCAGCTTGAAGGTCGCCGCCAGCCGCTGGGTTTTCTCGGGACGCGGCGGCGGGCTGTCTGCGCGCTCGATCGAGATGACCAGCCAGGGCGCGTTCAGTCCCGACGCCAGTCGCGCGGCCGTACGCACCACCTTCTCCGACAGGTGGTCGGCTCCGATGCAAACAAGCAGCCGCTCGGTGGTCTGCCAGGGCCCCTCGATCGCGTTCTGCTTGAGGTAGTCGACCATCTGGTCGTCGACGCGGTCGGCCGTGCGGCGAAGCGCCATTTCGCGCAGGGCCGTCAGGTTGCCGAGCCGGAAGAAGCTATCGACGGCGCGCTGGGCATTCTCTGGAAGGTAGACCTTGCCTTCCTTCAGTCGCTCGATCAGTTCGGCCGGCGCGAGATCCACCAGCAGCACTTCGTCGGCGCGTTGCAGGATTATGTCCGGCACGCGCTCGCGCACTGGAATTCCGGTGATCTCCGCTACGACGTCGGACAGGCTCTCCAGATGCTGGATGTTCATCGCCGACCAGACGTTGATGCCGGCGGCGAGCAGCTCGTCTACATCGAGATATCGCTTCGGATGCCGGCTGTCGGGCGCATTGGTGTGCGCGAGCTCGTCGACGATGATGATGCCCGGCCGGCGGCCGAGCGCAGCATCGAGGTCGAATTCCTCGATCTGCCGGCCCTGGTGGCCGATTTGCCGGCGCGGCAGCACCTCGAGCCCTTCGAGCAGGGCGGCGGTCTCGCTGCGGCCATGCGTCTCGACAAGTCCGACGACGATGTCGACACCGTCCGCCCTCAGGCGACGGGCGCGCGTCAGCATGGCGAAGGTCTTGCCGACGCCGGGTGCTGCGCCAAGGAAGAGCGTCAGCTTTCCGCGACTTTCGCCGCCGGCAAGCGCAAGCAGAGCGTCTGGATCGGGTCGGTTTCCGGCTCTACGGTCTGCGTCGCCCATCGTCGATTTCAGGACTTCGGCGCATCGAGCGCCAGGTTGAGCCGCAGCACATTAACGCGCGGCTCACCGACAATACCGAGCAGACGGCCTTCCGTGAAGCGTCCGACCATGGCGGAAATCTCCTGTTCCGCCAGCCCGCGTGCGGCGGCGACTCGCGCTATCTGGGCAGCCGCGAACTCAGGCGAAATGTCAGGGTCGAGACCGGAGCCCGAGGCGGTGGCCCCGTCGGTCGGCACGAGGCCGGCGATGCCGGCGGCGGCAAGCCTTTCGATATCGGCTTTCACGCGGGCCGCGAGGTTTGCCGAGGTCGGGCCGAGATTCGATCCGCTCGAAGCGCTGCCATTGTAGGGAGCATCGGCGGTCACGGACGGTCGCGGCCAGAAATAGCGGTCGGACGTGAAATTCTGGCCGATAAGCGCCGAGCCGATGACCGTCTCGCCGTTCCGGATCAGGCTCCCGTTGGCCTGCGTGGAGAAAACCACCTGCCCGATGCCTGTGATCGCAAGCGGATAGGCCAATCCGGTCAGGACGATGAAAGCAATGGTGAGTACGATTGCGGGGCGTAGTTGAGCGAGCATGATTACACCAGGTGAAGAGATGTTATGGCGAGGTCGACGAGCTTGATGCCGGCAAAGGGCAGGATCAGGCCACCGAGGCCATACACGAGAAGGTTGCGGCGCAAGAGAGCGGCGGCGCCGACCGGACGGTAGGCGACCCCCTTCAGCGCAAGCGGGATCAGGGCAACGATGATCAGCGCGTTGAAGATGACGGCCGAGAGGATGGCCGACTCCGGGGAGGCCAGGCCCATGACGTTCAGGGCCGCGAGCGCCGGATATGTGGTGACGAAAAGCGCCGGGATGATCGCGAAATATTTGGCGACGTCGTTCGCGATCGAGAAGGTCGTCAGCGACCCGCGCGTCATCAGGAGCTGTTTGCCGATCTCGACGATCTCGATCAACTTGGTCGGGCTAGAGTCGAGGTCGACCATGTTGGCTGCCTCGCGCGCGGCCTGTGTGCCGGACTGCATGGCGACGCCGACATCGGCCTGGGCCAGCGCTGGCGCGTCGTTGGTGCCGTCGCCGCACATGGCGATCAGCCGGCCGCCCTGCTGCTCCCTACGGATGAAGGCAAGCTTCTGCTCGGGCGTGGCCTCGGCGAGAAAATCGTCGACGCCGGCTTCCGAGGCGATCGCCGCGGCCGTGACCGGATTGTCGCCGGTCACCATCACCGTTCGGATGCCCATGGCGCGCAGCGCCGCGAAGCGCTCCTTGATGTCGGGCTTGACCACGTCCTTCAGGTGGATGACGCCGAGCAGGCGAATCCCGTCGACCACGGCGAGCGGCGTACCGCCGGTGCGGGCGATCCTGTGGACAGCCTGCCGGAATTCCGCCGGCGCGTCCCTGCCGTCCACACCGGCGAATTTCAATGCGGCGTCGACCGCGCCCTTGCGCAGCCGACGTCCACCGACATCGGCGCCCGAGAGCCGCGTTTCGGCGGCGAAGGGCACGACGGCATCCGGTGCGGCTTCGGGCTGCTTGCGACCGAATTCGCCCGTGGCAAGCGCCACGATCGAACGGCCTTCCGGCGTCTCGTCGCCAAGGCTGGCAAGCAGCGCGGCGTCTGCCAGTTCCATCTGCGTGGCGCCGCCGACCGGGAGGAAGTCGCTGGCCATGCGGTTGCCGAAGGTGATCGTGCCGGTCTTGTCGAGCAGCAGCGTGTCCACGTCGCCGGCAGCCTCCACCGCACGGCCGGACGTAGCGATGACGTTGAAGCGCACCAGGCGGTCCATGCCGGCGATGCCGATCGCAGAGAGGAGCCCGCCGATTGTGGTCGGGATCAGCGTGACCAGCAGTGCCGCGAGCACGGTCACGGTCAGCACCGTGCCGGAATAGCCGGCAAGTCCCCAGAGCGTAACCACCGCGATCAGGAAAATAAGCGTCAGGCCCGACAGCAGAATCGACAGCGCGATCTCGTTCGGCGTCTTCTGCCGTTCGGCGCCTTCGATCAGCGCGATCATGCGGTCGACGAAGCTGGAGCCGGGCGCAACCGTGATGCGGATGCGCAGCCAGTCCGACAACACTTGGGTGCCGCCGGTCACTGCCGAGCGGTCGCCGCCGGATTCGCGGATTACGGGCGCGGATTCGCCGGTGATGGCGCTTTCGTTGACCGAGGCCACGCCTTCGACCACCTCGCCGTCGCCAGGAATGAGTGCACCGGCCTCGACAAGCACCATGTCGCCAACCTTGAGGTCGGTGGCTGGAATCTCGGTGACCTCGATGCCGTCCGGCCTGGTCAGCTTGCGCGCGGCAAGCTGCGTCTTGGTGCGGCGCAGGCTCTCGGCCTGCGCTTTGCCGCGCCCCTCCGCGACGGCCTCGGCGAAAGTGGCAAACAGCACGGTGAACCACAGCCATACGGCGATCTGACCGGAGAAGGACGCGGTGCCGTCACCGGCGGCGAGGTCGCGCAGGAACAGCAGCGTGACAAGCGCGGCGACCACTTCGGTGACGAAGATGACCGGATTGCGCATCAGTCGGCGCGGGCCGAGCTTCAGGAAGGCCTGCCTGGCTGCTGGGAGAAGGATTGCAGGATCGAACAGGCTCTGGGCCATTGCGGGATGTTTGGACATGGGTTGGGTCCTTTAGAAGGTCTGGCCGCTGAGCATCGCGAAATGCTCGACGATCGGTCCGAGTGCGAGCGCCGGGAAGAATTGCAGGCCGCCGAGGATCAGGATGATGCCGATCAGCAGGCCGACGAAGAGCGGGGTATGGGTGGGAAACGTGCCGCCAGACGGCGTGCCGCGCGTCTTGGCCGCCAGGGCGCCGGCGATCGCCAGGACAGGCACGATGTAGCCAAACCGTCCGAGCAGCATCGCGAGCCCAAGCGTCGTGTTGTACCAGGGCGTGTTCGCCGACAAGCCGCCGAACGCCGAGCCGTTGTTACCCGCCGCCGAGGTGAAGGCGTAGAGGATCTCGGAGAGACCGTGCGGCCCGGCAGTGCCGACACTCGCCAGAGCGAAGGGCAGCATCGCCGAGACGGCGGTGAAGCCGAGTATGGCTAGCGGCAGGATGAGCACGGCCAGCATGGCATACTTCATCTCGCGGCTCTCGATCTTCTTGCCAAGCAGTTCGGGCGTGCGGCCGACCATGAGGCCGGCGACGAAGACGGCGAGAATGGCGAACACGATCATGCCATAGAGACCGGATCCCACGCCGCCGGGCAACACCTCGCCGAGCTGGATCAGGAACATGGGCACGAGGCCGCCGAGGCCCGTGAAGGAGCCGTGCATGCCGTTAACGCCGCCGTCCGAAATGCCAGTGGTGATGGCGGCATAACCAGCCGTCATTGCCTGCCCGAAGCGAACCTCCTTGCCCTCCATGTTGCCAAGGGCAGGATCGACGCCGAGAGCCGTAAGTACTGGGTTGCCGCTCGTTTCGGCCCAATAGATCGTTGCGGTGCCAACGAGCAGGAAAATAGCCGTGACTGCGAGGAACGCCCAGCCCTGGCGGCGGTCGCCGACAATCTGGCCGAAAGCATAAACCAACGCCGATGTGATGGAGAGCATGGCGATGATGTTGAGGTAGTTTGACAGCGCGCTAGGGTTCTCTAGAGGATGCGCGGCATTGACGTTGAAGAAGCCGCCGCCATTGGTGCCGAGCTGCTTGATGGCCTCCTGGCTGGCAACTGGACCCAGCGCGATCGTCTGTTGCGCGCCTTCGATCGTGGTCGCGCTAACCGACGCGTCGAGCGTTTGCGGCAGGCCCATCGCAACGAAGGCTATGGCCACGACGATTGCGAGCGGCAAAAGCACGTAAAGGGTGGCTCGAGTGAGGTCGACCCAGAAATTGCCGACGGTCTGCACCGCCGAGCGCGAAAAGGCGCGCGTCACCGCGAGCGCAATCGCGATGCCCGTGGCGGCGGAGACGAAATTCTGCACCGTCAAGCCTGCCATCTGGCTGAAATGGCTGAGCGTCGTTTCGCCGCCATAGGCCTGCCAGTTGGTGTTGGTGACGAAGCTGACTGCCGTATTGAAGGCGAGGTCGGGAGCCATGCCGGCAAATCCCTGCGGATTGAGCGGCAGGTAGAACTGCAGGCGCAGGATCGTGTAGAGCGCGGCGAAGCCCGCCATCGAGAAGGCGACGACGGAAAGCGCATAGGCAAGCCAGCCTTGCTCCGACTTCGCATCGACGCCGGCAGCGGCGTAGAATCCACGTTCGACGGGAGCGAGCACGGGAGACAGGAAAGTTCGTTCGCCCGAAAAGACGCGCGCCATGAAAATGCCGAGCGGCTTCACGATAAGGGCGACGACGACGAAAAGAAGGCCGATCTGCAGCCAGCCTATAAGTGTCATGGAAATTGCTCCGGAAGCGGCGATCAGAAGCGCTCGGGCCTGATCAGCGTAATGAGAAGGTAGATGCCAAGCGCCAGGGCGACGGCGAGACCGAGGAGGGGTTCAATCATCGCCCAATCTCAGATGCGGCAGAGGCTGCGCGCGAAGAGCGCGAGCAGGACGAAAGTGCCGAGCCCGATCGCCAGGTAGAGAATGTCGAACATGGATGTCTCCGAAACGAGTTTCAGCTTCGGGATATGGGCTCGGCCGGCGTCAAATCTCGATTGGGAATGATGCCGCCGCACATAAAGATAACATAAGGTTCGTGCGTAGCTCGTGGCGACCTTACCGTCGGCTGTCGTGCATCCTCAGACATTAGCGGACTGACCGCTATCGGCCCCAAAACTGCGGGTCAGCAGTGCGCCCTCATTTCGGTCGTTCACCTGCGGTCTAGCTGATAACACAAGCCGTTATTCGGAAAAGAAGAAAGACTATGCAACGGTTCACCATCGGCGACGATTCTCTCGCTCGGACAAGCTGTACGCCGCGTTCAGCCACTGGGCCGCTTTTGCGTTCGTCCTAAAAGCAAATCGACCAGCTTTGCCGCAAGTTTGTTGCAGCGCAAAGTATGCTCGCCGGAAACGGCTAGATTCTCCTCATCGACAACGACAAATCGAAGGAGAATTGAGATGTTCACGCGTCGCTAGGCATTGCTCGGAGCTGCCGCAGCCAGCGTACTGACTCCCGCACTCTTGCGAGTGGCTGCTGCTTCGACAGCGCCTGTCACCGAGGCGGAAATCGCAGGCCTCCCGCGCGAAAAGGTCGCCCCGTCGCGCCGCCCCATGTGCATGCCCACGAACAGGTTGCCAAGGGCAGCCCGAAGGTTATCGAATTCACGATGCCGATCGAGGAGAAGCCTGTTGTCATCGACGATGAGGGCATTGTCCTGCAGGAAGGCGCGCGTCGTGTGGCCCGATTCGCTCGAATACCAGTTGCCGTCCGATATCCAGTAGATGCGTCGGCCGTCTTTTTAGACGTTCTCATCCACCCGGTAGAAGGCCGGCCGCCCGTTGCGGTCGTAGTACCAGATCGCGTCCGACATCTAGCCCCTCCCATGTCGCGTCGAGTAGCCGAGTGTCTGTGAAAACCGTTGGAAATCGAGGCTACTCGGTTGCAACATGACGCCATAGGAAACTGGGATGTCGAGTTCCCTAAGCCCTTGAATTTGTTGGTGATCCCGACAGGAATCGAACCTGTGACCTACAGATTAGGAATCAGTTCTTTCTGACTTTCCATAGATGGACAGAGGTGGCCTTAGCTTGTTTTGTCTCTGTTATCGTTGAACATTTTGTATTCCGATCTGGTTCATGGTAATCCGTGGATTGACGTCGCTTGGACGCCATGTGGACGCCAAATAGTGAGATGTGGACTCTGGGACACCAATGAAACTATCGAAGAGGTCTACCGACCAAGCCCAAAAGACGGGTTCCCGCTACTTTTTGTGGGATGAAGAACTCATCGGTTTCGGTATGCGGGTCGAAGCCTCTGGTCGCAAAACGTTCATCTGCCGCTATCGATCCGGAGGGGTGCGCAGGCAATATACTGTGGGGCGGTTTGGAACCATCACGGTTGATCAAGCGCGAGGCGAGGCACGCCGCGTGCTCGGGTCCGTCTCTTTGGGAAACGACCCGAGTGCTGCGAAGCAAGCTCGGCGTTCGGTCTTGCTATTTCGTGATCTCGTCAATTCCTTCCTCGAAGGGCATGGACCCAAGCTAAAGCCTGGGAGCCGCAAAGATTATGCGAGCGCCCTCATCGGCCACGCAGTTCCTGCTATCGGCAACCTTGCCATCAATGCGATTACACCGGCAGATCTCAATCGACTTCATCTGAAGCTTGCCGATCGACCCTATCGGGCCAATCGCGTTCTTTCGTATGTCGGCAGCGTCTTCTCATGGGCGCAACGCAATGGACTGGCCGAGAAAGGCTTCAACCCGGCTGCTGACGTGCAGCGCTTCAAGGAACCAAGTCGCGAGCGCTATCTGACCCAAGGCGAAATAAGGCGCCTCGGTGAAGTGTTGCGCCAGGCTGAGACGACTGGGTTGCCGTGGGAGATCAAGGCAGTTGGAACGTCCGCCAAACACGTAGCCAAATCCAATCAGGTGGAGGTCTACCCATCACACGTGACCGGCGCCGTGCGGCTTCTGTTGCTTACGGGGTGCCGGTTGCGCGAGATCCTGGATCTGCGTTGGCAGGACGTCGATCTCGATCGCGGCTTTTTGTGGCTGCCGGACTCCAAGACTGGCAAGCGTCCGGTACTAATCAGCGCCGCTACCACCGAAGTGCTGAGGACCATTCCCCGCTTCGGGACCTGTGTTGTGCCGGGTGCGAACCCAGATATGCCCCGGCACGACCTGAAGAAGCCCTGGTCTCACATACGTCGCTTGGCAAATTTGGAGGACGTACGTCTCCATGATCTCCGCCATACCCATGCAAGTATCGGAGCAGGTGCCGGGCTAGGCTTGCCAATCGTCGGTGGTCTGCTCGGCCACAAGTCCACACAGACCACTCAGCGATATGCCCATCTTGCTGATGACCCGCTTCGCCGTGCTGCCGAACGCATCGGTGATGAACTCAACCGGGCACTCAGGCAGGGCGAGTGATCTACCAAGGGGTTCTGTCTCGGAGCAAGTATCGGAAAACGGGGGTGCTATATGCTCGACTTGCGCAAAACACCAGAGTTTCCGCGTCCCAAACCGACGATTGGACGAGCTACTGCTGAAAAGCAGCTTCTCGCCCATCTGAGCGAGGCCATGAAGTTGATCAGCGCGGGAGGCGTCAAGACCCGCGACGGAATGATGGAAGCGATCGAGGCAGTGATCTGCTTCTTGCAAGACCGCGGTGTCTCCGGCCAACAGATTTGGCCGTTCGAGCTGCTTCGCCGAGAGCTAGACTTCATCTTCGAAGGCAAGCGTTCACGTATACTCCAGCCAGGCGTTAAATCACGGGATGACATTTCTGGCACGCGCTACGTGGGACCAGACAAGCAGGATATCAGGGTTTTCGCAGCAGCGTGCTCAGAGGCACTATACCAGCTAGGGCATCTGGGCACCGAGAACTTTCCAAGACGCAAGAGAACTGAAACTGATCAGTTTGTCGCCCGCCGCATGGCAAAATGGCGTTCATTCGACCATGGGCAGCAGACTGCGAGGACTGTTAAGGGGTGGCGTGACAAACTGGTCAAAAAGAAAGACGCCAAGTTCGAACTGCTCGTACGTCAGTACACGCGCGACGAGGTTGGCCGACAACATCTCAAGGAGGTCCTGAAAGTAGGCCCCCCTCACATCGGAGGCTTCTGAAACTAGAAAACTTCGGCAGGTAGGCGCTGGTACCGACCCCCAGTGCAATAACCGGTGGCGTCTGCTTCGGGGACGTGTGTGGTCAGTCCGCTTATCGGATGGGATGGCAGAAAGCAGCCGTTCTGCACCGACCCTACCCGCCCCACAAGGAGCGCCCTTCAACGATACGAGCGAGATTTCCTGAATTAATCGCCAATAATGCTTTTTTGGATCGATGCGATGAAATCCGGCAAGTCATCGCCAAGCAACTTGACATGATCCATGGCGGCCTGGGTTGCGGCCTTGCCGTCAGCCGCTTCGATCGCTTCGATTATGCGTAGATGCTCGACGAGCGTCGCCTGCATGCGGCCGGGCTGATAGGTCACCCGCAGCCGGTAGGGAGCAAGGCGGCGGCGCAGTTGCCAAGTCTGCTCCGCGATGAAATTCGTATGCGACGCCTCGTATATAGTATCGTGGAAAAGCGCATTGACCTTGTAGAAGGCCTCAGGTTCCCCTGCCTCGTTCGCACGGATCAACTCCGTGTGTATTTCACGCAGGCGCGTGCGTTGCGCCGCAGTCGAGCGCCTCGCCGCAAAGCCAGAACACATTCCCTCCAGCGTTGCCATCACTTCGAACATTTCCAGCAATACCGGAATCGATAGGACAGTGACCGAAGCGCCCTGTCTGCCGCGAATCTCGGCTAGCCCCGTCGCCACCAGTGATTTTATGGCCTCGCGAACCGGCGTACGCGAAACATTGAAGCGGCTCGCCAGTTCCGTCTCGTCCAGCCGCTCACCGGGTTTCAGATGCCCATCGACGATCAAGTTCTCGAGCTGGGAACGAAGCGTATCCGACCTGGTAGCGGCCCGGGGAGCACTTTTCTGTTTGACCGATTTCATATCGTCACTCGCCGGTTTCTGACGTTTCTTTATGCAAGCGACTCATTATCGCATGCAGAAGCTACAAATTTAATATGCCGTCTGTCTTGGTCGACGTTGGATGCACAGATTCTGGGCTGATATATGCGGAATTCCACGTCACGGAATCCGTTGACACCAATCACTGGACATACTTGCTACCATTATGTATGCAGAATAGTAATTAATGCACTCATTTTGGAGGACATCGTGCAATTGGATCTCGCCGGAAAGACGGCCCTCATCACCGGGGCATCGCAGGGAATCGGCAGAGAGCTTGCACGGGTTCTTGCCGCAGAGGGCTGCAACCTGCATCTTGCTGCTCGCAATGGCGCGGCGCTCGAGGAAGCTAAAGCTGAGCTCGCGGAATTTCCCGTCACGGTGACGATTCATCCAGCCGACTTATCATCTTCCGAGGCCATGGAAGATCTCGATCGGGCAGCGGGCGACTACGACATCCTGATGAACAACGCCGGCGACATCCCTGCCGGTGACATCGAGGTGGTTACGGACGAGGCGATCAAGCGGGGGTTCGACCTCAAGGTATTTGGCTATATCAGCCTAGCCCGCTCCTTCTGGAAGCGGCGCAAGGGACGTGACGGCGTCATTGTCAATGTCATAGGAAATTCGGGCGAGAACTGGGATGCCGCCTATTTCGCCGGCTCTACCGGCAACGCCGCCCTGATGTCCTTCACCAAGGCGCTCGGCGGCCGCTCCATGAACCACGGCATACGCGTGGTCGGCGTCAACCCTGGGCCGGTCGATACGCCGCGCATGTTCAAGATCATGCGCCGCAAGGCCATCGACATGCTCGGTGACGAATCGAGATGGGCAGAACTTTACGACCACTATCCGGCAAAACGCCCGGCAACAGCCCGCGAGGTTGCCGATCTCTGTGCCTTTCTCGCATCGCCGCGCGCCGGCTATATTTCCGGCACGATTGTAACTATCGACGGAGGCATCTCCGCGCGCGGTTCGGTTATCTGAGGTCGATATGTCCGGCGCCGAGATCCGCAATCGATATTTCGACGAACTGGCCAATACGCCCGGCTTGGTGTGGATGGGCCAGAACACCAATCACATACCGGCGCACCCGGCTGTGCGCGAGGCGATGGTAAAGTCCATCGAAAGCGGCGAGTTCAACGCTTATGCCCCACCACTCGGCTTCGAAGCATTGCGCAAGGCGATCACGGAAGACCTGAGCGTGCCGGATGCTTCGGCCCTGGTGACAGAAGGCGGAGTAAACGCCCTTGCCGCGATCTGCCGCGCCAAAGCACGGCCCGGCACGACGCTGGTCACGACGGATCCAACCTGGAAATGGCCTTGCCTGTTCGCGCGGCAGATGGGCGCCGAAATCATACAGATCCCCATCTATACGCCGGACACGGACTACAAGCTGACACCAGACGCATTGGCGGTCGCAGTCGATGAGCGGACCGCCATCATTTATCTGGTCGACCCCAACAATCCTTTGGGAATACGGTACGAGCGAGCGGAAATCGAGGCTTTTGCGGAGATTGCACGTGCGGCCGGAGCGCTGCTCGTGCACGATTGCACCTATCGCGATTTCGCGACGGGACACACGCCGGCCTTGCAGGTTGCTCCAGAGGGTACGGTGGTAACCGTGAGCTTCTCGAAATGGCTGGGCCTCGCCGGCATGCGCATCGGCGCGCTGGTGGCATCGCCGGACCTTGTCAACGAGTTCGCGTCGCAATCGACCTCGGTACTCGGCGCCTCGGTCGTCGCACAGCGTGCGGCGCTGGCGGGCCTGTCGGTGAAGCCGGCATGGATGCAGGACGTCCGCCGCATCACCGGCGAAAACAATCGCATGGTTGCGGATCGAGCCCGCGAGCTGGGCTTCGGGGTGCCCATTAGCCCTTCGCATGGCAACTTCCTGATCCTTGAGACGAACGATGTCGGCGTCACGTCGGAGGCGCTGGTCGAAGCGGCACGTCGCGATGGGGTCATGATCCGCCATGGACGCTATCACAGCGAGGCGTTCGGCGACCGCTTCATCAAGGTCTCGACCTCGGTGCCGGCGGAATGGGCGGAACACTTCTGCGATGGTCTGCCAGGATATCTGGAACTGGCGCGCACACTCAACGACGTTCCCGATCTCTTCTGAGGCCAAACTGATGCATGTCACAGCCAAGGATGGAACCCGCCTTTATGCCGAGACGGCAGGCGACCGCGGAGACCCCATTCTTTTCATCCATGAGTTCGGCGGAAACTACGACGCCTGGGAACCACAGCTCAACGCTTTTGCCCGGACCAACCAGTGCGTCACCTACGCAGCGCGCGGTTACGCTCCCTCAGACATTCCCATGGACGTCGACAGCTACTCGCAGGCAATCGCAGCCAGCGATGCCGTGGATGTGCTTGATGGACTGGGCATCGAGAAAGCGCATGTCGTTGGCCTGTCGATGGGCGGCTTCACGGCGCTTCATGTCGGTTTGAGCTACCCCGAACGTGCTTTGTCGTTGACAGTTGCGGGCGCAGGCTACGGGTCCGAAAAAGGTCACGAAGATTATTTCCGCACCGTCTCGATGAAGGTTGCAGAAAATTTCGAAGATGACCCGGTGGCTTTCTCAGCCATCTACGCGCTCGGTGCGAGTCGCGTGCAATTCCAGAACAAGGATCCGCGCGGCTGGAAGGCCTTCGCGGATCGGCTTTCACGTCATTCGGCGGTTGGCGCACCCAATACGATGCGCGGTGTGCAGGCCCGCCGGCCGCCATTCTGGCAACTTGAGGATAAGCTGAAATCCATGGCCGTGCCGACGCTTGTGATGGTCGGCGACGAGGACGACCATTGCTTGCAACCGGGCCTCTACCTGAAGCGTGTGCTTCCTGCGGCTGGCCTGGCGATACTGCCAAAGACCGGCCACACCCTTAATCTGGAGGAGCCCGCTCTTTTCAATCTTCTGTTGGCCGACTTCTTCCGCCAGGTCGGGGCCGGAAGCTGGGGGACACGCGACCCGCGCGCCGATCCCGAGCAGGTGATGCGGACGAAATAGCTTCCATGAAAGATGAGCCGTCCGAAACTCGCGTCGACGGCAGCCGGCTCTGGTCGCGGCTGATGGAGCTGGCGCAAATCGGCGCCACGGGAGTGCCGGGCGAAGTCAATCGGCAGGCATTATCCCTGGAAGACGCAGAGGCCTGCGCACTTTTGATCGGCTGGGCCACGGAAGCCGGACTGGAGCCCGCCTTCGACAGTGCAGGCAATCTTTTCCTGACGCTCATCGGCAACGAGCCAGATCTTGCTCCGCTGCTTTGCGGCAGCCATCTGGACAGCCAACCGACCGGTGGAAGATTTGACGGTGCGCTTGGCGTTCTGGCGGCGCTGGAGGCAGCCTCCACGCTGGCAGGTCTTGGGCGAACGCGCCGCTCGCTCATAGTCGTCGCATGGTCCAACGAGGAAGGAAGCCGCTTCGCGCCCGGCATGACCGGCTCCTCCGTATTTGCCGGTACGCGCGATCTTCATTCGATCCGAGAGCAGACGGATGCCGAGGGGACAAATCTGGGCGATGCGCTAGATTCGTTTCTGGCGCGTTTCAGCGCGATCGAAAAACGCCCACTCGGCTTCCCCATCGCTGCCTATCTGGAACTGCACATCGAACAGGCCGACCAACTCGAAGCCCATGGCCGCGTTATCGGCTCGGTCACCGGAATACAGGGAAAAAAGACCTGGGAGATCGGGATCAACGGCAGTGAAGCTCATGCAGGCACCGAGCCTATGGCGCGACGCAAGGACGCCCTGCAGGCATTCGCCCGCATTGCTGTCGCCCTTCAAGAGGCTGTGACGTCGGAAGCTCCCGAGGTCATGTTTACCATTGGCCACCTGGACGTGAAGCCAAACGCCCCATCTGTGGTGCCCGCGCAAGTCCGTTTCCGCATGGACCTGCGTCACGCAGACGAGACAACGCTGAACCGCCTTGGCGCGTTGGTCGAACAGTTGATCGATGTGAATGCTCCTCCCTGCGCCACTGACATAAAGCGGCTGGTCGACGCGCCGCCGAACACCTTCGACACCGATTTGCGAAAGGGCATCCTCGCCGCTGCTGAACGGCTCGGGCATCCCGCCATGGAGCTTCTGTCGGCCGCAGGGCACGACGCCCGTCATCTCGCTAAGGTGACACGAGCGGGAATGATCTTCGTGCCCTGCCGCGCCGGACTTAGTCATCACCCCGACGAATGGATCGAACCCGAGCATGCCGCCGCGGGGGCTGCCGTTCTTCTGGAGGTTCTGGAAAACCTTCTCGACGAGGAGGGATAGAAATCGATCATCGGATGTGCCGCGAGGAACATCCATCCGGCCGGCAACGGCCTCATCGACGAGGAGCCTTCAGACACGGGCCAGCGTCTGTTTCAAGGAGCACCGCATGCACGAACTCGCCAATCGTCTGAAGGCCGCCACAGGCCCCACCTGGGAAGCCTATATCCACCACCCTTGGATAAACGACATTGTGGAAGGCAGGCTCAGCCGCGACCGGCTCAAATTCTTCCTGCTTCAGGACCTTCCCTATCTTGCGGACTACGAGCGCATCTATCATCTCGCTTTCGCCAAGCTCACGATCGAACAGCATCGCAGCTTTCGTCCCTTCATCCAGATGATCGCAAACTTCGATGAAGGACAGGCTGAAATCGAATTGCTCCGGCAGCTTGGCTGCAACGATTTTCCAAGCGATCACTGGGCAGCGCTGAAAGCGCGTGAAGGCTACATGAACCATCTGGTTCGCATTGCATATGAGGGCACGTCGATCCAGACGCTGACCGCGATGCTACCCTGTTCGATCGGCTTCACCGAAATCGGCGCGCGCCTCCGCGACGTCGATGTCAGCGGTTATGACCCTGTCAGCCAGCAGTGGATCGAACTCTATCGACGCCCGTTTCAGGCCGAACATGTCGAGGCGCTTCTGGCAGGGCTTGAGCCCGCCATGGCGGCACTTCCCGAAACTGAAATACAGGAGCTGGAACGCATCTTCCTGCGCAGCACGCAACATCAGATTCACGTCTTCGACGCCGCCTGGCGCATGGAGGATCAATGGCCTGGACCGGGCAGTTGGGCGCGTAAGGGCTAGGCCATCAACCGTCGAGGGCGCCGGCCCGGCGTCCTCGCTCTCCTACATCATCCGGTAATCGTGCCGCCATCGACGGTCATCGTCTGTCCTGTAACCATGCCCGCCGCTTCCGAAGCCAAGAAGAGTACGGCTCCCGCGAGATCCTGAGGTTCGATCAGGCGCTTGACGCTTTGCGACTCCAGAATGTTTTTCTCAAGCGCCGCGACGACGTCTGGCGTGGACATCGATCGCGTGGCGTCGGTCAGGGTATATCCAGGCGCCAAAGCGTTGACGGTGATGCCGGAGCCCGCGAGTTCGCGTGACAATGCCCCGGTCATGGCCCAGACCGCACCCTTCGACGCGACGTAGTGAAGAAACCCCGGCTTGCCCATGAAGATGACATTGCTCGAGATATTCACGATACGACCGTATCCGGCCTTCCGCATGGCCGGAACAGCCGCCCGCGTCATCTGCCATACACCCTTGACGTTGACCGACATCATGCGGTCCCACTCGGCCTCGTCGATCGCTTCGAAACCATCAATGCTGATGCCGCCATAAAGCGCGGCATTGTTCACGAGCACATCGATCTTTCCAAAGGCGTCAAGCGCCGCGGCCACAATGCCATCGCATCCGGCCTTGGTCTGGACATCACCCTGAGCAGCAACCGCGTTGTAGCCTGCCGCGCGCAGGCGTCCGACGGTCTGTTCGCAGGAGCCTATGTCGGCGCAGACGACCGAAGCTCCCTCAGCCGCAAGCCGTAGCGAGAATTCGGCGCCCAAGCCACGTTGCGCGCCAGTGACAATCGCCACGCGCCCCTGGAACCGATCTCCCATCACATAACCTCCCATACAGTCTTGATGTCGACGAAGCAGTCCAACGCGAGGTGACTCCACTCGCGGGTTCCGCCGCCGCTCTGCTTGATCCCGCCGAACGGCACCAGCGGGTCGAAATGATTATAGGAATCCAGCCAGACGACACCGCTGCGCAATCTGCGGACCATGCGTAGGGCGCGCTGCCTGTCGCCGGACCACAGTCCGGACGCCAGGCCATATCGGGTCCCGTTGGCGATGCTCATCGCCTCTTCTTCCGTATCGAAGGGAATGACTGAGAGAACCGGGCCAAAGACTTCTTCCTGCTCTATTGCGGTGCCCGGGCGAACGCCCGTCAGCACGGTGGGCTGCATAAAGGCGCCGCCGTCGAAACCTGTCACCGCTGCCGCGGCCCCGCCGGCGGCCACAGTTGCTCCATCCACAAGCGCCTGTTCAACGCGCGCAAGAACGCCATCGCGATGTGCCCTGGAAATCAAAGATCCCATGCGCACGGACGCATCCATCGGATCGCCCGGGACGATGCTTTTCGCGGTAGCCGCGACCAATTCGACGATCCGGTCATGCACCGACCGCTCGACGAGTAGCCTTGAGCCGGCACTGCAAATCTGGCCCTGTCCGTAGAAAACGCCCCACGCTGCGGACAAAGCCGCCGCCTCAATGTCCGCGTCGGCGAAAATGATGTGCGCGGACTTGCCACCGAGTTCAGCCTGGAGGCGCTTGTGGGTCATCGCGGCGGCGGCTCCTACCTGTGCGCCCGTCCGCGTGCTGCCCGTGAATGTAATGCCGTCGACCAGCGGCGCCTCGGTGAGATAGCGTCCGATGTCGCCGAAGCCCGTGACCACGTTAATTACGCCCGCGGGGAATCCGACGTCTCGGGCAAGATCGGCGAGCAACAGCGATGTCAGTGGCGTCATTTCGGACGGCTTCACCACCACAGTATTGCCGACGGCCAGTGCAGGCGCGATCTTCGAGACCGTCAACACCAACGGAACGTTCCAGGGAACTATGGCTGCAACCACCCCAATCGGTTCGCGGATTGTCTGCGCACGCCGATGACGATCCACCTCGATCGTTTCGCCACGGTTCATCAACGCAGCGGCGGCGTAGAATCGCAACCCGTCTACCGCCCGTGAGACATCTCCCCGCGCCTCGGTGATGGTCTTGCCGGTTTGCCGCACTTCCAATGCTGCGAAATCTTCTGCGTGATCGGCCAGTCGGTTGCCCAGACTCTCGAGTAGTCGGCTCCGTTCCCGCGCATTCATGTGAGACCAAGGACCGGTGGTCTGGGCCACATGGGCCGCAGCAACGGCAGCTTCCGCGTCGGCAACGGTCGCGCGAGCGACGACGGCCGTCACCGCGCCGGTCGCCGGATAGCTTACAGGCATGGTGGCGCCGTCCGCCGAGAAGGTTGCTTGCCCGTTTATATGCAAGGGAATGACAGGACGCGCGAGGAAGCCTTCCAGAATCGATGTTGCGGTCATTTGTCTTCCTCAGGCAGCGTGAAGGAGTTGGACTGGCCTTTGAGCCCCAACACATATTGCATACCATTTTGAGTTTTCTGTGCGCAAATAAATTGTTTATTCCAATTTCTGCCGACGGCACTCGGATGTTTGCACAAGATTTGATCAATATTTGTGCGTGGAACTGCCTATCAGGCGGTTTATGGGCATAATTTCAGCATCCTGCATCCTTGATAAAGGAAAATGTATGCGTAAGATGTTGGTGGCCGTACAATAAGCCCGAGGGGACCCGTGGGGAGTCTCCCGCATCCTAAGAAAGGAATCAGGTATGACAGCCTTTTCACGTCGCGATGCTCTGAAGCTGTCGCTTGCGCTCGGCGCTTCGACGATCGCGCTTGCATCGCCGCTTCGCGCCTTCGCTCAAAGCGGACCGCTTCGGGTCACCCATTTCGGCGGGCCATATGCTGCCCTCGAGACGATTATCGGAGAGCGCTTCGTCGAAGCCGGTTTCGGCGAGATCGAGTTCGAGCAGGATCAACCAAACCTCATCCTCGCGAAATGGCAGGCCCAGCCGGACGATCCAGCATATGACATCGGCCTTTTCGAACGCGTTCCGACCTTGCGGGCAGGCTCGACCGGATTGGCACTGCCGCTGACAACCGAAACCGTTCCCAATCTGGCCAATGCTTTGCCAGGCGCTGTTGCCGAGGGTGGAGCCGGCGTGGCGTTGGCCTTCGACACGATCGACATCATGTACGACAAGAACCAGGTCTCGGAGCCGATCACGTCCTGGCTCGATCTCTGGCGCCCGGAACTTGCGGGCAAGATCATGCTGCCGGGCATGCCTATCGACGGCGCCATCGTCTTTCTTCTTGTCAGCACGGCGCGTGCGTCCGGGCTGACTGAAGAGCAGATAGACGAGGTAATTCCAAAGTTCGTCGAGCTGAAGAAGAATGTGCATTCGTTCTACAGCGACCCGAACCAGGCGTCCCAGCTTCTGGAGCGCGGGGAAATCGCTGTCGCAGTGCAGTACAGCGCCCGTATCGGCCAGCTTATGAAGCGTCACTACAACATTACGCGCGCCACGCCGAAGGAAGGTGTGCCGGCAATCCCGTACGATCTGGTCGTGGCGAAGAATACGCCGAACAAGAAAGCTGCCGAGGAATACGTCAATCTGGCGCTCTCCCCCGAAGTGCAGGAAGAGGTTTGCTCGACGATTCTCCTCAATCCATCAACTAGCGACGTGCCCTTGTCGGAGGATACGCTCAAGTACATCATCACAGACCAAAGCAAGCTCTTCGCGGTCAACGATGCCGTGGTGATCGAGAAGCAGCAGGGCTGGCTGGAACGCTGGCAGCGTGAAGTCCAGGCTTGAGAAAATCTTGTGCAGTTCCGGCGGCCGCTCCTGTGGCCGCCGGAAGTCTTTGAAATGCAGGACGCATGAACACCGATCAGTCCGCTTACCTCAGCATCAGAAACGTCTCGAAACGCTATGGTGACGTTACCGCGCTCAGCGATTGTTCGCTGTCGATTGCCAAAGGCGAACTGATTGCGCTGCTAGGCCCAAGCGGTTGCGGCAAGAGCACGCTGCTCTCCCTGATCGGCGGGCTGCAGTACCCAGACACCGGCAGCATCGAGCTCGACGGACGTTCACTGGTCGACATTCCCATGAACCGCCGGCAGGTCGGTATCGTTTTCCAGAGCTACGCTCTCTTTCCCCACATGACCGTACGGGAGAATGTCGCCTATGGCTTGAAGGTCCGGCGTGAGCATCCCGAAGTCATCGCAGAGCGTAGCGCAGAGGTGCTATCGCTGCTCAAGCTCGAACCTTTCGTTGACCGCTATCCTTCAGAACTCTCAGGCGGCCAGCAGCAGCGCGTCGCCGTTGCCCGTGCGCTCGCCATCCGGCCAGTGCTGATGCTCCTAGACGAAGCGCTGTCCGCCCTCGACAAGAATTTGCGCGAGGAAATGCAAATCGAACTGGCGCTGCTGCTGCGCAACGCCGGCATCACCACCATCCTGGTGACGCACGACCAGCGCGAAGCGTTCACTTTCGGGGACCGCATCGCCATCATGAATCACGGAGTGATCCACCAGGTCGGCCCGCCGGAAGAAGTCTACCGCAAACCGGAGACAGCTTTCGTATTGGACTTCCTTGGATCGGTGACGAGTTTCCCGGCCCGCCTCGAACGTAGACATGGCGGAGGTCTTGTCGCGGTCTCGGAAACCGGAATTGTTTGCAGCACCTCAGGCGCCGGTAACGCTGGCGATGCAGTTCGCATCTATTTGCGATCGGACGACATTTCGCTTTCAACCGCGCCGACCGCTGTTCACTCCACCCATCCCGGAACCGTGGCGCTGGTCACTTTCCTGGGTTCAGTGAAGAGGCACGTGATCAACCTGGGCGGAGTCCAGGTGCTTGCCGATCTGCCCGCGCAACCGGGAAGCTCTACTGAAGCCCGGCACGAACCCGTCTACCTGGAGTTCGCCCCTGATCACGCCTATGTGCTGCCGGAGAGCCGACGTTGAGCCTGACAACAGCAAGGCGACGCGCGCCAACGGACTGGCTCCCCTATCTTCTGATCGGGCCAGTTCTCCTGGTCATGGTGCCGTTCTTCGTCATGCCGCTCGCCGTGCTGCTGCGCAACAGCTTCAGCCGCGACGATCCGCGCCTCCTGCTCGTCAGTGACCGCACAGTCGACAACTACCTGCGGATCCTGGGAGACGGCTACTACGCGAATATCTTCGTAAACAGCCTCGGCACATCGTTCCTCGTGGCTGGCATAACGCTCGTCATCGCCTACCCATTCGCCTGGTATCTGGTACAACAAAGCGGCCGCAAGGTCTCCGTGCTGATGTGGTTCGTCTACTTGCCTCTGATTGTCAGCGTCATCACACGCGTCTACGGCTGGATGGTGATCACGGCAGACTCCGGCATCATAAACTCGCTGCTCATCTGGATGGGGATTACGGACGGCCCGGTTCGCATCCTGTTTGACCGAACCGGCATGACGATCGGCATGGTGCATCGATACCTGCCGTTGATGATCCTGCCGCTCTACAGCGCGCTGAGCCGCCTCGACGGCCGTATCCTGACAGCCTCGGCTTCGCTGGGAGCGACGGGTCCCCAGACATTCTTCCGGGTCACGCTGCCGCTCAGCATCCCCGGCATTTTCGTCGGAATACAGCTCACAGTGGCCGTAGTTCTGAGCGACTATGTGCTGCCGTTGTTGCTCGGCACTACCCGTTTCGCGATGGTTGCACCTGCGATCTATGACGAGGCAATCAGCATGGTACGCTGGGCCAGCGCGGCGACAATGGCCATGGTAACCATTGCGGTTGTCGCCATTGTGATCGTCGCAACCAACCTCCTGCGTCGCTGGCTGGCGCCCTGGAGCCGAGGCCAATGAGGAAGCGGCCGCTCATCACGTGGCAGGGTGCATACGCAATATTGGTATGCTGCTTCCTGATCGCGCCGATCGTCGCTGCGATCATACTGTCCTTTTCCAGCGTCTCCATGCTGCAGATGCCCCCTCCCGGTTTCAGCCTGCAGTGGTATCAGGCCGCCCTTTCCGAACGAAAATTCATCAGTGGTTTCGTAAACAGTTTCCAGATTGCACTCGCGAGCAGCCTGATCGCTGGCGTCGCGGGCACGTTGGCTGCAGTGGCGCTTAACAATTATCGCTTCAATGGCAGAGAGACGCTCAGGATCCTGCTGCTTCTGCCGCTCATCGTGCCATCAATCGTGATCGGCCTGGGTCTGCTTCAGTCCTATACGCTCGTTGGGGTAGGTGGCGTCGGCTTCTGGCAGGTGACGATGGGACATGCGGTCATCGGCGTACCCTACGTCGTCTACATGGTGCTGGCCGCGATGACCCATTACGACATACGATTGGAGCACGCCGCGCAGTCGCTCGGGGCCTCCCGTATGCAAACCTTCTTCGGCATCACGTTCCCCATGATCAGGACTGGCGTGCTGGCTGGAATAGCCTTCGCATTCCTTGTCTCGTTCGATGAAGTGGCGCTCTCCCTGTTCCTGACACGTGGCAACACGTTACCCCTGAGACTGGTGCAGCACATCCAATACTACGCCGATCCAAGCGTGGCCGCTGTATCCACGCTGACGACAGTCGCATCCATCATGCTGCTGCTCATTGCCGGCGTTGTGCTCAAGCGGCGCAGTGGCCACTATCCCCCGCGGGCAACGAGATGAGACAACTGCTCCATGCCATAGGCACCCTGTATACCTGCGACGGCGACGATCGCACCCTGAAGGATGCTTATCTGGTGATCGAGAACGGCCGCATCGCAGAGATTGGCGTAGGCAAGCCGGCGGGAGACTTCGACGTGGTCGAAGACATGGCCGGCCGGTTGGTTCTGCCTGGTTTCGTCAACCTTCATCACCACTATTTCCAGACGCTTACGCGCGCCATACCCGCTGCCCAGCGAGGCCACCTGATCGATTGGCTTTACAAGATGTACCCCCTGTGGGCCGCGATGAGCCCGGACGATCTGGCCAGCGCGACTGAGGCGAGCGTCGCCCAGTTGCTTCTGACGGGCGCAACCACCTCCGTTGACCACTCGTATCTGTTGCCAAGGGGTGGAACAGAACACGTCGAAGCCGAAATCGCCGCGGCGCGTGCGATGGGAGCCAGGCTTGTCTTTGTCCGCGGCTCCCTGACCTCGCTGGAAGACGATCTTGAGGCACGGCTGACACCCATGCTCGGGGAGCGCGCGGGAGGACTCGTCGACGACCCTGGCGCAGTGCTATCCGACATGCGACGTACCATAGTCCGGTTCCATGAGCCGTCCGCCGGTTCCATGGTCACGGTGGCACTCGGACCGACCACCACGACCTATGACGACCTGAACTTCATGCGTTCAGTTGCCGATCTCGCCGCCGAGACAGAGACGCGCCTGCACATCCATTGCCATCCACGCCCGGACGAGCGGGCACTGTGCGCGAAGCGCGGCACAACGCCTTTCGATGTACTCGACAACGCTGGCTGGCTGACCCCGCGAACCTTCTTCGCTCACAGCACACGCATGTATCCCGATGAGATGAAGCGGTGCGCAGACGCCGGCGTTGCGGTCGCGCATTGCCCAAGAATGATCATGCGCCTCGGTGCACGCGTCACGCCAATACACGATATGCTCGCAGCAGGCATAAGGATCGGCGTTGGCGTTGACGGTGGCGCATCCAATGACAGCGGCTCCATGCTAGGGGAAATGCGCCTTGCACTCCTGCTGCATCGACTGGCTGGCGGCGAAGGCAGTGTACCCTGGCAACAGTGGTTCAGTCCCTACCGACTGCTCCAGATGGCGACAAGGGATGCCGCAAGCATCATCGGTCGCAACGACATCGGCAGGATCGAAGCAGGCCTTTGTGCTGATCTTGCCGCGTTCGACCTGAGCAGCGTCGCCTATGCAGGCGCGCGCACCGATGCGTTGTCAGCGCTGCTCCTTGCCGGGGACGATGATCGTGCTTCGTTTGTCATGGTGGGAGGCGAGATTCTCGTCCGCGACCGGAAGCTGACTCGCGCTGATGAGCATAGAATTGGAGGTAGGGTCGATGCCTCTACGCAGAAGTTGATCGCGAAAGCCTCCGCAGCTTCTCGTGTGAACTACGCCGCTTTCTTGTAGGCGAAAAGCAACGCCGCGCCGCCTGCGCGTTCATTCGAGTTCGATTTAAGCCATAAGCCAGATGGTCCGCGTCGACGCTGTTGCGAAACGCCCTGAACGAAAGGACAGGAGGCGCATGGCGGAAGCTTGGACTAATACTGGTGCAACGTCTGCTTTCGGGTGATGGCAAGGCTTGCCCCAACGACCGCAACGGCGAAGGGTTTCGGGTGCCGGCAGGCGTACGAAAGCCTCTCATGCAGGAAGCCGCGGGCCACGGTCGATGGCTATGGGGATTTCGATGTGCGGCCGATGTCGGCGATGGCGCGACTGCCACTGGGGAGCGTGAGGATGGACGCGGACTGAAGGCTTCTTTGCGCCGCCGCGCGGTGTTGTCGGCC
>NZ_JBEBMF010000007.1:0-2523 GCF_040081925.1 Mesorhizobium quangtriensis
GGCGAAGGGTTTCGGGTGCCGGCAGGCGTACGAAAGCCTCTCATGCAGGAAGCCGCGGGCCACGGTCGATGGCTATGGGGATTTCGATGTGCGGCCGATGTCGGCGATGGCGCGACTGCCACTGGGGAGCGTGAGGATGGACGCGGACTGAAGGCTTCTTTGCGCCGCCGCGCGGTGTTGTCGGCCCTGCACCCGACTCGTCGCGACCCTTTCGGCAGCGATAGTCACCATGGACGTGCGTCGCCACGTTGCCGGCGGCGGGAAGCCTCCGGCTGATGCCAGGACCAGGTCATGCCGGGTCATGGAGCGGTCTCCCGGTTCGTCGCCGCTGCGTCTGGCGGTCCACGCGGCTGCCTCCAGCGTTCGAACACCTCAATGACGATCATGCGTCCGCCGCAGCAGGGGCATGGCGGGCGGTAGTCGTCCGGTTCGCCCGTTGCGTCAGCATCGGGGGGCGGTGCGACATCCAGGAGTTCGCGCGCCAGCGCGAGGCTGGCCTTACGGGCCGAGCCGGCGAGTAGGCCGTAATGCCGGATGCGGTGGAATCCGCGCGGCAGGACATGGAGCAGGAAGCGGCGGATGAACTCGTCGACCGCGAGCGCCATCACCTGCTGGCGATCGGTTCCGGTGCGACGGTAGTCCTTGTAGCGGAAGGTGATGCTATTCTCGTCGAAGGCGATCAGGCGACTGTTCGAGATCGCCACCCTGTGGGTATAGCGCGACAGGTAGGCGAGCACCGCTTCCGGTCCGGCGAACGGCGCCTTGGCGTAGACGACCCAGCGCTTTGTCCGAACAGGAGCCAGGTGACGCAGGAATGCTCGGCGGTCGGCGAGATGAGCAAGAGCGCCGAAGAAGGTTAGCCTGCCAGCGTCGTGCAGAGCGACCAGTCGGGTGAGAAACAGGCGGCGGAACAGCTTGCCGAGCACGCGCACGGGAAGCAGGAAGGCTGGGCGTGAAGATATCCAGCGGCTTGCGTCAGGCGCGATGCCGCCGCCGGGCACGATCATGTGCACGTGCGGATGGTGGGTCATCGCCGACCCCCAGGTGTGGAGCACGGCGGTGATGCCGATGCGCGCGCCGAGATGCTTGGGATCAGCAGCGATCGTCAGCATCGTCTCCGACGCCGCCTTGAACAAAAGGTCGTAGACCAGCCCCTTGTTCTGGAACGCAATGTCGGCGACCTCGGCCGGAAACGTGAACACGACGTGGAAGTATCCGACCGGCAGCAGGTCGGCCTCGCGCTCGGCAAGCCACGTCCGCGCCGCCCCGCCCTGGCACTTCGGGCAGTGCCGGTTGCGGCAGGAGTTGTAGGCGATGCGCCACTGGCCGCAGTCCTCGCAGGCCTCGATGTGACCGCCGAGAGCCGCGGTGCGGCAATTCTCGATTGCCGACATGACCTTGAGCTGGGCGAGGCTCAGATGCCCGGCATGAGCGGCCCGATACGTAGGCCCTGCTGAGCGGAAGATGTCGGCGACCTCGATCGAGGCGCGCACGGTTCAGCCGGGCGGCGTCTTGCCCTCCATCAGCGCCATCAGCCGGTCGAGCGGCCCGGTGACAGCGTGTATCGTCCGGGTCGAGACTTTGGCGTAGAGAGCGGTCGTCTCAAGCTTGCTGTGGCCGAGCAGCACCTGGATGACGCGGATATCGACGTCCTGTTCGAGCAGGTGGGTGGCGAAGCTGTGACGCAGCGTGTGCGGGCTGACCCGCTTGCGGATGCCGGCGACCTCGGCGGCCTCCTGGACGGCGCGGTGCAGTTGCCGCGACGAGACCGGATCGGTGCGGCTACGGCCAGGGAACAGCCAGCCATGCGGAAGCATGACCCCGCGCCGCCTGCCTTCGCGCCACCACAGCCGCAGCAGTTCCAGGAGCTGCGGCGAGAGCATCGCATTGCGATCCTTGCGGCCCTTGCCTTGCTCGACACGGAGCAGCATGCGTCCCGAGTCGACGTCATCGACCTTGAGGTGGGCGACCTCGGACACGCGCAGACCCGCGCCATACGCAACACCGAGCGCGGCCTTGTACTTGAGGCCGGGTACGGCTTCGAGCAGCCGCCCCGCTTCCTCCACGCTGAGCACATCCGGAAGCTCGCGGTGATAGCGGGTGATCACCAACGCGCGTGACAGATCCCGGCGCTGCAGTGTCACCAGAAACAGGAACCGCAGCGCCGAGACAGTGCTGTTGATGGTGGCAGGCCCTACGCCATTCTCATGCTGATCCAGCTGGAAACGGCGGATATCCTCCGGCGTCGCGGTGTCGGGTGAGCGGCCGATAAACGCGACGAAGCGCCGGACGTGACGAACGTAGTCCTGCCGCGTGTGGGAGCCGAGACCCCGCATGAGCATGTCGTGCTGCATGCGCTGGCGAAGCGGCGAGATAGGTGCATCGGTCGACGGGGTAGCCATGGCGAGTTCCTCTAGTTGAAGGGAACTCCATGGTCGGCTCGCCCGCCGCCACCTGCTCAAAGGCTACGAATACTACGCCATCTCAGGCCAAGGCGCCCCTCCCGCGAAGCGGGTTCGTGCA